>LJIE01000001.1:692457-1378808 GCA_001281695.1 bacterium 336/3 | reverse complement strand
TGAAATCATTTCCCGTAGCCCACTTGATAATGCTCAATCTAAGATTAAAGCAGGCATGATTATCGAAAAGATTGATGGTGAAGCTATTACTTCTGAAAAAGATTGCAGTATTCTACTCAACAGAAAAGCAAATCAGTTGATTTTACTTTCTGTTTTTGATCCCAAAAGCAACAATCGTTTTGAGGAATCCATGAAACCTATTTCAAGAGGTGAAGAAAGCGAACTACTCTACAAACGCTGGGTGGCTCGTCAGGCCAAAGAAGTGGAGAAAATTTCTGGTGGTAAAATTGGTTATGTACATGTACGTGGTATGAACGACCCCAGCTATAGAACAGTTGTAGATGATGTTTTGGGCAAACATATTGCCAAAGAAGGCTTGGTGGTAGATACTCGCTTCAATGGTGGTGGATGGTTACATGATGATTTAGCCACCTTTTTAAGTGGAAAAAAATATATGGAAATGGTACCACGTGAGCAAAAAATGGGTGTAGAGCCTATGCGTAAATGGTCAAAACCTTCAGTAGTTCTGATGAGCGAAAGTAACTATTCTGATGCTCATCTATTTCCAGTTACTTACAAATCGTATGAAATCGGAAAAACTGTTGGAATGCCTGTACCAGGAACAGGAACAGCCGTTTGGTGGGAAACACAAATAGATCCGACCCTTGTATTTGGCATTCCACAAGTAGGTATGACAGATATGCAAGGAAAATATATGGAAAACACACAATTAGAACCAGATGTAAAAGTACCTAATGAGCCAGCTCAATTACTTAAAGGTAAAGACCAACAATTGGAGAGAGCCATTCAGGAATTACTCAGAAAAAGCGAAAATGGTTTAAAATAAGAATGCTTGAATAACATATTACAAAAAAGCTCAAAATCTTTTTGAGCTTTTTTATTTTTTCAAAAACATGTTCAAGTGTTTTACGATTTATTCCAAATGAAAGCAGGTAAGATTTTGGAATGTGATTCAATCTGTCTCTACTACAGATTTAGCACATAATAATAGAATGTTCAGGTTTTAATCAACCTTATCAATCTCTTTTCAAAAGTCCAGAATATTTTCATAAAGATGTTCTGGTTTTTCTTTTTCTACTGCCGTTTGCCTGCTTTTACCAAACTAACGTGTTATATCATTCATTACTTATAACCTATTTCTTCATTCAATTCAATCCGGCTTTTCATGAAATTGCCAGTCCCTCGACCAATTAGTTTATTGTTTTCATCATATAGGTTTGAGTCAGCAATAAATAAATTGTTGGATTTAAATTTCAATTCTCCAATTGATTTAATGATGCCCTCTGTCGCAGGCCTCAATATCTGAATATTGAAAGAAACTGTGTAAACAAATACATCTTCAACTATAGAATTAACAGCAAAAAAAGCAGCATCATCCAACATTTTAAAGTAAACAGAGCCATGAAGTGAATTAGCTGCATGAAAAAATTTCGGTTCAATTTTAAGCAATAACTCTCCTCGCTCATTTGAAACACTCAATTTAATACCACTATAAACATCTTTATTTATAGGTGCAGAAAGTAAATACATTCTTTCAAGCTTTCTAAAATGCTGGTCAATGTCAGTCATAGCATGATTATTTTTTGTGTCTAAGTATTATTAATTTTTTTATGATGTTACACATAACATTTTAGGGCTGGTTTTGAAAAACGTTAACTCTACTATTGCCCATACGATATTAACGAAAGGTTTTCTTTGACTAGTAAGATTTATCTATTCAGTAAATATCATAAAAATGTTGTAACCTTTAAAATGAATTGTTGTCTTGGTCTTTTCATATTTTATGTTGTCATTTTGCTTTATTTGTTTGTTGAATGTTTGAAGTGAATTTACTTTGATTTCGAAACCACAAATTCCTTGCATTTTTTTTGAATTAAGTAGTTGATTTATTTTGAATGACTTTTTACCATCTAACAAATACAAATTACTCTTTCCTATTTTAAATAGTTTGTAGGATGTTCCTAAAAACTCACCATTTTCAGCTTCTGTAAAACTAAGAAGTTTATATTTTTTCGCTTCTTTATCAATGTTATCATTTAAAATGTATGTTGAATTTAGTGAAATGGCAGTATTTAAATGAGTAGTATTTGTTGAATTTTCTTTCCAATTTTTATTAGTGTATTCAATAAAGAACCATTCCGAGTTTTCAGGTTCAATAGTTTGCCAAATTTTATTACTGTCAGCAGAAAATGAAATATTTTTTTCTGATAGCACCTTCTTTGCTAAGTCAGTATTTTTGATAGATATACCCAATGAAGTGCTACCTTGTCTTATTTTTAAGAAATTAGTATAATACTTTCCAATAGACTGAGAACTATCCAATGGTTCAATGAATTCAAGATAAGTGCCATCTTGAAATTTCACAAAACAGTTTTTTATACCTTCATGAGTTTTTCCTTCTTTTATTGTAAAATTTAATTGGTTTTTAAAAATATCTTTGACTTTTTCTAAATCGCTTACCACAATAGGAATATGGTCAATAGAATTGAATAGATAATTGCCTTTTTTAAAACTTTCATCATTATTTTTTAAAAACCCCAAATCATAGAATATTTTCTTTGTGATTTCTTTTCTGCAACTTCCAAAATCGTTTCTGTTTTTATTCCTGTCTTGTAATAAACGAGTTGCAAAGAAATAAGTATTGTTGTTAGCTTCTAAATAACCAACCCACCAACCTGTATTTGTGTTATTCTCTCTTGTCCATCCTGTTTTTGCTCTTATAGTGTAGTTATCAGTTTCTTCAGTTATCATTACTCTTTTAACTATTTCTATATTTCTCTTTGAAAAAGGCAATTTTTCTTCATATATTTTTTTGATAAATTCTACTTGATTCATAGGTGAAATGGCAAAGTTACCAATGTTCCAGAAGTCATCATTTTTTTCAGTAAGGTTAAGATTACCATAATTACAAGCTGATAAGTATTTTTTATATTTTTCTTTGCCTATTTTTTTTGCTAACTCAATAAATACCCAACCTGCAGAAACATCAAATGCTTCATGAACAGACATATCGTGATAAATTTCTGGTCTATAACCATATTTTACTGTGTCAGTTTTACCAACCCATTTTATAATTTCTTTTTCGTCTTTTATGGTTTTAGTTTCTAATGCAATCAGTAAATTGATAATTTTGAAAGTTGAAGCAGGCAAACTTTCAGTCTTAATACTTGTTGTATCTAATAAAATCCATTCTTGATTATTTTTATCAAAAATTACAATTGTACCTGCAACTCCACACTTGTCGAAATAAGTTTTAAATTCACCATGAATTTTATAATTACTATTCTTAGTGTTGAAATGTGTTTCACTTCTCTTTTGAAGCGAACAAGAAATACAAAACAGTATTGTTGTAAGTGTTAAGATTATACTTTTCATTTTTAATTATCTAATTTCTTTTCCTTGAGCTGTTCTAGTGTTATTTAATATATGTCGAACCACAATTCAATACCAAGTTCCGCAAGTTTTGACAATTGTTGTTGCGACAATGTTGGTCCACCTTGTCCACTTTCAGATTCCCAAAAACAGCTTATGTCAACTTCGCTCCCGTCTGCAATAAGCGATTTCAATTTACTTTTTATTGGTAATAACTTGTCTGCTAAATAGTCAATGTGTCGTCTACTATCCTTAGATTTTATAATATTTTCTGTTGTCAAAAACCAACCATTCTTTTCAATTAATTTATTAGTCAGCTGTTTACTCTCCTGTCCTTTTATTTGTGTTTCTGAGGGCAAAATTCCAAGGTATTCAGTTAATTTATCTGGTTGAAAAAGGTCGCAATAAATACGAAGTGTTACATAAGTTTTTGAGCATGTTTCATAATTGTCATTATACATATTGATCTTTTGTCTTTACAATTAATACTAACTTAATAAATATAAACAGTATCCATTTTTGTCAGAAAATTTATTGAAATGCATTTTTTCCTCTAAACAGCTATTTATCGTCACTTTATATCAACTACAATACAGAATATACTTTTTAGCTTATAAGTATTTCTTTATTCCTCTTTGTATATGAACAAAAAAGGGAAAAAATACTTTTTCCCTTTCTGTAAAATTTAATTTTTTCAATAATTATTATTTAAAAAGCTTTGACTTATTTCTTTTTCTTCAAAATCACTTGCATTTCTTTGTTTTTTGTAGCTTTGGCAAGGTCTAAAGCTGATTTTCCTTGAAAGTTCTTATCTTTTGGACTACCACCTTTTGACATCAAAAGTTTAGCTATCTCTTGTTGGTCTTTAAGAACAGCAATATGAAGTGTGTTTTCTCCATTCATATTGGTATAATTTGGAGAAGCTCCTTTCTCTAAAAAAACCTTTACAACTTCCAAATAACCATTTTCTACAGCACGATGCAAAGGATAGCCTTTGTATAAACTAGCTCCTTTTTCTAACAATAAACGGGCATTTTCAGGTTTATCCACATAGGCAAGAATAGTATTCCCTTTTCCATCTGTATGGTCTATATTGGCTTTTGCAGTTAGTAACATTTCTAATATTTGAGGGTCTTTTGCTAAAAAAATAGCAGTCTGACCATTTTTATTGGTTATTTCTGTTTTTGCACCTTTTTCCAAGTATTTTTTTACAAGTACTTTCTGATTTCTTTCTGTTGCAAGCATAAGCAAACTAGTAGTAGAGCTATCAGCAAGCGAAATAGGCATATTTACATCTAAATTCTTCTCAAGAAGGGTGGTAATAATAGGTGTAGAAGCATCTGTTGTAAGGCTTTCGACGGCATAGTTAAAAGCAATTTTACCCGTATTATCTCTTATATTTGCATCTGCATTTTGTGCTACAAGATAATCTACAATATCTTTCTGATTATTGATGGTTGCTAAAATCAGTGCTGTTTGTCCCAAATCATTGATTTTTTCATTTTTATCAACTTTCATACTTTCCACAAAATAACGAACCAAATCTATTTTATTATAGAAAACAGCTATCCCTAAAAGTGTTTTTACAGCATTTTTCTTTTCTTTATCCAAAAAAACATTGCCTTTGAAGCTCTTTGGGGCATTTTTGCGTGCAAGCATACGTATTACTGAGGTATCTGCTTTACCCAATGCATTGGCAAGTGTCATGATAGCGATAGGAGGCACACCAGCCTTATTTGTTTGATGAATGTCAGTACCAAGTAGTTGTAAAAGTGTAAGTTCTTTCGTTTTATTTTCCAGCAATGCCTGCATAAAAGGGGTTATTCCGTTGCCTTCAAACTCTACAATATCTTCACCCAAAACTTCTGTCAAGGTCATATCACGACCTTTTTTTAACCTTTCTGCATAGTTTTTAGCATCTGCCAAAAGAGCTTCCCTTTGTTTTCTTGTTTCTTCTTCTGAAAGTCTTTTGCTTTCTGCTATTTTCTTTTCAAGGTCATCTGCAATTTTACGGGCATCTTCTTTCTTTTTTACTTTTGCATAAAACTTAAAAGTTTTTACAACTTGTTCTTTAATTTTGATGATAGCAACCTGCTTAATGGCAAGTTTTGGCTCTACCACAGGTGTAACTTCAATATATACCTGACCTGGATTGACAAGTGCCTTGTAACTTTCATTTGCCTCAACAGTCTTCATCAGTACACCATCAATTTTAATCTCTGCTTTTACATCAACCATAAACAAAATATACCCTGAACTTTCCATTTTACGGATTTCTAACTCTTTATTAAGTTTATCTGCTTCAAATTTTTGTTGTTCTGCCTTGCGTTTATCCTCAAGGCTCATCTTATCATATTCTAATTTACGTTCTTCTTCTTTTTGGCGTTCTATACGCTTCTGCTCGTCCTCACGCTGTTTGATAATTCTTGCATTTGCTTCTTCTTTCTCTTTTTCAAGACGTTTGCGTTCTTCTTCTAAAAGTTGTTTTTCTTTATTTTTTTGATCATTCAGTTGTTTTTGTGTGTTATTTACCACATCCAACATGAGTAACTTTATTTGACTACTTGGAGTGACACCAGTAAGTAAAAACATGGTATAAGTTTTTTCTGTAACATCACCACCATTGAGTGTAAAAGTCTCTTTCTGAACTTCAGGAGTGGTGCTTCCTGCTCTAACGCAATTTGGAGAAGAAACTACAGACAAAGAACTCACCACACCCAAATTGTCATTGGTTGTGTTAATAAAATAAACTGTAACTTTGTATTCATCACAACTATTACCCAGATTGTCTTTGACATTGCGTAAGTTTTGTAGACTATAAGCCACTTTTAGTCCAGATTTTTGAACCATAAAATTATCGCCTTGTGCATATATATGTATTGGCGAAAATATAGATAAGAAACTAACTATAAAGATAAAAATGGTTGTATTGACACGAATCATAGATATTATTTTTCTATTAGAAATGTTATTATAATTTTTGTAAAGATAAAAAAAGTATTCAAACTACACACAATTTTAATTTCATATTTTATCATTATAATTCATTGATAATCAATGCTAAATATTAAAATATTTATTCTCTAAAAATGATATTGCTCTATTTGAATCGTTATTTTTCACATAACTACAAATATACACTTTCTTTATCTTTTTATCTCATCATACTTTCTAGAATATAATTTTTTATTTTATATTTTAAACCTTTTGTATAGTAAATCATCTAACCTTCAAACTTAAATTAAAAATTATTATGAAAAAGAATATTGTTCTTCTATCACTTTTATTGCTGATTGCTATAAGCTCTTTTGCTCAGCGTGGTGGACGTGGAGGAAATGCTCAAAAACCTAAAAATCCTGAAGAAAGAGCAGCCAGATATACTCAAATGATGACCAAAAGGCTCAAATTAAATGGTGAGCAAAGTACTCAAATAGGTTCTATCAACAAAGAAACAGCCTTACAAATTGCCAGCATACGTCAAGAAGTACAAACTAAACGCAAAACAGGTGAAGCTGTAGATATCAAAGCTTATAGAGAGAGAATCAAAGAGGCAAACCAAGTAAGGGATACAAAAACAATTGCTTTGCTTAATAACAAACAAAAAACTGATTATGAAGCTTTAAAAGCTCAAATGAAACAAAAAGCTCAAGAACGTAAAAATAATAAAAGCAAAGGGGGAAAAGGTAGAAAACTCAATGGAACAGATCAAGGAGGTTTAGAAGAAATGCAAGAAGACGAACTTGATACTGAAGAAGATGATTTATAATGGATAGTATATGCGTTGTTAAACGCCACAAAACCTCTGTAAATATTTTACAGAGGTTTTTTTATTTTTTGTAATTTTGTATGTCCAATTATCTTCTAACCAATCCAACAAAATATTTTTCTATGAAAAAACTGATTCTTACACTTTTATTTATCCTTTCTACAAACTTGGTTTATAGTCAAAAAAATGGCTTTTTATTAGACTCCTTAGTTATGTGGGAAAGTTTTGGTAAAAAAGATACTGTTTTCTCATCTGTTTTATTTACTGATAAAAATGAAACCCGAAGTATTGGTTTTTCAATAAGGTTTGGTTTAATGAGAAAAGCTAATAACAATGCTTTGAGTATTGCCATTAAAATTGTAGGAGATAATATGTGCATGCAATACAATGAAAGAATTAATTTCCTTCTATTAGACAGAAAAAATATTACCCTAGCAAATAAGAAAGATAGCAATTGTAATGGAGAACTTATTGTGTTTTTTAGTAAATCCATGAAGAATCTTGATAAGTTAGAATGGGTTATAGATTCAGAATTAGGAGCAATTTCAACAGGACATGAAAAACCTACTATTTATATTCCAATTAAACCTAATCTTAAAAAAGATTTGAATAGAGTCTTACATTTCTTAGCTAAAAAACTCCAGTCTTATGAGGAATAAAACAATCTAAAATTTATAATTTCAATTAAATTCTACAAAATATTATACCCATTTTTGATGTTTTTTATTGATTAATAGATATAGGATAAACAGTTTTATGTGAAAAACATAATAAGCTTAACATCATGTAATTTATTCAATAAAAGCTTCTAGCTAAATTAAAGCTCAACTTTTTTGTTTGTTTAAAATTTGTATATTAGCCAAGCAGATTGGTTTTAATTCTACAATTGTGTTAATACATTAAACACTCATTTAAAATAAATGGAGCAGCAAATTAGACAAGTAATGAAACAAATGATTACTGTTTCAGAAAATGAACTCAATGATTTTCTTAGTCAAACTATTACCAAAACATTTAAACGACAGGAAACAATAAGTCAACCTAATGCTATTCCAAATGAAATATTCTTTATTAATAAAGGACTTATCAGAGTTTTAATAACTGACCATAACGGAGTAGAACATAGTATACATTTTGCACTTGAAAATCAATTTATAGCTGATTATTCAAATTTCATTCAAAAAAAACCTTCCATTTATAGTTTACAGACATTAGAAGAAACAGAAACTGTTATTTTACCACGTTCTGCTATAGAATGGGGTTATAAAAACCTTAGAGAAGGTCAGAAAATGGGGCGACTAATTGCTGAATTTTACTTTATTTATCAAGATGACCGAATTAAAAACATGTATATAAGAACGCCTAAACAGCGTTATGATAATATAACAGCCATTTTTCCTGATATTCATAATAGAGTACCACAACACATGATTGCTTCATATTTGGGTATAACTTCTGTACATTTAAGTCGACTAAAAAAAGCCAAAATCCCAAAAGTATAAACATTTGTTATCGTTTAGAATCTTCTAGTTTACTGAAATTTACATTGTAATTTAAATTTAATTGCAATGGCAAAATTCATTTTCATACTCACATTATTTGCTTTAACATTCTCTGTTTTTGCACAAAACAATGCTGTAAAGTCTTATAAGACCAAGAAGTTCTCCCCTTCTACCAATCTCGTGGTATGGCCAGAAGAATTTAATCCTTCAAAAGCCAAATGGTATGTTCATAACGAAATTGAAATCAATGCCAAACCTGAAACGGTTTGGAATATTTTAATTGATGCAAAAAAATGGCATACCTTTTATAAAGGCGTAGAAAGCCCAGTAGAATATTTAGATATTACTGCAACAACTTTGAAAAATAATTTGGCTTTTAAAATGCATACCATGGGCTTACATCTTGTGCCTATTATGAAAGAGTTTGTACCTAATGAAAGAATGGCTTGGGAAGTCCGCAGAGGAAATCTAACAGCCTATCACGCTTGGGTAATTGTACCAACGGCCAATGGTTGTAGGCTAATAACACCAGAAGCCCAAAATGGTTTTTTGACTTTCCTACAAAAAGTATTTCAACCTAATAAACTACTTAATCTTCACGAACACTGGCTCGAAGTAATAAAAACAAGAGCAGAGGAAACAACACCTCAACTAACCGAAAAGGAAAAAATGAAAATGAAAGAAATTTTAAATAACTCAATGTTAAAATTTAATGAAGCAATACAAAATCTAACTGAAGTACAATTAAATTATAGACTGTCTGAGAACAAGTGGACTATTGCCGAATGTATAGAACATATTACTTTAGCTGAATTGGAATTTTCAAAAATTCTCGAAAAAGAAATGCAACGACCTGCTGACCCAAAACTGAGAAAAAAAATAAAAATACAAGACAATGAAATACAACCAAAAATGACCAATAGGAAATGGAAAGCAAAAAGTCCTGAAGTTTTTAAACCATCCAACAAATTCGCTAACATACAAGAAGCTATTGTTACTTTCCAGAATCAGAGAAACAAAACACTTATTTACATTGAATCTACAAAAGATGATTTAAGAAATCGTTACTGGAAACATCCATTAACAGGTAAGATAGATTTGTATCAAACACTTTTATTGATGTCCGCACACTTAGAAAGACATATTGAACAAATACAAAGCATCAAATTATCAAGTAAGTTTCCAACTAAATAACCTTTATCCAAATGAAACTATCCAATAACGAAAAAACAAGGCTCAAAACTAAATATGGTGAATGGGCTATTATTACAGGTGCTTCCTCAGGAATTGGACTTGAATTAGCTACTCAACTAGCTTCCGCTGGGTTAAATCTTGTTATCAACTCAAGAAATTTAGAAAAACTACAAGAAATTGAAACTCAACTAAAAATAAACACCAATATTAAAATAAAAATTGTTGCTTCTGACGTTTCAGAAGCAGATGGAATTGACAAAATTATCCAAGCAACACAAGGTTTAAATGTTGGGCTTTTAATTGCTTCCGCAGGTTATGGAACATCAGGAAGATTTATTGATAGTTCAATACATTCAGAAATCAATATGCTGAAAGTAAATTGCGAAGCATTATTAACTCTCACACATTATTACAGTCAGCAATTTGTACAACAAAAACGGGGAGGAATTATTTTAATGAGTTCAATGGTTAGTTTTCAAGGAACACCCTTTGCCGCAAATTATGCAGCTACAAAAGCCTATGTACAAAGTTTGGCAGAAGCTTTGGCTGTAGAACTAAAGCCATATGGTGTTGATGTTTTGGCTGCTGCACCTGGACCTGTAGAAAGTGGATTTAGTCAGCGAGCCAATATGAAAATGTCTATGTCTATGACACCTTCTCAAGTTGGTATTCCAATTTTAAAGGCTTTAGGACGTAAAACAACCGTTTTACCTGGTTTTTTAACAAAATTATTAGTTTATTCTCTAAGAACTGTTCCAAGATGGGGTAAAGTAAAAATTATGGAAAAAGTTATGGGTGGTATGACTCAGCATCAGCGAAAATAATATTAATTACATTTTTTGGATAGAGAAAGTGGTAAGTATTTTGATAAAAATAGGGCTATACTCTCCTCAAAAGATAGTTATGATTTAGAAAAGCACATTTACTTTGGGATGAAAGTAATAGCATATTGCAAAATAAAACAAATTAGAGGCATGTCTAAACATTCAGGAAAAACCTTTATAAAGAAACCATATTGTGTATTTATTTGAAAAAATTGAAACTTTGTAACACATTTTAAATTTTCTGTCTAAGAGTTGTTTCACATTTAAAACCTTAAAAAAAATGGCAACTTATAGACTTCTTATAGTAGTTGTGATGCTTTCACAAAGTGTCGTTTCATGTAATGGGAATCATGTAAATAGTACACAAGCATTAAAACCTTATCAAAGTGTTATTACTGATACTACTTCATCAACTATTTTGACCATTACGAAAGTTAAAAAGCCTTGGTATGCTTGGCGGAGTTTAATTATTGGCAAAATGGAAGAATCCATTCCTGAATACAAAGCTATTAAAGGGCTTAACCAGAAATTATATTCTTTTACCGAAAATCACAAACAGTTTGGTGGTATCTATCTTTGGAAAACCGAAAAAGATGCTAAAACTTGGTTCAATCAGGCTTGGTATGATAGAACTGAAAAAAAATATGGCAAAAAAGGAATTGTTGATTTTTATATAGTTCTTGATATCAGAAGTTTTGCTGAATTTCCATCACAAAATGGGAACTATTGGTGTGTTATGACTCCCTCAGAAAATCAAATTAATTTTTCAACAGCAAAAGGTATTATCAAATCTATGAAACTAAAAAAAGATTCTGGAACTACTTTTTATCTGACTATTTGGGTAGATAAACTTTCAGCCATGAAGTTTTTTAAAAATAAAAACTTTGTAAATGAATTCTTTGATACACCTATCATGATTCAAAACCAGCAATGATGCAAACAGCTGTAATAACGGGTGCTTCATCAGGGATTGGTAAAGCAACAGCCTTATATTTCGCCAAGCAAGGCTGGCAGGTATTTGCAACTATGCGAAATACTACGAATTTCAACAGTCCTCATTCAAATGTAATTCCTTTGGAAATGGACGTTACTAATATTGATAGTATTCAAAATTGTTTACAATATGTTTTAAAACAAACCAATAAAATTGATGTTATCGTAAACAATGCAGGTTTTGGTGGCTTTGGTGCCTTTGAACTATCTACACCTAGTCAAAGACAAGAAATGTATGATGTAAATGTTTTTGGGTTAATGAATGTGATTCAAGAGTTTTTGCCACATTTTAGGAAGAATAAATCAGGTGTTATTATTAATATCTCTTCTATTGGTGGCTTAATGACTTACCCTTTATTTAGTGTCTATCATAGTACAAAATGGGCAGTTGAAGGTTTTTCAGAAAGTCTTTATTATGAGTTAATGAAATTAGGTATTCAGGTAAAATTAGTAGAGCCTGGTGCCACAAAAACAGATTTTGCATCTCGTTCACTTATGGTAAAAATTCGCAAATAAATGATTACAGAGCTTATCAAGAAAGACTACAAGAAAAGGCTCAAAATGCTTTTATCAAGGCTTTGGAACCTGAAAAAGTTGCTAATACAGTTTTTGAAGCAGCAACTGATAATAAAAATAAATTACGTTATGCTATAGGTAATAGAAAATCAATGACCATTTTATATTTGAGAAAACTATTACCCATTTCTTTTTTTATGAATTTGATTAATAAATCCTTTGAAAAATAAAACTATGTTTTCTTCAAAAGACAATAATACAAACGACATAATGCTTGTTGAGCAAGCATTGATAGGAGATAAAAAATCCTTAGAGCAACTTATTAAAAAGTATCAACATTATATCTATAATATAAGTCTCAGGTTATTTCTTGATCCTGATGATGCCTTAGATGCAACACAAGAAGTGCTAATTAAAGTAGTTACACATCTCAAAACATTTAAAGGTGAAAGCAGTTTCAAAACTTGGCTTTATAGAATAGCATTCAATCATTTTTTGAATACCCCTAAGAGAAAAATGGAAAAGATAATGATTGAAAACTCTCAAAATTTTGCTGGATTCTCAGATACAACCTCTAATACTCTTGGAGAAGAAGAGATAAGAAGAAGTCCGTATAATGTGTTCTACTGCTATGCTTATGTGTTTAAATCGGGAGCAAAGATTAATTTACATTATAGGAGATGTTTTTGAAGCCAATCATAATTTAGGAGCTGAGTTATTTAACATAACTCCTGCTAATTATCGAGTAAAATTACACAGGGCAAAGACAGAATTACTAAACTTTGTTTCAGGCAAATGTGGCTTGGTCAATTCTGATAATCCTTGTCGTTGCCCTAAAAAAACAAAGCTTCTGGTAGAAAATGGGGTTGTAAATAAACAAAATCTAAAGTTCAATACTGATTTTGAAAGCAAAAACAAAGATTATAGTTGGTTTACAAAAAAATGAAATCAGTGATGATATTCAACTAAACCTAAAGTTTTTGTTTACAGAAAGCCCTTTTCAAATAAAAAAAGAACTTGACAAATTATTGTCAGAAATAGTAATATAAAATTGCTCTTACTTTACCAATGGAGTGATTTTTTAAATATGCTATATTTACTGACACGAAAGTGTCCCTAAACATAAAAAAACCTTTTAATTTTAAAATTAAAAGGTTTTGTGCGAAAGGGGGGACTCGAACCCCCACGAGTTGCCTCATACGCACCTCAAACGTACACGTATACCAATTCCGCCACTTCCGCAAGCATTTTAGGAGTGCAAATGTAGCTATTTTTATTTTTTTATCAAAAAAATAAACGAAAATATTTCTACTACTTCAAATTTTGGTATCTTTGCCCCGCAAGAAATCAAAAGTCAATCAACATGAAAAAAATTACTATCCTTTTTACCTTCTTAAGTTTAAGCGTATTAGTAGCTTGTAATTCAGATAAATCGAAAGATAACAAAACTACCAAAACGGAAACAACCAATAAACCAAGCGATAATATTGACAAAAGTGTGGTGTATGTAAACACTGATAGCCTTATTGCAGGTTATGAGTTATACAAAAAAGCAAGCAAAGATATACAAGTAAAAGGCAACGATTTCAGTAGTGATATTGAAAGACAAAAGACAGCTTTTCGTGACAAAGTATTGAAAGCAGAACAAAATGCTCGTGCCATGACAGTAGGCGAAATTGAAACTATGAAAAAAAGCCTTGCTGAAGAAGAACAAAGAATTATGCAATATGAAAACTCTTTGAGTCAAAATTTAGGCAATATGCAAAAAGAGTCTATTGACAAAATCAATAAAAATATTGATGATTTTATGAAGCGTTATGCTGAAAAAAATGGTCATAAAATGATTTTAAGCTATAAACAAGGTGTAACGGCATGGTACGCTGATAGCCGTTTGGATGTAACAACAGATGTAATGAAAGGTTTAAACGAAGAATACAATGCTCAAGGTAAGGAAACAAAAACAACTACCGATTCTACCAAGAAATAAGTATTTTTAAGAAAGTCTTAATTTAGATAATTCTAAAGCCCTTATTAGAACATAAGGGCTTTTTTTATGAATAAAACATTGCGATAATTCAAAAAATCTATAATTTTGATATTTAGAGCATATAGAATTGGTTATGAAAACAATTTTTATTTTTATTTTGAGTATCAGTCTTTGGAGTATTTCGTATGCACAATTACCCAAAAAAAGGTGGCTTCCTCAACGTTCTTATCAATCATCAAGACCTTATTGGGCTATTCAACCATCATTAGGTATGAAGAAGCTAGCCATGACACCTACCAATTTTCTTTTAAACTATAATCATCCATTTACAGATAGCCTATTTCCTAATCAGCAAAATATTAAAGCAAGTAAATCAGCTGGTGGACAAACTACTGCTTTCAATGCAACTTTAGCTTTTGAAACTGGTTTTACAAAAGGGTTACTTGGTGAGATTCGTATTGACCTGATTTTCACAAAACCTCTCCTTAGGAGTTTTGAAGTAGGTGCAGGCTGGAACTTTGAACTTACTTATTACGAAAATGAAAGATTACTTACCATACGCCCTGTTTTAGATTTAGTATGGCTCACCAATAATATTAAAATTGGCTCTTACACATTTCCTGAAAATGTACCCAGCATTGCTATGGTAGATGCTATATTTGAACGTAAAGCTGATTTAAATTTTAAGCTCAAGAATAGAGCTGTTGGACTAAGGCCTCGTTTGAGTCTCTCTACACCTGTCAATGACAAGTGGCTTCTCAGAGCTGATGTAGGCTATTTATTTATCTTAACCAAGAAAAGTGAATTCAAAATTACACAAGAAAATATTAATCAAGCACCTTACTATCCTGAAATAAACGATCCAAGACTCAATTTCACCATGAATGGAATACTCAGCAATAAAGATTTGTTTACTTATAGTGGTTTGTTTACCCAATTAGGCATTGCAAGGAAATTTGGTGATAATCGAGATAATGGCAGAAAATATAAAAACCAGCGTTGGAGGTAATTTTAATTCATCAGCCAATACCAAAAACTAACAGTTAGAAGGGAAAGAGGAATACCCACAGCCACCAAAAAGCTTGTCAGGCGTGGGTTTAAGTCATGTTCGGAAGCCATGAGTGATGAGGTTATCATGGGTGCCATAGCTGCCTCCAAAACCATGACTTTGTCAGGCAAAAGAGTTGCTTTTTGGAGCAAAATATAAAAAAACAAGGGAGCTAAAAACAGTTTATAACTCAAACCCACAACCCAATATCTCCAAGGAATTTCTTCTCCTTTCCAATTAATCTGCCAACCCACTGAAAACAAAGCAAGTGGCGTGAGCGTATCGGCAAGCCTTTTAAATACGATTTGCAAGCTTTCAGGAAAATTGAGTTCTAAGGTGGCCATCAGAATTCCAATCAAAAAAGCCCCAAAAGAAGGAAAATATAGAAGTTTTTTAAACATATACATGGTGCTTGCCTTCTTATCAGAAAAATAAACAGCCAAAAATACACCCAATGTAGAAAGCACTAAAAATGTGCCTTGATCTATCAGAACAGCCGTTTGGATTCCCTCTTTTCCATAAAAAGCTTCTACCAATGGATAGCCCATAAACGACACATTGCCAAATCCACAACTCAGTACCAATGCACCCAAAGTATTTTGGTTATAGCCTATAATGTTTTTAAGTGCATAAAAAAACAGGATTGAAAACCCTAAAATCAGTATTCCTGTAGCAAAGGGTAAAGCTATTTCCCACGAAAATCGAATTTGCGGAACATAATACAATGCCATTGCAGGTAATGATACATACAATACAAAACCATTGATACTCTGATGGGTATGGACAGGTAGTTTTAATTTTTGATGGTATTTTTTCAGAAAAACACCCATACCCAAACTGATGATTATTAAAATAAAATTACTCAACGTTTTACTATTTAAGTATAAATTTTCTGAATATATGAACTGTTTCCTTTGCTCTATTTTATTTTTTCTATAAAATTATCTAATCATTTGAGACTCTTAATAAATTCAAATATAACTGATAAATTAAATACACTCAATATTCTCCTTTCTCAAATCTTTTTTTTTATTTTTGAAAAACTTAACATCAATACACTTTATGAATATCAGAAATTATGTATATGGTTGTTTGCTTATAGCTCTTACAGCTTGCGAAACATCCAAACCTATTGCCAACAATCCAGCACAAGACAAATCAAGTTTTTTCAAGCAAGCCAATATCTTTTTTGATGATAGTAAATTACACACTGAGCTTGAAAAACTCAAAATTTCTGAAAACGAGGTTGTAGAGTTTTGTAGAAAAAGTGAAGATGCTGCCCTCAAAACTAAATTTGCTGCTGCTGTATATTCTAATAAAAATTACAATAAAACTCCTGCAAAAAAAGAGTTTTGGGCTGCTATCAGGTATAATTTAGGGCGTTTTGTAGAAACTGTGATGCTTATTAGAGAACCCAATCAAAAAGTATTCATGGATATTGGTTCGGGAAATGGAGAAAAGCTTTTTACTTCACTTTGTATTGGTTTTGATAAAGCTTACGGTTTGGAGTATAGTCAAGAATCGTTTGAAGAAAGCAAAGACAATTTAAAAGGTTTTAATAAAGAAATTGAAATTGTAAAAGGAGATGCTTTGGAGATTGATAGTACTTTTTATCAAAAAGCTGATTTTTTGTATATGTACTCACCCATCAAAGATGATGAAATTGCCGCCAAACTTTTCAAAAGAGTGATTGATAACATGAAAGACGGAGCTATTCTTTTAGAAGTAAGATGTGTGTATATCAATCAATTACGAAGACTTACTAAACTTAATTTCCCAAGTCTGAGAAGTTGGATAGCCATAAAAAAACAGAATGGAAAGTTTTTTTATAAAAACGTGATTGATAACTCTTACAATTACAACAATACTGAAACAAAAAAATGGATAGAGGTAGAATCTTTATAAAAAAGCCCCATCTGGGGCTTTTTTTATTTCATAGAAACTGCTTTTTCTTCATTTTTTGGAACATTTTCTCCTGATTCTTTCTTTCCTTGAGGCTCTTTAGCACCTGGAGGGTTTGTACCTTTCATGGTATGGATAAAACTTACTACTTGTTGTATCTGTAAAGGGTTTAGCTGTTTTTGCCAAGCCTGCATTCCTTTATTTGTTCCATACTTAATTGTTTTGAATACTTCATTTGCCGAACTACCATACAACCAATATTCATCTGTAAGGTTTGGTCCAATTTTCCCTTCTCCTTTCTCTCCATGACAAACCATACAATTTGCTTTGTACAATTCTTGCCCTTTTTGCAATTCTTTAGCATCTTTAACAATTTTTACATTTTTTTCATCAATGCTGTTAGCTATTTTTTTCAAGTATTCTTCCTTCTTGATTTCAGCCACTTTTACTTCTTTATCGTATTCAGTCTCCTGAACATCAGCAATATTCCAGATGTGATAAGCAGGAAAATATAAGAGAGCAAAAACAACAGTAAGTCCAAAAAACCAGTTAAACCAAGCAGGAATAGCATTATCTAATTCTTTAATACCATCAAAATCTTCGTCCAATAGCAATTTTTGTTCATGCGATTTAGGCTGAAAGCCAACCAATCTTTCCCAAATGGTATATTTTTCTCCAAGAGACTTGCTTGTTTCTTTTTGTAATATACTTATCAATTGTACAGCCACAACAATCAATAATATAACAATAGCTACTGATAAACCAAGCAATCCCAATAGAATCCACTGTATCATTTCTTCTTCTCCTGTTTTGGGCGTGGTATTCTGAGCAGATAGTGATGTACTCATTCCTATGAGTAGCATCAGGCTTGCTAATTTTTTTTTCATAAATTTTGCTGATTTAGAGGTTCATCGTTAAAAGGTATATTTTTTGCCTCCTGAATGTAAGTTTTGTTAGCCCTTACAAGCCATATAAGCATACCCACAAAGAATGTAAAAAATATCAGTAAGGAGATTATCAAGTAAGTATCAACTCCTTCTACTCCATTTAAAAATTGTCTCATAATAGTATGATTTTGATAGTAAATATTTGGATTCAGGGAACAAGAAACAGGATATAAGGCTCTAATTTTATATATTTCTTCTTGTTTCCTGTTTCTATTATTTTTGTGCTGTTTGAGGTTTTTCTGCTTTAATATCAGTTCCCATCCTTTGCAGATATGCAATCAAGGCTATGATTTCTTTATTTTTATCAGTTTTCACTTTATCTTTTTTCAAAGATTCAACAATAGCAGTTGCTTGCTCATCCATGCTTTTTTTAGCATTCTTAACGTCTTCATCAGAATATGGAACGCCTAATATTTTCATCACTTTGAGTTTATCTTCAATATGAGAAGCATCTAAGTCATTTTTTGCCAACCAAGGATATGGAGGCATAATTGAGCCTGTTGAAATAATTTGAGGATTCAACATGTGATCATAGTGCCATGAATCAGGATATTTTTTACCTATTCTCATCAAATCAGGTCCCGTACGTTTAGAACCCCACAAGAATGGGAAATCATATACATACTCACCAGATTTGGAGTATTGTCCACCATTGGGGTCGTATCTTTCTACTTCCGAACGGAATGGGCGTATTAATTGTGTATGGCAAGCATTACAACCTTCTCTGATGTATAAATCTCTACCTTCAAGCTCAAGAGGTGTATAGGGCTTCACGCTGGCAATGGTGGGGATATTTTCTTTTATTACAAAAGTAGGTATCATCTGTACCAAACCACCAATAGAAACCACTATCAAAGACCCCACAAGCATCAATAAAGGTTTTGTTTCAAATACTTTATGCCATCCATGAAGTTCACCAATGGGTTGAGAGCGGAAAGAAACTGCTTCTGCATTCTCATTTGCCATAAATTTTCCTTTCAAAGCAGTTTTCCAAAGGTTATACACCATCACTATTACACCAGCATAGTATAAAAGCCCTCCTACTCCACGCATTGCATACATAGGAATAATCTTGGTAACAGTATCTAAGAAATTGCCATAACGTAAAATGCCTTCCTCAGTAAATTCTTTCCACATCAGACCTTGTACAAAACCAGATACATACATAGGCACAGCATAAAACACAATGCCTAGTGTACCTAACCAAAAGTGTGTATTGACCATCTTTTTAGAATATAGCTCCGTATTCCAAATTTTAGGGAAGATGTAGTATAAAACTGCAAAAGTCATCATACCATTCCAGCCTAAAGCTCCTACGTGTACGTGAGCTACAATCCAGTCAGTAAAGTGAGCAATAGCATTTACATTTTTGAGTGAAAGCATAGGACCTTCAAATGTTGCCATCATATATGCTGTAATGGCTACAATCATCATTTTTAAAACCCCATCATCTCTCACTTTATCCCATGCTCCACGAAGTGTAAGCAAGGCATTGATACCACCACCCCAAGAAGGAGCAATCAGCATGATTGAAAATACTACACCCAAAGATTGTACCCAGTTAGGAGTAGAAGAATATAACAAGTGGTGAGGACCAGCCCAGATATAAATGAATATCAACGTCCAAAAATGCAGAATAGAAAGTTTGTAAGAATAAACAGGTCTATTTGCCATTTTGGGCAAGTAATAATACATCATTCCTAAGAATGGCGTTGTCAAGAAAAATGCTACTGCATTGTGTCCATACCACCATTGTACCAAAGCATCTTGTACACCAGCATATACAGAATAACTTTTGGTGAGTGTTACAGGTATCTCAAAGGAGTTTACAATGTGTAGGATTGCAATGGTTACCCATGTAGCAATATAAAACCAGATAGCTGCATAGACATGCTTTTCTCTGCGTTTAAGAAGCGTTCCGAACATATTGATACCAAATACAACCCAAATCAGGGTAATGGCTATATCAATAGGCCACTCCAATTCTGCATATTCTTTGGAACTTGTAATTCCCAAAGGTAGTGTAATAGCTGCCGAAAGAATAATTAATTGCCATCCCCAAAAGTGAATTTTGCTTAGTACATCACTAAACATTCTTGTTTTGAGCAATCGTTGCATAGAATGATAAATTGCCATAAAAATAGCATTACCTACAAATGCAAAAATAACGGCATTGGTATGCAATGGACGAATACGCCCAAATGTAGTATAGGGTAATCCGAGATTTAACTCAGGAAAAACCAGTTGGAAGGCTATCAAAATCCCGACCAACATACCAACTAAACCAAATACAATGGAAGCAATCCCAAAATTCCTTACGATTGCATTATCATAACTGAATTTCTCGACTACGCCATGAGAAGTCTGGTGTGAGTTTTGAATAGTTTGAATAGACATAAGTTATACAATTAAAATTATTGATTAGTTTGATTGTCTTGTTGAGGAGTCTTGATGCTTTGTGCAGGCACTGTATCATCAAATAACATTCGGATAGCAGGCGTATAATCGTCTTCGTATTGCCCACTGCGTAAATTCCATAAGAACACAAGCAAGAAAATACTTGCCATCAGTACACTTATTCCGAGTAAAACATAAATCACAACCATATTTTTCTATTTTTAGGTGGATATAAAAAATCATTTTGTACTGCGTATATTTTTAATCACCTTCTCAAAATTGCTTACTGAAAGGGTGGTAAATGCTACAACTGTAATAGAGCTAATGGGCATCAGAATGGCTGCAATCAAAGGAGAAAGTGTCCCCTGCACTGCAAAAAACAACCCAATGATGTTGTAAATCAGAGATATTACAAAACTCCATTTGATTACTTGCATCGTTTTTTTGGCAAATGCTGTGAATCCACTCAAATAAGACAGATTTTTAGCATCCAAAATGGCATCTGAAGCAGGCGTGAAATAAGCTATGTTATCTGTTACAGCTATTCCTACATCTGCTTTTTGTAAAGCTCCAGCATCATTCAAACCATCACCTAACATCAAAACAGATTGCTTATTTTGTTGCAAAGCATTCACAAAAGCCCATTTATCTTGTGGTGATTGATTAAAATGCAGTTTTTCGGGACGTAAAAAATAATGTTCTAAATAAGTAGCTTCACCTTTGTTATCTCCAGAAAGCAAATGCAAGTCATATCCTTGATTCAATAAACTACTTGTCAGATTTTCCAATCCTTTTCTGTATGTATTATGGAATAAGAAATATCCTTTCAATGTCCCATCTATTTCTACAAATACTTTGGTGGTATAATCATTACTATCTTTGGGTACACCCACATATTGCGAAGAGCCTATTTTTACAGATTTATTTGAAATTTTTGCTTCTAAGCCCCTTCCTATGATTTCTTTAAAACTTTCTAAAGGAATTTCTTGTACTTTTTCCTTTTGGCTTAAATGATGATAAATATGCTGAGATAAAGGGTGGGTAGAGTTTCTTACCAAATTCCCTATCATTTGTATTTCTTCAGGGTTTAGGTTTTCTGTTTGGTTTATAAACTCTACTTGTGAACTTTCTCTCTCTGTAATTGTACCTGTTTTATCAAAAATGATGGTTTGTACTTTTGCCAAATTTTCAATGACAGATACGTTTTTTAAGTACAATTTCCATTTACCCAATATTCTCATGGCTGTTCCTAAAGCAAACGGACTTGAAAGAGCCAATGCACAAGGACAGGCAATTATTAAAACTGCTGTAAACGCATTGATAGCTCTAGGTAAATCACTTTTGACAAGCCAAAAACTCAATGCCGAAAAAGCCACTATAAGCAATCCATAAGTAAAATATTTGCTTAAAAAAGACTGTAATTGTAGCGTTGTTTCTTGTGTATAATGTTTTTTCTGAAAATCTTCCTTATTCCAAAGTTCTGTTAGGTAGCTTTGAGAGACAGACTTCATCACTTCGAGTTCTAAAGTCGCTCCTATTTGTCTACCACCTGCATAAATCATTTCTCCCAGTACTTTTTCAGTGGGCATAGCCTCACCAGTTACAAAACTATAATCAATATTGGCTTCGCCTTTGAGTAAAATAGCATCTGCTGGAATAAGCTCTTGGTTACGAATTACGATACGATTCCCAACTTTTAGCTGATTGATAGGCTTCTGAACTTCCTGATTTTCTTCATTTTTGACTGCCACAGCCACAGGAAAATAAGATTTGAAATCTCGATTGTAACGAAGAACATCATAAGTTTTTTGTTGAAACCATTTACCCAAAAGCAAGAAAAATATCAGCCCTGCCAGTGTATCGGTATAGCCTGCTCCTACTTCTGTTATAATTTCAAATAAACTTCTGATAAATAGCACAATAAGCCCCAAAGCCAAAGGAAAGTCTATGTTCAATACGCCTTTTTTCAAGTTTCTATATGCTGATGTCAGGTAATCCCAACCTCCAAAAAAGAACGAAGGCAATACCAAAGCAAAATTTACATACTGAAAAAAATGCTTGAATGAACCTTCAGAATGACTATCAAATCCGAAGTATTCAGGAAAGCTAATGAGCATAATATTTCCAAAAGAAAAACCAGCTACAGCGATTTTAGCAATTATTTTTCGTTGATTCTTGCTCAAATGCTTGTATTCTTGGTCTTTTTCTTCTGTATCATTGAGTGTAATATGGGGTTCGTAGCCAATTTGAGAAAGCAATGTGGCAAGTGCTTGCAAGTCTGTTTGCTCTTCTGAGTAAGTAATAGACACTTTCTTTTTTAAGAAATCTACTCTCGACTGTCTTACACCACTATTGAGTTTATGTAAATTTTCTAAGAGCCAAATGCAAGAACTACAATGAATTTGAGGCAAATACAATGTAACTTTGGCAATTTTACCATCAGAAAAATCTATAATCTTACTTTTTACTTCGGGTAGGTTGAGGTACTCAAATTTTTCAGCCCTGACTGCATTTTTCACAGAATTACCAGCTAAATCATTCAAATTATAATATTCACAAAGATTGTTTTCTTGAAGAATGGCATATACATTTTGGCATCCTGTACAACAGAATTGTTTCTCATGGTATGAAATCACCTCTTTGCAAGTATCTCCACAATGATAACAAGTTGTTTTTTCTTCAGTATGTGTATGATTGATTGCCATAGCTATTTATCTAAAAGGTAATTTTCTTTAATTTCCAAAGATATTTTTTGAAGAGCTTCTTCTGTAATATCCGTAGGTTTATAGCGAGCCACCTCTTTACCATTGTGTATGACAAGTAACTTTGGAGTAAGTTGAACGGAAAAACTTTTAGCCAATTCAGGGTGCATATCTATATCCACAGAGAACAAATGGAGATTGTTTTCATTTCCAAAAATCTCTTCCATACGTCCCCATAAGCCTTTATCTGTTTTCCCTTTATAGAAAAATAGTAGTATGAGGTTATCTATGCCTTGTTCTTTTGTATAAAATAGTTCTTTGACTGTCATAATCGTAGTAATTCATGGTTTCAAAACTACATAGCTCTCTGCAACATTTGAATGAGTTTGGTAGGCATAAAAAACTGATTTTGCTCATAAAAATCAGAAACGAGGATAGCAAAGCCAACCTCGTTTACCATTAGTTTTACACCTAAGTTTTGATTAGAAAAGTTTATTGTTATGATGATTTTCGCTTTCTATGCTAATACAAATTAGCAGAAAAAAAATCAGTTCGCCCATGACAAGAATCATAGAACAAACTGATTTTGCAACAGAAAAGCCCTTAAAAATTTAAGGGCTTTTTCATTTATTTTTAGGATTATAAATCACTACAGAGTCCACTATCATATCATGGATGGCTCTTTTTTGTTTATCTGCTGTAACAGTGAAAAAAGAGACCGTTCCAAGTAGTATTTTTGAAACAAATCGTATATAAGATTGCAGTATATTAATTCTTTCTGTTGGGTTCTTAATTTTCCTCACTCGTATTCCTACTATATAATTTCCAAGAGTACACCCAAGCACCATACATAGTGGTTCATAAACAAAAAATAATGACACCCACAAAATCCCTTTTATCCATCCCATTTCTTCTTCATTTGTATTGGCAAATAATTGACTCAATAAAAACAAGCACGCAACAATAAAAAATTGGTCTATCATCAAAGATTGAAATCTTTTGATAAGTGTTGGATAGATTAAGGGTAGAGAGTTTTCTCCTTTCGTATCAATTTGTTCCATAAGTTCAATATATCGGAACAATTATAAAAAAAAGATATGAATATGAGATATTTTTATTTCGATTTCTCTTGCATACTTCTTACCAAACCACGCACCAAAGCACGAGGCGTAAAACGTACAGAGTTTGCAAGCAAGTAGTTCATCATGCCATGAATAGCCACTACTGTACCTTTTTGCATTTCTTTGTATCCATACAAAGCTACATCGTAAGAAGTTGGTAGTTTTTTACCTTTTACAAGCTTCGATTCCTCCATAGCTGCAGCTGCTTGGAAGCCCGATTCGGTAGCCCCTGGGCAAAGAGCTGTCACTGTTACGCCTGTTCCCTGCAATTCGTTGGCAATTCCTTCCGAAAAATGCAATACATACGCTTTCGTTGCATAATAAACAGCCATCAAAGGTCCAGGCTGGAAAGCAGCCGTAGAAGCAACATTTAAAATTCTACCATATTTTTTAGCCACCATATTGGGCAAATATGAGTGTGTAAGCTCAGTAAGGGCATGGATATTGAGTTGTAACATTTCTTGTTGTTTTTGCCATTTTGCTTCATGGAATTTACCAAAATCGCCAAAGCCAGCGTTGTTTACAAGTTCATGAATTTCAATATCTTGGCTTTGAGTCCAGTCATATACTTCTTTGGGAGCTTCAGGGCGTGATAAATCTTTCCCTATAACCCAAACTTTGTTGTTATATTTTGCTTCTAATTCTTTTTTGAGTTCAATAAGTTTATTTTCATTACGAGCTACCAAAACCAAATTATATTGGTTTTGAGAAAATATTTTGGCTAATTCGTAGCCTATTCCGCTACTTGCTCCTGTAATTAATACATTTTTTTGTGCCATGATTGCAAAATTTATATTTTTTAATGAATTTTATTGAAATTGAAGGTTTTTTTCTAACTCCATGAGTTGTGCCGTATATACATCAGCTCTACTTTCTGCAAAAAAATCAGCCCCCAACATAATACTACTTTGTAGAGCCAGCCCTATTCCTATCCCCAACCAAAAAGGCTTATCTTTCATCCAAAACATCTCTACTACAATAAGAGCTAAACCTATTACAAGCAGAGCAATTTCTACATATTTATAAATATCAAAGTTCTTGTTTACTACTATCATTCTTTCAAGTTCTTCTTTTACATATTTTTTAGGTTCTTTTTTGTATGCTTCTATAAGATTTTTGAGTTGCTTATCTGTACGAAAATAAACTGTCGCTCCTACTGTAATTTGAATAAAGGCAACCAGTATTAGAGGTATCGCCATACCATTCCACATAGGTTTTTTAAGATAAAAAATCCCTATCAAAGCTCCTATAATGGCGATGATACCCACCAGCATAAAAATCACTGATTCAGCTTTTTCAGCTACAAAGTAAGTTTGCATTTTCTGTTCCATATTGCATAGTTTTTAAGGGTACTTACAGATATTTTCTCTAAGCTAACCATTTAGACACAATAATACAACTCCTTAATTACCAAATTGTTGAAAGTGGTGATTGCAGTGTATCATGATTAACTTCCCCCAAGCTTTTCTTGTCATTTCGCCAAAATAAGTATGCCTTCCCCAATCATTATCAGATTTTGTAGCATAAGCTTTTTCTAATATTTCTTTTAGCTTTTGTTTTTCTGTTTCAAAATCAAAGTTTTCTGTAACTTTTAAAGGTTTAGCTGTTTTTGTATTGGTCGGAAATTTTTTCAAAACGTTTAAAATCAAAAACTGATTAAAACCTCTACTCATAAAACTGCTGTTATCAGGTAGTGTATAATATCCCAGTCCACTTCCAATTGCTAAATTCAAATGATGTAGCATCTGAGAAACTGTCATTGTTCCCCATTTCCTTTGTGAATTGGGAGTAATATTATCCAGCCTTTCTATTAGCTTTTTATAATCAGATTCTTTATAAAAATCTCCTTTTATTTTTTGATATTTCATAATTGATGTATTTTGAGCATTCAGCGTGAAGAAGGAATAGATAAAAGCTACTATTAATATTTTCTTAATCATTATAAGGTTGTTTTTATTTGCACATTCAAGTTTTCTAAAATTTTTGTTCCATACATTTTCGCTGGCGTTTGGAAACCCGCCTGCCAATGATTTTCTAAGATATATTTTGCAATTTGAGTAACTGTTTGGGCTGTAAACATATAGGCTTCTTGCCCTTCTATACTTACTGTAACTTTTTTCCCTTTTTTATTTTGAGCCTCCACATATACCCATGTTTTTCCTTCTTTCAGTTCTTTTTCTGTAGGACCTTGAGGAGCTTTGGCTATGAGTTTTTGTAGAAGTGTACTTTTTGTAAATTTTCCAAAAAGCCACTTATTTCTCATCATAAATACCAATGGTGCAGGAAATGCCGAATATGCCTTGATATTGGGTATTTGAGTGGTATAATATGCCGAAAATACATCTGCTCTCCAAGGATTGCTTACACATGCATGTTTTTTACCTCCCAAAGCAAAAGAAAAATTACTTTCTGCTGGTTTACAAGAAGTTAGTTTGCCATCTATACGTTTCACACCTACCTCATTCATGTCTTTGAGAACAGTTTTGAGTGTCCCTTGCGAAACGCCTCCTTGTGTAGCAAATGCAATGGTAAGCTCATGAGCGTCTGGCAAATTTTGTTTGGCAATATATGAAGCCACATCAGTTGGTACTACACCAAACCCTATACCTGCCATCAGCATAATTTCTGCTTCTTGGGCTGGTTTGTCAAAGCTATATACTTTTTCAAAATCTTTTACTTCTCCCGCAATGTCTGTATAATGGGTGTTGGTACTGAGGCATGCCTGAATCAATTTTTGGGCTGTAAGCTGAAAGGGTCCTGCCAAATTGACCACAAGCATTATATCAGTTATATTTTTTTGAATATTTTCTGAGTTTTCTAAATCAAAAATTCTGGTTTGTAAACTGTACTTTTTCCCAATCGCCTCCACAGATTTACTTCTTCCTGCTAATATTGGTTTGATGCCTTTTTTTAGCATTTCTTCGATTACCAACTGGGCTGTATAACCTGTTGCTCCATACAACAAAACCTTATTTTCCATTTTCAATTCGTTGTTTTAATATCTGATTATGTTTTTCAAAAGTTTTCTTCATCATATTGGTGATAAAGGGAGGTATGAAATAGGATAAAACACCTTTAAATTCCTCTCCATGTAATAAAAGAGTCTTATTTCCTTTTGGTTCGAGTCTGTAATAATGCTCTCCACAAACTATCCAGCTTGCTCCCAAAGCTCCCAACCATGTCATTTCTTTTTGAGGCTGAAAGACTGTTAGTTTTGCTTTAAAATTAGATTTGAGAGGAATGATATAAATTTTGATTTCGTTACCCTCTTTCAAATCCCCTTGAATTGTTTTTACCAACGGATTCCATGTTGGATAGCTTTCAATGTTCATCAGCTCTGCCCAAACTCGCTCCAAAGGAGCATCAATTTCTATAGATGTATGGTAACTTGCCATTGTTTTTAGGAATTAAGACCTTTCAAAATCAGTTTGGTAATCATTTCTATCTTTTTTTCTGCTTTCGAATAATCCACAGATGCCATATCAAATGTATTGGAACGAAATGTCGCTTCATGTTTGAGAGCATCGGCAATGGTAATGAGTACCTCTGCAATTTGTAATGAGTTATGCAATTCAAATACTTTTTGCTTAATTCCCTGCTTTAAAATACTTTCCAAATAAGCAATTTCTTCATTTTTAACACTCTGATAAACTTCGTCAAACTTGGGTTGTATTTCCTGAACAATCGTTACTGACAACTGATGAAGATTCAAGACATCTCTATAATATCGCATTCGAGCAATTAAATAAGTAACTATTTTTTCTTCTATGCTTTCTGCTTGTAATGCTGAGTTTTGTAGCTTTTCTATAAAATCTTTGGCTTCTGATAACACCACCTGAATAAAAATATCTTCTTTGTTTTTGAAATAATAATACAACGAAGCCTTGTTGAGTCTTGCTATTTTTCCAATATCGTCCAAAGTAGTTTTTTCGTAACCATAACGAGCAAAACAGTCTTTGGCTGCTTTTAAAATAGCTTTTAGTTTTAATTCACTTTTAGATATTTTCGTTTCTTCCATGTTTTTCATTTTGATACTACAAAGTTAAATTAAAATTTTCAAACAAAAAAACAAATTGTTTGAAAATTTTTATAAAAAAATAAAAAAGCCTTAAAATAGCTTTTTAAAGGTTTTTTTATTAATTTGGTTCAAAAAAGGATAGATTGTGTTGGCTGTTTTGCGTATTTATATTTTTGTTTGTTTCTTTTTACAACATTTCTTGAGTCTCGCTCAAGATTCAACGCAATATATAATTGTTGGCAAAATTGTGTTGGAAGGCAATAAAAAAACACGCCCAAGCATTATTTTCAGGGAAATTGATATTCAAGAAGGCGATACTATTCCCAAGCACAAACAAAAATTAATTTTAGAGAACATTCAGAATCGTCTGTTCAACATTAATCTTTTTATAGCTGTTGAACCCCAATGGATAGAAAAAGACTCTTTGGTTTCTGATTTACGCATTTTGTTCAAAGAACGTTTCTATTTTTTTGCTGCTCCTATTTTTGAACTTGCAGACCGTAATTTCAATGAATGGTGGTACGATAGAAAACGAGATTTGACAAGAACAAATTATGGGGCATTGCTTGTTTTAAAAAATGTACGAGGACGTAATGAGGCTTTAGAATTCAATGCTCAGAGTGGTTTTATAGGCAGATTTAGGCTATCTTATAAAATTCCTTATTTGGATAAAAAACAACAATATGGGCTTACCTTGTATTTTTCGTATCATCAGTACAAAAATTTAGCTTTCCAGACAGAAAACAACAAACTTCTTTTTTTAAGGTCTGAAAACCTACTCAAAGAGCGATACAATGCTGAAATTAGGCTTCGTAAACGAACAGGATTTTATACTTTTCAGAATATAGATATTCGGTTTATGAAAAACCGAATTTATGATACTATTGCTATTTTAAATCCTAATTATCATTTGAATAACAATCCATTTCAGCAATTTTGGATGTTGGGATATGATTATATATATGATAATCGAGATTTTGCAAGTTATCCACTCAAAGGCAAACGAATATTTGCTCGTTTTGAAAAACATGGTATTTTCAAAGCTGATGATTTGGATTTATGGTTCCTAAAAGCTGCTTATCAGTATCATAAGCCTCTTTCTCAAAAATTTTATAGTAGTTTTGCTCTGGGAGGCAGACTCTTGTATCATCAAGGGCAACCCTACTCTTATGCCTCTGCCATGGGCTACGGCAATGATTTAGTCAGAGGGTTTCAGTTGTATGTAGTGGACGGACAACATTATTTAATGGCTAAATCTACACTCAAATATCAATTGGTCAATATTATTAAGAATGTACGTTTTATGCCCTTAAAACAGTTTAAAACTATTCCTTTGGCTATTTATCCTAAAATTTATGCCGATATGGGTTATGCTTCGGATAATGTTTTTTCTAAAGAAAGAAATCCCCTTGCTAATCAACTACTTTGGGGTACAGGTGTTGGTGCTGATTTTGTAACTTATTATAATAGTGTGTTTCAAATAGACTTAACCTACAACAAATTGGGGCAATTTGGTTTGTTCTTTAATTTTGAAAGTAGTTTTTAAGAAAAAAAAGGCTATTTTCTTTGTGTTTTTAATTGTTTTATCTAAAATAGCATTTAATTTTGCTAAAACATACGTAACTAAATTATGAAGTGTACACTGATTTTGGATAAAAGTGGCTCAATGACAATCAGAGACCAGAAAAATGGACGTTCTCGTTGGGAAGCTTGTAAAGAAGCCATCACTGCTTTGGCTTACAAAGCTGAACAGAAGGATACAGAAGGGATGACTCTATATATGTTTGCAGGTAGATTTAAACGTTATGAAAAAGTAACCGCTCCTAAAGTAACAGAAATATACGAAGAAAATGAACCTGGTGGAGGAACTGAACTAGGTGATGTATTAGAAGATGCATTCGAGTTCATTGCACAAAGAAAAGCTAGTGGTGTCAATGTGCCCGAATTAGTATTGGTAGTTACAGATGGTGAACCTGATAATAGAGAAAGTGTTTCTCAAAGTATTGCCAGAATGTCTCATAAAATTAAAGACCGTTCAGAACTTGCTATTTCGTTTATCCAAGTAGGTACAGACCCTGCTGCTTCAGAGTTTTTGAAAACCTTGGATGATGATTTGACAAAAGCAGGTGCTGCTCTTGATATTGTTGATACTCTTACTCTTGAAGAAATGGAGGATTATTCGCTTACACAAGTTTTTGATAAAGCATTTAAAGATTAAGATTCTTTATAAAAATAAAAGGCTAAACATAAATGTTTAGCCTTTTTTATGAGCAATTCTTTCAGGTTTGTATTCAAAATCTCCAAATACATGAATAAACATAGATTTGGAATAGCGTAAATTAAAAGGAGCAAGTATAATTACTAAGGGTATAATAATAACGGCATATACCCAAGGTTCAGGGTCGTTGAATAGATAGAAAGTTGTAAAACCTACTACAATAAATAAAGCTACAGAGAAAGCATAACCTATATACATTGCACCTTGAAAAAAATCAGGTTCTTTTTCGTAGCGTACATTACATACAGGGCATTTTTCTCTAGCTTTAGGAAATCCAAAGCCTTTCTCAAATAAATCGCCTTCTCTACACTGGGGACATTTACAAGCTATGATGGCTTGCAGTTTTGTTCTTTTTTGCATCTTTGTTTTTCTTATAGTTCTTATACCAAACATAACCCAAAGCAGAAAGCAACAAATAAGGGAAAAAAGCCATGTATAAGATTGCACTATTGATCCCATTTCCTTGTCCAGAGCTTTCTGATACAGATTTACACATCACACATTGAGCTTGTATGAGATTAGGTAAAAAGATAAGTGCTAAAACAATCAATTTTTTCATAAGAAACTTTTTTATTATGCTTTATAGCATGGGTTTAAATTGGAGTTTCATTTTTTGTCCTTTAAACTCATACACCAATATCATTTGTTCTTTTTCTATTTTTTCGATATTCAGAGGTAAATCTACATCTTTAATATTTAAAATCAACTGATTTTTATCACTATCATAACGCCACTTAGCTGCATCTACACTTTGCCCTGCTACCGAAAATTGAAGTGTCCCATCTTTCTGGAAATCAAAATTAGCCTTCAAAAGCTTATTTTGAGCTTCTTTGAGTACAAAATCTTTGGCTATATCAAAAGCTCCTACTTTATCTAGCAATGATGCCCCTGGTATGAGTTCTTTCAAGAAACTCCCTGCTATTTCGCCACCTGGGATTTCAGCATTTTCTACTTGCCACTTCTTCTGAATTAACCTTTTTTTACCTTGTAAAAGTTCACAAGAAGACACTAAAAATAAAAACAAAGCTAATACGATATATTTATGCATAATTTTGAGATTAAGTTTATGACAAATTTATAAAAACTTCGTTATTCTACAACAAAAAAGATGTAAAACACTTGCTATTAGTGTTTTACATCTTTTTTTATGAGTAAAATCTTGATTAAATTCTCATTAACCAATTGTATTTATCTTCAATTTGTCCGTATTTGAGTTTGGTAAGTGTATCCAATACTTTATTGGCAAACTCTCTTTTTTCAAGAGCAGGAAGGTGATAATCAGCACCTTCGTGGTGAATAGCCTTCACATGAGCCACTACAGCAGCCGTTCCCAGACCAAATACTTCGTCTATTGTATTATTTTTCAAACCTTCTACCAATTCAGTAACTTTCACTTTACGCTCTTCTACATCATAACCCCACTCTTTAGCCAATGTAAGTACGCTATCACGTGTAATCCCTCTCAAAATGGTATCGCCGAGTGTAGGCGTAATAATTTTGTTACCCATTCTAATCATGATATTCATAGTCCCTACTTCCTCAATATATTCATGCGTATCGCTATTTGTCCAGAGTTGTTGGTGATAACCTGTCTTTTGTCCTTGTACAGCAGGGTACAACGAAGCAGCATAGTTACCAGCCGTTTTTGCACAACCAATTCCACCTTGAGCCACACGAGAATAATGTGTTTGAATATTGAGTTTTACAGGCTCAGAATAATAATTACCCACAGGACAAGTAAAAATGATAAATTTATACTCGTGAGAAGGTCTTACACCCAAAAATGGCTCAGAAGCAAACATAAAAGGTCTGATATATAAACTCGCCCCTTCTTGTTTAGGAATCCAGCCTTTATCCAACTCAATAAGTTGTCTCATACCACCAATAAAAATTTCCTCAGGGATAGCAGGCATACACATTCTTTCAGCAGAGGTTAGCATTCTTTTATGGTTTTCCCAAGGTCTGAAAACGGATATGTCGCCATCTTGTGTATATTGAGCTTTTAAACCCTCAAAGATACTTTGTCCATAATGCAAAGCTGCCATAGCAGGACTTAATTGCATATCGCCATAAGGCATCACTTTACAGCTCACCCACTGTCCATCCTTATAATCAGCAACCAACATGTGGTCTGAAAAAATTCTACCAAAGCCTAAGTCGTTGAAATCAACTGTCTCTAAACGAGATTGTTTAGTTGTTTCGACTTCGATTAAGAAAGTATCAATCATCTTTGTTATGGTTTAAAGAGTTATTAGATAAGGAGGTCTTTAGGTGTGTTTGTTTATGTCCAACCTCCGGTTTAAATTAGATTCTTGGTTTCCAAGGAATTTCCTCAATATTGAGTTCTTGGTGCATTTTTCTACACAATACGAACAGGTAGTCCGAAAGCCTGTTGAGATAGCGAGCTATCAACCCTCCTTCTACAATTTCCTCTTGCTGAGATAGTTTGAGTACAAGTCTTTCGGCTCTTCGGCAAACCGTACGAGCCACATGCCCAAAAGAAATAGCAGGATGCCCCCCAGGTAAAATGAAGAAACGCATGGCAGGCAGCACTTCGTCCATTTTGTCTATTTCTTTTTCCAAAAACTCCACATCTGTATCAAATAAATCGGGTACTTTTTTCTTCTGATTCTCTGGTTCTGAGGCAAGTAATGAGCCTATGGTAAACAATCTGTCTTGTATTTCTTTGAGTGTATCTTTTCTTACCTCATTGACTTCTTGGTCTCTTAACAAACCCACATACGAGTTTAGTTCGTCCACAGTCCCATAACTTTCTATGCGTAGATGAAATTTATCTACACGCTTCCCGCTTACAAGTGAGGTCTGACCTTTATCGCCTGTTTTTGTATAAATTTTCACAGATAAAGTTTTGTTTTTTGAAGTCGCAAAGTAGCTATTTTTCTCTAAATAAAAAAATGGTTTTGCTATCTTGACCCACAACGATTTTCGCTTTATTTCATTGTATAAGTCTGTAAAATATTCTTGTTGCAACATTTAATTTTATATTTTTATGCAAAAACCTCTCAAATATTACATCTATTTTCTGAGTGCATAATTTTATAATATCCTTAAAACAAGAAAATTAATTTCTTAAAACGTTCAAAAAAAATATTTTATTACACCAATGCAAAATCAGGGATTCCCTGATGCGTGGAAACTTTTTGTTTTGTAGATTTAGGCAAAGATAATTAGAAATTTAACTATAAGAATTAATGGAGAAGCCTATACTAAAAATTAGATATGATGCATTTACTTCAAACTATGATTTTGAAGATTTTATGTATATGGATGAATTCAAGGAAAATCTATCAAAAGAGTATAACCATTTTATTAAACCAAAACCTGCCATTGGAAGAGGTGGCAATGCATATGAATTAGCAGTAGAATTTTTTCTGAATACCGATTTACAAACCTATCTTACAATTATTGGAGGTTATATAGGAGGAAAAGTTATTGATAAATTTGCAGATGGACTTTTAGATAAATACTTATTTAAGCCTTTCTTTGAAATTTTTAAAAATTTTAGTAAAAAACATAATGGTGTTGAAATATGGGAATTTAAAATTGAACTTTATAACTCAGTAATTATTATATATAAACTAAATGGTTTTCCAATAATTGAAATATTTGATAAGATATTGGAAACGATTTATCATAAGTTAAATAAATTAGTGATCAATGATGAATTATTCCCTTCTGTAATTACAATTCCTGTATTTGCAGAAACAATTAAAGAAAGTATAGTTTTTAGACCACCACTGGGAATAGGTGAAACAAAAGAAGATATAACTGAGAATGATTATTTCAAATTATGGAAATTAGATTATGAATTTACACACACATCAAAAGTTTATGATCTTGTTAATGATATTTTAATTGATAATATTGATTATGTAGATGAAAATGAATTTTATACAAGATGGCAAGATGATTCTACCCTCTAACTAGTTTCAGGTGATAATACCTGAAACGGTAAAAAAAGACTTATATATGAATGAAATAATAGAAATTAGCAATGGAAAAGGCAACATTCATATCAAGGGGAATGCTATGGAAAGCTATTTATACATAAAGAAAAAACCCAAAATTGCTATATTTTTTGTAAACTATAATACTATTCTCAGATACCAAATCAGTACAGAAATAACACAAGAGATTCTCCAAGAGAACTATATTTATGAAAATATAGTTTCTAATGGAATACTCCAAAAAAAATTATCTCTATCTGAGCAATTTTCTCATCTTACTCAACTTCTTACAAATGGTCTCTACCTATTGAGTTATGAAAAATCAGAATTCCAAGTTCAAATTACATCTATTTCTCCATTTGAGGGATCTTATGGCAGGACTGTTTGCTTTTCAGCAACTCAATCATATATTAATTCTGCATTTGTAGAACATTACAAAAAAAAGATTAAGGCTGGTATTTATCCTATTCCTGTATTACTTAAAATAAAAGACTCTAATACTCAATACATTTTAGATGGGCATCATAAACTCAAGGCTTATCAAGATTTAAAAATAAAACCATACACATTAACTATCAATAAACTTCAATCTGATGATATAGAAACACACAAAGGAATTGAAATAATGAATCTTATAGATTACAATAATACTCAAAAAATAATAGATGTTTATACCAAACAAAAATCACAAAAAATAGATTTCTCATAAATTAAAAAACAACTTTACGCCATGTCAGGTGTTATTCACCTGACATAAATAACACCTGAAACGGTAAAACCTCAAAATATTCAAAATAACACAAAAAATGAAAGTTAAATGTAAACATTGTTTATCAACAGAAGAAATTGAAATACCAGATTTTAAGCAGGAAGAAAAATTAAAATTGAAAGAATTAATAGCTGTTGCTCTTCTTCTTCATTCAGATAAGTATCTCATAGATACTTACAAAGTAAGTCTTACACATGCAAAATATATTACAAACCATATCAATAAAATCTATGGGCATTGTAATCGTTGTAGTTTTGATAAGCTTGATGAAGAATACATCAATTGCCCAAAATGTGGAGCTTTAAATTTTAACTGGAAAATAGAAGAATGAAAAATTTTTTCAAGATTGCTTCGGCTCATTATATTCGCCTCGCAAAGACGAAAATGCTCCTTAAATTACAAAAATAAAAAACTTTTTTCACTACAAAAAGTTGAAGTTCTAAATTCAGATTTAATTTTTATATTTGGGCTATAAAACAAAAAACCTTCCAATATTGCTACTGAAAGGCTTATTTTGAGGAGGTGGTGTGGGGCGGGATCGAACCGCCGACACAAGGATTTTCAGTCCTTTGCTCTACCTACTGAGCTACCGCACCATATTTTCCGTAAAAAGTGATGCAAAATTAGAGAGGATTTTTATATTTGCAAATAAATAGTTACTTTTTTTATTAATTTTTTATTAAAAAACTTATAAACAACCTCATTATGAGTTACATACTTCAATTTCTTTTTATAGCTTTAGCAGGAGCTGCATCGTTTCTCATCTATAAAAGAGTCAGCATTATTCGTAAAACTATCTTACTTGGCAAAAGTGCTGGCAGAAAAGACAAACCCAGCGAAAGATTTAAAACCATGCTTTTGGTTGCCTTCGGACAAGGCAAAATGTTCCAACGCCCAATTGTCGGCTTGATGCACTTTGTGATTTATGTTGGTTTTATCATTGTCAATATCGAACTTCTCGAAATTGTCTTGGATGGAATTTTAGGAACGCACCGTTTGTTTGCCCCTATTTTGGGTGCAGGCTTTTACAGTTTCCTGATTAATGTGTTTGAAGGATTAGCAGTAGGTGTAATTGTTGTTTGTGTGGCTTTCCTTGCTCGCAGAAATGTGCTTAAAATCAAGCGTTTCTGGCAAAAAGAAATGACCAAGTGGCCTCGTACAGATGCAAACCTAATTCTTGTCTATGAAATTGTCTTGATGACCTTATTCTTGACTATGAACGCTACAGATGCTGTTCTTCAGGATAGAAATGTAGAGCATTACGAAAAAGTAGGCAGATTTGCATTCAGTCAGTTTTTAATTCCTATGTTTGAAGGCATGGATAGTGGCGTACTCGTAAGTATCGAAAGAGTGGCTTGGTGGCTTCATATCATCGGTATTATGGGTTTTGCGTTATATGTTACCTACTCAAAACATTTGCATATCATGCTTGCTTTCCCCAATACATATTTCTCGAATTTACGTCCCAAAGGCGAAATGGTCAATATGCCTACTGTTACCAATGAAGTAAAAATTGCTTTGGGTTTGATGAATGCCAATGATGTACCTGCAACACCCATTGCTCGTTTTGGTGCAAAAGATGTAAACGATTTGACTTGGAAGCAACTCATGGATGCGTATTCGTGTACGGAGTGTGGTCGTTGTACGTCACAATGCCCTGCAAACCAGACAGGTAAAGAACTTTCTCCTCGTAAAATCATGATGGATACTCGTGATAGATTGGAAGAAGTCGGAAAGCATATTGCTAAGGGCAAAACCACTGAAGAGGCTTTGAATGATGGTAAATCTTTGTTTGGAGATTATATTTCTAAAGAGGAAATTATGGCTTGTACCACTTGTAATGCTTGTGTAGATGCCTGCCCTGTAAACATTGACCCTCTTTCCATTATCGTGGATATTCGCCGTTTCATTGCTATGGAGCAAGCTGATACCCCTGCTTCTTGGAATGCTATGTTCGGAAATTTAGAGAATAATATGGCTCCTTGGAAGTTCTCCCCTTCTGATAGATTCAACTGGATCAATAAGTTAAACGCTTAGAAATAACATATTTTCATGAAAAGCCTGTGAACAAACTTGTTTACAGGCTTTTTTATTGTTATAACACCTAGTTCTAAAAAAACTGCAAAAAAATCTTAAAAAATTATTATTTTAAGAAAAAAAAATTAGTTTTGTAGCAAATGGTCTTTTACAAATCTCTCTTTTAAGATTATGGATAAAAATGGAAAACGCGTAGCCCTTGTAACGGGTTCTACTGGTGGATTGGGTACAGCTATGTGCCAACGCCTTCAACAAGATGGTTATAGAGTGGTTGCTCACTATCGTAACCCTGATAAGGCCAAAGAATGGTCAGATAAAATGAAAGCTGAAGGCTTTTTATTTGATTTGTATGCTGCTGATATCAGCGATTATGTGTCTTGTGGTGAAATGATTGCTAAAATTGAAGCTGAAGTAGGTCCTATTGATATTTTGGTAAACAACGCAGGTATTACCAAAGACAAACCTTTTCATAAAATGAGCTATGAAGATTGGGATGCCGTTTTAAAAACCAATTTGTACAGCGTTTTCAATTGTACTCGTCAGCTAATAGATGGTATGCGTGAAAGAAATTTTGGACGTATCATCAATATTTCGTCTGTAAATGGACAAAGAGGGCAATTCGGACAAGCCAATTATTCGGCTGCTAAAGCTGGTATGCATGGTTTCACGAAAACACTCGCTATGGAAGTAGCTTCTAAAGGAATTACAGTAAATACCATTTCGCCAGGTTATATTGGTACAGATATGGTAATGGCTGTAAGAGAGGACGTTCGTAATCAGATTATTGCTCAAATTCCTGTGGGTCGTTTGGGTGGAACAGAAGAAATCGCTTATTTGGTTTCATTCTTGGCTTCTGATAAAGCAAGCTTTATTACAGGGGCTAACTACTCCATCAATGGTGGTCAGCACGTATATTAAGACTAGATTTTTTATTGATTTCAAAAAGCAGGTGTAAATACCTGCTTTTTTGTATTTTTGTGTCTTATCAGCCTAAGTGTTATGTCCTACGAGATTATTACATCCTTACAAAATCCTAAAATCAAAAATATTTTACGTTTAGAGGAAAAAGCCTCAGAACGTAAATCTCAAAATCTGATTGTTATTGAAGGCACAAAAGAGCTTGAATTGGCTATCAAGGGTCATGTAGATTTTCAAAGCCTTTTTTTTTGTTATGATTTGATTTCTGAAAGAGATTTTGAGAAGATTTTTAAAGATTATCTTCAAAAAACACAGATTTTTGAAGTAAGCAAACAAGTTTTCGAAAAAATAGCCTATCGAGAAAATATTTTTGGTGTGGTAGCTCTTGCTAAACCCAAGTTTTTAACATTAGACACCCTCAAACTTTCTAAATCTCCTCTTATTTTGGTACTTGAAAATGTAGAAAAACCAGGAAACTTAGGAGCTATTTTGCGTACTGCTGATGCTGCTGGTGTAGATGCTATTTTGGTTTGTAATCCTCAAACAGATATTTTCAACCCCAATGCTATTCGTTCGGGTTTGGGTTGTGTTTTTACCAAACAAGTAGTCGCTTGCACCAACGAACAAGCCTTAGAATTTTTGAAAAAGAATAACATTCAGATGCTTGCAACTGCTCTTACTGCTTCCAAACCTTATACACAAATAGATTACAAAAAACCTACTGCTATTATTTTAGGTACAGAAGCCACTGGACTCACAGATTTTTGGATAAAAAATGCCTCACAAAATATCATTATTCCTATGGGTGGCGAAATAGATTCCATGAATGTTTCAGTAACGGCTGCCATTGTTACCTTTGAAGCTATCAGGCAACGAGATAGCCACGAATAAATTTGCTTTTTTTCTAAAAAAGTTGTAGTATAGCACATTAAAACAAAAATAATTATGGTTTCGCAATATATTAAAGAATTGTTGCAAGAGTCTGATGAGGTAATTGTGCAAGATTTAGGTACATTCCAGACTTCTTATCATAGTGCAGAAATTCATCCTGCTACACATGCTTTTACGCCTCCCAGCAAAAACATAAATTTCAATACAAAACTCAAAATGAGCAATTTTCTTTTGGAGAATTATATTGCTCAAAAAGAAAATATCCCTGTTGATACTGCTAAAGAAGAAGTACAGAAGTTTGTTAGTAGTTTAAAAGTTAATTTGGGTATTGAAAAGCGTATTCCTTTAGATATATTGGGTGATATGGTTTTGCAAGTTTCTGACGAATTAGAATTTAAACAAGACAAACAGATAAATTTGCTCAATGATAGTTTTGGTTTGCCTGAAATTTATGCCAAACCCATAGAAAGAGGTAATTTTACGCAGAAAAATAACACCCCTAATAATACTCAGAAAAAAGCTATCAATACTAAAACCCCAGTTGAAGAGCCAAAAAGCACTTGGGGAACAATTGCAGCCATTGGCTCACTTGCATTTGTAGTACTTGCTGTCATTTATGTAGTGGCTGTAGATAGTAGTTTGAATCCTTTTCATAGTTTGTTAGGAAATTCTAAAAAAGAAAATGAGAAAAAAGAAGATACAAACAAAACAGTTGAAAATAACAATACTCTCCCCGAAGATAAAAAAGTAGAAGAAAACAATATTACTACTACTCCTGAAGATAAAAAAGTAGAAGAAAACAATACTACTACTCCTGAAGATAAAAAAGTAGTTGAAAATAATACTACACCTGAAGATAAAAAAGTAGTTGAAGAGAAAAAAACAGTAGATACTCCCAAAGGTGATGGTATTTTGGTATCAGGAAAAGAAGGTAAATATTTTATTGTAATTGGTGGCTTTGCCAGTCAAGCAAATGCTTATAAAAAAGCAAATGAAGGGAAGTCTAAAGGTCTTGATAACATGAAAGTTGTCCCTCCCTTCGATAATAAAAATCTTTATAGAGTAGCTGTAGGCGGATTTAGTACCAAAGAACAAGCAGAGGCAAAGTTAGAAGAAGTAAAAGGAACTTTTGGCGTAGATGCTTGGGTTTTGAAATACTAATGAAGCATTCATGCGAACTATTATTTTGCTTGTACTCTCCAATTTATTTATGACTTTTGCATGGTATGGACATCTTAAATTCAAAGATGTCCATATTTGGAAAGTGATTCTTGTGAGTTGGGGAATTGCTTTTTTTGAATATTGTTTACAAGTACCCGCCAATCGAATAGGTCATCAAACATTTTCGGCTACACAACTCAAAATCATGCAAGAAATCATCAGTTTGGTTGTATTTGCAGGTTTTTCTATTTTATATTTAAAAGAATCTATCCGTTGGAACTACATTGTAGCTTTTTGTCTGATAGTTTTAGCAACCTTCTTCATGTTTAAAAAGTGGTAATTCAATCTCACTTTTCTTTATGACGAAAGTCATAGGCTTAGGATATGTTTTTAGAGATTTTTGTTCTAAATACACTTACTATCATGACTATTCCATCACTAAAACCTGTACAAACTTTCTTTGAACAAGTTTATCAGCCTGTACTCATTACAAATGAGCAAGATAAAATAATTTATGCCAACCCTGCTAGTTTGCAACTCTTTAACTGTACTTCCAGTGATTTATTTCAAAAATTATTGAGTGACATAACAAGTGTAACTTACAATGGAGATGTAGAGAAAACAGTTGTAGTTCGTAAACTGAATGGAGAAAATGCTATTGCCAATATGCTTCTAACAAGCATCAATTATGAAGGTGAGCTTCATAGACTTATTCTTTTAAGTCCTGTGGAAACTGTGGCTTTAAGTATAGAAGAAAAAATGAAGATGCTTATTAAAACTATTCATAAAGATATTGCTCAAAGAGAACTTGAAATGGACAAGCTTTCTAATGAAATAGAGGCAAGAACCAAAGTACTCAATGCTGCTGCCATTGTTTCAGAAACCGACCAATTCGGAACTATTACCTTTGTCAATGAAAATTTTTGTCGTGTAGCCAAATATACCAAAGAAGAACTGATAGGAAAACCTCATAATATTGTCAGACACCCTGATATGCCAAAATCTGTATTCAAAGAAATGTGGGAAACTATTAAAAGTGGAAAAATTTTTCAGGGAATTGTAAAAAATAAAGCCAAAGATGGTACACCTTATTGGGTAATTGCCACTATTGCCCCTATATTAGACAATGATGAAAAACCTTATAGATATATTGGTGTACGTGTTGATATTACTGAACTTATTCGAAGAGGTGCTAAAATAGAAATGTAAAAGGTTGGAAATTTTCCAACCTTTCTTTTTTTAATAAAGACTTGGCATTGCATCGCCTCCCCATTTGGCACGTAGCACTGTCTGACTGTTGTTGTTTTTAGTATCAACATCCCAAAAACTAAGACCAAATTTTTCTCTATGAAACCAAGGTCCAGTATGTCCACCCCAAAATCCTTCTGCTTTTAAAGTAGAACAGAAACCTCTCGACCATTTTACTGACCAAGGAATATTTGACTTCGTTGAGAAAACACCTTCTGAACCTGGCCCAGCAGTACAAGCAGCATGATCCTTAGGAAGATAAGGTATCTGATCCGTTGCATCAGGGATAAAACTTGCTCCACAATGTGCATTACCAGATCCTTGACAAGGACCAGCAGCAGAACCTACTGTACCTGGATATTTAGCATCCCAAATAGTTGTAAATTTACGCTCATCACCCCAATGTGCTCTCGCAAATAAACAATAATCTTTTTTTACTTGTCTGTCTTCACTTGTATAACCAACCAATGCACGAACATGATTGATAGCTATTCTATGCCACTCATCGATTTCTGCTTTGGTAGGGTTTTTATTATCAGCAAAAGGTTTGTGTTTATAAAAGACTTCTCTTATTCCCCTAACTTGATCCACATGTGGACACATACAGTCATAGAACTTCTCTGGAGTCATCTTGGTTGGATCATAAATAGTGCCATCCCATTGAGCTTTTACCCAAGAATCTGCACTTAGATAACTTACTCCATCAGGATCATGAGATGTATTACCACCCTCAAAAGGTTTTTTGGCAAATGTCTCCCAATTTGCTGCATTTGGGGTGTACTGATTCTCAGGAACAATACTATTATTGGGCTTAACATCCTTTTTGCATGAAAACAGAGCAATACAGATGAACAATACAGACGTTTCAATAATTTTTTTCATACAAATAAAGTTTTTTTGATTTATAATATAAAATTATAAATATTTATTAGAAATAAAAACTTTAAATATTAATTTTCAACTCATTATGCTTAGCTTAGTATCTAAGTTACTATTTCACTATCAACGGCTTTTTGTAGAAAAGTAATAATAGAATTAATTATTCTTTCATAGCATTCATTTATTTTAAGATTTCAGATAACTATTACTGTTTTTCTTCCCAAAATTTCTCCCATATTTGTTTGGCTTGTGTCAAAATTGGTGCTGGAGCATTGGTAAAATTATTTTTATCTATACTACCTTTATAATTTAAAATTTTTGAGCTTATCGTTCCCTCCATCTCATATTTACTTTCATCTGTAAATGTAATAAGTTTGAGTTGGCTGGGTACTACAGCACCAGCATACATATAATGTTTTATCAAAAATGTAGCCTCTCCTATATCATTTTTATCAGAATCCACAACCGTAGTAGCTTCTTTGATAAACTTTGCATCTATATCAAATACCTTATGAGATTCTACTATCAAGTATTTTTGTATTTGTATTCCGTTTTTAAATAAATAAGCTTGAGCTTCTACTTGGTTTATGGAATCGTTGGGTGATTCTTTACTCAGTTTCTTAAAAAGAGGTATTTCTACAAGAATGAGCAAAAAACTGCCTTGCTTATCCTTCCATTTAGCTCCACCTATAATTTTAGCTTTTTCTTGTTTTTTAATATTTTCTGGTATATCTGTCTCGCTGAATGTTTCAGGGGTAAACTTCTCAACTTGCTCTGTTTGTGTTGTTTTAGAGTCATCTTTTTTAGCTTCCTGACAAGCAAACATACCTATCAAAGCCAATAGTCAATATTTTTTTCATATAAGTAGTTTTATATAAGTAACATAACAATTTTTTTACTCATACAATTGGTTGTTCTTATGAACAAATATCTTTAGCTTATGAAAAAGTATTTCCTTTTTAGTAAAGAAAATTTACAGGAAAATTTTGTTGAATAGAGTTAAAATAAGAAATTTGATAAAATTTTGGTATATGAATCCACACAATGCAGATGCAGTAGGCTTATATTTTTATTTATTAGATAAACTCTATCAGAGACTTTTAAGCTATGACTTAGACTTTACAGGATTAGAACGATATTTTATGGTTTTGTGGGCAATTGATGAGAGTGAAAGCCTGACTCAACAAAATCTGGCAGATTTACTAAAAATAGACAAAGCTTCTGTTGTAAGAATCGCTGATGATCTAGAAAAAAAAGGATTTATCCAAAGAGTTATGAATCCTATGGATAAGAGAGCATACTTTTTGGAATTAAGTAAAAAGGGTAATAAGTACATCAAAGATATACATGAAGGAATTGACAATCTCAATTCAGAAATGTTTATAGGCTTTACCCAAAAAGAAAAAGAAATATTTGTAGAGCTTTTAAATAAAGCCTACCTCAATCTCTCTCAACAACCTGAAAGCGATTTTTTATTAAAATTTTTAGCAGAAAGACAGGGGTAATAATTTTACCCCTTTGAAGTCTTAAGCAACTTTTTCGTTTTCGTCTTGTGCTGCAGCTACTCTGTCTTCTATGTAATCAATAGCCGAGCCAACTGTACGCATTTTTTCTGCATCTGTATCAGGAATACTTATGTTGAAAGCTTGTTCAAAAGCCATGATAAGCTCAATATAGTCTAAAGAGTCAACACCCAAGTCTTTGATAAAACTGGCTTCCATTGTCATGACTGACTCACTTAGTCCCAATCTTTCTTTCAAAATATCTATTACGGTTTGTTTAACATTTTTCATAGGCAGAAGATATATAAGATGGTTAAAGGTAAAACTTCTACAAAACTACGGAAACTTTTTAATTTTCTAAAGTTTCTTGATTTATTTTTTTCACGATTTGTTATAAACAATTATTAAGCCTAAATTGAAAAAATGAAAATATTATTTTTTCTTTACAAAAAAGCTTTTTTTTATTAAAATTGAATTAAATTTTGACATATCATGATGGCTGATAAAGTAGTACTAATTGCAGAAGATAGTTCTGTAATCCAGAATATGGCTAAAAAGGTTCTGGAATTTCAGAATTTTAAGATACTGATTGCCAAAAATGGTGAGAAAGTATTAGAAATTATGAGCGAAACAGATGTGGATGTAGTTTTACTTGATTTGAACATGCCCATCATGAATGGCATGGAATGTGCAAAAGCTATCAGAGCTTTGCCTGATGAAAAACACTCTAAAGTACCCATCATTGCAATCACAGGGAACGCCCCAAATTATACTTTGGAGCAATTCAAAACTATGGGATTTGATGCATACATTCCCAAACCCATTAATTTTGATTTATTAATTGATGTAGTCAAGAAAATGAGTAATGCCTGATTCAGGTAAAACTCATCTTTTAATCCTCTTTATCTTGTTTTATGGAAAATAAGGTTGTTTTGATTGCTGAGGATTTTTTTCTTATACGAAATATCATTCAGAATAAATTAGAGCCTCATGGTTTTAAAATACTGAGTGCTGAAAATGCAGAACAAGTCTTAGAAACAATTGAGAAAAATGATGTAGATATCATTTTGTTGAATCCCAATATTCTTATGCCAAATGGCAAGAGTTGTGTGAAAGCTATCAGAAGTATAACTCATGAGAAAAAAGCAAATATTCCTATTATTGCCATTACAGGCAATCCCTTCAACCATTCTCTAAAACAATTTCAAAAAATGGGCTTTGATGCCTATGTAGAAAAACCCATTAATTTTGATTTATTAATTGATATGTTAAAAGAAATCATTCAATTAGATTAAATTTACTCACTATAAAAAACTCTTTTTACTCTTTCACTTACATTGGTGAGTATTTCATAAGGAATTGTCCCTATGGAATCAGCAAGTGTTTGGATAGAAAGGCGTTCATCAAAAATAACAACTTCATCACCTACTTGTACATTAGGAATATCTGTAAGGTCAATCATAGTCATATCCATACAAACATTCCCTACAATAGGTACTATTTTATCTCGTACTCGTACTTTGCCCACCCCTTGACTAAAAGCCCTACTGAAACCATCTGCATAGCCAATTGCAATAATGCCTATTAACATAGTTTTTTTAGCAACTCCTTTTCGTCCATAACCCACTGTTTCTCCATTTTTGATGTGTTTGATTTGGGAAATTACTGTTTTCAGTCTGCTAATTGGTTGTAATTGTTTTTGATATTTACCTCCAGCCTCAACTCCATACAAACCAATACCCAAACGAACCATATCCATTTGGCTTTCAGGGAACCTTACAATCCCTGGTGAATTAAGTATATGTTTTAAAAACTTATATTTTAGTTGTTTTTCAAAGCTTTGAGTTATTTTTTCAAAGTTTTTAATCTGTTTTAAAGAAAATTCATCATGTTGGGGTTCATCAGCAGCAGCCAAGTGGCTCAAAACAGAGGCTACCTTTAAGGATGAGCTATGTTTTAAAATTTCAACCAAAGAACTGATATTTTTTTCTTCAAATCCAAGTCTTTTCATACCTGTATCAAACTCGATATGTACTTTAAAGCCTTGTAGGTTTTCATTTTTACAAAAATCTATCAATTTTTGAAGCATCTCAAAACTATACACTTCTGGCTCTAAGTTATATTCCGAAAGCAATGGAAATGACTCTTCTGATGGATTCATCACCATGATGGGTAAATGTATACCATTTTTTCTAAGCTCTACACCCTCATCTGTGTATGCCACAGCCAAATAACTTACTCTGTGAAATTGCAACAGATTAGCGATTTCTACACTTCCACTTCCGTATGCAAAAGCTTTTACCATTGCCATAATTTTGGTAGAAGGTTTGAGCTGATTACGATAAAAATTCAGGTTGTGAACCAAAGCATCCAAATTGATTTCTAAAACAGTTCGATGAGCTTTGTATTCAAGTTTTTGTATAATTTTTTCAAACTGAAATTTTCTAGCTCCTTTTACAAGAACAACACAATTTTTTAATTGCTCAAAAAAACCTTTTTCTAAGAATTCTTCTGTATTTTTATAAAAAGCTTTTAGAGGAATATTTTTAAATGCATCTTTATGAGAAGATATTTTCTCTCCAATACCTATAAAAAAACCTATATTTTTGCCTAAAAGCAGATTAGCAACCTGTGCATAGAGCTTTTTACCACCCAAATCGCTTTCCAAAATATCTGAAAGAATAACCACTTTAGCCTGTTTTTGTTGCTGATTGGCTAAAAAGTCAAGTGCTATTTGCAAACCAGCCAAATCGTTGTTGTACGAATCATCAATTAAGTATGTTTGATGTAAGCCTTGTTTTAGCTCCAAACGCATCGAAATGGGTTTGAGTTGGGCTATTCGTTGCGTAATTTGAGGTACTGATACTTTGAATTGATGTTGCAAAAGTGCACAACAAACTGCCAAATTTTGTAAATAAGCTTCATCCTGAAATGTAAGTAAACTTGCATTTAATCTGATTTCAATATGATTCTCTCTTTTTAGAAAAGAAACAGCTTTTTTAGTATCTGAAAGCTTGTATGCCCATGTAATAATTTCTGTATCAGGGTTTTTCTTTTGAAATTTTTCTATAATTTTTGGATAAGTTATTCCTATACCTTCATACAAATAAAGAATAGGACAATTTTTAAATAATAGTAGTTTTTCTTCTAACTTTTCTTCTCGATTATCAAAACCCTCATCATGTGAGGTACCTAAATTTATAAAAACCCCTATTGTTGGCTGTATTATTTCCTGTAAATTTTTCATCTCGCCAACCTGCGAAATACCTGCTTCAAAAATAGCGAGTTCATGTTCTTTTCTCATTTGCCACACCGAAAGCGGAACACCAATTTGGGAGTTATAGCTTTTAGGACTTTTGACTATATTTAAATCATCATGTAAAAGTTGTGTGAGCCATTCTTTTACGATTGTTTTTCCATTACTGCCTGTAATAGCCATCACAGGCATATCAAATTGATTTCGATGGTAAGTTGCAATCTTTTGAAGTGCTTTGGTTGCGTTTTTAACAACTATATAATTGATAGCCTTCTGAAATGGCTCAACTGCTTTTTCATTTTCAACAATAAAATTTCTAACACCTTTTTCGTAAAGTTCTGCTATAAAGCCATGCCCATCATGGTTTTTGCCCTTGATGGCTATAAAAAGAGAAGTTTCAGGCAAAAAAAGCTTACGACTATCTACAACAAGTTGTTCTATTTCATTTTGTGAAGCAGTTTGCCACGAAGTAGAAGATAAAATGGTTTGTAAATCTGAGAATAGCATGGAGAAGAATAGTTTTGAAGCGTAGCAAAATTAAAAAACATACTCAATATACCATGAAAAAAGTCTAAAACTTTGTGCTTTTTATACACTTGCTTTTCGTTATATTTGAGTCAAATGTTTTACTCATGAAACTCATTCTTTATTTTAGTATAGTATTGGGCTTATTTGCCTGCCAAGAACTTTCTAAACCCAAACAAAAAATGATAACCGAAAAAGATATTCATTCCTTTGCCAATCCAGAAAAAACCTTGATGAATCACCTTAATTTAGATTTAAAAATTGATTTTGAGAAAAAAATTCTATCAGGTAAAGCAACTATTCATTTTGAACAACATCAAAATACCAATGAATTAGTTTTAGATACAGATAAATTAGTAATTAAACAAGTTTGGTTAGATGGAAATGAAGAAACGACATTTAAACTAGAAAAACCCGTTGTACATTTGGGGCAATCTTTACATATTAAAATAAAACCTACTACAAAATCCGTTGTTATAGAGTACGAAACTTCTCCTAATGCCCCTGCTCTGCAATGGTTAGACCCAGAACAAACAGCAGGTAAAAAATATCCCTTCCTTTTTAGTCAATCACAATGTATTTTGGCTCGTAGCTGGATACCTTGCCAAGATAGCCCAGGTATTCGTTTTTCATATAATGCTCGCATACAAGTACCCAGCGACAGTCTGATGGCTCTCATGTCAGCCAAGAATCCTACCAAGTTTTCACCAAATAATACTTATGAATTTGAGATGCAACAGAAAATACCTGCATATTTGGTGGCTTTGGCTGTTGGCAATGTAGAGTTTTCTGAAATAGATACCAGAACAGGCGTTTATGCCGAACCCTCGATGCTCGAAAAGTCCAAGAAAGAATTTGAAGAATTGGGCAAAATGGTGGATATAGCCGAAAAAATCTATGGCAAATACGAATGGGAACGTTACGATTTACTTGTATTACCTCCTAGCTTCCCGTTTGGAGGTATGGAAAACCCAAGACTTACATTTGCAACACCTACTATCATTGCTGGTGATAAATCCCTAACAAGTCTTGTAGCTCACGAATTGGCTCATTCTTGGTCTGGAAACTTAGTAACCAATGCCACATGGAACGATTTTTGGCTCAATGAAGGCTTTACAGTCTATTTTGAACGCCGAATTATGGAAGAATTGTATGGGAAAGATTATGCTGAAATGCTCGCATTGTTAGGTTATCAAGATTTATTGGCTGATGTTGAAGAAATTGGAGCCAATAGCAAAGATACCAAACTCCATTTGGATTTACGTCAACGCAACCCTGATGAAGGAGTAACAGAAATTGCTTATGAAAAAGGATATTTCTTTTTGAGAAGAATTGAGGAAGTAATTGGACGAGAAGCATTTGATAAGTTTGTGAAGAACTATTTTGCTACCTTTTCTTTTCAATCTATGGATACAGACAATTTTGTTAAATATTTTGAAAAAGAAGTTATTAAAGATAATGAATATGTAGCCAAACAAATCAGGATGCAAGATTGGATTTTTGAAGTAGGTATCCCAGATAATTGCCCTAAAGTCCGTTCAGTATTATTTGAGAAAGTAGATTCAGCTCTTGTAGATTGGAAAAAATATAAAAAACCTGACTCTTTAGAAACGAAGAATTGGAGTAGCCACGAATGGCTCCATTTCTTACGTCATTTACCCAAAGAAATGACCATTGAAGATATGAAAATTCTTGATAAAGCTTTTGGTTTTACTGAGTCTGGTAACTCGGAGCTACAGGCAGCATGGTATGTACATTGCATCCACAAACACTATGAACCTGCATACAAAGCATTAGAAAATTTTTTAATGAATGTAGGGAGAAGGAAGTTTTTGACTCCACTCTACACTGCTATGTCCAAATACCCTGATATGAAAAAAATAGCCATAGAGATTTATGGCAAAGCAAAAAAAGGTTATCACAGTCTTGCTGTCATGAAAACCAACGAGATATTAGGATTAAAATAAAGAAGAGGCTTTACATCCTCTTCTTTATCATGTATAATTTTTATACATTAATTTTAGGTATAAAAAAAGGAGCTTTTCAGCTCCTTTTAGTTATTTTTTCTTTGCTTTTCCTGCGTCTTTCTTAGCAGCAGGTTTTTTAGCAGCAGGCTTCTTAGTAGCAGCCTTATTTTTCATGTCTTGAACTTCTTTACGAATTTCTTGAGCAAGTACTTTTAAATCTTGCATGCCTTTGCGTACACGAGTACCAGCAGCTTGATTGTTTTTGTCATAGAATTTCTCGAAGTCTGCTTCAAGACCCATTACTAGATCTCTTACTTTTGCGAATTTAGACATAATGGTAATGAGGTTAAGTGAATAATGACGATTAACTTTTCAAAACTAATTATTTATTTGAAAATTCCTATAAAAAAAAACACTTTTTTTTCAAAAATTTTACACTTTAAAAATTAAAGTTTTAATAATCAACACTTTAATAATACTCTGAAATTTAAAAGTTTACGCATTTTTTCAAAAAAAAACTACTTTTATACCTTGTAAAAGATACTTTATAAATCAAAGCAAAGCTTATTGAATACAAAACTTTATTTCAAAAATAAAGGTGCTTTATAAAAAAACAGGTGCCACTTTTAAAAACAAAGTATCTTAATCTTTTTATATTCTATACTTTTTTAAAGAAATATGCCTTAAAAAAAAGTATAGGCATATAACTTTTTCGGCAGAGTTTTTGAATAAAATATCCTTAAAAAAGTGTAGCTTTACAACCTAAAAATCAGGCTATCCAAATTTCTCTTTGGGCACATTATTGTATTTGTATGAAAATTTTAGATTTATATATTTTTAAAAAATTTATCAAGGCATTTTTTTTTATTGTACTCATTTTCATTCTTATCATTTTGGTCATTGATATGGTTGAAAAGATTGATACGTTCAGAAAAATGAAACCTACATGGAAAGAAATCATCACTCAATTTTATTTTAATTATATTCCTTATCTCATCAATTTGGTGAGTCCTTTACTGGTGTTTATTGCTGCTGTATTTGTTACAGCTCAACTATCTGCTCGTACCGAAATTGTAGCAATGCTTAGTTCAGGTATTACTTTTATGCGTTTTTTACGCCCTTACCTGATTGGTTCTATTTTCCTAGGAATCATAACATTTTACTTAACAGGTTGGGTTATTCCTGATGCTAATAAAGTAAGGGTCAATTTTGATATTATGCACATCAAAGGACAAGAACATCGTTTACATAGAAATTTACACATAGGTATTTCTCCTAATGTATACGCATATATGCAAGATTATCAGAGTTATACTCGTGTGGGCTACCGTTTTACGATGGAAAGGTTTGAAAATAATAAATTGGTAGAAAAACTTGAAGCTCCCGCTATTTTTTGGGATAGTACAAGAAGGAAATGGAAAATGGATCAGTATGTACTTCGTAAAATAAAAGGTACACAAGAAGAGTTAATTTTTAAGAAAACAAGAACGGATACTTCTATCAATATCAAACCTGAAGATTTTGAAGATAAACACCAATTTCAAGAGAAGCTAACATTTCCAGAATTGGATAATTACATTGCTTTGTTACGCCAAAGAGGTGCCGAAGGCGTGAATATTTATATTACAGAAAAGTATGCTCGTTATACTTATCCATTTGCGATGATTATTCTTACATTTTTTGGTGTGATTGTTGCTTCAAAAAAGAACAGAAGAGGAATTGGAGGGCAAATTGCTTTGGGATTTGTTCTTGCTTTTGTATATTTGCTTTTTTACATTATCGCTACAAAAGCAATTGCCAATAGTGGCAAAATGCCTATTCTGATAGCTGTTTGGATGCCTAATGTGGTTTTCACACTCATTGGAATAGCTATGTACAGAATTATGGTATTACAAGATGATAAACTCAAGAGAATTATATTTTTTGAATTTTTAAAAGATTTTACACTTAGAAAAAAAACACCCAAGGCAGTGGCACATGCCTAAGACTATGCAAAAACCTACATTAAAAGATTTTTTCCTCTTACATTTTATAGTACTGATTTGGGGATTTACAGCAATACTTGGCGATAAAAGATTGATTTCTCTTAATCCTTTGGTTCTTGTTTTTTATAGAACTCTCATTACATCCATTGCACTAGGAGTTTGGTTTATTTGGATAAAAAAATCTTTTAAAGTTCCAACCAAAGATTTACTAAAAATACTTGGAACTGGAGGCATTATCGCCATACATTGGCTTTTATTTTTTGGAGCTTCAAGGGTTTCAAATATTTCTGTATGCTTAGTAGGTTTAGCGACCACTACACTTTGGACAAGTCTGCTTGAACCTTTGTTTTATAAAAGAAAATTTAGAACGTTCCAGATTGTCTTGGGACTTATCACATTTGCAGGTATTTTTCAGGTTTTTAGCTCTGAGTTTCATTATGCCAATGGTTTTTTGTTGGGTATGCTTTCAGCATTGGCAGGAGCATTATTTAGCGTTTTTAATTCTAAATTTGTAAAAAAATACGACCAATTCACCATTACTTTTTATGAAATGGTAGGTGCATTTACCTCAGTAGCTATCTTTTTAGGTTTTTATCAACTTGCAGCCCCAGAACCGTTTGACGTTGTACCTATGGGTATGGAGTGGCTTTGGATTAGTATCTTATCTTTGATTTGTACTGTTTATGCTTATCCAATGGGTGTGAAACTGATGAAGAAATTTTCTGTATTTGCTGTCAATCTTACAGTCAACTTAGAGCCTGTATATGGCATTTTACTTGCTTTTCTTATTTTTGGAGAAAAGGAACAAATGTCTCCTAATTTTTATATAGGTGCTGGTATTATTTTGCTGGCTGTATTTTCGTATCCTATACTCATTTCTCTTTCTGCAAGTAGAAAGAGAAAAATAGAGCCCAAAACTCAAGAAAAAGAATCTGAGCCTTTTATCAAGATTTCAGAGCCTACCATTGCAGAACAATAAAAATTTAATCTAAGTCACCAAACTCCAAATAAAGTGTTTGGTGGCTTAGGAATGCAATAGTTGCTAGATAATTTTTAACAGCTATTTTTCCTTCAGAATTAACCCAAGAAAATGGTTTTCGTTCATTTTTTTCTGTAAATCGAACGATTAGATATTTATCTTTTTTGAGCTGTTTTAACCATTTTTCATCTTTTATTTGAACTGCCAAGTTTTCATCAAAATCTGGTTTAGAAGCTATTTGATGTGCTAAAAATTGTTCTTTTTCATTGCCAAACAAAATATACATCAGTATATCAGGCTTTCGGGTATTTGTATCAAATTTTTGAAAATAAATCACCTTTGAAATAACTACCTCTACATTTTCTAAAAATTTCACGCCTCCCCTTTCAAAATGTCCTCTGTACAAATTTGCTTTAAATTTCTTGGTTTTGTGTACCATTGTAGGCAACACAAACACTTCAGGTTCTAAGGTATAAAGAACTTCTTGTGGATTATTTTTCTTTTCTGTAAGGTATTTGGCTTGAGTTTCTTTAGAAAATTGTAGTTCTAAAATAATCTGATAGTCATGTGGACTATGAAACATAGGCAAATGAGAAGCATAAATGGTTTCTGTTCCCATAAGTGTCATACCATGTACAGATGGCTTATCTGTTGAGTGATGATTTTGAGCTTTCAAAAACATTCCATAGAATAATATGAACAAACAAGATAATAAAACTTTAAACATAAAAATTTTAAGTTGATTGATTTTGTAATACATTAACTTGCTTTACAACTTCATAAACAGTATTATCCAAATTGTTGGAAGCTTCTTCTAATAATGTAAAAAGTTGTTGTTGATCTTCTGTTAAAGGTATATTTTGTTCTTTAATCAGGCTAACAGCCCCCATAATATTAACCAAATGCCTTCGTACATGATGCGATTGAGTGAAAGCAATATTCCCCAATGTCCTATTTTGTTCTGTAATTGTTTGTATTGCAGGGCGTATAACAAAAAATACCACTGCAAAAATGATTATTAGAGAAATTATAGCCAAAGCTATTTCTAAAAAAATCAATGTTTGTTGTTTTCTTTTGGATTCTTCCTCAAAAGCCCAAATAATTTTATCCATAGAATACATGAAAGCGTTATCCATTTCTCGTAGTACAGCTTTATTTTCAAATGTATCTTTAGGGATAGGTGAACGTTTTACAGCCCAGTAAATTTTGGTTTGAATAGGGTTGAGCTCTTCAAACATATTTTTTATACTCTGATTTTGAAGTTTTGGAACCCCCAATATAGAACATCCTTGTTGCAATCCAATATGAATATTATTCCACTCTTCTAAAAATGGCAATACTTCTTCATAATGCTTCTGCCAAGCTAATTTGACTATTTTCTGACTTAGCATTCGTTGCTTTCCTGCTAAACTGATAATACGTGATTCGTATGTTCGTTGCTGGAGTACATACTGTATAATAAGCTGATTAATAAGTGTAAGAACTACGACTAATGCTATAAATTGTATGTAAAGCCGTGTACCTACTTTTTTGAAAGTATTGAATGTCATAGTTTGATATGGGTATCATGTTCTTTTAAGTTTTTATAGTAATCAATATGAATAAAGTTTAAGCAATAAGCATTAAAATGTAGAAATTTTCTCATGAATATACTCTAATATTTCTGAATATTCTGAAGGGTGAAACCACTTTATTTCTGTATCTTTTTTGAACCATGTCATTTGGCGTTTGGCATAATGTCTAGAGTTTTGTTTTAGTAAACGGAGAGTTTCATTCCAATCTTGTTTATTTTCCATAAAATCAAAAATTTCTCGATATCCTACAGTTTGTAACGCATTATGATGTTTAAAATTATATACTGCCTTTGCTTCTTCCAAAAGTCCTGCCTCCAACATCAAATCCATTCTTTGATTGATTCTTTCATACAATTCTTCTCTGGGTCTTTCCAAACCTATCTTGATATTATGAAAATTTCTTTTTCCTTTTTTTCCTTTTCTAAAATTAGAAAAAGGTTGTCCTGTTGTGATACACATTTCCAAAGCTCGCATCAACCTTTGAGGGTTTTTGATATCTACCTCTAAAAAATATACTGGATCTAAACGTTTCACTTCTTCTTGAAGAAAATTCAAACCTTTTTCTTGATACTCTTCTTGAATTTGTTTTCTAAGCTCTAAGTCAATATCTGGCATATCATCTATTCCTTCCCAAAGAGCTTTACAGTATAACCCTGACCCACCTACCAAAATAGCTTTGTTATTTTTTCTGTAAATATTTTTGAGAGCATGTAGAGCATCTTTTTCAAAATCACCAATATTATAATTTTCTTTAATAGATAAATTATTGATTAAATAGTGTTTCACACCTTTCATCTCAAGTTTAGAAGGCTTTGCTGTTCCAATGCTCAACTCTTTAAAAAACTGTCGAGAATCAGCAGATATAATTTTCGTATCAAGTTCTTTAGCTAGGGTAATGGTAAGGTCTGTTTTGCCTACAGCTGTTGCTCCAACCACAGAAATTAAATATTTTTTTTTAGCTTTCATGTCGTTCTATTTCTTATTCATAAAGGTGTAAAATTACTCTAATTTTTTTTTGGTATCAAAGTAAGAAGTTTGTATTTTTGATTCAAACGCAATCGAGAAATGGTTACCCAAATTACTGACGGTGTAAAGGTAAGTGTTCAAACAGAATACCACCCCGACTACTCTAGCCCAAAGCAGTCGCACTATGCTTTTACTTATAAAGTTCGTATCGAAAATGGTAGTACTTACACTGTACAACTACTTTCGAGGCATTGGTTTATTTATGACTCATGTGGTATCATTACTGAAGTAAAAGGAGATGGTGTAATAGGAAAACAGCCTATTCTTGAACCTGGTGATATACATGAATATGTTTCAGGCTGTAATATTAAATCGGATATTGGAAAAATGAAAGGCACTTATACGATGGAGCGTGTGATGGATGGGAAAAAGTTTAGTGTAATTATTCCTGAATTCAAATTGATTGTTCCATATCGTTTAAATTAACTATTTTTCAATATTTTATATTTTCTTTTTTCTTCTCCTAAAATTTCTATTTCAATACATACACTTTCAGGTGGTAATAAATTACTGACTTTAGAAGCCCATTCTAAAAAACAATACGCTTTTTCATCATAAAAATATTCTTCATAACCTATATCGTAGGCTTCTTGCTCTGAACGCAATCTGTAGAAATCGAAATGATAGATACGTTGATGAGCATTGGTATGATATTCGTTGACAATGGAAAACGTAGGGCTTTGTACTTCATCTATCACTCCTAAAACTTTGCAAATCTGTTTGATAAGTGTTGTTTTACCTGCTCCCATCTGTCCTTCAAAAATCCAAACATTATAGCTTTTGCAAATTTCTACAATTTGAGAAGCCATTTGTGGTAATTCTTGAAGAGATTGGCAATATAATTCTTTCAATAACAGCATATTATAAAAAAACTTGTCTATATGGGCTAAAATTACTATTTTTGCATTTTCAAACAATAAAATAAGTATGAGAATTTTATTGATTCTGCTTTTTTGCTCTTGGGGATTTGCTTATGGACAAGCTAAATTTACCCAAAAAGGCATGGCTTCTTATTATGGTGGCAAATTTCATGGTAGAAAAACTGCCAGTGGCGAAACGTTTGATACTTATAAACTTACAGCAGCCCACAGAACTCTCAAATTTGGTACAAAAGTAAAGGTTACTAACCTGAAAAACAATAAATCTGTCATTGTTCGTATCAATGATAGAGGTCCTTTTGCCCATGCCCGCATCATAGATGTTTCACAAGCAGCAGCTCAAGAGCTTGGTATGATGCTCTCAGGAACAGCCAAAGTACAGATAGAAGTTGTTACAGATGAGGAAATTATAAAGCCTAATAACAATGAGCCTAAAAAGGATTCTGTTACTACTCAGAATAATACCAATACAAATGTTACTATCAAACCTGATGAACCAAAGAAAAATTCTACAGATACGTCCTTTGTAACAGGCAATACATATAGCATGTGGGGAACGAAAAGAACCCCTAAAGGCTATGGAATACAAGTAGGCTCTTATGGAGATATAGACAATGCAAAAGAATTATGCAAAACATTACAACAAGCTGGTATTCAAGAGTCTTATATACAAGTAGGTTGGAGCGAAAAACGTATTTATAGGGTGCTTGTGGGTTCTTATGAAGATGAACAAGCTGCTGAAAAACAACTACCAACTGTTAAAAAAGCTGGCTTTGATGGCTACATCAAAAAGCATTTTGATTGATTGAAATAATTTATTTTTGATGGAGAAGGGAAATAGAATATAAAAATTCATAGACTTTCTTTTTTGCCAAATTCTTAAAATTGTACAATTAAACTTATCATTTATTTTCTTAAGATTATGGATTTTCTACAATTCCCACACATTGTAAAACTATTTTTAGCAACTTTTTTGGCAATTTTATTCTTGCAGTCTGGCTTAGATAAAATTTTTGATTGGAAAGGCAATCTTTCATGGCTTGTAGGACATTTTTCTAAGACATTTTTAAACAAACAAGTGCCTTTGCTACTAGCTACCATCACACTTGTCGAGCTTTCGGCTGGAGCTTTATCAATAGCAGGTGTTTTTCAAATTATTTTTACTCTAAAAAGTTCATTGGCTTATTATGGGGCATTGGCTTCAGCATTAAGTTTGGTGATGTTATTTTTTGGACAACGTATTGCCAAAGACTATGCAGGGGCAGCCACATTAGTTCCTTACTTTATATTGTCCATTGTGGCAATGGTGATGTTGAAATAATTCTAAAGTACCATTACCTTGAAAACACCTTATCCAAGCGTTGCAGTTGTTATTTTAAATTATAATGGAAAGCATTGGTTAGAAAATTTTCTACCCTCAGTAGTAGCTCATAGCCCCAATGCTCAAATTGTAGTGGCTGATAATGCCTCTACAGATGATTCTATTATCTTTTTAGAAAGTAATTTTCCACAGGTACATCTTATTAATTTAGATAAAAATTATGGTTTTTGTTTGGGCTATAACAAAGCATTGGCTCAAATAGAGGCTAAATATTATATTTTACTCAATTCGGATGTAGAAGTAACACCCAATTGGGCAGATTCGTTGGTCTTGTTGATGGAAACAGATAGTAATCTTGTAATCTGCCAGCCAAAAATAAAGGCTTTTCATCAGAAAACACATTTTGAATATGCAGGAGCGGCAGGTGGCTTCATGGATAAATGGGGTTATGCTTTTTGTAGAGGTAGAATTTTTGATACTTTGGAAGAAGACAAAGGACAATACAACCAAAATATGCCTATCCATTGGGCAACGGGAGCTTGTATGTGTGTAAGAGCTGACTGGTGGCATAAATTGGTTGGTTTTGATGAAAACTTCTTTGCTCATTTTGAAGAAATTGATTTTGGATGGCGAGTTTTGAATGAAGGTGGTAAAATCATGTATTGTTCATCATCAGAAGTGTTTCATGTAGGTGGTGGTACACTTCATAAATCAAACCCTAGAAAGACTTTTTTGAATTACCGAAATAACTTGGCTACCCTTTATAAAAATGCTCCTCTCTTTACACTCATTTGGCTTATTCCTTTAAGACTTATTTTAGATGGGGCTTCGGGAGTATTATTCCTAAAAAAAGGAGAATTGAGTAATATTTGGGCAATAATTAAGGCTCATTTCAATTTTTATGGATGGGTTTTGAGTGGAAAACTCAAAAGAAGTAAAAAACCAAAAACACATTTTTTCAAAAAATCGGTAGTATGGCAATATTATGCCAAAGGGAAAAAGATTTTTAGTGAACTCGAAAAATAAAGATGATTTTTTGTTTTCAAGATGAATACATCTTACATTTGTCTATCCCTATTCTTACTCTATTATATGCATAAACAAGGAAAATTGCTTATCTTTTCTGCTCCTTCTGGCTCAGGAAAGACTACTATCGTAAAACACTTGGCTAGTACAATCCCTTCTTTAGGATACTCTATTTCTGCTTGTACACGCCCTCGTAGAGGAAGAACTGAAGAACATGGAAAGGATTATTATTTCATGGATAAGGAAGAGTTTGAACAAAAAATTAGAAATGAGGAATTTGTAGAATGGGAACAGGTCTATTCAGGGGCTTATTATGGAACACTCAAATCGGAAATACAACGCATTTGGGATTCAGGCAAGCATGTGATTTTTGATGTAGATGTAGTGGGTGGCTTGAGAATCAAAGAGTTTTATGGAGACAATGCTCTGGCTATTTTTGTAAAAGTAAGCTCAGTGGACGAATTGCGTAAAAGATTGCTCAAACGCCAGACAGAAACAGATGCAAGCATAGAAACAAGAATTGCCAAAGCTGAATATGAAATGTCTTTTGAAAACCGTTTTGATATTGTGCTATTAAACGAAGATTTAGAGGCTACTCTTGAGAAAGCAACCCAAATTGTCAAAGATTTTATTAACAAATAATGTTTTCTATACCATCATTAGAAACACTCATTGAAAAACTCGAAAACCCTCTTTTTGTAGAAAAGGGGGTTTCTTTGTATGTATTGCGTTTAGATAGAATAGATACACATATTTCTGGTAATAAATGGTTTAAACTCAAATACAATCTTTTAGATGCCAAAGAAAAAGGCTTTCAGAAAATTTTAACTTTTGGAGGAGCATTTTCAAATCATATAGTAGCTACTGCAAGTGCAGGAAAATTATTTGGTTTTGAAACAATTGGAATCATCAGAGGAGAAGAAATTCTGCCTTTAAATCCTCGATTACAATTTGCTCAAGATTCAGGCATGGCTTTGCATTATATTGATAGAGAGCAATATCGGGATAAAGAAAATCCTTTATTTATTGAAAGTCTTAAAGAAAAATTTGGTGATTTTTATCTAATTCCTGAAGGTGGTAGCAATGCCTTATCCATTCGTGGAACAGCAGAAATTTTGTCTTTTTTGCCTCAATATCCTATTCATTTTGATGCTGTTTGTACTTGTGTTGGAACAGCAGGAACACTTTCAGGTTTGGCTGTAAGCTTGTTTAATACTCAAACACAATTAGTGGGTATTGCAACCCTCAAAAATGCTTCTTTTTTATATGATGATGCTTATAAACTTTTAGAATCAGGACAATATATTCAATATCAAAATTTTGAAGTTTTATTGGATTATCATTTTGGAGGGTATGCCAAATCAAAGCCTGAATTGCTTCAATTTATAGAGAAATTTCAAGAGCAACACAACATACCCATTGAGCCTGTTTATACAGGAAAATTATTCTATGGAGTTTTTGATTCCATAAAAAAAGGCTTTTTCAAGCCTTCAAGTAATATTTTAGTTATTCATTGTGGAGGAATATTCTAAGGCATTAGCTCTTTTAGCTTGTCTTCTAAAGCCTTGCCTCTCAAGTTTTTAGCAATAATTTTACCTTGTTTGTCAAGCAAAAAGCTCATTGGAATAGCTGATACAGAATAGGTTTTAGCTGCAATACTCTGCCAGCCCTTCAAATCTGAAACATTAATCCATGTGAGTTTATCTTTTTCAATAGCTTTTAACCATGCTTGTTTGCTATCATCCAACGATACTCCATAAATTTCCAAACCCTTACTTTTATATTCGCCATACATGCGAACTACATTGGGGTTTTCGGCTCTACAAGGTCCACACCATGCAGCCCAAAAGTCAATAAGTACATATTTTCCTTTGAAAGAAGACAATTTAATATTTTTACCATCCACATCTGCCAAATCTATTTCTGGAGCTATTGCCCCCATAACTATTTGACTAAGAGATTTATATCTTTGATTTACAAACTCTGCAAAGGTTGTTTTAGGATGTTTTTTTTGCACTCTTTTATTGATTTCCTCCATCAAAGCCAAATCAGTGTTACCATCCCACTTTAAAGCTACATAATGCAAAGCAATGGAGCTTTCAAACTTGTCCAAAACCATCTGATTCAATTCTTTGTCTTTATCTTTCAAGGCTTTTTCATAGGTTTTTATCAACTCTGCTTCTTTAACTTCATCACCTTGTATTTTTATATAAGCCTCATTAATAGGATTTAAATATTTTTGTGTAAGGCTTACTTCAAAATCTGCATATTCTTTGATAAGCAGTGAGCCTTTGGATGTTCCTCCAATTTTTGTATTCTCTTCAGTTACCTCAATTTCCACACTTTCTTTATTTTCAAGAGCCATCACAATGCCTGCTCGTTTTATTCTAAACACATACAAACCGTGTTCAGGGAGTTTACAAAGTTTTTCAAATTGCCCATTGACTACAGCAAGTGTATCAACAGCAATCGAACTTCTACCATTAATGGAAGCTTTTTGCAATACCAACGACTTTTCATCAAAATCTTGTATTTTACCACTAATTTTGACCTGAATAGACTGAGCTGACAATTCTTGTGAAAAAAGTACACCAAGAATAAGTAATAATTTTCGCATATTTGCAGAGTTTTCTGAAATGACTCCAAAAGTTAAGCCAATTTTGGATATTAGAGAAACAATATTCTATTAAAAAATGTTCTGCTACTAAAAAACAGGTTTATGACAATTCAAGAAATACAAGATGAGATTATCAGCAACTTTGAATTATTTGATGACTGGGATGATAAATATGGGTATATCATAGAATTGGGTAAAAAACTCCCTATTTTAGCACCTGAATACAAAACAGAAGATAATTTGGTAAGGGGTTGCCAGTCGCAAGTTTGGTTACATGCTTACACTAAAGATGGTAAAATTTTTTTTGAGGGAGATAGTGATGCCATTATTGTAAAAGGACTTGTAAGTCTTCTCATTAAAGTGCTTTCTGAACATACTCCAGAAGAAATTTCTCAAGCAGATTTACATTTTCTTTCAAAAGTAGGTTTGCAACAACATTTATCTATGACAAGAGCCAATGGGCTTGCTTCTATGATTAAACAGATGAAAGCATATAGTTTAGCTTTCCAAAATGTTTAAAAGAAAAAGAGCTTGAAGTGATTTTTTCAAGCTCTTTTTTTGTGTTATCTTTCTTGTACTCGCCCTCCTATTTCAGTATTTATTTTTTTTCCGTTTTTGTGAGTTTCTTCAATAGATTCGATAATTAAATCTCTAAATTTTGCATTCAAAAAAGTCATGCTTTTTCTTTCTTTCAAGAAATTCAAATTATCACCTCCATTTGCCAAATAATCGGAAGTAGCTATATAATAAGTTTTTGTATCTTCAATGGGTTCATCATCTATCAAAACCTCTTTAATTTTTCCACCTTCAATAAATATTCTAGAATTAGAAATAGCCATATTTTTCACATTTGCCATGTGTTCAAACAATTTTCTAATCACTTTTCCATCTACCTCTAAAATAACCAGTTCATTTTCAAAAGGCATTAGTTCAAATATATCTCCTCTTTTGATAGCTCCAGCAGGAATACTTGAACGCAAACCACCAAAAGTAACAAAAGCAAAATCTACTTTTTTAGTAGCATTTTTACGAGCTTTTGCTATAATCATATCTACGACTAAATTTCCTAACAAAGTTTCATTGGCTCTTCTGTTAGTCGAAATTTCTTTTTCAGCATACCCAATTACTTGATTCATTTGGGCATCTAACTGCTTTTTATAAGGTTCTATGATTTGTGTTACTTCTTTGTCATCTGTCAGGTTTTCTTTCGTTTCAACAAAAGATACTTTTGAAGATTGTAATTGATATACAGAAGGTGTACATGCTACAACAAAAATAAGTAGTAAGCTAAAAAGGCTAATGAAATATTTCATGAATAGTAGTGTATTTGAATGAACAAGAAACAAGAAGGTTTAAAGTACTAATACTCTAAACCTTATAATATTATGGAAGACTATTTTTAAATTTCTGATATTCTGTTTTGCTATCAGGCTTATCTGTAGGGCAATTGATTGTTTTTGCTTTTGTGTTAATGGCTTCTACTCTGTTGCCAGGGTTGGGGTGTGTACTCATAAACTCTGGGGGTTGCTGTCCGCCAGATTGCCCAATTTTCACAAAGAAATCAGCAGCACCATTACAACGATATTGTGTACCAGCAAGATAATTTACTGAATAAGCATCCGCTTCATATTCATGATCTCTACTAAATTTCAAACCTATTAATCCATTAGCTACTTGTTTGAGTTGTTCACTTTTTGCTTTTCCCAAAGCAATTTCCACCATCAAAGCCACACCATATTGTTTTTCCATGGCTCTGGCAGAGTGTTGTCTGTCTGCATGAGCTATTTCATGCCCCATCACGCCTGCCAATTGGTCTTCGGTATCCAAGTATTTAATCAAACCTGTATAGACAAAAATATAGCCCCCAGGAGTACAAAATGCATTCAATGTTTTATCATCTTTGATGATGCGTACTTCCCAAGTAAACTGACTTTTCATCTCAACTTTTCCAGAATTCAAAATATTATTTGTAATTCTACGGATATGTTGATAGGCTTGGGGATATTGTTTTTCATCTAAAATTGGATATGTTTGGGGGTCAGCGAGGATTTGGTCTCGTACCTGTAAGCCTAAAGCTTTTTGTTGTTCAAGTCCAAATAATAAAGGTTTTTGGCAAGCATGCAAGCCTATGATAGATAATAACACGCCTGCAAAAAATAAATTTTTGATTTTCATAATAAAGGTTTAGGATAAAATAAAAGTTTCTAACAAAGCTAAGCATTTTGCCAGCAAAGTTAGAAACTTTTGATAAAAAAACTATTTTTCAGATTATAGTTTGGCTTTTGCCGCTTCAATCAGTTTAGGCAATATTTGGAAAGCATCTCCAACAATACCATAGTCAGCAGCTTGGAAGAAAGGAGCCTCAGGGTCAGAGTTGATTACTACAATACATTTAGAAGAGTTTACACCCGCCAAATGTTGAATAGCACCCGAAATACCAACAGCTATGTACAAATTAGGGCTTACTTTTACCCCTGTTTGTCCTACGTGCTCATGGTGAGGTCTCCAATGTAAGTCAGAGACAGGTTTAGAGCAACCTGTTGCTGCTCCAAGAGCTTTCGCTAAGTCTTCAATTACTCCCCAATTTTCAGGACCTTTCAAACCTCTACCACCAGAAACGACTAAGTTTGCTTCGGGTAATGATACTGTTCCTGTTGCTTTTTCAGTGCTTGTAATACTTACACCAAAATCTGCATCATTTAAACTTGCACTAAAGCTCTCTACTGAAGCTTTTGCATCTGAAGCTGTTGCAGTATAAATATTTTTCTTGATAGCCAAGATTTTCTTATCAGAAGTAATAACTGTATTAGCAAATGCTTTACCTGTATAAATGCTTCTTCTTACAACAAATCCATTGCTCAAATCGGGTAATGCAACCACATTAGAAGCTAAACCAGCTTTAAGTTTACCAGCAACACGAGCAGCTACTGTATCAGCTAAAGCAGATTTTGCAACAACTAAAACTTGTGCATTTTCTTTTTCAACAGCCTGAGCAATTACATTACCATAAGCCTGAATGACTCCTACATTTAAACGAGAGTCCGCTACATGAAGCACTTTAGTTGCTCCATATCCACCCAAGCTTTCCAAATCTTGAGCATCTCCAAGTACCAAAGCTGTTGCACTTGTGCCTAACATTTCGGCAACTTTTGCACCATAAGCTACTGCTTCAAGAGATGAAGATTTTGCTTTACCTTCTGCTGTTTCTACAAATATAAGTACTGACATAATGAGTTGAGTTATAAATAATAAATACAAGAATGATTGAATGTGTGAATAAGGAAATCAAATGGTAAATATTTTTTTCTCCTTTCTCTTTTTCTATTCTCTTGTCTAATGTATAAATAAATTAAAGAACTTTTGCCTCGTTTTTAAGCAAGTCAATAAGAGTTTCTGCTTGGTCAGCAGGAATCATTTTACAAGCACCTTTTGCTGGAGGAAGTTCAAACTTTACACTTTTGGTAAGTTCCTGAGGGTTTGCAGGTGTAATTACTTGCAAAGGCTTTGTACGAGCTGACATGATACCACGCATATTAGGGATTTTCCACTCTGCAATAGGCTCTTGGCAACCCAATACTAGTGGTAATTGAGCTTCTAAATATTCCTTTCCACCTTCTATTTCACGGGCCATTTTTGCTAAACTACCCTCTAAATCTAATTTCATAATAGGAGAAAGTGAAGGCATACCCAACATTTCACCTACAATACCATGAACTTGTCCACCATTGAAATCGATAGACTCTCTACCCATCAAAATCAGATCATAGTTGTTTTGCTTACAGATATGTGCAATTTGTTCTGCTACAAAATATGCATCTGTAGGTTCGGCATCTATACGAATAGCATCATCTGCTCCAAGTGCCAAAGCTTTACGAATAGTTGGCTCTGTTTCGGCTGTACCTACATTAAGTACAGTAAGTGTTGCTCCAAATTGTTCTTTAAGTTCTACGGCACGAGAGAGAGCGTAATCGTCATAAGGGCCAGCTATAAATTGAACTCCATTGGCATCCAATTGAGTATCACCATTAGTGAATTTGATTTTAGTTGTGGTGTCAGGGACGTGGGTAATACAAACTAAAATTTTCATTGTGTTTGAATTTATGTGAACGAAATTAATAAGTCGCAATTTAAGTATTTTGTTTTGGAATTTTAAAATTTTTCCAAAAAAAGTTATGCAAGCATACTATTTTTAAATTTTTTACATCCCAATTTTACAGAATTGATTTTGGTTTTATCTAATTTTTTCGATTTTTAATTTCTCATTTCATTTGTTTGCTTATATTTGCGGGTATTTTTGGAAACAAGGTTACTGGTAGCCTTGTTTTTGTATGTTATTCAATTCTTAAACCATTTAAACAAAATACAAAGCTTATGAATTTTCTACTCTATCTAGTCCCCATTTTGGGAGTTGTAGGACTACTTTTTACCTATATAAAGTCGGCTTGGGTAACCAAGCAAGACGCAGGTGATGAAAAAATGCGAGAAATCTCTGATAACATTGCCAATGGAGCGATGGCTTTTTTAAGGGCAGAATATAAAGTTCTCGGATATTTTGTAGTACTTACAAGTATCTTATTATTTTTATTGTCTCAGACCAATCATAAATCGCATTTCTTGATAGCTGTAGCATTTATTATTGGTGCAGTTTTCTCTGCTTTGGCTGGTTATATCGGAATGAAAATCGCAACCAAAGCAAACGTTCGTACTACACAAGCTGCTCGTACAAGTTTGGCTCAAGCTCTAAAAGTTTCTTTTACAGGTGGTTCTGTAATGGGTACTGGTGTGGCTGGTTTGGCTGTATTGGGTTTAGGTTCTTTGTTTATCATTTTCATGGCATTTTTTGTAAAAGATGGTAATGTAAATGGTGAGTCTATGGAATTAGCTTTAGAGGTACTGACTGGTTTCTCTTTGGGTGCTGAATCTATCGCATTGTTTGCTCGTGTAGGTGGTGGTATCTATACAAAAGCTGCTGACGTAGGTGCTGACTTAGTAGGTAAAGTTGAAGCTGGTATCCCCGAGGATGATCCTCGTAACCCTGCTACTATTGCTGATAACGTAGGTGATAACGTAGGTGATGTAGCTGGTATGGGTGCTGACTTGTTTGGTTCTTATGTGGCTACTATTTTAGCAACTATGGTCTTGGGTAGAGAAATTAAATCTGCTGACCAAGTTGGTGGTATTGCTCCTATTTTGCTTCCAATGCTCATTGCTGGTTTAGGAATTATTTTCTCAATTATTGGGATGTTGTTTGTACGTATCAGCAAAGAAGATGGAAATGTACAAGGTGCATTGAACTTAGGAAATTGGGTTTCTATTATCTTAACAGCTATTGCTTCTTATTTTATCATAACTTTCTTGATGCCTGATATGCTAACACTTCGTGGCGAGACATTTACAAAAATGGGAATTTTTTGGGCTGTGGTGATAGGTTTGTTAGTAGGAGCTTTAATGAGCTGGATTACAGAATATTATACTGCAATGGGTAAAAGACCTGTACTTTCTATCATCAAGAAATCGGGAACAGGACACGCAACCAACGTAATTGGTGGTTTGGCTATTGGTATGGAATCAACGATGCTTCCTATCCTCATTTTGGCTGCTGGTATTGTAGGTTCTTATCATTTTGCAGGTTTGTATGGTGTAGCGATTGCTGCTGCTGGTATGATGGCAACAACTGCTATGCAATTGGCTGTGGATGCTTTTGGTCCTATTGCTGATAACGCTGGTGGTATTGCTGAAATGGCTGGATTGGATGAGTCTGTTCGTAAGAAAACTGACGTTTTGGATGCTGTAGGTAATACAACTGCTGCTATTGGTAAAGGTTTTGCGATTGCTTCAGCTGCTCTTACTTCATTGGCTTTATTTGCTGCCTTCATGGGTACAGCAGGTATTGATGTTATTGATATTTCTAACTCCAAAGTGCTTGCAGGTTTATTTGTAGGTGGTATGATTCCTTTCATTTTCTCTTCATTAGCAATTAGTGCTGTAGGTAAAGCTGCTATGGATATGGTAAATGAAGTAAGAAGACAATTCAGAGAGATTAAAGGTATTATGGAAGGAACAGCAAGACCTGAATACGAAAAATGTGTGGCTATTTCTACAAAAGCTGCTATTCGTGAAATGGTATTGCCTGGTGCTATTGCCTTGATTGTTCCTGTGGTAGTTGGTTTTGCTGCTGGTCCTGAAGTATTGGGTGGTTTACTTGCAGGTGTAACTGTATCTGGTGTATTGATGGCTATGTTCCAGTCTAATGCTGGTGGTGCTTGGGATAATGCTAAGAAATCGTTTGAGAAAGGTGTGGTAATTGATGGACAAACTTATTACAAAAAATCTGAGCCTCATAAAGCATCAGTAACTGGTGATACAGTTGGTGACCCTTTCAAAGATACGTCTGGACCTTCTATGAATATCTTGATTAAATTGATGTCAATTGTGGCTCTTGTGATTGCTCCTTATATTTCAAAGCCTAAAACATTCATCAAAACTTCTCAAAATATCGAAACGAAAGAAATCAAAATGAATAACGCTACAAACCAAGTAGCTCAGAAATAAAAAAAAGGCTTCCAGATTTTGGAAGCCTTTTTTATTTAGTCTTTTTTTCTATCAAACACAAATAATAATACCAACCCAATAAAAGCTAAAAAAGCAGCAAGCCAATAGCTTAGATGTATTCTCTCTTTAACTCCTTGATAGATTTCACCAGCACAATAAGCTCCTAAACCAATTCCAACTTCGAGTGCTATATACATGGTTGCAATGGCTCGTCCTCTATAGTTTGGGTCTGATAAGTCCACTGTCCAAGCTGTCAGTGTAGGCGTATTGAATCCCCACGAAAAACCAAATAAAATAGCTGCAATGGTAAAACCCCAAATATCATTGGAAACAGCTATGGTTAACATAGAAAGTACAAGCATAATTACAGATACTTTCATCACGGGCATTCTACCTTTTTTATCTGAAACTTTTGAGAAAAATAGCCTTACTAACACAGATGCAATGGTATAAATTGTAAAAAACAGGCCTTTATTCTTGATACCCATCATTTTAGTTTGATCTGGTACTAGCGTCAATAATACCCCAGATGAAAAAGAAACGAGTAACATCATCCAAAATACTTTCATTACTCGTGGCTCAAATACATCTACCCACTTAATTTTAAATAGTTTGAAACTAAAAGGCTTCCTCTGTTCTTTGGGAAGTGTTTCTTTCATATTCAGAAGTATCAGAATAGAAAGCAAAGCCACTATGGAAGAAGAGTAAAATAGTACATAAATATCAAACCAGTCTGTAATTAAACTTCCAATACTTGGACCAATAGACATTCCTGTAGCTGTGAAAATCCCTAAAACGCCTTGAGCTTCTCCTCTCCTATTTTCGGGGATAATATCAGCCACATAAGCTGCTGTGGCTGTGGGTTTTGTACCTGTTGAAAATCCATGTAAAAATCGTAAAAACAAGAAAAAACCAATAGACCCCAAAAAAGGATATAGTCCACCACATATAAAGCATACCAGCGAACCAAAAATCATCACAGGCATTCTGCCAATTGTATCAGAGAGCTTACCAGAAAATGGACGTGAAGCCCCTGCTGCCAGTGTAAAAAGGAAAATAATATATCCAATATATTCTTTTCCACCCATCCCAGCCAGATAATCTGGTAATTCAGGGATAATCATTTGAAAGCTTGCTGAAAAAAGAAAGTTACTTAAACAAAGAAGCCAAAATTGGGTGGTATAGATAGAGTTAGATTTTTTTATTAGAAAAGGCATGAATAGTTATTATAAAATATTTGCAAAAGTAAGGGATTGTATACAAATAACAAGTATGTAACTAAAAACACATTTTTATCAAGATTATTTTGCAAATCAGAATACAGTTTTTACCTTTGCATATCCATGTATCATTTACTTGCCTGTACATAGTACATTCTTGTAATTGATTTATAGAGAAAGGGGGAGAGAAAAGGCTCTAAGAACCCTTAGCAACCTGCCAAGCAAGGTGCTAATTCCTTACCTAAATAGAGTTTTAGGAGATATAAATTATTTACGAACATGAATCTTTATTCTACCATTTTTTCTTTTCTACCATTTTTTTCTTTCAATTCAAAAGTTTCTACTTTTGAATCGTGTTGCTGTTGTTAATACAACGTAACATCCTCATATCGAATTATTTCTTTATTTTATCAACAGCTATATTCCTGAGGATTTCATAATTCATTCAGGCATAACAATTTACTAATTTCTATGGATCAAGATTTTCTAAATAATCTCATTGCCCAAAAAGGCTTAGAAGAAAGTTTACTATCCCTTTCTAAAAATATTTCAGAAAGAATAGTTTTTTCTACCAGTTTTAGTGTTGAAGACCAAATCATTACACATGCTATTCTCAGTCAGAATATCAAAAACATTGATATTTTCACTTTGGATACAGGACGTTTTTTTGCAGAAACGTATCAAGTTTGGGATAGAACTGTCAAAAAGTACAATTATAACATAAAGCCCTATTATCCAAATAATCAAAGTATTGAGCAATATGTTCAAACCAAAGGCATCAATGCATTTTATGAATCAGTAGATTTGCGTAAAGAATGTTGTTTTATCCGAAAAGTAGAACCTCTGAAAAGAGCATTACAGGGGGCAAAACTCTGGATTACAGGTATTAGGGCAGAGCATTCTACCAATAGAAGCCAAACTGATTTTATTGAATGGGATGAAGCAAATCAATTGCATAAATACAACCCTTTGTTGCATTGGAGTACACAAGAAGTAGAATCTTATGTTAAAAAGTACAATATTCCATACAATGTATTGCAAGACAAAGGCTTTGTAAGCATTGGTTGTCAGCCGTGTACAAGGGCTATTCAAGAGGGCGAAGATTTACGAGCTGGTCGTTGGTGGTGGGAAGATAACTCTAAAAAAGAATGTGGATTACATAGATAGATTAAAGATTTTAGACATCAGATATTAGCAAACATTTAGAATTTTACCATTATATGAATAATTATTTAGAACAATTAGAAGACGAAGCTATTTATATTTTGAGGGAAACTGCTGCTCAATTTGAACGCCCAGCTTTGCTTTTTTCAGGAGGAAAAGACTCTATTGTACTCATTCATTTGGCACTCAAGGCTTTTCGCCCTGCTAAATTCCCTTTTCCATTGGTTCATATTGATACTGGTCATAATTTCCCTGAAGCCCTTGCATTCAGAGATAAATTAGTTTCAGAAATTGATGAAAAACTCATAGTGGGTTATGTAGAGGACAGTATGAAAAAATACAGCTTAAAAGAAACTCAAGGTAGATTTCCTTCAAGAAATGCTTTACAAACCTATACTCTTTTAGACGTGATACAAGCCAACGAATTTGATGCTTGTATTGCTGGAGCAAGACGTGACGAGGAAAAAGCAAGAGCCAAAGAACGTATTTTTTCTGTTCGTGATGATTTTGGACAGTGGGAGCCTAAACTTCAACGCCCTGAACTCTGGAATATTTTGAATGGTAAAATTCATAAAGGACATAATGTGAGAGTTTTTCCTATCAGTAACTGGACAGAACTTGATGTTTGGAATTATATTAAAAAGCATAAAATAGAACTTCCCAACCTTTATTTCTCTCATGAAAGAGATTGTATTGTTCACCAAGATAAATTAGTTGCCATTTCAGATTTCATTCAACCTCTTCCTACTGATATAGTAGTGAAAGAAAAAGTTCGTTATAGAACTGTAGGTGACATGACTTGTACGGCTGCCGTACCCTCTACGGCTTTGACAATAGACGAAATTATAGCAGAAATTATAGAAACCAGCATCAGCGAAAGAGGTCAAACACGTCTTGATGATCAACTTTCTGAAGCTGCTATGGAAGACCGTAAAAAACAAGGATATTTCTAAGAGATTTTAGAAATAAGAAAAAACAAAACTTATCATTTACCATTAAAAATTTAGCATTAACCCATGAATACACTCAAATTTATAACAGCAGGGAATGTAGATGATGGAAAAAGCACACTCATTGGGCGTTTACTTTACGATTCAAATAGCATTCATACAGATCAACTAGGTATTTTACAAAAACAAACCAAGGCTTCTCAAAGTGGCGAAATAGATTTATCTTTAATTACAGATGGATTGAGAGCTGAAAGAGAACAAGGCATCACGATTGATGTAGCTTATAAATATTTTTCTACGGATAAACGTAAATTTATTATTGCTGATGCTCCAGGACATGAGCAGTACACTCGCAACATGATTACTGGTGCTTCCAATGCCGATTTAATTATTTTGCTTGTAGATGCTCGTAAAGGCATTACAGAACAAACCAAACGCCATGCAAGCATTGGCTCACTTATGGGTATCAGAAAAGCTGTAGTAGCCATCAATAAAATGGATTTGGTGAATTTTTCTGAAAATGTGTTTGAGGATATCAAGCAGGATTTTGAAGAAAAAAGAACAGAACTCAATTATGATGAAATCATTTACATTCCTGTAAGTGCTTTACAGGGTGATAATATCGTTGAAAAATCAGAAAATACACCTTGGTACACAGGAGAAGCAATATTACCTTATCTAGAAAAAGTAGAAATTTCAGCGAACACACAATCTTTAGCCAGATTTCAGGTACAATGGGTAATACGTCCCAAAGATGATGCCTACCATGACTACAGAGGCTATGCAGGATTGGTATTGAGTGGCTCTTATCAAGTAGGTGACAAAGTAAAAATACTACCCGCAGGCATTGAAAGTGAAATCATAAAAATAGAACGTCATCAAAAAGAAGTAGAAAAAGCTCAGGCAGGCGAGAATATTGTATTACATCTTAAAGATAATATTGATATCAGCAGAGGTGATAGTATTGTGAAAGTCTCTGAAGCTCCACAAGAAGCCAACCAGCTCAAAACATGGCTTTGCTGGTTTGATAACACACCTCTCAATCTGGCTAAAACCTATCTCTTACAACATCGTTTCAAAACTGTACGGGTAAAAATACAATCCATTGAGCAAAAATGGAATATCAATGAATGGCAATTTAGTTCTACTGACGAAGTACGCCTCAATGATATTACTCAGGTGAATATTAAAACTAATCAGAATTTATTTTTTGATGCATTCAAAGAAATTCCCCAAAACGGTAGTGCTATTTTAATTGATGAAACCACATTCAATACTGTAGGGGCTTGTATGTTTTTATGAGATACTGGTTATCCATATTGCTTTTAGGGTTGATAAATATTGCTGTTTTTAGTCAGAATACGAAACAAGTGACTCGCCAACAACTAATTTGGTATGGCTATTATAATACTCTTCAGTTTAATCAGAAGTATTTTTTAACTACCGAAATTCAGGAAAGGCATTTTATCAACCCTTTTGCTCAACATCAACTTGTTCTCAGAAATCATATTCATAGAAATGTGGGTTCTGGTTGGGATGTAGCTCTTGGGATGTGTTTATTTCTCCAAAGTCCACAAGACCCAACAGATGAAAGCAATTTGGTTGTTCCAGAGTTACGCCCACACATAGCCCTTGCAAATCAAACTAAGTTTAATCATTTTTCCATCAATCAAAGATATAGAGCAGAAGCACGTTTTTTTCATGAAGTAGAAAATAATGAATTAGTGAATGGTTATCAGTTTGGGAATTTTCGTTTTCGTTATCAGATAGGAGTAGAAATCCCCGTTTATAAAAAGTGGTTATCTATCAAATTAAGTGATGAAATCATGCTTAATGCAGGTCGAAACATCACATACAATATTTTTGACCAAAATAGAATTTATATAGCTTTCAATTACAATATTACCTCAAATCTACGATTAGAAACAGGCTATTTGAACTGGTATCAGCAAAGAGCCTCTGGCAATAGCTTTTATAATCGAGATATTTTAAGATTTACAATCTTTCATAAAATTAATCTTCAAAAATAATTTCTTATGAATACTTCACTATTACCCATTTACATACAGAATCAGAACTATCCAATTCTTATTGTTGGGGGTGGGAATAGTGCCTGTCAGAAAGTGATGAATCTCCTTGAATACAATGAATATACCAATATTCATATTGTTTCACCTACTCTATCTGATGAGTTGTTTGATTTAGTTGAAAAACATCCACATCTCACATGGGAAGAAAAACTTTTTGAGCCTCAGGATTTAGAAGAAGTATCTTTAGTTGTCATCGCCGTTAAAAATCTAGACCTCAATGAAAGTATCAAAGCTATAGCTAAAGAAAAAAGAATTTTGGTACATTCTATTCATTTTCAAGAGTTCTCAGATTTCTTTTTTGATGTAAGCATCAAAGAGAAAACTATTAATCATTCTTTTTCTGCAGTTCAAAATTCAAAAGTATGGGAAACAGAATTAGAAAAAGAAGATATTCAAACTCATCTATTAAAGGAAAAAATTACTCATCACAAACTCAAAATAAAAAATGATGGTGGAGCTAAATACAGAAAATTAGCATTCCAGCTTTCTTTGTTATTTTTAGCAACATTTTTGGGTTATGGATTTTCCACGATTATCTCTTTCGAGGAATTTAAAGGAATGCTTACACAAATGCCAAAAGAATTTTATGGAATGCTTTTGGTTGGTTTTTTGGCTCAATTGGTAGATGGAGCAGTTGGACTTGGTTATGGTGTTACTTGTGCAACCAGCATGATGCTTTTGGGTATTAAATCTACTGCTATTAGTGGTAGTATCCATACTGCCGAAATGTTCTCCAGTGGCATTACAGGCTACTCTCATTATAAATTTGGCAATGTAAACAAGCGATTACTTATTTGGCTTGCAGGTTTTGGAGTGATAGGAGCAGTTTGTGGAGCTTTGTTCCTAAGTTATTTAGGCAATCAGTTTGAAAATATAACGTATAGTATTTTAGCTGTGTATAGCATGATTTTAGGGGCAAGACTCATCATCATTGCCTTTCAGAAAAAAATTATCAAAAGGCGAGTTAAAAATATTGGTCTTTTAGGCTTTTTAGGTGGATTTTTAGATGCCTTCAGTGGTGGTGGCTGGGGACCCATTGTTACCTCTACCCTGCTTTCAAGAGGTAGAAAATCGAAATTTGTAGTAGGAACTGTAAGTTTATCAGAGTTTTTTGTAACCCTTTCTGCTTCTATTGTATTCTTTTCTGTTTTAGGGGTAAGCCATTGGTATATTGTCTTGGGGCTGATTGTAGGTGGAGCTATTGCAGCACCTTTGGCAGCAAGACTTGCAGGCAAATTACCTCAGAAAATAGCGTTATTGCTTGTAGCTACACTTGTAATTGTGTTCAGTGTCAGAATGCTTATGAAAGTTTTGTAAGACTGAAAATTATTGTTCTAAATCTCTTTTACAGATACCCAAGTGATGCTCTACATGATAAATCGTAAAATACAACATTTCTCTGATAGTTACTTTACCTAATAATGGATGTGGTAAAATAAATGTATCTAGTTCTTGTTCTGTGTAGTTTTTTATCTTCTGATTCAGTGTATCAACAGTTTTTGAAAGTTTTTTACACAAAAGTTCTTTTTGTTCTACTTTGATAATTGGAGGCACAAATCTGCCTGTTGCCCTTGCTCCATTTTGTAATTTATCTTGATATTTTTTTACGAGCTCATCATAACTTTTAGAAGGTCTGTTAGCTTTTCCAAAAAGCATTTTCAATACAAAATTAGGCAACGAAAAAGCTAAGTTTAAAGGGCTTACAGCTCTACAAATATGCTCTAATTGTTGCCCAGCAGACCATTTTTCTTCTTTTCTGAAAATAAAGCTATCATCAGATAAACCAGTAATATAATGGATAAAAATCTGATGTTTTTGTTCTAATTGGCTGATAATCTCTTGTTGGTTCATGGTAGTTTTATTAAAATATACAAAAGCCTTGCAGAATGATTCTACAAGGCTTTAAATTTCAAATTAATCTCTATCTTTAAGCCAATTTACAATCGTTGGGCTCAGTTCGTTTTGCGAACGTGCACCCACAAACACTCCTATATGCCCGCCAGGGAATTTATAAGTTTGTACATCTTTAGAGCCTATATGTTTTTCTAAAGGAATTGAACAAGGAGGAGGGACTAAATGATCTGCTTCTGCATAAATATTGAGAACTGGCATGGTTAGGTTTTTCAAATCTACTTTATGTTTTCCAACTACCAATTCCCCTTTGATAAGTTTGTTACCTTGATATAAATCTTTGATAAACTGCTTAAAACACTCACCAGCTTGATCAGGGCTATTAGCAACCCATTTCTCCATTCTCAAGAAATTCATGAGTTTCGCTTCATCATCCATCATATCCACTACAGAAGTATATTTTCTGAATTTACTCATGGGTTTAAGCATATCAAAACCAATGTTAAGCATTTCGCCAGGCATGATACCTCCATTGTTTTCAATCATTTTATCTACATCCATATAAGTTGACCACTGAAAAAGTAAGCCTTCTTTATTGGAAAAGTCTATTGGTGCAACCATCACCACCAAATTCTTAATTTTATCAGGATTAATAGATGAATAAATTGTGCTAAACGTTCCACCTTGACAAACACCTAATAAATTTACTTTGTCTATTTTGTGTTCTTTTCGGATATAATCTACACAGCCACCAATATAACCATTGATGTAATCATCCATAGAAGTATATCTATCTGCTCTTGTTACATAGCCCCAATCAATGATATAAACATCCAATCCCAAATCTAAAAATTTACGGATAACACTTCTATCAGGTTGCAAATCCATCATATCCTGCTTATTTACAAGAGCATACGAAATAAGCAAAGGTGTTTTAACAGTAGCTTTCGTTTTACGTTTGTAACGATATAAGTTGATTTTACCATCATTCCAAACCAAATCTTTGGGGGCTGTGGCAATATCTATTTCTTCTACATCATATAAAATTTGATAGCTTTGAGCCAATTTTTCTGTTCTTTCTTTATATTTTTCTGAAAGTGAAAGCAATTGTTCTGGTAACATGGTTTAGTCAGTTTAGTCAAAATACAAGAATTACTTTGTTTTTCCACGTTTGGTGGCAGTAGAAGTCGTTTCAGAGCTTTTTTGTTCTTCTGGACTATCTACTATTTTCTCAAGATTTCTGATTTTACCTCTCAATTCGTGAATAATTGCATTGAGTTCATCTATTTCGGAACGTGGAGCAATCGGAAGAGGCTCTAAAAGTATTTCAAGTTGTTTTTCAAAACGATTTTTAATAGATGTACTCACAGACATGGACTCTGCTTGTAACTTACTAAATTCTACACTTCTATAAAGTTCTATCATCATGGGTTCTGTGGTATCCATCCATGTATTGAAGAAATCTTCGTAAGTGATTATCTTGCTGGGGTCTTTGCTTACTTTTTCAAGTACGGTTTTCAATGTTTTTTCCATTGATTTTTGAGCTGCATTCTGAACAAGTTTTTGCATTTCATTTGATTTTACATAATAATGTGTATAATCATCTTGCATCTCAATACTCAACTCTAAGAGCTCTTTTTCTTTGCTATCTGGTAACATTTTCATAAAAGGAGCTACTCCTTTTTTCATTTTACCCAATGCCTGATACTGTGTTTCTTGCATTTGGCTAATCATTTCAGGAAATTTCTGAGATAATTTTTCCAAACCTCCACCAGTCTGCTGATTGATGCTATCTAACAATTTCTTGGTAAAACCTGAAACTTCTTCTAAAAAATTGGATGATTGTTTGGGTGTAATGCTTCCAAAAACATTACTGACAATTTCGTTATAATGATCTAAACTAAAATTATTCATAAATTCTTGAAAAGCAGTCTTTTTAGGCTTTTTACCCACATTGATTTGCTCCAAGATAGGTTGCCACAACTCATACATTTTCATGTAGTTTTGAGAAAAAGTCATGATATTGCTAAACGTTTCTGCTACATCATTTCTTTGTGGGGCTTGTCCTGCAAAGGGTTTTCCAAACTGATTGTTCCACGAACCATACATTTTGCTCCATTGCTCAAAAAGATTCGCTTCTTTGCGTTTGGGGGCAAGTTGCTCAAAAAGAGATTGTACGTTTTCCATCCACATTTTGCCCATTTCCATCTGCGACTGCAACATTTGTCCAAAAAACTCTGGCGTACCTGGTTCAACTTTTTTGGTCTGTTCGGGTTGTGTCCATTGCTTGAAAAAATCTTGATAAGCCTGCATGGGCGTTGTATTTTGCTCTTTGAGATCTTTTGTCCAATACTCAAAGAAGTTGTAAGGTTTGTTCATGGATACTAAAAGTTTTTCCGAAATATACAAAGTTATGTGGATAAGTACAGAAAATAATATGATTTTTTCGTGAATACATAATACTTTATTAAGATTACAAGCCCAATAAAATTTGGAAAAATTTCTATAAACTGTTTTTTGTATGGCTTATCAAATTTTTTTCTAAAAATTATTGTTACATAAGTACAATTTACCATTTTCCAAAACGTTTTAACTTTTTTAAAATACTGATAATGAAAACATTTATTGTAAGTATATTTTTCTCAATGATAGCTTTTGGTTTACAGGCACAAGATGTAGAGGTGATTAAAAAACCTCAAATGATGCAAATGCTCACACCACAAGATAACAGTATTTACGTAATTAATTTTTGGGCTACTTGGTGTGCTCCTTGTGTTAAAGAACTGCCTGCTTTTAAGCAATTTGCTGAAAATCATAAAGATGTAAAAGTTCTGATGATTAGTTTAGATTTTGCAGAAGACATTGAAAAAACAAAAAAACTGCTGAATAAAAAACAAATTGGTTTCAAAACTTATTTATTAGATGAAACCAAATACGATACTTGGATAAACGATGTAGAACCCTCGTGGCAAGGTGCTATCCCTGTAACTATTATTTTAAAAGGCAAAAAACGTATTTTCATCAATGAAGAAACTACTCTTGAAACCTTAGAAAGGAAAATCAAATCTATTCAATAAATTTCTTATCAAACTTAAACTCAAAAAAATATGAAAAAGCTATTTGCATCCATGAGTGTTTTGGCAATGGCATTACTTTTATTTGTAAATGCTACAAATAAAGGTGGTTACAAACCTGGTGACAAAGTCAAAGACTTTAATTTAAAGAATATTGATGGCAACATGGTTTCTTTAAAAAGTATGAAAGATGTAAAAGGTGCTATTGTGGTTTTTACTTGTAATCATTGCCCTTTCTCAAAAATGTATGAAGACAGAATCATTGCTTTAGACGCTCAATTCAAATCAAAAGGTTATCCAGTTGTAGCAATTAACCCCAATGATGTAAAAGCTGAACCAGACGATTCTTTTGAAAATATGATTGTAAGAGCCAAAGAAAAAGGTTTTACTTTCCCTTATTTGGTAGATGAAACACAAGAAGTTGCTACTACTTTTGGAGCAACCAATACTCCTCATACATTTGTTTTAGAGAAAGATAAAAAAGGAAACTTTGTAGTTCGTTACATTGGTTCTATTGATGATAGCCCTAAAGATGCCAGCAAAACAACTGTAAAATATGTGGAAGATGCTGTAAACAGCCTTTTAGGTGGCAAGAAAGTAGAAAAAAATCAGGCAAAAGCCATTGGTTGTACCATTAAATGGAAAAAAGCTTAATTCATTAACATCCTGAAACTTTTTAATCCCTAAATCTTGAAGGTTTAGGGATTTTTTTTAGCTTTAAAGCCACAGCAATCAAAACTTGGATTACATACGATGAAAATACTTTGGCTTACAGAAAATTACCCCCCCAACAGAGGTGGAATGGCTCAATCTTGTGATAGAATTGTTTTCAATTTACGAAAAACAGGTGTAGAGATAGATTTGATTCACTTTACCCAACATACACCCGAAATCAAGATAAATCAAACCCAACTAGGCAAAGATATTTTATTTCCTACTGATGAGGATCTAGCCCATACGTTTAACTATCTTTTTAATTTTTTAGAAAATTATATAGCCAAAGAAAAACATACACATTTAGCAGTTTTTGGTGGATACGCTACCATGTTTTTTGCTCCTTTTCTAAGTAAAATATTTAACTTAACACTGATAACCTTACTTCGTGGAAATGATTTTGATGCAGGCTTATTTTCTCCAAGACGCAAACAAATAGTGGAAGATTGTTTGCTTCAATCTTCTCTTATTTGTTCTGTCAGCAAGGATAAAATATTTAAAATAAACTATTTATACAAAACACTAAACACTGTTTATACTCCAAACGGTATTGATTTAGAGCATTGGCAAGTGCTTCCTTTAGATTTGCAACATGCTGAAAATTGGAGAAAAACACATATAGATTACTCACATAAGGTTATAGGCTTATTTGGACATTTGAAAGAAAAAAAAGGTGGTCTATTTTTCTTACAAGAAATTTTAAAAGCAGATATTACAAGTAAAATTCATTTACTGATTGTAGGTGAAATGCAATCTGAAATGAGAGATTTTTTAATTGCTGAACCTGAGTTGCGTTATACACATTATGAGTTCATTGATCGTTATGCTTTGCTTGGCTACTATCCTGCCTGTGATGCAGTAGCTATTCCTTCATTTTATGATGGTATGCCCAATGTACTTCTAGAATCTATGGCTTTGGGTATTCCTATTATTGGGTCAAACGTGGCAGGTATGGCAGATGTGTTATCTGATGAAACAGCCTTTCTATTTGAAGCAGGAAATGGAGAAAGCTGTCGGGAAGCTTTATACAAGTTTGTCAATACAGACGTGAAATCTTTAAAAAATATGGGGAATTTATGTTTACATTTGGTAAAAGAGCGTTATACACATATACATGAAACACAAAACTATAAGAAAGCCTTTGAAAGTATTTAAACCTTATAGGTTTGATATTTTTAATAGTTGATAATCAGCTTATACACTCACTATCACACTTAAAACCTATAAGGTTTTTATTATTAAGCACTTAATTTAAATATATGCAAACACATCTGGCAGAATGTACCACATCGTTGAAAAATTTGAAAGAAGAAGCTTCTTTAGCTTTTCAAAAACTTTCTGAAAAACAATTGAATTGGAAACCCGTACCCAAAGCGTGGTCAGTGGCAGAGTGCATGCACCATTTACTCATTGTATTTGATAAGTATGAGCATTCTGTAGAAAGTGGTTTGGCTAAAGCTGAAAAAATAACCAGTCCAAAAAGCTATAGAACCAGTTTTCTTGGGAAAATATTTTTAAATTTTGTAAAACCTAATTACAAAATTAAAACTCCTTCTCCTTCAGCTTTGCATCCAACTCAAAGCACTTATTCTAAAGATATTGTTTTTGAGTACATTACTTATTTAGAGCGTGTAATTTATTTTGCTCAAAAAGCACAAGATTTGTCTGTGGATATTAACAAAGTCAAAGTACCTTCTTCTGTGAGTAAACTTATTAAATTTAATTTGGGAGATTACTTTAAGATTGAGTTATGGCACAATTTAAGACATTTTAATCAAATGCTTCGAGTTTGTAACGAACCCGATTTCCCAAGAGGGTAAAAGTCTATTTCAATCTTTCTGAATATTCCAATCAGGGATATAAATTTCGTAGATTTCAGGGGTATTTTTATATCTTTCTTGGAAGGCTTTTAATTCTGCATCATTAGGGAACAAAATATGATATTTTTCGCCTGTTTTCGAGAAATACACTTTGCCTTTACTACTATCCATGCCTTCCCAATAAGGATATTTTGTTGCTTCCATGATGGTTTTGGCAACGTTTTTTGCTATTCCTTTCTTAAAAACTACTACCAAACTGGGTGTTTTTTCGAGTTTGGGCAATTGGCTGTCTGTTAAAAAATTATAATCTTTGGTGGTCTGTTCTTTGGCTTTTACAAGCCCTTTATCTCTATCTATACGAGCTGTAGGTTCAGAAATTGCTTTTTTTTCAATAAAACCAGATACTCCTACTCTTTTACCCAGAAATCTATAATCCCATTCTTTTAAACCATCTATATAAAATATTTCTCCTTTTTCTGTCATAATGCAAGCTATATCATCTTCTTTTCTCGAAACACCTACTATTTTACCAATATTAGCATTTTGGGCTATCCCTATTATTTCAGATTGAACCTTTATATTGGTTTTAGAAACATTTAATAAGTACTTTTTTCGCCCTCCTTCCGAACCTGCTTTGTATTCGCCTTTTTCATTTACAAGAGGCTCTTTTTGAGTTATTCTAACGATTTCAACACCTTCTAAAACAACCATTTTACCAACCAAGTCATCAGTCCATGTAGCCCAATTCCCTTTTCTGTCATCTATAAAATATGTTTTGCCTTCGTTTATCAACACAGCCCCTAACTTAGCATTTTGAGCTATCCCTTTGAATGTTTTAGGGGTTAGTAATTCTCTGATTTGTGTATAAACTTGCAGAGGTGTTGTTTCTACATTTTTGGGTGGATAGATTTGTTCCAATTGCCCTCCTATGCCTTCTAAGGTTACAACCTTCAAACCAAAATATTGAGCATTGGCATAATAATATTGCCAGTTACTTTCATTGTATGCTACATTTTTAAGCTCTATTTCTCGCCAAGGCTGATGTAAAGCAAACTGAATAAGAGGTGTAACTTCTTTTCCATTCTTTTTGATAAATTCCTCTTCTGTAGATTTTTGAATGACCTCTTTTGATGCATTGATTAAATTCAGATTTGTTTTCCAGACTTTGTATCTGGCTCGAATTGTAAATTTTTGAGGAAAAGATTTTTTATCATCTTCTGTTTGTACAATTTCCCAGTCTTTGGGTAATTTTTGCTCAATATCTGTAATAATCCAGTCTGTACGGATATCGGAAGGTGATATGCCATTTTCTCGCATACTTGGTACATTATCAACTCTTTCTTTATTATCTTTGAAGTATGCCATCATTACTCGATTCATTTCGGCATAAGCATAAGCATCTTCTTGGGTATCAAATATCTTTTCTACCCTTACAATTTCTCGATGATGGGTTGTTTTTCCTAATTTTACTGTAATTACCTGCCTTTGTACTTCTATTTCATTAGGTTCTTTACATGTATAAAGCAATGCATATTTCCAAACAGGTTCTCCGTTTTTATCAGGTCTTTTGGATTTGATAGCCACATTGATTTCGTAGATAAAACGGCAAGGCAATAATTCATCCATATTATTTTTGGTTTGGGCAAAGCTCATAGAGGTATGCAAGTAGAAAATCATTCCCAAAATAAACCTACCTATCCATTTTTGAAGTATCATAATTTTATGGTTTTTGAGCATTGAGCCATGTTTCAACGGCTTTTTTCTCTTCTGCATTCATTTGTAAGATTTTGCTTGCTACCATTACTGTAGGCGTAACACCCTCTTCTATCACTCCTGTTCCTTTATTTCTGCTTTCTGCATGAATAGCAGTATTTTGTAAGCCTTTTTTTAGTAATACTTGTATTTCTTTGTATTGAGCTTCTGTTATCTCCTTTTTGAAAGGCTTTCCACCATCATACATTCCCGAAGAACTCATTTCTTTGGTTACAGGCTTGTATTCTATGGTTTTATCTGAAATGAGCCATATATTTGCAGAGCCATCTGCATAGATGTAAGAATAATTTTTAGGTAGATTCTTAAATTTTGCAATTTCTACTAATTTACAGAATTTCTCTTCATATTTTTTCAAATCGTTAGCAGACTTTGTAAGAGGTGTTATTCCTTTTGGGTTGCTTACAAAAAAATAACTGTAATTTTTCTTGGAAAAAACGATTTTGGGCGTTCCATCTTGTTCCAAAGCCTCCAATTCATAACCATCTTCCAAAAGAACTTTATTATTTTCACTTAGTTTTTTAGCTGTTTGTTTCTTCCATTGCACATAATGATATGCCATTTCAAAAGTGTCTTCTGTGTAACAACTACTCATATTTTGCCCTTTACAAATACTACTGATACCTAATAATGCTAAAATAAAATATTTTTTCATAAAATTATTGGTTTTTGATTTGAATTTACCACAAAAATATAGCCAAAACTTATTAAGTTTTGGCTATCAGAAAACGTAGTGTATATTTAAGTTCTGTATATCACTTTCACAAATAAAATATTTATAAAAGCTTCTATTTTTTTGTACTTGGCTCAGGATTAATATTTTCATAATCCATAGAAAAAATCACACTTGTTATTTTCCATTGTTCATTAATTTTGACAAGCCCCCAGCTTTCTTTACCCCAATTTAGTTTTTGTTTGTTTCCCCAAAAACTATAATCAAAAGTTACAGAAGCAATTCTCCCATCTTCAATAATTTCTACATTATAGAATTTTTCTTCACAAGATGTAAAGCGAAGAATTCCACGAAAAAACTCTTTGTAAGTACTTATAAAATGAGTTGGAGTCTTACTATTCTGTTTTAGTATGGCTTGTTGTGTTTTTTCTTTAAAAATACCAACCCAAGTTACAGGTTCATTATAAAATAAAGAATAAAATTTAGTACTGTCTTTTTTTGTGAGACACTCCATAAAGATGTTTAATACATTTTGTATTTCCTGTTTATCATTTGTTGTTTGTTTTTGACCAAACAATGATTGAGAGAACAACAAAATTGCGAAAATGAAAGTAAATCGTATCATGTTTTTATATTTTTAAGTCTTTTTATGCTTGCTAAATATGGTGCTTTAGTTGGCTAACAGATACACATACTTTTTACCTTTGGAGGTAGTTGTTACCATCTTATCTTTTGTGATTTCTTCTATCATTTCATAATCTTCTTGCCCTGCTGTATTGGTTGTCAATTTTTTATTATTTTCTGAAAGTTTCCAAGAGCCTGTTTGAGCTGGACTACTAGGTATCGTTACAACAAGAGAACCATCAGCTTTGTATTCCAAATTCACTTGTGAAAAAACCTGTACAAGCATTGCTTTTTGTCCTTCTACTTGTTTTGCTTGTTCTGCATTTTGTTTTTTGAGTTCATTGATATAGTCTTCCACCATTAAATTTGCTGTTTGGGTATCAGGCTTCCATTTTTTTAGAAGTAACTGAGTAACATTATTGGTGGTTGTAGTTCTTGGGCTTCCTATCAGTATTTCTATTGTTTTTTTAGGATTGATAAGTCTTAAAGATGGATTTTCAGGAAGATTATCAGAACCTTTTTCAATCAAGTCTATCACTTCTTTAGGGCTTAGAGAAGGTTTTAAGGCTAATATTTTTGCTGCAAGATTTGCCACATTGGGCGAAGCCATAGATGTTCCTGAGAACTTTACTTTATCGCCACCAGGCACAAAACTTTCCACTTCAAAACCATTGGCATAGAATCTAACGCTTTTTCCTTCTGTAGTAAAAGATGTCTTTTTACCTTCATTATCCACAGCTCCTATGGTTATCAGGTTAGGAAGCCCTTGAAATGAAGCAGGAATGTATTCTTCAAAGCCTGCATCGTTGTTTTCGTTACCAGAGCCACAAATAAATAAGATTTCGGGAGCTGATTTAAATGCTTCGTACAAAGCTTTTTTCTCTATTTCAAACATTTCTCTTGCCATTTTCTTACGTTCTTCATCATTCTTTCCTACTCCATTCAAAGAAAGAATTCCTTCATAAGCAGATACTCCATATCTCCAACTCATATTCACCACTTTTACATTATTTTCTTTGAAGTATTTGATGACCTCTTTATACATATTTGCTTGAAATTTCGCATGAGCCAAGGTATGTGGAGGAGGCAAAGTTTTATAGTCCCAACCCATACGAGCAGTCAGCAAACGAGCAAAAGGATTGTCTTTGATGGTTATACCTGCCACATGCGTTCCATGTGCATAGTTTCCATAAAAACCCAATTCTTCTTGAAAATCTTTCACTTGATCAGGTTTTAAATTAGCCATGGTTTTACGAACTTCTGTTACCTCAGGACTTTCTATACCTGCTTGTAAGTCCATGAAGCCTTTTGTAAGCAGTTGTAAACGTTTAATATCTGTTTTGATTTTTCCTTGTGGGTTTTCAAGCAACAAACCATCATTTTTATATTCTATCAAGCTATATCCTACACCATTTTTACCTTTTTTATCTTGATAAACAACGTTTTTTGGAAAAATATTGACATCTACGCCACTATCCCAAACAGCTACTACTACCGATGTACCTTTTTCTGATGTGCTTAAAGTCACATCACGTTCTGACCAAATGTCTTTTTTAACTTCATTTACTTTATTCTTTTCATAAATTTCATTCAAAACCTTGAGCATTTCAGGAACAAGAGCAGCTCTTTCGTCCAAGACAAAACGAATTCCTGTAAAACTTGATACAACGCTTTCAGGTACTACATTTTTATTATTGTCTAAAAAAGGCTGAATTTGACTTTCTAAACTGGAAGTAATTAAATTTGGATTAAAAATACTCAAGCTTCCTCTTGCAGATTCCAACTCATTTTTGATTTCGTTGTAAGGCAAGTTTTTCCAAAGAGTTGCGTATTCTTTAGAAAACGTTTGTTTAAATGCTTCAGATTTTTTGTCTGAATTTTGTTTTAATGTTTTTGCATAAGCCTGTAAAAACAACCCTGTTGTCAGTTTTTCAGATTTCTTATCTTCCAAATCTTGTATTTTGGGTATAAAGGTAAGGGCTTTGTCATAATCTTTTTTGAAAACATAGCCCATCATAATGGTTTGATAGTATGCCTTCAATGTAGCTTTATCTGTAATTTCGTATTTTTCTAAATCTCCTTCAAGATTTTTGATAAAAGCATTGTTAAGTGTATTGAGTTGGGCTACATCATTGACAATTTCGGTTGCTTTGCCCTTAAGCGTTATTGATCGACGAGGCAGGTCATCTGCTTTTGTGATTTTTATTTTTTGAGCCATCAGCCACTGATTACCAACAAAAAACAAAATAAGGCTGGTTATTTTAAAAACTTTTTTCATATAATCTAGATGGTTAAAATTATGCAATCATGGTTAAAAATGTAGTATCTGCACCACTTTCAGTAGAAATAGAATGAAATAGATAGAAGAGCAGAAAATCGAATAAAATGGGTACTTCTCTTTGAGTTGTTATTTTTGTACTTATTTGATTATTTTGTGTATGCAATCCATAAGCAATAAGTTCTTGCTCACCTTCAAAAATGACATACTCAGCCAATGGGTTATTACGGATTTCTAAACGATACTTTCTGCCTTCATAATCAACTATCCAATCATTAGAATACCATTTTTCAACATCTACCTCCAAAACAACTCTTCCATTGTTATTTTCTATTTGGATTTTATTTTTCCAAAAACCTTTCCTCCTAATCACATATATTTCATTATTGATCACAGCATTGGCTATGTTTTGTAAGCCACTCCACTCAAGAGTCAATATCCCTTTTGTTAAGTCATTTACTCTAAAGACATATTCATTATTTTTTAATTTTTCCCATTTTTTTGAGAGTTCCATAATTTTAGCTGTTTTAAAGGTTAATATATTAATTTGAAAACATTCACCCCAATAGCATAACCATAGGTTTTATCTTTTTCTTTATATATTCTAATTTTGTTACAAGCCATTCCTAAATCTATCTTTTCCCAATTTTTGCCTCCATCTGTGGTTTTATAGCCACTTCTTACGGTTCCTACATAGCCTGTATTTTCATCTAAAAAGCCTATTCCAAATTCACGAGCTTTTGAGTCTTGACAAAGATTAATTTCTTTCCAAGTTTTTCCGCCATCTATGGTTTTTGCAATTCTTTGTTGTTTGACGGTTGTATCTGGATTATAGCTCTGAATAGTTACATAGCCTACTTTTTGGCTTGGAAACGATGCTTTCCAAGTTGTTTCGTAGGGTCTATCAGATTGGTAAACTTTTTTCCAAGTTTTACCTCCATCTTTGGTTTGCAAAATAAGAGCATTGGATTTAGCTATGTCGGCATCAGTAGTTGCACAAGCAAAGCCCTCTTTTTTATTAAACATTTTGATATCGAAAAGCATTTTGGCATTTGCATCTAAGCTTGAAGACTCAAAAGTTTCGCCATTATCATGCGAAACCATCATCATGGCAGGGCTACCTACACGCCCCACAGCATAGATATGGTATTTATAGTCTATTTTTCCATGATTGATATATTGCTCTTTTACAATATCAATAGCACACAAACCTTTTACATAAGCTCCTTTATAAACCACAGGCTCCCATGTTTTACCACCATCTTTCGTTTTGTAGAGGGGAATGGTGTCTGTTACATTCGGGAAATAGTCTGTACCTACTGTACCTGCAAAGCCTTTGAGACTATCCAAAAAAGCCACACAACGAAAGAATGTACCCTTTTTCTCAATTTGTTTCTCCCAATTTTTACCTCCATCACTGGTTTTATAAATTTTTCCATAACCATTGATATACCAGCCTTTGTTTTCATCAATAAAACAAATATCATCTTGCTTTCCTGCATAAGGTTCTGTTGTTAATTTTTGCCAAGTTTGAGCATTTGTAATGCTGATTAGCAACGAAAAAAGTACAATCAGTTTATTTTTCATAGGTTTTTGTTTTACATTTTTTAACGTTTTTATTTTCTGAGAAAACGCCCGTTGCAAGTAATAATCCAAATGAATTGAACATCAAAGCAAAAGGTACTAAGGATTTATCAAGAATCATGGCTGTAATACAAACTACCATTAAACCTATGCCTGCACCTACTTCTGCTGGGTGGGGTTTAGAAAATTTCCATTTCATAGTTATAGTGCGTTATAAATGCGTTTCTTTTTTTCTTCGTTCATTACAACCATTTTTTTAGTTGTTAATTCTACGATTTCACTAATACTTTCTTTACCTTGTATATCTTTCCTGATGATTTTCTTACCATCTTCACTGATTTTCCAAGTACCTGACTGAGGGTTGTTAGGAACATCGATGTAGAATGTATAATCTGCCTTGTATTCCAAAACTACATCTAGAAGCATTTGCTCAAGAAATTCTCTTTGAGAAGCTAATTGTTCAGCTTGTTGAGTATCTTGCTTCTTTACTTCGGCAATGATTTCATCCACCATTTCAGGCAAAACACTTTTATCTACTATCCATTTACCTACAATAGTCGGTTTATGGATTTTTTGAGTATTTTGGGCTTTGGCAATCATGGCTCCTACAAAAAAACCTATAATGAGTAGGATGAAGAAGAATAATATTTTTTTAAGTTTCATAAAACCTATATTTAGATATGGTTATTGTAGATTGTAGATAACTTTCCTTTTATCAGTATTAATCACCACTAATTTTGTTTTTGTACTTTCTACAACCTCATTAATAATTTCCTTTCCTGCATTGTCTGTGCGTATTATTTTTTTACCATCATCACTAATTTTCCATTTGCCAGTAGCTTGTGGTCTTCCAGGTATATCAATAGTGTATATATTATCTGCTTTATATTCTACTAAACTCTCACCTACTGTTTGCTCAACTAATTCTCTTTGTTGAGATAGTGCATCTGCTTGTGTAGCATCTTGTTTTCTTGTCTTTTCAATGATATCATCTACTAACCCAGCTATGCTACTTTTATCAATCTTCCATTTACCCACAATGTTAGCTTGTACATTCTTCTGGGCATTTTGTCCTTTAACAATTGGACTACCTACAAAAAATACTACGACAGTTAGTATTACAACGAATAAGTTTTTCTTGAGTTTCATAAGATTTCTGTTTAGATTCTGTTTCAAAATAACTGGATTCCATTCAGAATCTTTATGAATGAAGCCTTAAATGACTTTCAAGGAAAACTTAAAAAAAAGGTATCGTTTTTATAAAAATTCTTACAACATTCAATATAAATATATGATTATAAGCATTTTGGATGTTTTTCAAAACTTAATAAAAACTTAAAATTACTTATCAGAACCATAAGATATTAGGCTCTTTTACAAGCAATTTTTATCTTTACTTCATGAAAAAATCAGTTTACCATATCATTATTTATTTACTGGCTCTTCCTGCTGGTCTTATTTTTGGGTTACAAGTAGGAACTTTGGGGAAACAATATCAACGAGCAAAAGAGAACTTTGATCTTGATGTGAAAAAATCTGTTGGACAAGCCCAGCAAGTTTTTGCTCTATGGAATAGTCATACGTCTAATACAGAAAACAAAAAGAGTTTTAACGATTTGTATTTTAATACAGATAGTAGTTTTGTTTTCATGACTGCCCAAACAGTTCAAAACTATCCATTGTTAAATTTTAAGCCTGATACACTTTTGCCTAAAATTAGAAAAGAGCAATTTTTGCGTTTTAAACAAGAGTTAGAAACTACACGCCGAAAGGATAATAAGCGTTTGAAGGAGTTTTATTTGTTTAGAAGCATTCAGTATTGTTTGGATTGTGAGAAGCAAGATATAAGTATTGCAAAGGTTTTCCCCTTGGATTCATTATTGAAAGCTCATCTCAAAAAAAATAATATCAATACTGATGTAAAAATAGCTTTCTTTAATACTCAAAGCAAAAAATATTCTTTGTTAAAAAACATCTCTGATTCTCTTGCATTTAATGAGACCAAACATAAAATTCCATTCTCAGAAAAAGAGGAAATCAGAATTGTTTTTCCTCAAGAAAAACAATTTATCTTAAAATCTCTTGTACCAAACATCTTAGCAGCCCTTTTGCTCATTACGATTGCTTTGTTTTGTTTTATTTTAGGTTCAAAGATTTTGGTAAAACAACACAAACTATCCAATCTCAAGAATGATTTCATCAATAATGTAAGCCACGAACTCAAAACACCTATTGCCACCATTTCGTTTGCTCTTGCCAATATTGAACATGAACAGGTACTCAAAGACCCTGAAAAAATCAAACAGCTTGTTAAAGTAATTAAAGATGAAAACAAACGCCTAAACTCTCAGGTAGAAAAGATATTACAGGCTGCTATTTTGGATAATAAAAGTTTAGACCTCAAGAAAGAGGATATTCATTTACACAGCATCATTGAAAACCTTGTTGGTGCTTACGAAATGAAAGTAAAAAATGGAGGAAATATCACAAAAATACTCCATGCTACCCACGACCAAATTATAGGCGATAGCTTTCATATTTCCAACGTGATTTCCAATTTATTGGACAATGCTATCAAATATTCTAAAAATAATATAGATATTGCCGTTAGCACAGAAAACAAAAACAATCAAATCATCATAAAAATTTCTGATAAAGGTATTGGGATTAGTAAAGAAAATCAGGCAATGGTGTTTGATAAATTTTACAGAGTACCTCAAGGCAATACACATGATGTAAAAGGGTTTGGTTTGGGTTTGAGTTATGTGAAAGATGTTGTCGAAAAGCATCAGGGTAGTATTTCTTTGGAAAGCAAAATTGACAAAGGAAGTACATTTACGGTCATTTTTCCCTTGAAAGCATAAACATGAAAAAACGTATTTTACTTGTAGAAGATGATGCAAGTTTTGGCTTGATGCTCAAGTTTTTTTTAGAAATGAATAGTTTTGAGGTAGTTCTCTGTGAAAATGGGCATTTGGGCATAGAAGCCTTCCATGCTCAAGATTTTGATTTGTGTATTTTGGATGTGATGATGCCCCATACAGATGGTTTTACGGTTGCCGAAAATATTCATAAAAGCAAAAAAAATGTTCCTTTTGTATTCTTAACAGCTAAAGCTCTCAAAGAAGACCAAGTACAAGGCTATAAATTAGGGGCTGCCGACTATCTCATCAAACCTTTTGACCCTGAAATTTTACTATTAAAACTCAACGCTCTTTTGCAACTCAAAACAGATAAAACATCTGAACAAAAAATCTACCAAATAGGAAGTTTTAGTTTTGACTACGAAAAACGTATTTTAAACTTAAATCATCAGGAAGAAAAACTAAGCCCCAAAGAAGCCGATTTGCTCAAACTACTCTGTGATAAACAAGGAGAAATCTTGACACATGAAGAAGCTCTTATTAAAATTTGGAAAAATGATGACTACTTCACCAAACAAAGTATGAATGTTTTTATTACCAAACTCCGAAAATATTTAAGTTTGGACAAAAGCACTCTTATTGAAATTGAAAATATACATAGCAAAGGCTTTTTGTTAAAAATTGGATAAAATCAGATATTATTATGAAAAAACACAATATCTCAGAGGACATTATTTTAGGGAAAAATTTGAATGATAGTCTCAAAGAAATTTATAGCCAAGGACTACAACACAAAGCAAATCAAATGTACGATGAAGCCATAGCTTCTTTCAAAAATGTAATCGCTCAAGAACCAAACTTTATGTTTCCTTATTTTGTATTGGGACAATGTTATGTGGAGCTACAAGATTGGCAAAATGTAATTGAACCCTTTGAAAAAGTAAACGAGTTTGTAGATGATGAAGGAGATGCTCATTTTTTTGTTGGTTTGGCAAGTTTTCACTTAAGAACCTACCCTAAGGCTATTGAATCTATAAAAAAATCCATTGAAATTGGCTTAAAAGATAATCGTTTGGACACAGTTTACTATTATTTGGCTGTATCGGAGAAAATGAATGCTCTGACAAATCTACAACTTCCTTTACTTTCCAAATGGGATGGTGCTTTGCAAGCCATAGACAAAGCTATTGAAATCAGTTCCAACGCATTTTATTTCATAGAAAAAGGTAATATTTTAGTAGGTCTGAATGCTTATACAGATGCTTTAGCATTGTATAAAAACATTTATGAACAAGTACAACTCACACACGAATATGGCATTCATGCAGCTTTAGGAATGGCTACTTGTCATAGTGCATTACACTCCTATGAAGAGTGTTTGGAACTTTTACGCCAAATATTAACTGTTGTTCCTCAAATAAAGCCTCAAATGGCACAAGACAGTGGATTTAACAATTTAAGAACAAGCCCTTTCGCTCAAGAATTTGAGAATTTGTTGAAATAAACAGAATGTCATTGCGAGTGTAACGAAGCAATCTTATTATGATAGATTTAGATTACTTCGTCTCATTTCATTCGCCTCGTAATGACGTTTTTTTGTTTACTCCCCTAACATCATTTTTCTTATTTTGAAGTTTCTTAAAATAGAAAAAACTATTAGATTTGTTTGTAACTGATTACTTTAAATCATGGCAAAGCACGAACATTACGAAATTCTTAATCTTTTAGGATATGGTCTTTCTAAATTTGATGATAATTTTATTAAAGAATTTGGGTTTAAAACTAAAACTTCATTTTATGAATATTGTGTAAGTATTGGCATTGCTGAAACCGTTGGCACTATAAAAAATCGAATGGACTTGTTCGACCCTTTTTTTGATAATGATAGAAAAGGATGGTGGCAAAAAGGAGATGCTTATATTCATAGAAAATTACTAATTGATAGCTTATTTGGCAATGAAGATGTAAAAGGTTTTGCAAATATTGTAAAACTATACTTGCAAGATAATTATGGAATCAAAGATTTATTTGTGAAAGTAAAACCTATTACTAAAACAAGGTTTAGGAGTATGCAAGAAACAGGTTTAGAAGCAGAACTTTACTTTATGCATAATTTCAATCAGATTGAGCAGTTTAAAGGTGGAATTATTGAAGATGCAAGAATGTATGGAGATGGATACGATTTCCAATTAGATGTTATAAATCGTACTTTTTTAGTGGATATAAAAGGCATTAGAGCAAAAAAAGGGAAATTCAGAATGACTGAAAAAGAGTTTATAAAAGCTCAAGAGTTCCAAAATGATTATGTTGTAACAGTAGTTTTAAATCTTAATGATGCTCCTACTTTTGTAACAGTAGAGAATCCTGCCCAAAACTTAAAATTTAGAAAAGAAGATAGACCTGCAAAAAACATCATTGAATATCAACTAATAGATGATATATGTTAAGTTATGAACAAAAAGTAGCCTTTTTAGAAAACTATCTACTCACAAAAAATGATAGTTATAGTGATTCCATAAAAGAAGATATTTATTTCTATTTCTTTGAAAGAGAGGTATCACCTGACTTTTTAAATCAATTAAATTCTGAAAAAGAAATAGAGCAAAAAATTGATTTAGTTGTATCTAAAACAATTTTACACGAACATGAAGATGGTTTAGAAGATATAATTCAACATTATCTTTGATAGTGTTATGATTACCAAAATTATATAACTGACTACTAAATTTATGTAACCAGTTACTAAAAATAAATAACTGACTACCAAATTTATGTAACCAACTACTAAATCTATGTAGTCAGTTACTAAAATTATATAGCTGACTATTAAATTTATGTAGCCAGTTACTAAAAATATATAACTCGTTATTAAATTTATATAACTAACTACTAAAAATATATACCTGACTACCAAATTTGTATAACCAATGAAGTGAATTTGGTACATATTTTGATAAAAACATATATAATCAACTAAACCTCTATTATTATGGCTTATCAAAATATTTCACAAACGGTTTCAGGAGACGAAATCAAGAAAATTAAACAAGCTATTGAATCTATTTCAACAGCGTTACCCTTTTTAGTAGCACTTACCACAGACGAGAAAAAGTCTTTGGTTAAATTAGGCTCGAAAAGTGTAGATTTTGTAAAAGATTGTAACAATGTAGCTCAAAACTACCCCCAAATATTACCTTCGGGCTTTGATGCTGGTGAGCTTGCCAAAGATAGCAAACTGTTTGAACAACTTTCGGAGCTTCGTTTACTCCTCAATACACTCAATGAAAAACTCAACGACACGACTACTGCCGTAGGTAACGAAGCCATGAAAGCCTCTTTGACAGTTTATGAGTATGTAAAAACGGCTGCTAAGTCGCAGGCAGGGCTTAAAACCGTTTCCGAGCAACTTCAACAACGTTTTAAGGGGCAAGGCAAAACCAAAAAAACAACTTAATTACAAAAGGGGCTAAAAGCTCCTTTTTTTACTTCAATTTATCTTTGAGCATCTCTCTCAAAAATGCTATTTCTGTTTCCAATTTTTCTATCTGCTTTTGATAGAGTTCTCTTTCTTCTTTGCTTAAAGAGTATTGATTATTGATAGTAATATTTTCAGCATAATTACTATTATTACTATTAATTTCATTATCTGTATTATTATTGTCCCCTGAATGATTTACATTAAATCTTTTGTCATCAGTGAGGTAATGCAAAAAACTTACAATATCCATTTCGTAGGCTTCGGCAAGTTTATCTATTTGTTCTAAGTTTAGTTTGCCTTCGCCTGTTTCCAGACGGCTGTACGAGCTTTGTGATACCTGCAAGAAATCGGCTAATTGCTCTTGCGTATAGCCATATTTTTCTCTTAATTTTTTAAGTTTTTGAGCAGATTCGAGCATATTTGTAAGTTTTCTGTAAAATTATTCAAATTTGAATAAGCATCTAAGACTTTAGGTATTATTTTTGTCGAAAATCTAGCAAATACTTATTAAAAGCCTCAAACGTTGGAGGTACACCTTTATACTATAAAACTTAAACCTTAACTAATTTCAATGAAAACACATTTTTTAGCAACGCTGTTGCTAAGTGTATTGGTGTTTGGTTGCAAACCTCGAACCCAAGAACTCCGCCCACAAACAACTAACATCAATCCTGATGTGATAGAACAAGCCAAAACTTATTTTGAAAACGCCCAAAGCGTAGCCCTTACCAAAACAGTAGAGGTAAGTCTTGGAGCAAGAGACAACCGAATCAATTTGTGGGCTTATCCTGTCTTTAGAACCTTTCAACCTATTTGGAGTAAAACAGAGCAAGTAACACTCTTGAACGGAAATAAGGTGCTGATTACACCAATAAGCAGAAACATGAAAGTAGATTACAACAATTTGTACTACATTCGTAGATTAAGAATTGAGTTAAATACTCAAAACCAAGTAGTGAAAGCCAATATTGTAGAGCTTGTAACCCTCAAGCATACAGTAGCTTCTCAAAAGTACCAAATTATTGCCAATGTATTTGAAGAAATACAAACAAGAACAGACGCTAAAATTTTGGTATTTGATGCAGGATATACACCTCAAATTGAAAGTGGTTCTTGGAAAGGAGAAACAACTAACACCACAGCCAACCTAAGACCCACAAGTGGTAGCGATTCCCCTGGCTGTTATCAATTAGTTGCAGTAGTGAGTTGCTCTGATGTTCAGTATCTCCAAGAGCCTGCTCCTTGTAGTGCTGATATGCCTGGTGCATTTCAAGGTTTTGGAACTCCTATAAACAACTGCCCTAATGGTGGTGGTAGCCCTTGGACACCTCCCTCTGACCCTAATAACCCTCCTGGCAGTGGACAAACTGGTAATGGTGGTGGAGATAATGGACAAGACCAACCCTTAGACCCAAACTTTACGCCTGACCATATCGAAGACCCTGAAGGAATTTATAAAGAATATAAAACTTACATCTCTGCTGGTTTGACAGGAACAAAAGAATATATTAACACTTTTTCAACTTCTGAAAACCCTCAAGTTCAAGCTATGGTTTCATTTATGAGAAAAAAACTTGATGCTTATGAGCAGGCTGAAAAGGATATTAAACTTATAGAAAAATCTACTTATAAATATTTTTTTAAATCTATGCCTCCTGAAGTAGATGTAAATGGTAAATACATACCACAAGGAGAAACCTATTATGACATAGCAAATAATAAAATAGTGGTTGCTTTTCCTCAAAATGTTGGAATTACTGCTGCTGTTGTTTTAGGTTTAAAAGCTCATGAAATGAGACATGTAGGACAATTTGAAACTGGCAAATTATCCTACTCAAAAACACCTGATAGTGAAGGAAAAGGTAAAGGAGGCGTTTTATATGATTTACAAGATGAAGTAGACGCATATAAAATACAATATATACTGATGGTTAATTTTCATGATAACGGAAAAATTGACTTTTTAGGCAAGCCAGCACCTAATTTTGTAGTAAATAACACAACTGTATTGGCTTCTGGGATATATAACTCAATCCCAACAACTCAAATTACAATAAAAACCAAACCTGAGGGTACAACCCTGCAAAATGCAACTAATCCTACTGATATTTTTGTTAAACCTTAAACTATAAACTATTATGAAAAAGCTATTATTATTATTTGTGTATATTGTGTTTTTATCTATACATACACAAGCACAAAACTCTACTTTGTGGTATAAAATACAGGAAATAAGACAACAATATTTTCCTGAAACAATTAATGAAGGTTTACATTCTTCTGTTAAGTCTGGTCCTGGTCTGACAGGTACAAACCCTCATAAATCTTATGCAATGAGTTACTTCAAATCACCCGCAGTAATTATTGACAATGAATATGTAAGTTTTCCAGGCTCAACAAATTCAGAACAAGAGGCACTTTCTAAAATAAATAGTTATCAATTGACTCAAATTGCAGGTGTTAATTATATAACTACAGCGAATAATTTTGAGTTAACTACATTTTATGGAGCAAGTGGAGGTTATGGAGTAATTTTAATTTACACACATCAATTTGTAGCTTCTAATCCTTGGGCAAGAGATACTTTTAAAATCTCCTTTGAGGGGCAAATAGGTAATAAAGAAAAAAAAAGTAAGAAATAAGAATAAAGCCCTCATTTGCGAGGGCTTTTAAAGTTTAAAACTATGAAAGTATTTTTTTTGATTATTTGGATTGGTTTTGTAGGCTGTCAAATGAAAAACAGTCGCCCTCAATATTCAGATATGTTATTTTTAAAGTTTCGTTGTGAAGAAGATAAACAAGAAATTTTTAATGTTTCTGTTCGTGTACCATATAAAGAAGAAACAGAGAATAGAATAGGATATTTTTTTGATACAGACCAATGGCATTCAGATGTTGAGCTTTATGCCCCCAAAGCTCAATTTTTAACCATTGATTCATCATCAGTTTATTATCAAAGAGCCATAGACGCCGAAGCATTGAGAAAAACCTTATCCAAGCTTGCATATTATGACATAAGAAGATATTTAGATGGTTTTTTACATATTTTTATGATAGATTTAGAAGAATCTAAAGAAAAAAAAGAATATAAAATTGTGGGAGTTCTTCCTTATAGTTATTTTGACCATATAGATGTATGGCATTGTGGGAACAGTGGTGAAACGTATTATGGGAGTGCTTTTTAAACACTAATCTATGAAAAAGATATTATTTATTAGTGTGTATTTGTTGTTATGCAATTTAGCTTTAGCTCAAAATGTAACACCTTTATATTTAATTTATCAAGAAAATAATTCTAATCAATATAAAAATGTAAATGCTCACTGGAATTATGAAGATAAATCATTAGATGAAGATATATTTGGATTTATGAGAATTCCATGTGATAATGTACCTTTAACGGTTGCCACTATCAATAAACGCAACTACATAGAAATCAACCAGAGCCAATTGGCAAGTTATGGGGTTAAAACAGATGAGCAAGTATTGGAAATGCTTCGTCCTAAAAGTCATAGTGAGGAGATTAAGTTTTTTATGGATTTGGAGCGAGAACAAAAATTGTTTGTAGTAGAAATATTACCCAATAACAAGGCTCGTATTTATCAAGTACGTAATATTACAAGTCGTTAAAACAAACAAAAAAACCTCTATAATAGAGGGTTTTTGTTTAAAAGATTATGAAAAAGATATTATTATTATTAGTGGTTGTGTTTACTACAATCAATAGCCAAGCCCAAAATATAACCGTACCTGACCCCAATACGCCCAATACTTTATTTTTAAAGTTTGGACAGAGTCCAACTTTAAATGGAGAACATTCATTTACAGAATGTCAAGTATGGAAAGCTGATAGAAGTAATTTAGAATGGCAAGATTTGTATTTATTCACCTTTGATGTTAGCCTATATACACTAAATAAAGAATACTTTGGTTATACAGAACTTGCTCCTTATAATAGTGTAGCAATCACCAATGCTCAATTAAGGGATATTTTGAGTCCAAAAGACTTTTATGCAAGATGGCCTTACATAGATAGTTTCACTAAAATCTATATTATAGACTTAGATTCTCCAAACCCAAGACAAACAAGTAAGTATAAAATTATTGAGGTAAAACTTTATTATTGGTCTAAAAATAGATAAATCAAAAGCCCTCATAAAATGAGGGCTTTTTTTAAGAATCATATCGAACAACTTGTTCAACACCTTGTATGCCTTGCAATTGCTCAATGAGCATATTGAGGTGTTTTGTATCATGAACTAACACTGTACAATTTCCTTCAAATACATTTTCAATAGTATCAAAAGCCAATGAACGCATATTTACTTTGAGTTCATTAGAAATAATACGGGTTACATCATTGATAATCCCTACTCTATCAGTACCTGTAATGCGTAAGCCCACAATATAAGATTCCTCCATTTTTGAAGCCCATTGAGCCTTGAGGATTCTATGTCCATAATGCGACATGAGTTCTGTGGCATTGGGGCAATTGGTTCTATGTATTTTAATGCCTTCTGTAACTGTTACAAATCCAAAAACATCATCACCAGGGATAGGATTACAACAAGAAGCCAATTTATAGTCTATTTTATCCATATCCTCACCAATCAAGAGTACATCTTTATTTTCGGGGCTATGGATTTTTTGTACTACTTTTTCAAAACCTTTTACATCTTTGATATTTTCTCTGGAGCTACTTCTACGTTTTGCAACAATTTCTTTGTATTGTTTGAGTTCAGTAGGCTGTATATAACCTTTCCCAAAACGATAGAACATATCAGCCACCGATTTGTCATTAAAAAGGGCTCGAATATCATTATATACATTATCATTGACTTCTATACTGTATTGTTGCATTTTCTTATCAACAACTTCTTTTCCTTTTCTGATAAACTGCCTTTTTTCATCTCTTAAAGATTCTCTAATTTTGGCTTTGGCTTTGGAGGTAGCCACCAAACGAAGCCAATCTTCGCTAGGTGTTTGTTTAGAAGAGGTCAAGATTTCAATCTGGTCGCCATTTTGTAGTTTATAACTAATAGGGACGAGTTTGTTATTTACTTTTGCTCCAATACATTTTTGTCCTACTTCCGAATGAATCTCAAAAGCAAAGTCAAGAGCCGTAGAACCCAAAGGAAGTACTTTTAAATCTCCTTTAGGGGTAAAAATAAATACCTCATCATTAAATAAATTACTTCTGAATTCATCTAAAAACTCGATTGCTGAAGTATTATTATTTTCTAGCATATCCCGAACTTTGTTCATCCAAATTTCGAGTCCACTTTCGTGAGATGTACCTTTATTTGCTCCAGTTTCTTTGTATTTCCAATGAGCAGCATAGCCTTTTTCAGCAATATCATCCATTCTACGAGTACGTATTTGTACTTCTACCCACTGCCCTGTAGTACTCATGACGGTTGTATGCAACGATTCGTAGCCGTTTGCTCTTGAATTGCTAATCCAGTCTCTCAAACGTTCAGGGCTTGGACGATAATAATCTGTAATAATGGAATAAACCTTCCAACAAGCTGATTTTTCATCATCATATTTGATTTCATCCAAAATAATTCTGATAGCAAACAAATCATAGATTTTCTCAAAGGGGATTTGTTGCTTTTTCATTTTATTATAAATAGAATGAATAGATTTTGGTCTTCCTTTGATAACAAACTCAAACTTTTCTTGTGTAAGTGATTTTTCTATAGGAGAAATAAAATCTTTGATGAATTTATCTCTGGCAGCTTTTGTAGACTGAAGTTTTCTGGCTATTTCATCATAAACTTCTCTTTCTGTATATTTTAAATATAAATCCTCTAATTCTGATTTGATGGTATAAAGTCCTAAACGGTGAGCCAAAGGAGCATAAATATAGCTCGTTTCAGAGGAAATTTTGAGTTGTTTATTGCGAGGCATATCCTCCAACGTACGCATATTATGGAGTCTATCAGCTATCTTAATGAGTATCACTCGTACATCTTCGGAGAGTGTCAGTAAAACTTTTTTAAAGTTTTCTGCTTGCATAGAAGAGGTTTGGTCAGTAACACCTGCAATTTTAGTTAATCCGTCTATAATTTGAGCCACTTTATGCCCAAACTCTTTTTCGATATAACTTAACTCAATATGTGTATCTTCTACCACATCATGCAATAAGGCAGCAACAATGGAAGTCGTTCCCAAACCTATTTCTTCTACACAAATTTGAGCTACTGCCAACGGATGATAAATATAAGGTTCACCCGATTTTCTACGCATATCTTTATGAGCTTCTGCCGAAAGGCTGAATGCTTTTTTGATAAGTTTAGCATCATTATCTTTCAGAAAAGGCTTCGCCAAACGTAATAATTTACGGTATCTTTTTAAAATCTCTTGTTTTTCTAATTCTAATTCTTCAGGACTCAATTCTATCATAGATATTCATTTTTTCTATTCTTTTATATAAACCTCCTTTTAATGTAAAGAGTTTATTTTATAATTCCAAATAGACTATTTATTTAGTCCATAATTTTCTAATGGATACCAAATGACTAAAAAGTACCAATGGTACTACTAGTGTAGGCAACCAACTAATCGGAAAATATAAAATGGCTACATTGGGTTGCTCAAAAGCGAATTTTTGAAATGGTGAAGGAGCAGAAAGTATGGCATTAACTACTATGTTTATAAGTAAGCCTAAACAAATAATATTCCATACTAAGAGTATTTTATTTGATAATATCTTCTTTTTAAATACTAAATAAGCCATTATAGGAGCTGTAATCCCCGCCAAAATATCGAAGTTTCTGCCTTCAAAAGTCATGAGTTGGGGTATTTTTTTTTCTAAATATAACTGATACAAAGCTATTTCTACAGGTATTCGGATAATATGTAAGCGTGTTAGAAATTCTAAAGAAAGATTATCCATAAATTCTCTTCCTTTTTTACTAAAAAACAGATAGAAAATCAAAATAACAAGAGGAAATACTCCAAAAAGAATAATTCTTGGGGGAATAGTGTTTGTATTTGTATAATAAACACCTTGCAATGTCAATAAAGCCTGAATAGCAAGCCAAGTAATCGCAAATAATATAAAATTTCTCGCTTTTGATCTGTTTTCTATTGAAAAGAAGAAAAAAGTGATACAAGTAAATGTTGCTATAAAAAAAGTAATGTATATAGAGTTTGATACAGGAAGCATGGTATATAAGTTATAAAATCCCTTCTTTTTACAAAAAGGGATTTTATTTTTAAGTTTTAAATTTCATTAATCGTCTTTAGAATTATCCAATCTGAAAGAAACATTGCAAATAACCCCATAAGAAGTTATTTTACCATCTTTTACATGAGCTTTTTGATCTTTAATGTAAACAGAATCCACATTTCTGATAGTTTTAGAAACTTCTTCCACTGCATTTTTTACAGCATCTTCAAAACTTTTTGGAGATGTGGCAATGACTTCTATTACTTTTACAATTCCCATAAGCATTTAAGGTTTAGTACAAAATATACTTTAATAGTTTCAATTTAGAAATTTCCAAATAAAAACCAAATTTATTTCATAATAAATTTACTCAACAACTAACCTTAATGATGGCTGTTGGCTTAAGTTGGGGCTCACAGTTAAAATATACTCACCTCTTGGTAAATTTTTAAAATCTTCGAGGATTGTTTCTTTACCTACTTGTTTCAAACGAGTTTGAGCTATTAATTTCGATTTTGAGTCATATACCTTTACTTCTATATCTTTTCCTCTATAATTAGCCCCCCAAGCAATAGCAGGAATTGTTTCTTTGTTTTCAGGCTTATATGGGTTGGGGTATAGTTTAAATTCGTTAGGGTTTTGTCCTGTCATAATACCATCAGTAGTCGTTTCTTTTTTGGCAAGATAATCTGCCCTTACAAAGCTTACTATTCCATAACCATACGTATTATCTGGCTTTGTATATTGATTTCCAGATTTTCGGATGTATTCTACTACTTGTTTGGCTGTAAGTTGTGGATTTGCCTGCCAAAAACCTGCTACTAAACCTGCTGTAATAGGGCAAGAAAAAGACGTTCCACTTGAATATGAAACTTCGCTATCATCTCCCCCAACTGTAGCACTACTACCCATTGCAAGTACATCAGGCTTTACACGTCCATCAGCAGTATAGCCTCTAGAACTAAAATAAACGATACTACCTCTGCTATTTACTGCTCCAATACTTAAAATAGATGCTGCATCAGCAGGTGAAGAAATGATATTCCATGCAGAACCTCCTTCATTGCCTGCACTACTTACCACTACAATACCTTTTTGAGCTGCTATTTCAGCGGCACGAGTAGCAATACAAGTTTTTCCATCCATTTGCTCAGTTTTATAACTAGTGTTTTTATCATCAAAACTATTATATCCCAAAGAAGAACTAATCATATCTACACCCAAACTATCTGCCCTTTCAGCAGCAGCAAGCCAATTGTATTCTTCAATCATGTATTCAGTAGAAGCATCTTCAGTTCTAAACAAATAAAATTGAGCTTTGGGAGCTGTTCCTACAATTTTACCTTTTTCATAAGCTGCAATACATGAAAGCACCATTCTGCCATGATCATCATCTTCAAAAACAGACTTTTCGTTCATTACAAAATCGTAGGTATCTAAAATCTGACCATTTTCAAAAAGATGTTTGAAATAGGTTTGTTTATCGGCATTACTAAAGCCTGAATCAAAAACAGCCATCACCATTCCATCACCCCAAAAACCTTTTTTATGCATTTCATCAACACCTAACATTTGATTTTGAGTATAAGAATATCCATAATCATTTTTATCAAAGCCAAAACCTTTGGTAAAATCCGTTGTTTTTTTGCTTGATTTATAAGTTCTTTTACTCGCTTTTTGTGTTTCCGATTCTGTTATGGGTTTGCTTTTTACCATCTTTACTTCATCAGCCTTCACAAAATTCAGAGTTTTAATTTGTCCCAAAACTGTTTCATTACATAGAATTACAACTCCATTAAACCATTTGGTTATTTGGTGTATTTTAGCTCCTTGTGTTCTGATTTGGGTAACATAATTGGCACTTACAGGTAAGTCCTCCAAAGAAACCTCTATATTCTGTTTTTTTCGTCTATCCAAAGCTTTTTTACTCAAGAAATTTTGAGGTTCTGCAACAGAGTATGTAACTCCTTGCTTATCTTTAAATGGAATAAAATAATACATTTCTTGCGTTTGAGCTACTGTAGTAAAAGCTATTAGCATAAAGGCGACAAGAAACTGATATTTTGTACGTGTCAATTTTAAATGTGAAGTTTTCATATATTTTTCATTTTTGAATACAATATTACTCTTTACCATGTTCTATGATTGTGAATTTTTCTATTTTTCCCGATTCTATAATGCCCTTTCCCAAATTGGGTCCATCAGATTTGAACCGAACATTTATTCGTTGCATATAAGCCAAACCAACGCCCAAAGCATAAACTTCTTCTCTTTTTACTTGCGTTACAAGGCTGGAGTCGTTTCCCATCAGTATTTTAACTGTGTTGGGGAGAGTTATTTCTCCATACTTTCGAGTTCTTTTATTTTCTACCAATTTATACGTTTTTTCACCATAATTATTGTATGCATTGCCATTCCATGTTTGGTTATTGGTAGTAGGAAATATAAGTTTAATATATGGAGTATTGTTTTCGTATTTGATGGCTTGTGAGCCAGTTCGTATGGCAGACCAAACAGAATCAATTTGCCAAGATTGATTGATATTGGCTCGTTTATAGCGTTCTAAAACATATTGGCGTTGTCCAGAAAGATTTGTAAAAGTATCTACCACTACCTCTTTTATTTGATAAATATTGGTAGTAGAATCTAAAATAGTATAGTTTTTTTCTTCAATTTCCCAAGTAACAAATTTTCCTATTTCTAAAGGGAAATAATTATATCCCAATCTATCACCATCAGGTTCGATGGTTTTAGAACAATTTTGTAGTAAAAAGAAAAATCCTAACCCTACTAATATTTGTAATGAGTAATTAGCTAAAGACTTTATAAAAAAATTTCTATGAGTTAAAAAAGTCATCAATTTGTTTTTTCTTTTTATCCTTTTCATCACTAAAAAAGTCATCAAACTTCTTGTTTTTTTCTTGTTTCTGCTCAGGCTCTTCTGTCATAGATGCCAGTTTCTTTTCCAATTCGTCCAATTCGTCTTGCTCTTGTTTACTAAAAAAGTCATCTATATTATTTTTAGATTTATTCTCTTGAAAGAAACTATCAATATTGATGCAAAGTTGATTTTCTTTATCAAAAAACTCATCAATATTTTCTGTTTTCTTCACATCACTCTTGAAAAAATCTTCTGTATTTGTTTTTTTAGTTGATGAACTTGTAAAAAAATTATCAACATTTTCTTTTGGTTTTGGATTGGTGTTTGTATCAAAAAAACCTTCTAAAAGTTTATTTTTATCTTGTGTTTCACCTTTTTTCTCTTGAGGTTTTGTAAAATCTTTTCCAAATAAAAGTTCTATCTGTTTTTGTTTGTTCGCTTCTTGAATCTCTTTTTGTTTTTTTTCTTCTTCTGCTGCTTTGAGTTTGAGTTGCTCTATAGAGCTATCAGATGAGTTGAGAGCTTCAAATTCTTTGAGCAGAGGGTCTTCATTATCTTCTAAACCTGCTTCTATTTGTGTTTGAATTATATTTTCTTCAAACACATCTGTATGAATATTGAGGTCTTGTAATTTTTGAGCTAATTCTTTTTGTGTTTTGGCACTTGCATACTCTGCCATAAGTACAGCTCTTTTAGACTTGGTTTCATCTAATTGCATTTTCATCTTGGAAACTTGCTTTTCCAATTTGCGAATAGAGTTTTCCATTTCATGAGCAATCTGTTGATAATCTTTGGATTGCATCTCACAATCAGCCTTTTTAGCAAGCAGTTGCTTGGCTTCCATTTCTCTATTATTCTTGATTGCTTTCAGTGCTTCCTTGCCTAAATCGTGGGCCTCATATTGCAACTGAGCAGTTTTATCCTGCATATCTTTATAATTCCTTGCAAGTTGATTTAAGGAGGCTATTGATGAACGTATTGCTCCTTCCATTTCGATAATGGTGGTATCTATTACCTCTGCAGGGTCTTCCTCTTTTTTTGTTTTTTTAAACCAACGAAGCATGCCCATAGTGTTTAAATAGTTTTAGAGATCTTCTTAAAAAAATTATAATATATTTTATATTTAGTTCTTGTTTTAACTCAAAAAGTTAAGAATAATTCTTTATTTTTGCAAAAAATTATTAAAAATGAAAATAGAAAAAGATAAAGTTGTATACATTTCTTATACATTGTCTTCTGTAGACGATGGTCATCAGGTAGTTGGACAAGCTCCAGCAACAGAGCCTTTTGCATATATTCATGGACATGAATTTGCCCTGCCTGCCCTAGAAAAACATTTAGAAGGACTTTCTAAAGATGATTCTTTTGATTTTATTCTTACACCAGAAGAAGGTTTTGGTGAATATTATGAAGACAATATGGTTGGTTATCCTCTACAAGCTTTTAGAGACCAGAATTATCCAGAAGAGTTATTGAAAATTGGAGAAATTGTACCTTTACAGGATGAAGATGGTTATCCTTTAGATGGAGTAATTATTTCTATTGATGACGAGATGGTAACGATAGATTTCAATCATCCTTTTGCAGGTAGAAATCTACATTATCAAGGAAAAGTATTGGACGTCAGAAATGCTACCTCTGAAGAAATTCTTCAAGGTATTGTAAAAGGCATGTAAAAACAAAGACTGAGGTAAAAAAAATTATCTCAGTCTTTGTTTTTGAATACTATTTAGTAGCCGCCCATTTACGAATTTCTGTACGGAACCACTCATCAGCCTCTTCTGTCCATTTGAAATTGTTACGGATATACTCCATTGTATCTTTTTCAATATCAGTATAGGTGTCACCGTCTTTTACTTGTTCAAGCAATAATTTGGCATCATCTAAAGAAATTCTACCATCACCTCTACCTTTTACGGCTTCTTCAGCAGCTGCAAGTAATCCGTTATCATATTTTTTTCCATCAATTACACGATAATAAGACATAATTCTGAGGGTTTTAAGATTAAAAGAAATAATTTCCGTACTAAAAATAGTAAAATAAATATTTTTCTCAAATTTTTGTATAAAATATTTACAATTCATGGCAAACTTTGTCTTATTCGATAATCCAACAGATCGTAAAAACTTATTACCTCTTAGTTTTTTACGACCTCTATCATTGATGCGTGTGGGCATCCTAACTATCAAGGAAAAATGGGAAAAGCACCTGCAACAAGCATGTAGCTTCCAAACAGAACCTTATTTATCTGAAAAATATCTAACTAACATTGATGACAAAGAATCAACGTTTTATATCAACGGTTCAATTTGTCCCAATTATAAACTTTGCGAAACCATTTTGGCTCTTGAAGAAAAGCAAATGTTAATTAGTCAGAAAAATGAAATAATTGCCTACAAGATAGGGGCTGATAGAAAAACAGAACATCTAGAGCAATTTGTTTATGAAGAACCATTTGCCAAAATTTCTTATTCTTTTGATATTTTTGGTTATAATGGTGAGCAAATTCAAGAAGATTTTAAAATTATTACCAAAAATAGACAAAGTCAACCTATTACAGACCCACATACAATTGTTTATAAACCCGAAAATATATTTATAGAAGAAGGTGCAGACTTGAAAGCATGTGTACTCAATGCAGAAAAAGGAGTAATTTACATTGGAAAAAATGCTCAAATACAAGAAATGAGTGTAATACAAGGAAATTTTGCTCTTTGTGAGGGAGCAGTTGTCAATATTGGAGGTAAAATGAGAAGCGATACAACCATTGGTCCATATAGCAAAGTGGGTGGAGAAATTAGCAACTCTGTGATTTTTGGATATTCTAACAAAGCCCATGATGGCTTCTTAGGTAATTCTGTACTTGCAGAATGGTGTAATTTAGGTGCTGATACAAATACATCTAATCTCAAAAATAATTATAGTAAAGTAAAAATTTGGAACTACACACAAGAAGATTTTATTAACACAGATAAACAGTTTTGTGGACTTACAATGGGTGACTACTCCAAATCAGGTATCAATACCATGTTCAATACAGGTACAGTGGTCGGTATTAGTAGTAATATTTTTGGTGGCGATTTTCCACCCAAGTTTATTCCTTCATTTATGTGGGGTAGTAATCAAAATAATTTTGAGGTATTTGAGTTTGACAAAGCTCTTGAAGCAGCCGAACGCATGATGCAACGTAGAAATATTCCTCTTACAGAAATAGACAAAAAAATACTTTTAAATGTTTTTGAAAGACGATTCAAACTAAAATAAAAAAATATCATTTATCACTCATAATTTATCATTCACAATTTTTATGCTCACTTTAGACCAATACAATTTCGCAGGTAAAAAAGCTCTGATGAGAGTAGATTTTAATGTCCCTTTGGATAAAAACACTTTTGAAGTTACAGATTTTACACGCCTCAATGCTCATATTCGTAGTATTAAGAAAATTATAGGCGATGGAGGAAGCCTAATTTTAATGTCACATTTGGGAAGACCCAAAGGTGGCTATGAAGAAAAATATTCTTTAAAACATGTTATTCTCTCTCTTAAAAAACTTTTAGGACAAGATATTCTATTTGCTTCTGATTGTATTAGTGATGAGGCAGTAAACATGGCTAAGAATCTAAAAGCTGGTGAGATTCTTCTTTTAGAGAATCTCAGATTTTATGCAGAAGAAGAAAAAGGAGATGTAGATTTCGCTAAAAAACTTTCTTCTTTGGGAGATGTATATGTAAATGATGCTTTTGGAACAGCTCATAGAGCCCATGCTTCTACAGCTGTGATGGCTCAATTTTTTGACACTCGTGTATGTGGTTATGTAATGCAAGCCGAATTGGATAATGCTCAAAAAGTATTAGAAAAGGCTGAAAAACCGTTCACAGCCATTATGGGTGGTGCTAAAATTTCTGATAAAATTTTAATCATTGAAAAACTTTTAGATAAAGTTGATAATCTGATTATTGGAGGGGGGATGAGTTATACATTTTTCAAAGCGATGGGTGGTGAAATTGGTAGCTCACTTGTAGAAGAAGATAAATTAGATTTGGCGAAAAGTTTAATCGAAAAAGCTAAAAATAAAGGTGTAAATTTGCTATTGCCCGAAGATTCTATCATTGCAGATGCCTTTAACAATGATGCCAACAGAAAAGAAGCTGATAATAAACACATTCCTGCAGGTTGGATGGGTTTAGATATTGGTAAAAAAGCTGCCGAAAGTTTTTCAAAAGTAATAGAAAGTTCTAAAACTATACTTTGGAACGGTCCTATGGGCGTTTTTGAAATGCCAAATTTTGCTCAAGGAACTTCAGCCGTTGCAAAAGCCGTAGTAAGTGCTACTGAAAAAGGTGGATTTTCACTCATTGGTGGTGGAGATTCTGCCGCTGCTGTAAATCAGCTTGGTTTTGGTGATAAAGTTTCTTATGTTTCAACAGGTGGTGGTGCTTTACTCGAATACATGGAAGGAAAAGAATTGCCTGGAGTGAAAGCTTTGTCATAATTATTATTTTACATTCAAGGTATATTTTTTATTATCATAGATAATGTATCTTTTGAAACCTATAAGGTTTTGTTTTTTCCAGAATTAATTGATAAACAAGCTCAAACCTTATAGGTTTTCACAAACATTTTGTTTGAGTACAAATAGCTTTTACAGATGAATCTACTTTCTAAAGCTCAGGCAGAAGGCATTATACATATCAATACAACACAAAATACGGTTTACTATGCTCCTATGGATATATCTTTACCCTTCAATCCAGAGGAACAGGTACGTATGCAGATATATTTGGAAGTATTATATACATATCGCTATCCAGCCAAAAGAATTGTTTTTGAACACCCTGTAAAAATGGGTTCAAGCTATAAGAGAGTAGATATTTTAATTTTTGCTGACGATTTAAAGCAAAACCCATTTATCATTATAGAATGTAAAAAAGCTGGTGTGGGTGAAACTACCTTCGATGAAGCCATTGAACAAGCCTTTTCTTATGATAACCATTTATATGCTCAATATATTTGGATTACATCAGGAGCTAAAAATGCTTTTTTTAAATCAGAACATAGCAAATCGGGTAGAAAACGATACTCACTTTCAGATATTCCTAAATTTTCGTGGAAAGATAAAGTTTGGTATAAAGTATTAGAGAGTTTACAGATTGGCTGGGGATTTTTGAAAGATGTTTATGAAGAGTTTATTGCTCCAACTCTCAAAGCCAAATGGTTTGCTCGTTTGTTATTTTTTGGAGTAGTTTTTTTACTCTGCAATTACGGAGCAAGTTGGGCAAATGCCCAGTGGCTCACACCTTATGCCATCAAAAACAAATGGCTTTTAAAAATTAACTTTGAACATCTTTTTTGGATAAGTGGAAGCATGGCAACACTTATCGCTATTTGGATTTTACGGCATAGTGTCATTCCTGATGACCTCATAACAGCTTCTAAAAGTGTAGAAAAAGCTAAACAGCGTAATAATTGGGTTTTCATCGCTACACTATTGGTATTAATTCCTATATATTTTTCTTTAAAAATATTTTTTGATTATGATACCAAATACTGTTATAAATGTACTCCCTGTGCTTTAGAATGGCGTTGTTGGTGGTCTTTTGCTCATTTTAAAACATACTCAAAAGATGCTCGTTTTTGGGAATATTTAACTCCATCATTTGTAATTTTGGGCGTACAAACAATAGCCACCCTACTGGTAGGATGGCTACTAAAAGGTTATGCTGCTATTCGATAAGTTTTAGAGTAAATCCAAACCAATATCTTTACGATAATATTTCTCCTCAAAGTCAATGGTTTGGGCAGCCAAATTCGATTTTTGGAGTGCATCTTCTATACTTGTTCCGAAAGCTGTCAGAGCCATTACTCTACCTCCATTGGTTAAAATTTTGCCGTTCTCTTCTCGTGTGCCTGCATGAAAAGGAAGTACATTTTTGATTTCAGCCAAATTCTTCATTTCTTTCCCTGATTCGTATTTTTCAGGATACCCCCCTGAAACAAGCATGATGGTTGTGGCTGTTTGTAGATTAATTTTGAGCGTGATTTCGTTCAAACGACCTTCTGCAGTAGATGCAAAAAGTTCAACCAAATCATTTTCTATTCTTGGAATAACCACCTCAGTTTCAGGGTCTCCCATTCTACAATTATATTCTATCACATAAGGTTCTTGTCCTACTTTCATCAAACCTATGAAAATAAACCCTACATAATGAATATTTCTTTTTTGGAGTCCCTCAAGGGTAGGTTTGATAATTCTATCTTCTACTTTTTTCAAGAATTGACTATCCGCAAATGGCACTGGCGAAACAGCTCCCATTCCACCTGTATTTAGTCCTGTATCTTTTTCACCAATACGTTTATAATCTTTGGCTTCAGGAAGAATTTTATAATTTTTACCATCTGTTAGTACAAAAACCGAAAGCTCTATACCTTCTAAAAACTGCTCTACAACTACTTTGGAGCTTGCATTTCCAAATTTTTTATCTACAAGCATCTCTCTAAGGGTTATTTCTGCCTCTTTATAAGTCTGACAAATCACAACCCCTTTCCCTGCTGCCAAACCATCTGCTTTCAGAACAATGGGCAAAGCCTGATTAAAAACATATCGCAATGCTTGTTCCAGATTATCAGATGTAAATGTCTGATATGCAGCCGTTGGGATATTATTTTCAAACATAAAGAGTTTAGCAAAGTCCTTACTTCCCTCAAGCATAGCTCCATGTTTATCAGGACCAATCAAGCCAATATTTTTTAGTTGTTCATTTTCCTGAAAATAATCTCTAATACCTGCAACCAAAGGGTCTTCGTTACCCACCACCAACAAAGAGACTTTATTTTCAATACAAAATGAAGCTATTGTAGGAAAATCTAAGGGTGATATATTCACATTCTCAGCTACTTGTGCTGTTCCTGCGTTACCAGTCGCTACCCAAAGTTTTTCACAAAGTGAACTTTGAGCCATTTTCCAAGCCAATGTGTGTTCACGTCCACCCGAACCCAATAAAAGTATGCGATACATGAAAAATAATTATAAAAGATGATACATTTAGATTGATAGCACAAGAAGCAACCAAATCACTTGGTTGCTTCTTGATTTTAAGGTAATCTGTTGTTTTCGTCTGGAAAAACAAGCGTAGGTTTGAATGTTTTACCTTCTTCAAAGTCCATCAGAGCGTACGCAATAATGATAATGACATCGCCTACTTGTACTTTTCTTGCAGCAGGACCATTCAAGCAAATTACACCTGAGTTTCGTTCACCACGAATCACGTACGTTTCTAGTCGTTCACCATTGTTTACATTGACAATCTGTACTTTCTCTCCTTCTATCAAATTCGCTGCCTCCATCAATGCTTCATCAATTGTGATACTTCCTACATAATGTAATTCGGCTTGTGTTACTTTTACTCGATGTATTTTTGATTTAAAAATTTCAATCCACATGGTTTTATCAATTGGTAGGCAAAACTATCAAAAACATTTTTCAAAAACAACACATCAAGTACTTTGTGGCAATTTGCTTTTCAGAAAACGAAGAATTTTTATCAAAAAGGTAGGAATATTCACTTTTTGAGTTAATTCTTTTAATAGTTTTTTATCTATATTATCTAATAAACTTTCTTCTATTTCTTTTAAACACTTTTTAGCAGAATTTTTATTGCCAAAATAATAATACTCATCTGCTTTGTAAAGCAAATAGTAATGAATAGCCTTTTCTATCAGACTTTTATCTATTAATTTATAAAAATCTTGATTGATTTTTTCTTTGATTTCGGAAAGATTCTTTATAAATTCTTTTTGTTTATGGAGTCCTTTTACCTCAGCCAATTCATAAAACAAGCTATTGGTTTCTATTTGGAAGCCTTTTTGTTGAGAAACGGTTTTTGAGTCTCCATGAAGCCTGAAATTGACCAAAATATCTTCTATTTGTAAAATATTTTCTAAACCAAATAAAAGCAAATAACGAATCCACCACTCCTTATCCATTACATAATGAAATTTATCATTTACAAATCCCATTTTCTGAATAGCAGAAGTTCTAAAAAATGTTTCTGGTTGGTCTATACGAGCCCAACCAATCGTTTTAGCTAAATTATTTTTGTAAATATCTGTTCCTGATGAAAAATGAGAGGTCTGATTACCCTCATCATAAAATATTCTGCTTTTCCCACACACTACATGGACTTGTGGGTTTTGAAAAGATTTGCCAATAGTATTTAAAGTGTTTTTTTCATAGTAATCATCTGAATTTAACCAATTTACAATATCTCCAGTTGCTTTTTGTAAGCCTTTGTTTATGGCATCACTTTGTCCTTTATCTTTTTCACTGACCCAATAAGCTAAATATTTTTCATACTTTTTGATAATCTCAACAGAATTGTCCACGCTTCCTCCATCTATCACCATATATTCCAAATGAGGATAATTTTGGCTTAATACAGAATCTATGGTTTGCTCTAAAAAATGTCCTTGGTTATAACTGGGAGTAATAATGGTAATTTTTGGTAACATACTTATTTTTCAGCTTCTACAACAATTGTTTCAAAATTATTAATCTCATCTCCAACATATTGATGATGAATCTCCATATTTTTAAGATTTTCATCATCACTTTGCTCTGGCTGGTAGACTTTTATATTCTTAAAACCTGCATCTGTCAGTAAATCTGTTAAACAAGCCTTACTATAAATAAATCTATGATTGTAATTATAAGTTAAATAATTAATAAAATAAGCCCTATCTATACTAATATTGATATCTGTTGCCATAATAGGTTTCACAAGCTTTTGAAAGTATTTTTGAGTCGTTTCATCTTGTTTATCTACTTTTTCTATCAAATAATCCATACAAGGAGTTGCTACTCTTATTTTCCCTCCTGTTTTAAGGATTCTATAACATTCTTTGAGCATAAAGAAGCCATCTTGAAGAGGAATATGTTCTATCATGTGTTCAGAGAAAATGTAGTCAAAACTTTCATTTTCTAAAGAAAAAGGCTTGGTAGCATCCATATAAGCAATGCCTTCTTTAGCAGGCCAAATATCAACACTAAGCCATCCTTCCTGAACATGAATTTGAGCTCCAATATTGAGTTTCCGAGTTTCTTTATATTGATTGAGGTAATTAGGAATAATATTTTTTGTTTTTTTTCTAAAAAACAATTCATTTTTCTTTTCAGGAGTCATGCCCCAAAGTCCTCGAATTGCCCATATCAAATTGAATATTCTCTTGTTATTTTTGATTTTTTGTAGCATAAGCATTTTTATTGTTCTAACATAAAACAGATATTTTGTTCTAATAAACGAGCATTTATAGCAATATCTGCATCATAAGTTGCTATTTTCTGATTGGTTACAGTTCCGAATTGATAGTAATAGTCAATATTAAGTGTTGATGCCAATGAAAAATAGCACAAATTCGAGTTATCACCTTCTTTTCTCAACTCCATTACTTTACTTTTTTCAGACATAAAAAGCATATTTGTAAGAGCTGCTCCATGAATTGAAATTAAGTATTTTGTTGATTGCATCAGTTTTATTTGTTCTTCAAAACTATAATCTTCTAAATATACCACCTTGAAGTGATATTTTTCCAAGATAGGTTTTAATTTATCTTCATTGGATACATATCTCCTTTTAGCCTTTCCTCTGCTAATATAGATTCTTTCTTGAGCTGGTTGTTGGTTTGTAAAGTTATATTTTGTTTGATATAAACTTCTAATTTCTTGAACAATTATCTCATTATAATTCCCCGTCAGGGCTGTATAGGTAGGCACTATTAGATATTGCACATAAATATAACTATCAGATGGTATTTGATAGATTGCTTTAAAATTAAAAATACTCAATGACTTTTCTTGAAATGAATTTAGTTTATTAGGAAGCAACAATATATATTCATGTAGTCTGTCTGCTAAAGCCCCTATTCTTGTCATGGTATCAGCAAACCAGTGAAAATACCCATGAGACCAAGCGTCAAAAGCCAATAAATACTTCTCATTATTAGGAAGTTTGATTTTCTTACTTTTAAAAAAACAAGAAAGTTTGTATCTCCAATCAAAACCCTCAATAATATCCACTTCTTTTACATTTCTCCAACTATTATCCCAAATAACTCCTTGTGGTGTAATATACATATTTTTTAGTTCCAATACCTTACATTCATCAATTTCACGAACAATCTCTTTTTCAAAAGCTTGTAAGTCTTTTTGTTCCAAATTTTTTGGTAAAGCTCTTTGAACAATATGTTTAGGATAAAGGATTTTCATTATTTAATACTGAATTTAAAATATTTATAAATGTCAATCCAAAATCTTCAATATTCTTTTGATAATTATCACTAATGTTGACAGTAACATGATTATTTAAAAAATCTTCAATACATTTAGACAGTTGCAATGCATTTTGGGGAGGAAAAAATAAATATTTATTATTCCTTGCTTGCTCTCTATGCACTTCAATATCTGATAAAATCAATATTTGTTTCATAGCTTTTGCATCTTCTACCACTGTACTCCAACCTTCAAACAAAGAGGGCTGAACAACAGCTAAAGCATTTTTCATCAATTTAAGCTGTTCTAGTCTATCAATGAAACCTAAAAATAAAACATCCTCTACTAATCCATTATTTTGCACAAATTTCTTCAAATTTTGGGTATATTCTGGATACCTAAAATCATATTCTTTACCAGTAAAAACAATTTGAAAGGGCAATATTTTCTGGTTTTCTTTCATATGAAGTATAGAATTCAAAATAACTTGATGATTCTTATGAATCCAAAACTGATTAGGAGCTATAAAATATGGTTTGGTTATATCAAATTTCTCTAAAAGTGCCCCTGAATTTATGTTTATATATTCTGGATGAGAGACCGCAAAATTTAATATAAAAGTCTGATTTTTAGCTTTAGAATAGATTGTATTAAAATGTGCTTGAGCTACTTTACTACTAAAAATTATGGGTAGATTATATTTAATAATTCTTAAATGATGCTTTTTTCTTTTCTCTAACTCTTCTTTAGAAAAAAAATGACCTAGAAAGTATTCTTGAAAATCAGGAATCCAAGCAATTCTATAAGAAATGTTTCCTAGAGATTCTTGAAAGTCAAAAGGAAAGACAATATTAACAGTATGTTTTGGATGGCATTTGGTAATAATATTTTTATCAAAAACCAAACGACTTAATTTATTAACTATTTTTTCAAAAATATTGTATTGAAAAGAAAGTTTTTCAAATGAAGTATAGGGATATTGTAAGTTTTTTATAATCTTTACATCACTTTCTTTGTCACAAAATATAACCAAATGAGGTAGTTTTTCTTCTGGTAAAGTGCGAAGAGCCTGAATAAGGTTGAGAATGTAATAAGTGCCTCCTATCCAAGCCTCGTTATTAGAAAATATCAATCCTATTTTAATTCTTTGAGCCATTGAGCATACTGATTTAAACCTTTCTGCAAATCTATTGTTGACTGAAAACCCATTGATTGAATTTTAGATATGTCAGCACACCAATTATTAGGGTCTCCAACTTTTTGTTTACCTGAAAACACATATTTTTTATTAGGAGCATATATTTCAAAAAACAACTTTACAGCATCTTCTATTTTAGTTTCTTGCCCACTAGCAATATTAAAAATATCTCCTTCAAAAGAAGCATTTTGTATTAATAAATCTACTACATTAATTAAGTCTTTTATATGTATAAAATCTCTTGTTTCTTCACCCGTCCCAAAAAGCTCTATTTTTTCATTATGCTGTATTTTTTGATACAAATCCCAAAATAATTGCTTTTTTAAACCTTCTCCATAAGCTGAAAAAACCCTAAGACTACAAGTATGCAAACCAAAAAACTTATGATATTCTGTGAGTAAGTATTCGCTTTGCAATTTATGAAAGCCATAAGGAGAAAGTGGCTTTGTAGTAAAATCTTCTGATATAGGTAGTTTGAAAGGATTACCATATACAGCAGCACTTGAAAAGTTAATAAACTTACATGTAGGATTATATTTTCGAATGGCTACAAGAAGTTTATGAACATTGGAAACATTTAATTCGAAATCGACTTCAGGACTTTCAAATGAAAATGCTACATTTGCGGAGCCTGATGCATTAATGCACACGTCAAATTGTTGATTTTTAAATATGTATTCAAAATTTGAATTTTGTTTGCTTATGAGAAAATGATTTATTTTTTCATTTGAATCTGTTGTTACACCCCAAATTCTATACTGTTTATTAAGAAAGTAAGCTGTACAATGACTTCCTATAAATCCATTTGCTCCAATAACAAGGATTTTCATTTTACTTAATCTAGTTTTTTTATTATATATGCAGGGTTACCACCCATCATAACAAAGGAAGGAACATTCTTTGTTATAACTGTATTTGCTGCGATTATAGCTCCTTGTCCTATTCTAACTCCTTTCAGTATAGTTACATTAAAACTTATCCATACATTATCCTCTATAATAATTTCTTTTGTTACAATATTTCCTTTATATTGTTTATGATCATTTCTAACCAGTTGATGATAACTCTCAGCTCTTTCTATATAATCCAGCTCATGAGAATTTGTATCTATTATATTTACATTATGTGAAATTAATACATCATTACCTATTTGAACTTTTTCACCAGACCAAATCCTAGTACCCATACCTACATAACAATTATTTCCTATTGATATCTGCCCTCCATATTTAAAAACTAATAGTTCCCCATCTATTACAGTTTCATTTCCAATACTAATATATTCTTTTTGATTACTCATGTTATATATACGTGCATATTTATGAATGATAGCTTTATCTCCTACATAATAATCTTTTAATTTTTCCAAGTAATCTATTTCTAATAAATGTTGCAACTTATATGCTAATTTTCTCAAAATTAAAAAAAGTATTTTTTTCATAAATCTCGCAAATTTCTAAAAATATGAAATGGAGCATTTTCTGGTAATTTCATCATTAATACAAACTGAACATCCCCGTTTCTAAACGAATGGTAAACTAAATGGAATGGAAATGCATCAACAATGTCTTGCAAAATCATATCTCTTAAATGAAATGGGTTAAAATGTGTTGATTTTTTATCAGGGAAGCTAAAAATTATATTTTTTATATTACATCGTTTTACTAAGTTTTGAAGAATTTTGTCATTGTCAAAATGCTCTATGGTTTCTAAGCAAACTAAAGTATCAAAAGTATCATTTATATTATTGATATCTTCAGCTAAATATTTAATTTTAGGATGAGCATATTCTTGATTAGCCCACTTAATAGCTTCTTTATCTCTATCTACACCTATAACTTCATTGACTTCTGGATTTGCTCCTAATATAAAAGAACCATAACCAGATCCACAAGCAAAGTCTAAAACTTTACCATAACAAAACCTACGTATAGAAGCATATCGTCTTAAGTGTTCATGAAATCTTATTTCTCCTTCTATTTCTATAAACTCTTCTTTTGTTAAATATATTCTTTCTATTGTTTTTTTCTTTTTTGTTGCCATAATAGTTGTTTATTTATTTATGTAAGCTATTATTTTAGAACATATATCTTTCCAATTATGAAAATTTTCAATATTATATAAGTTATCTTTTGCTCTTCTAAAATATTCTTCTTCATCCATTTCTTGCATTTTTTTAATTTGTTGATAATTATAATCAATATCAGATATATGCATAGGAATAATAGATGAATAATTATATCCTGATTCTGGTGTACAAGCAATGCACATTCCAAAACAAATATTTTCTAATATAGTTGTTGCTTGTGCATCTCCAGAACTTAGGCTTAAAAAAAAATCATATTCATTTATTATACTTTGCATATATTCAGGGGTTAAGTCTGCATAATCTGCTATTTTTTTCCATCCATTTATAATACCACTTGAAATATATCCTCCTTGAAAGTCTGGATATACCTTGGCTATTAATTCTAATTGAATAGTATTTTTCCATGTTTGTGTATTACCAATATAAAGAAACTTTCGCTTTCCTGAAAGGTTTATTCTATCTTTTATATATGGATAATTCTTAGGGTCTATTCCCATATTTATTTGTAATGGCCTCTCATTTAGAAGTTTATTATAGGGTGAATTATCCCATGTATCAAACCAATATTCTCCACAAATGAAAATATTTTTTTTTGTATATTTTTCAAATAACTCTTTCAACCATAAACTTTCATTAGCGGGATGATTATATGGTAAAATTGCTATATTATCACATTCAGGATATGTTTCTAGTGTTCGCCATGATATACTTGATTTATTAATTTGCCAAATTGATTTCTTATTCCATAAATCAAAATCAGGTAATGGCTGAAAAAGTAATATATCATTTTTCTTTATGTTACAAACACCTTTTTCTTTCCAATCATATAACTTTATTTTATATATTTTACTTAGTTCTTTTATTAAATGAAATGTAATTGAGAATGGTGCAGCATTTGGTTTAGGCCAGCTGATATTTTTTCCTTTTCTATAAGATGGCCACATTATATTATATTTAGTTGTTATTTTATCTTGTCTATAATAAAATGGGTTTATTGACTCTGGTACTGCATATATAAAATGTAAAGTTTTATCCATAAATTCATTTATTTTTATATTTCTTTATGCTTAGATATATAAACTTAGGTATAATTTTTTTTAAAACATCTTTTATCTGAACTGTTAATGTTTTTTTTAAGCTATATTTTACTATTGCTTTAAATGTTATAGAATCCATTTTACTATTAACTTTTATTTGATTTGGATGTTCAATTTTATCTAAGTCAAATTTAAAGAATTGCATATTAAAAAATGGATGATGTTTCACAGTGTTTTCGGTATGAGTTCCTACATAGCCTATATTTTTAACTAAATTTTTACATGAAATTATAGATAAAGTATCATTAATCAATAAAGTATATAGCCATTGTATATCCCATGTATCTATATTTTTATTTTGTACTTCTGTAAGCATAGTTATAATCCATTTTTTTAACTTTTGATTTGGTATTTTTAATTTTAATTTTGCTTCAAAAAACTTTATGTCAATCTCAGTAATATTAAAATTATATTTATTCCAAACTCTTCTCCAAGTAGCCCATCCCCAAATAGTTCCCAAATTTGAAAAGTAATAACTATTTTTATTTTTATATTTTGTAAATAAATGATTTGTTCCACACACACTTGCTATTTGTTGTTCCATCTTATATTTTTCAAGCATTTCTTGGCAAAAGAAGAAAAAACTTTTTTCAGGTAAACAGTCATCTTCTAAAATAATCCCCTGTTCTACATGCTCAAAAAACCAAGTAATACCTTCACTCACAGCTTTACCACAACCTAAATTATTTTTTCTAAACAAGGTTTTTACTTCACAATCCCAATCAATATTATCAATTATAAACTTTCTTACTTCTTCCACTTTCTCTTGTTCTCCTATTTTATCTATTCTTGCTCCATCAGCAGCTATAAATAGTTGTATAGGCTTTGCTTCTTGAATTTTTGCAAAAACTTGTTTGGTAGTTTCCAAACGATTAAAAACTAAAAATAAAACAGGGGTATTTAACATAATTTTTTTACTCCTAAATTCATACAAAAGTAAATATATTTTACAAATATTCTTGTATTTCTCTAACTATATTCGCTACAGACTCTTCTCCAAAAGCCTTAAATATTTGTGTTTTATAAGATTTAATATTTTTAAATATTCTTTCTTGATAAACAATATTATTGATAAGTTTAGTCAATTCTATTTGAGCATCTTCTAAACTTTTAACTTCTATCCCTGCTTCTTCAGTATGAATATCAGGATTATAATGAGGAACAGATGTCAAATTAAATATAATAGGTATTGTTTCTCTTCCAATACTTTCTAAAATAGTTGCAGAATTTATGGCTACTGAAATTTTTGATTTACAAAGTACTTCATTTAAACTTTCTTGTGGTGTTGAAACCATAACATTAGGATATTTTTTGATAGCATTTACCTCTTCTTTAGAAATTGGATGAACAGGATGTGGTCTGACAACTACAGCATAATCAGGAAATTCTGAAGCTGTAAAAAAAATAAATTGCCACATTTTATTCCAAATTTCTTCATTGATAAATGCAGATTCAACTATTCTTGCTTGGAGTAAGAATACTATTTTATTTTCTTTTAAACAGTTTTGATTATTTTGTAAAATATGATTTCCAACACTTTTAAATTGAGTTTTAGGACTATAAGGTTGCTGGTATTGTGCCAAAGCATTGCCCCACACAAGCATTTTATCAAAACTCAAATTTTTACTACTAGGTGATGCTATAAAATCCCAACCTTGTTGAATACATACCGTTTTTATTCCATATTTTTTTGCCACTTGGCTTGCTATTTCATCATTTGCAGAAAACCCTTCAACAAGTAACAAGCATTTTGGCTTGTGGTATTGAAATACAACATCCAGTAAATCAACTTGATTGATTAAATTATTAAAAAGTTTTTTCAATAATTTTTTCTCAAATATAATAGGATAAGCTTGTTTAGCAAACGGCTCTAAGTTTACATGAGGTTGATTTGTTTCTTGAGCAGCTTGTTCTGTATCTAAATATCCATAATGTAAATACGAATAGCTTGAAAAATTCTTGAGTATGGGATTTAGGAAATATACAAATCTATTTTCGTGTGTATAAACTAATATATCTTTTTTAATTTTTTCTTCTTTGAGAACATTAATAGAATCCTTTATCTTTTTATAAGGGCGTAAAAAAAACTCTCTGAAATTTACAGAATATGTATTATCAATATCTTCTTTATGAATTTCGTTTTCTCCTAAAAATGTAGCAACAGACTTGAATATTGTTTCTTGAGGTATATCCGTTTGTTTATATTGTTTGAAATAAAATTTATGAAATTCCAGCCTAAAGCACTCATAAAATATGGTTCTAGCTATTGCATATTTGATATTTACCTTTTTATATATAAAAATAGATGGGTAGACTTTTTCATAAAAATCTAATACCTGATTTACAGCTTCATCTAATTTACTAAAATAAGTGTAATTGGCTTTTGGTAATTTTTCAGAATCTTCATACATACTTAATAACCACCTATTTGCTTGTAAATATCCAACATACTTTTTTGTTCTCCTAATGAACAAAAATCTGTATAGTTATTCTCTAAGAAATTTTTTGTTTGTAAATAAACTCCATGTTTAAACTGTTCATCTAAACTATAATCTATTTCTTCAACAAGCTCAATAGCTACAGAACCTATTTTTTGTATTTGTAGTTTTTCTAAAGGTCTAAAAACAAGTCGATGTTTAATGGTATTGATTTCTAATCCCCAACGTCCAGGAGCCTGCCAGTTCGCTTGATAAGAAAATAAAGCTCCTTTTTCTGTTTCACCAGCTCCTGCAAAAATAGCTGATTTAGTATGCCATGCTAAGTTGCCTTTCCCTTTTACAAAAGTATTGATTTGAGATGGCTTTCCACCTAAGAAAAATGCTAAATCTATCACATGCGTAGAATTTCCCATAAACCAATTTTGTAACTCAGTAGAATGTTTGGGTAAATTTTGTATACTATGTGACCATTCTGTAAACTCAAAATTGAAAGACATCACTCCTCCATCTTCTTCGATGATTTTCTTTGCCTTTAATGTAGAAGCATAAAATCTACGATTGTATGCTAAAAATATTTCTGTTTGATGGATATGAGCAGCATTCCAGATTTGAGCAAATTCTTCTACTTCTCCAAAACCAGGTTTTTCTAAAAGTATTTTTTTCACTCCAGCCTCCATTAATTGTAGAGTGGTTTCTGCTAAGGTTTCTATACTAACTCCAACAATAGCACATTTTGGAATTTGGGTATTTTCTGATAGATATTTTTGTAAGCCACCAACAATAGGCTTTACACCTATCATTTCTTCAAATTTTTTTGCATTCTCTTCCCCTCTTCCAACAGCTATATATTTATAGTTCAATGCATTAAGAACTTTAGCATACTCGATACCCATATACCCAGTACCCACTAAAAGAATATGTTCCATGATAATATTAAGTAATAGGAAATAGTTTTTGATGTGTTTTGCTTAAAGAAAGCCATTCAAACATGAGTTTATGAGTCTCATAGCTTTCTTCCAGTAAAGGTAATAAAGATTTACCATCTTTTATTAAGGTTTCCACCCACAATTTTGTCAAATCACCCAAGAATGGAGATTCAAAGTTCTCTGTTTCAAGAGGTTGGTAATCTGCGAAATATCGATTAATAGGCATTTGACTATCAACTTTACGTAGTTGATAATTCAATTTACCTTCTACTTCATTGAATTGTATTCTTCCATGCGGGGCTACAATTTCCCAACTACCAAAAACTGTACTTTCCGAACTCATAGAAATTTGTAAACGACCTTTATAAATGTCATCTCTAAAAAACTTAATAGTTGCCCATCCTCCAAAATCACCAAAATCAGCCCCCCTACCACTTGGAATAACTGTTTCTTCTATTTCACCTGCTATCAATTCTGTTTTATTTGCATCAAGCAAAAACATGCATAAATCTAAATAATGAATGCCATTAGCTCCAATACCTAATGTACCTGTATTAACAGAAATATTCGCAAACCCTTTTAATTGAGGCATTTGCTGTAAATCTTGTTGTATTTTCCTAAACATCTCATACATTCGCATATTTAAGTTTACGAAAATTGGAGTCTTTTGATTTTTAGAAAAATGGATAACTTCTTCTACCTCTTCTAAACTTTGCCCCAAAGGTTTTTCTATAAGGATATATTTACAATTAGTTTTGAGAATATGTTCAAGCCTTTCTATTCTATTTTGAGCTGTAGAAGCATCTATCACAATATCAGCTTGAATAGGCGTACCTATAAAATTCTCTAAAGTAATAAAAGATAATATTTTAGTAGTTTGTGAGTTTAATGTATTTTTAGCATTTGCTAATGCTTCTTCTTTTATGTCCACCAGTACAAGTTCTGCAATTGCTGGTACTTGTAATAAGCCTTGTGCATGGCGTATGCCCATTCTACCAGCTCCTATAACTATTACTTTCATGCTTTCTTTATACAATTTGTTGTTGAAATAAATTTAGTATTCTTTCTCCCGATTTACCATCTATATGTCCAAAGTAGTTTTTCTTTTGGCTATAAACTTTTATTTTTTGAAAAACATAATCTAACTCATTAATAATTTTTTCTAACTCTTTGTGAAAATTTTGTCTCTCTTTAACTGTAATAACAGCATCTATCCCAATATAATCTGTATAGTTCCACTGAAAAACATCAAAATTCAAGACTATTTTTTCACACGCTAATGCCATTCGAATTGTAGCTGAAACATTTGCCACAAATATATCACAAATAGGCACTATTTCTTCTATAGCTCCTTTAAAAATCTTTATATTTTCTCTTTCGATATATTTCAGATTTTCATAACTGCTTCTTGGATGTAAACTCACAACTACATGATATTTATCTTGATTTCCAAGTAAATTTATCCAATCTTCTATCATTTCGTTATAATTTTGATAGTTAGGATTTGGATGAAAATCTGGAGGTAGAGCACAAAGTATCAAAGGTTTTTGATCTTCGAAATTTAAACTTTCTGAGAGTTCACAAAGTATTTTTTCTTTATGAAGTAGCTTTTCATGAAAAATATCTTGATATAAAGCACCTAATACTTCCATTTTTTTTGAGTCTAAGCCTTCTTGAATGTAGTAATCTTTCAAATACTGGCTATCAAAAATCATTTTATCAATTTGTAAGCCATTATATACCCAAGGTTTTTTAGGGGCAAGTCCCAGCCACTCTAGAGCTAATATTTCCTCTAAATGGAAATATAGAATATTCTTTTCTTTATAACGAAGTTTCCATTTAGGGTATAAAAAAGCTATTAGTTTCTTATAAAAGCCTTTGATCTCGTACTTTGCAAGCCTTCTAAAAATTGCTTCTGCAAATTCTATGTAATTTGCGACAGTAAAAGGTATAAGAAAAGTTTTGATATTTAAGCCTTTAGCTATTTTTAAGATGTTGGGTGTTTGATAGGTTGGAGAAGTCTCTGATAGAATAATTCCTTTAATAACTTGCTCAATAATTATTTTTTGAATTGATAGATTATTGTTTTTTTTCTCAATGATATTATTTCGTAGATGTCCAAAAAACTCTGTATATTTTTTTCTTAATAACCTGCATAATAGAAAATTAAGTCCTTTTAAAAATATCAGAAAAATATTAAATGAGTATGTTTTGCCTGTTTTTTGAGCTTTTTCTGTTGTAAATTCTATATATGAGAACTCTAATGTATCACAAATCTTTTTAGCTTCATAAAGCTCGTGATAGGTGGAATCAAGAAAAAATACAGGATTGAATTGAGAATTTTTCTTTAAGAAATGAGCCAAAGGAAAAAGAGACTTGAATTGTGTTTGAATATTCACAACAAAAAGTAAGTTTTTAGCTTCAGTCATATTTAGTTTCGTAATTTTTCTATAATGGAATTATAAATAATTGAATGTGTTTTTGGAGTAATGTGATGCCCATCTTCTTTGAGTACATAATCATCTATTGAATCATGACTATTTTTGATAATATCATGGATATCAACAAAATGCACATTACTTTTCTCTTGTGAAAGATTTTTTAAAGAACTTATTATATCATTATATTGGTTTATACTTTTTGTTAATCCCGGTGAATGTTTCTCTGTTGACTCATTAGTGGGGGCAATATTGATAATAAAAATATTTTTAAACTGATTGATTGCATCTTTGAACCATATTTGATAAGTTTCTTCAAAAATATTGGGTTCTGTTACCCTCCAAACAAAATTATTTCTTTGAAGTAAGGCTCTATTATTTTTTATTAGCTTAATTAAAATCTTCTGTAATTTACCCTTTAAGCGAGAAATATAATTACGAACAGCAGGAGGAATAGGTCGAGGAGCACAATCACAAATGCCACAATGAATAATTAATATATCCCCTTTCTCTCCAAAATATGCTTTATCTTCAACATACCATTTATATAGGTAAGTTACTGTCGAGTTAATACGGGTTCGGTCAAGGAGTTCGAGTTCTGCATCTTTTTTTCTGAAAAAATTCTCAAGTAAAGTTACATAACGTTCAGCATTAGTTACATGCCCTATACGGGGCAATCCAAGAGAATCTCCATAAATACGAACTTTTATCATAAGTTATGATATTTTCTGAATATTCCAGTCAAAATTATACCGAATCATGGCTTCAGGCCACTCTCTAAACCAGTTACCTCTTACTCCTTCTGAATTCATATCATCTGTAATTTGGAAAGATAGTACATCTGGAATTGTTACAAAATAATCTTTATTAGTAGGGCATGTACAAATTAGGGCTTCTAGAAAATATGTCCCCTCATTTAATAAGTTTTTAGGGATGATACACACTTCTCTAAATGTTCCTTCTTCTTGTGGTATTTCTGTGTAAGGAGAATATTTATTGTCAATAGCTACAAAAACTCTTATTCCTTCTTGATTTCGTAAATAAAAATGAACTTGATAACAATAACTTGTTTTTAATATTTTATAAACAATTTCAATGTATATATTTTCTTTTACATCATAATTTACAGAAATATTGCCATCAGTATTTTTTAGTACAACATGTTGTACCTCAAGCATATCATTGATTGATGGTTTTTTAGTATTGTCCCAAGTACGTTCACCTAATTGTTTTTGTCCCCAAGCAAGATAAGTATCAACCGTTTTATTGATACTATCTTCCATAAATACTTTTCCATTTTGCAAGTATATTCCTCTAGAACATAAGCTTTTAAGCATACTCATGTTATGGCTTACAAAAAGTACGGTTCGTCCTTTTTGGCTAACATCCTGCATCTTACCCAAACATTTTTTCTGAAAATCTGCATCACCTACAGCAAGTACTTCGTCTACAATGAGGATTTCAGGCTCCAAATGAGCTGCAACAGCAAAAGCCAAACGCACATACATTCCTGATGAATAGCGTTTTACTGGTGTATCGATATATTTACCTATTCCTGAGAAATCAACAATTTCGTCAAATTTAGAGCGAATATCATTTTTTGTCATTCCTAGAATTGCTCCATTCAGGAATATATTCTCTCTACCTGTTAGTTCTGGGTGAAAACCTGTACCAACTTCCAGTAAGGAGGCTATTCTACCTTTAACCTTAATACTACCTTTTGTTGGAGTTGTAACTTTTGATAAAATTTTGAGTAGTGTAGATTTTCCAGCCCCATTCTTTCCAATAATACCTACAACTTCGCCTGTTTTTATCTCAAAGTTAATATCTTGTAAAGCCCAAACATAATCTCCTTTTATATTTTCTCTGTCGTTGGTTTCTCCAACCTTTAAAGTAGGATCATCTTTTCCTCTTAATTTAGCCATCCATCGCCCTACATCTTCTCGTAAAGATCCTACTCCTACAACTCCAAGACGGTATTGCTTCCAAAGATTTTCTACTTTTAATACTATATCAGACACCTTTCTATAAGTTTATTTAATCTTCTAAACCTCCACCCCAAATATTATGACGAAGTTGCCATTCACCTTTATCGTTTTTTGCCCATAAGTGAGGTGAACGAAACTTATCACTCAATTCATTTTTGAAATATTCTGGATTAATGTCCAGATACTCCATAATTTCATCAAAATATTTATCAGGAAACTCTCCATCAAAACGTTTAACAAGAGCAACTCCTTCTTCACGAGTAAGATGTTTATTTCTTATTTCTTGTGAAGCATCATAAGTAGCTCTTCCTATTCCAAACTTAATAAATGTGGTATAGTAATGTAAATCATCTATCTTATCATCAATACTGTTATATTTACTATATGTACCTTGTGTACGGAAAGGACGAGCTTTAAAACCCGTATTTTCTACTGCATAATAATATACTTCTTGGGGTGTCCAACGTAAATAATAGCCTAGGTAATGCACCTGAATATCTTTCCCTCCCATTTCTTGTGTAGAAGCAGGTAAAAATGACATCAAATCTGAAAGACGAACATCATGTTTTTCCTGTAATTCTTTAATGCTTACTCCTCCTAAAAATATCTCATCAAGGTGATTAAATGTAAAATATGATTTGTCTCTGAGTGAAGAAGTGTTATCTGCAATAGGATTTCCATACTCAGCTTCATTTTCTCCATAGAAAATCAAAGGTATATCATACTTTAAAGCAATTTTTACAGCCAAATTCTTTTGTCCTAGAATAAAAGTCTGGAATGGATGAAATATGTTTTCAATAGAAAGTTTAGTGAGTAATTTCATTACTTTACCATTTCTATTGAAACTAATGTTATCAAAACCTCCTACATCTAACCAGTTTTTGAAGTTTTTATATCCATAATCTGTATAAAGAATTGGAGGCCAAGTAACTGTAAGAGGATTCATCCCATATTTGTATTTCAAAACATGAGCCTGAAAAGCACTGTCTTTGCCACCACTCCCAGGAACTATACAATCATAACCACCATCTGTTCTGCGATATTTATCCAAAAGTTTTAGAAGTTCTTCTTCTCTTTTTGCCCAATCTATTTTGTGTTTTTGCTCATTGGTTCTACAAGCATCACAAACTCCTTCTTCATCAAAAACTAATGTCGTTTTTTTAGAATCTTTTGTATGCTTAAACTCAACAGCAGAAGTAGGACGCTGATTAGACATCACACATTTTTTACAAAACTTTACTTCTTTAGGCAAGCCATAATATGCTTCCAGCTCTTCTTTATTAGTTTTCATTTTGATTATTTAAGTTCTTTCGACCAATTTTTATATACTTTCAGTCCCAAATCGGCACTTTTTTCTGGATGAAACTGCGTCGCAAATATATTATTTTTCTGAATAGAGGAACAATATTTTTTTCCTTCATAGGTTGTTTCTGAAATCATATCTTTTTGAGTAGATGGCTCTACATAAAAAGAATGAACAAAATACATAAAGGAGTTTTCAGCAATGTCTGCAAGTGGAGTTTGTTGCCAATTTGCATGCAAAGGTCTTTGAATTGTATTCCAACCTATCTGAGGTATTTTTACACTTTTATCAGGGCTTTGGAATTTTTTTACGATGCCTTCCACCAAACCCAAGCCCTTTGTAACTCCAAATTCTTCACTTTCTTCAAATAGTAATTGAAGTCCCAAGCATACTCCTAAAAAGGGTTTTCCAGAGCTTACAAAATCTTTAATTGGGCTTACCAAATCAAGTTTTTGTAAATTACTCATAGATTCTCCAAATGCTCCTACACCAGGCAGAATAATCCCATCTGCTGCCATGAGCTTATCTTTATCGGAGGTAATTTCTGCATTAATGCCAATTTTTAAACATGCATTTAATACACTAAACAAGTTACCTGCCTGATAATCAACAATTACTACTTTACTCATAACTTTATATTCTACAAGGAACACCTTGATTTACTAAATATTTTTTTATTTCTGGAAGAGCTAAAGGCTGTATTTTTGTAAACGAACGCCCACTTTTTAAGAAACTTGTATTTCCTTCTTTTTCTGTATCTATTTCTTGTTCATGTTTTTGGATAAAATCATAATGCAAAACTGAAGCTACAGCAATAGCATCAGCTTTACTATTTTTGACTACATTCTCAAAATCTTCTAATTTTCCAGCTCCTCCATGAGCAATTACTGGAATAGATACTTTTTCTGCTATTTGTTGTACCAATTCAAAATCAAAACCAGAACCTGTACCTTCCTTATCAACAGATGTTATAACCAATTCTCCTGCACCCAAGCTTTCTGCTTCCATTGCCCATTCTAGTGCATTTTTTCCTGTGTATTCTCTACCATTATCTGTATAGCAAAGATATTCACCATTGGATTGCTTAATAGCCTCAATAGCTACCACAATAGTAGATGCTCCAAATTTCAGGGATGCATCTTTAATAATTTTAGGATTAGCAATTGCAGCTGTATTTAAGGATACCTTATCAGCACCTGCTTTAAGTACATTCCGAATATCTTCAATAGTTCTTAAGCCTCCTCCAACTGTAAGAGGAATAAATATTTCTTTTGCTGTTCGAGAAATGATATCTTGTAAGCTATTGCGTTCATATAAACTAGCTACTACATCCATATACATGAGTTCATCCGCCCCTTGTTCATAGTAGTACCTTGCAAAGGTTTCTGGATTTCCAAGAACTCTAAGCCCCTCCAGATGTATTCCTTTTACAAGATGTTGCCCTTTTATATCTAATCTTGGTATAATTCTAATATTTTTTGCCACTAATGATAAAAATTTCTAACGGTTTGTACTACTTTTTCTAACTCTTGATCTGTAATATTCGTTGAGCAGGGCAAACTTACGCTTTTTTCGTAAATCTTGAAAGCATTATCTTCTTTACTAACATATATATCACCTTTAAACATTTCGAGCATATTCATAGGTCGCCAAAAAGGGCGAACTTGTATTTTCTTTTCTATCAGATATGGCATTAAATCTTTTTGCTTCTCAATACAAACAGTAAATAGCCAATAATTAGGTTTGCTATTTTCCGTATCTTTTTGAAAAGAAATAGGTAAGCCTTTTAAATTTTCTGTATAATATTGATAGATTTCTTTTTTTCTTTTGAGGAAATTAGGCATTTGCTCCAATTGAGCTACCCCCATTGCAGCCAAAATATTGACTAAGCGATAGTTATAACCTACCTCATCATGAATATATTCAAAATTATCTGATTTAGCTTGGGTCGTTAAGTGTTTGGCTTTTTTAGCAGTTTTTTCATCATTGGTTACTATCATTCCACCGCCACCAGTTGTCATAATTTTATTTCCATTGAAACTAAAACACCCCATTTCTCCAAATGTTCCTGCATGCTGATTTTGATAAAAAGAACCCAGAGCTTCTGTGGAGTCTTCTACAATAGAGAGACGGTATTTTTGAGCCAATTGCATAATTTTATCCATTTCACACATATTTCCAAGTACGTGTACAGGCATGAGGGCTTTAATTCTTCTTTTATTTTCTTTTAAATAACAAGCATTATTCTCTTGATAGGTATTGTTTTTAAAAAATTCTTCCAATAAATCAACATCCATTTGCCAAGTGTCAGGTAAAACATCTACTAAAATGGGTGATGCATAACAATATTTAATAGCATTGATGCTGGCAATAAAAGTAATATTAGGGACTATAACATAATCATTTTGATTAACTCCAGCAATTTGTAATGCCATGTGAAGAGCTGCTGTACCATTTACTACTGAAACTGCATATTTTGCTCCAACATAATCAGCAAAGTCTTTTTCAAATTTATCTACAAAACTCCCAACAGAAGAAACCCAATTTGTATCCAAACATTCTTTTACATACTTCCATTCATTACCTGAAAGGTTAGGAACAGAAAGAGGTATCAAATTTTCCATAGTTACACATTATAAATTTCATGTTTGTATTTCTTTAGATTTTCCTCTTGTTTAAACCATTCTATGGTAGTTTTCAAACCCTCATCTAAAGTATAATTCATTTGCCAGTCTGTCAAGTGTTTAAGTTTTTCGTTAGAACCAAACAAACGATAGACTTCACTATTGGAAGGACGTACTCGTTGATTGTCTGTAATGATTTTAGCATTAGGATTAATCATATCAATTAACTTCTGAGCCAAATCACCGACCGAAATTTCTGATTGAGTAGCTATATTAATCTCCTCACCAATGGTATTCTCAAATCTTGAGATGGTTTCAAATCCTTGAACTGTATCCTTTACAAAGAGTAAATCTCTGGTTGGTATAATATCCCCTAATTTAATTTCTGTTTCTCCATTTAAAAGTTGAGTAATAATTGTTGGAATGACAGCTCTTGCAGATTGTCGAGGTCCATAAGTATTAAATGGTCTAACAATTGTAACAGGCATGTTAAAAGAACGATAAAAAGACTCTGCAAGCCTATCTGCCCCAATTTTAGTTGCACTATAAGGAGATTGTCCTTGAAAAGGATGCTTTTCATCAATAGGTACATACTGAGCCGTTCCATAAACTTCTGATGTAGATGTTACCAATACTCTCTTTGTATTGAGTTGTTTGGCTGCTTGTAATATATTGAGTGTTCCTCGAATATTGGTATCTATGTAGCTATCAGGTGAATGGTAGCTATAAGGAATAGCTATAAGGGCTGCTAAGTGAAAGACTGTGTCTATTCCTTCCATAGCAGTTCTTACTCCATTGGGGTCACATACATTTCCAGAAAATATCTCTATTTGCTTTAATTTTTCTTTGGGTAGTGTCTCTAACCAACCATAAGAATTAAATGAATTATACAAAACAAATGCCCTTACATCATATCCTTTCTCTAATAAATATTCTACCAAATGACTTCCGATAAAACCATCAGCACCTGTAATTAAAATCTTTTTATTCATAAAAATTGTTTTTTCATTTTTTGTACAAGTCGTTTATATTTCATTTCCGTTGGCAATGCAATAGATAATGCCACAAGATTTGAGACTATAATACTCATACAAAACATTACATATGGATTATAAGATTTAGTAAAAACTAGTAAAAACTCTATAATACTATAGTGAGTAAGATATAAAATAAATGAATAAGAAGCTAAAAATTTTATAATTCTTTTGTATTTTAATAGTAGTGGAACTTGTATAAAAAAAGTATATCTTAAAATAAAAAAAATAACCGCTCCAATACAAAATGCAAAAGATATATCATAGGCATTTTTAGTAATATAAATACGATAACTACCCAGTAAAATAAAAATAAAACAGAATAAAATATCTTTATTATTTTTATTATTTTTATGGTGGTTTTGTAAAAGATAAAACACACAAACTCCTATCAGCCATGTAATAGTCAGTCCATTTCCCCAAAATAAATGGTAATATGGTACTAATCCTAAAATTATAGTTATAGCAAGAAAAAAGAGTACATTTTTTCTATAACTTAATAAAAGCCAACCAAATATCATATATAGCCACCACTCAATTGCTAATGTCCATAAAGGTCTTCCTGAACCAAAAGATATAATATCAAAAAAATAAGGGTAATCTTGTAGCATGAATAGATTACCAATAAATGTTTTTATGTTAAAAGACATAATATAGTTATAGTCTTTAGATAGAAGAGTATAATCTAATAATACTATAAATATCAAAGATGGTATTAATCCAGAATAAATTCTACCAAATCTTTCTATAAAATATTCTTTAAATGAATAGCTTTCTTGTCTACTCTCTACTTTTAATATAGAAGAATATGTAATAAGAAATCCTGAAATAACAAAAAATATCATTACACCTATATTTTGTATATAAGGCATAAATGGTGGCTGTAATTTAGGAAATATATTAAAGAAACTAATTCCATGGCCTATAACAACCATTTGAGCGGCTATAAAACGTATTGAATCTAAAAAAGTGGAGCCAGTATCTGAAATTTTAAATATCTTAGTCTGCATAAACAATTTTATATAATAGACCATCCTCCATCAATGACAAGATTATGCCCTGTAATATAAGATGCCTTATCAGATAATAAGAATGAAGCCGTAGGGGATATATCAATGGGTTTAGCCATTCGTTTTAATGGTATTTTTTCTATATAACGGTTTACAAATATTTCGTTCTGATTATCCCAAATCCCTCCTGGTGATATTGAATTAACTCTAATATTATATTTTCCATAGTAAGATGCTAAATAACGAGTTAAATTAGTAATTCCTCCTTTTATTGCAGCATATCCTGCTGGCATAGTCATGTTAGTGCCTTGGTATACACTGAAATCTGGTCCTAAAAAACCATAAATAGACCCCATATTAATTACAGCTCCATTGTTTTGTTTTTTCATCACTTCCAAGATAACTTGACAACATATGAAATAACCATTAAGATGCATATCTATATTTTTTTGCCAAGATTCAACAGGTATATCTTCAAATTTTACGCCCCAGTCACTTGTTCTTGGATAGGCATTATTAATCCAACCATCTATTTTACCATATTGATTGATAATTTCATTCACAGTACCTTCAACACTTTTTTTATCACTTATATCGCAAATAAAATCTGTTTGTTGCTTATAATAAATATCTATATTAATTGCTATCCCCCCCTCTTGTCTAATATCTTTTATAAATTCTTGCCCTAAAAGACCATTGCCTCCTGTTACAACTATTATTTTGTTTTCTAACATTTTCATAAACAAATTTTTAAAACATCTAAAGCATTATCAATTGTATTAAGTGTTTGTTTATTTTCTTTAATACAACTCCAAAAGTAATTCATTTGGTGCAAATATGTATCCGAAATTCTTTCATTACTACTAAATAATAGCTCATCATTTAGTTTAACATTATTATGAAGTAGATCAATAATTAAAGTCCTATCAGAGCAAACTATTTCACATGTTCTTTTGGTATCTTGTCTATAGTAATTTAAGATTACACTTGCTGTAAAATTTTCGTATTCTAAAACGTAATTAGCATAATCAACAGCATTGATACCCAAAGATGACTTCTTTCTTAGAAACTTATCTACTTTTAGAGGAAGTCCAAAAAACCAATAAATATAATCTAGTTCATGAATTAAATCCAAATGTACACCACCTCCCATATCTTCATTAGCACTGTAGTTTTGTTTAAAATCAATATGAGGTCGCCAATTAGGCAGATAAGAACCACAATATGAATTTACTTCATTGATAATAAATTGATTATTTTTCAGATAATCGAATACAAATTGTAAACATTGATGAAATCTGAGATTACAAGCTACATAATTAATAATATTTTTGCTATTTATACTTTCACGTATTTCTTGAGCGACAATTATACTTTCGGCTAAAGGTTTTTCTATAAATATAGGTGTATTTACAGAAGTAACTAAATCAATAGCATCTTTATGCTTGTATGTGGGATTAGAGATGATAATGAAGTCAGGCTTTTCATTTAATTCTTTAATATCTAAAATATTTGAAACTCCAACATATTCTGTTTCTACTTTTCCACTACGAAGGGCAAAAACAGAAGCATTAGGGTTTATTTTTCGCACAGCATCTATGTGTTTGTGTGCTATAGAACCAAGCCCAACTATTAATACATTCATTTGAGCTTAAATTGCAAAGTTTAGTTTATTATTTTCTATGAGAAAACTCATGTATTCAAAATCCTCAATAGTATCTAAATCAAAACATTGATGTTTCATTAAATAAATCAAAGATTTATCTGTAATAGCAGATTTATATTTGTTTATAAAAAAATCTTGCTTATAAAAATAGAAAGAGGCATTCATTTCATAAACTATTGGGCTGGACTGCCGAGTATATATATTTTGAGAAGGAACACTAACTAAATGATAATACCCATTTTCTTTTTTTTCAACCATATTGAAATAAGGACTTTTATGAGCATTACTTACTGAAAATATATTGACTGCTTTATCATCATTAAGAATCAAACCAAAAGCTTCTTTTAAATCTTCTAAAGTTCTCAGGGGAGATGAAACATCTAAATCTAAAGTATAATCATATTTTTTATTATTAACGTTTTCATGATATTCCAATAGATGTTCTATGGTTTCTATTTTGCTAGCAGAGTCAGTAGCCAAATATTCTGGACGTAGGTATTCCGTTTTTAATCCAAAATGGTCAGCAGTTTTCTTGATTTCAATATCATCTGTTGAGAGTGCTACATCCAAATGAAAACCCTGTTGGTTAATATATTTAGCAAAGTTGTAGGCAGTATTGATAGAATAAGCTATTAATGGTTTATTTGCTATTTTTTTTATATTTTTATGAGGAATACCTTTTGAACCTCCTCTAGCACAAATAGTTACAAGTATATTCATTATTAAAACTTTATATGATTAACATCTTCTTGAGCTTTGATATAATCTTCGGGTTTACCTATATCTAACCAATAACCCAGAATTGAGTAATAACTAATTTTTTTACCAAGTTTTATTAATTCTTGGACCAAATCCGGAGCATCAAAAAATGAGTTTTGAGGTATCAAATTCAGATATTTTCTTTGAATTAAATATAAACCTGCATTTGCTTGATAAATATACGAAGGTTTTTCCTTAATATCCAATACTTCATGATTCTCTGTTTCTAAAATTGCATAAGGTATGCTTACCTTATATGGGATAGTTGCAATACACATACTAGCCTCACTTTCTATAAAAGTTTTATAGAAATCCTCAAAATCTATATTTGTGAGTAAATCCGAATTCATTAGTAAAACCACATCATGCTTAAAATCATTTATTAAAGAAATAGATCCCGCTGTTCCTAAAGGTTTTTCTTCTTTAATATATTGAATATTTAAATTTTTATTTGAACCATTCCCCAAATATTCCATAATTTGCTCTGCTAAGTATCGAACTGAAATCCATATATTTTCTACTCCAAAGTGCTCTAATCTATCTAAGTTATATTCAATAATAGGTTTCTGTCCCACTTTCAAGAGTGGCTTAGGAATAGTCTCTGTAAGAGGTTTAAGTCTTTCTCCTTTACCTCCAGCCATTAATACTGCATCTATAGGCAGAATGGACTGATTTTCAGAAATATCTAATATCTTTAATATCCGTTTATTTTCATCTAAAATTGGTATAAAATTTATTTCTAACTTTCTGAAGTATTGAACTTTATCTAAACTCAAATTTAATTTTTCTAAAAATCTGAACTGAGTAAACATAATTTCCATAACAGAGCTATTCAGATTTTTACCATTCAGTAAACCTCGTCTTATATCTCCATCTGTAATAGTTCCTATCATTTGTTCATTTTCATTAATAACAAATAGTGTTAAATCATCTTTGCTATTGAAAGAATTTAGTTTTTCTAAAGCTTGTTTAATTGAAAATGTATTATTTATAATATGTTTATTAAAATTTTTCATAAAAATCTCAATGGATTACCCACTACTTTACTATGATTTGGAATATCTTTTAAAACCACACTCCCAGCCCCTACAATGACATCATCACCAATTTTAACACCTTGTTTTACAACACTATTTGCTCCTATAAAACTTCTAAAGCCTATTTCCACATTTCCACAAAGAGTCGCTGAGGGTGCAATATGGCAAAAATTTTTAAGAATACACTCATGTTCTATTACTGAATTTGTATTACAAATAACCCCTTCTCCTATACGAGTTTGAGCATTGATAGTTACATTTGCTGCAACTAATATACCTTGACCCATTTGAACTGTTTTAGATATTATTGATTTTGTATGAATAGCTTGAGCAAATTTTTCTTTAAAACTTAATTTTTCATAAACTTTTTCTCTAATGTAGTTATCTCCAATGGCTATGAAATAATCGTAATTTTTTAACAAAATCTCTATATTGTTTTGATTTTCAATACCTAAGTATTTCAAGGAGTAAGGATTTTGTAATTTTTCTTCTGTATCAAAATAGCCTATAACTTTTTTGCCCATAGACTCAAAAGTTTCTACCACCACATATGCATGTCCAGAATAGCCTATGATAATAATATTATTCATTTTTTAAAATTTTTATAATTTTCTCACTTGCTTTTCCATCACCATAAATATTTTGTTTGGTTAGAAGTTCCATATTTTGGATTTCATCCACTTTTCTTAAAATTTCTTCTTTTTGGATTGCACAATGCCATACATTCTTTCCTGCATCTCTCCCTTTTTGCCTATCACCTATATTAATCACGTATTTTCCAAAAGAGGCAGCTTCAATAATGCCACTGGAAGTATTTCCTAACAGAAAACTACAATGTTGTATGGCAGAAAAATATCCCAAAGTTCCAAAAGATTCTACTACAAATATATTATTATTTCCTTTTGCAAAATTCTGTAAATGTTCACGAATCATATAACCCATTGTGTCAGCATTAGGCATGGTAATAATAATTTGGTATTTTTCTTTTAGAATTTTTAATGCCTCAATAATTTCCTGAATATATGCTTCATTTCGCTTAAAAGACACTGTTTCTGGGTGAAAAGTAAATAATATTGTAGGCTTTTCTATATCAATTTGATATTTTTGAAAAAATTCTTGTTTTGATAACCGTTTTAAAGTCAATAAATTGTCTAAACTCAATGCTCCTACATTATAAACTTTCTCATTTGTACCAAGCATTTCTATTACTTTATCAGCATGACCTTGCGTTGATACAAAATGATATTGTGCTAATTGCGTTAAACTATGCCTAAATTTATTATCTATTGCTCCAAGTGTTGTTTCTCCACCATGTATATGAGCTATTGGAATGTTAAAAGGTACTGATGCAAGTACAGCAGCCAACATTTCATATCTATCTCCCAAACAAAATATCAAATCTGTATTTTTCTGTTTTTTTCTCCAAATACTACTAAATTTTGTAATAGTTACACCCAAAGCAGTAGAAACAGCTTCAGCACTGTCTCCTAAAATTAAACTTTCTACACACTCTTCTATTTCAAAACCGTCTTTTTCAATTTCAGAGAGGGTATAGCCATGTATGGGTGAAAGATGCGTTCCAAAGGCAATCATAGAAAGTTGAAAAAAATCATCTTCTTTCAATTTTTGCAACAATGGTCTGTATATGCCATAATCTGCTCTGGAGCTTGTCAATACACATACTTTCATACAATATCTGTCCATTGAAGTTGATAATCTTCTTCTTGAGTTTTTATAAGTGTTCTACCAATCAGTTGTTCCAAAAGCATGGGTGAAATTCCATTGGCAGGTCGTTTCATGATAAAATCTTGTTCTGTTAAGATATGTCCTGCTGGTAAATTTTTCGCTAAATGAATACTTTTACGAGCAATTTCAATATTTTTACGTTCTGAATCAGATGGTTTTTTAATTCCATTACCAAGAGCCTGTTCAATATTTCTGATGGAGGTTACCATTTGTTTAAGTTCATCAGGCTCTAATGATGCCTTGTGATCTGGTCCATCAGCATTTTTATCCAATGTAAAATGTTTTTCTATGACTGTTGCTCCCAATGCCACAGCAGCAATGGCGATTTCAATACCCATCGTATGGTCAGAATAGCCTATTTTTACTCCAAAAGCCTGCTGAATAGATTGCATTGCCCTTAAATTTACATCTTGCATGGGTGTTGGATACTCTGTGTTGCAATGCAATACTGTTATGTCAGAAAGTTGTATTCCATATTTTGTCAGTACATTCAAGGCTTGTTCTATTTCCCCCAAATTCGCCATTCCAGTGGAAAGTATTACATCTTTTCCAAAAGAAGCTATTTTTTTGAGATAAGGTAGATTTGTAATTTCTCCTGAAGGGATTTTAAACAAGGGAATATTGATGTCTTGCAAGAAATCAAGGCTTTCTAAATCGAAGCCTGTGGAAAGAAATTGAATATTTTGCTTTTGACAATATGTAATAAGTTTATCATGTGATTCTTTACTCAATTCTAATTTTTTTAACATTTGTAATTGAGTATTTTCTTGCGAATCTGATGTATTTACAATCTGATAATCAGCTTTTTTTGCACTTTTACTTACCAATTTATCAGCCTGAAAAGTCTGAAATTTGACAATATCAGCCCCTGCCTGAGCAGCCACTTCTATTAGTTTTTGAGCTATTTGGATGTCTCCATTATGATTGACACCAGCCTCAGCTATAATACGTACTGCCATAGTTTTAGAGTAGTTTTTTTAAATCATCCACAGTAAGTATCCAATTACTTTTATCTGAACTATAACTAAAGTTTTCAGATACTTTTTCTCCTTTATAATGTTTTAGGTATAAATCTTGCGTTTTTTCGTTGCCTATGATATACAAATTAGACGTTTCGGTTGTATAAAGAGCATCTGTTTGTGATATAATTTCTTCATGAATTTTCTCACCTGCCCTAATACCAATATAATCTATCTGACAATTAGAGCAAACAGCTTCCGCTAAATCTAATATTTTAAAAACAGGTAGTTTAGGTACTAAAATTTCTCCACCAACTGCATTCAAAATTGCATATTCAACCAATTTGCTTGCTTCATCTGCTGTAATACTGAAACGAGTCATTTCGGGATGTGTAATTGGTATTTTCTTATCTTTTGCTTTTTGTAAAAAAAATGGCACTACTGAACCTACAGAGCCAAATACATTGGCATAACGAACTACTGTAAATTGAGTTTTTGAGTTATTTGCATGAATAAATAGCTTGTCTGCACACAATTTGCTTGCTCCATAAATACTACTTGGTGATGATGCCTTGTCTGTTGAAATAGCTATTACCTTCTCTACACCTCGTTCTTGAGAAGCTCTGATTACATTATCACTCCCCAAAATATTGGTTTTAATACATTCTACTGGGTTCGCTTCTGCGATATGGATATGTTTAAGAGCAGCAGCATGGATAACATAATCTATATTTTGTAGACAAAAAAACAATCTATCATAATCTCTTATATCCCCCAATACAAACTCTAATGAAGTATGATTTTTAAACTCATGTTTCATTTCATATTGTTTGTGTTCATCTCTTGAAAACACTATTATTTTTTTTATTTGGGGATATTTTTCTAACAAATACCCAATAAAATGTTTACCAAAAGACCCCGTACCACCCGTTACTAAAATAGATTTGCCTTCTAACATAGCTTACCACAAAATTAAAATAAACCTTCAAGAAAGCAGTGTATCCTGAAGGTTTACAATATGTTCATTGTTAATTTATTAAACCAACATTCTCATAGGCTCTTCAACATTTGCCTTAAGTGTTTTTAGAAACTCCGCTCCAGTAGCCCCATCTACAACTCTATGGTCGCAGGTAAGGGTTACTTTCATAATATTGGCTACTTTCATTTCACCTTTCTCTACAATCACAGTTTCTTTGATACCACCCACAGCCAAAATACACGCATCTGGAGGGTTGATAATTGCTGTAAATTCATCAATACCAAACATACCTAAATTACTAATTGTAAAGGTACTTCCTTCCCAATCTTTTGGTTGTAATTTTTTATCCTTTGCTTTTTGACTAAAATCTTTCACTTCACCTGCTATTTGAGAAAGTGATTTCATATCAGTATTGCGAACAACAGGAACAAGAAGTCCCTCATCCACAGCCATTGCTACACCAATATTAACATGATGATTTACTCGAATCTTATCTCCAAGCCACGATGAGTTAATTTTTGGATGTTGCTTCAAAGCCATTGCAGCAGCCTTGATGACAATATCATTAAATGAAATTTTCACAGGAGAAAGCTCATTCATGCGAGTGCGAGCCTGTATGGCTTTATCCATCTGAATTTCAATAGTTAAATAAAATTCAGGAGCTGTAAATTTACTTTCAGAAAGTCTTCGAGCAATAGTCTTACGCATCTGAGAAAGAGGTATTTCCTCATAACTCTCAAATCCATTATTGGTGGTTGTTGTAGATTTTGATTCTACTTTTGTTTCTGATTTAACTTCCGATTTTGTTTGCTGAGGTTGTGTAGAAGGTTTGAAATTTTCTACATCAGTTTTTGTAATTCTGCCACCATCTCCTGTACCCTGAATTTGGCTCAAATCGTAACCCAAATCTTGAGCTATTTTTTTAGCCAAAGGCGAAGCCTTCACACGACCATTAGAATCTGTATTTACAACAGATACCGTAGTTTGATTATGAGGACTATTTTGCGAAACTGTTTGGTTAGAACTCGCTGGAGTAGCTTTTACACTTGTTCCTCCATTCAATAATGCTTGCCAATCCGCACCTGCTTCACCAATAATATAAAGTACATCATCTACAGCTACTTTTCCACCTGCCTCTACCCCCAAATATAAAATTGTTCCTTTTTCGTAAGCTTCTAACTCCATGACTGCTTTGTCAGTTTCTATTTCTGCAAGCAATTCACCAGCCTTGATGCTGTCACCAACTTTTTTATGCCACGCAACAATTACACCATCTGTCATGGTATCACTCATTTTTGGCATTCTTTCTACTTTCGCCTTGATGTTTGAAGTATCTACTGTTTGTGCAGAAGCTGTTGAAACAGGCTCAGAAACAATTGGTTGAGCAACAGGCTCTGTTTTTACTTCAACTTTAGTACTACCACCACCCAAAAGACTCTGATAATCTTCACCAGATTTACCAACAATATACAAAATGCCATCAATAGGAGCAGATTTTCCTGCATCTACCCCAATGTATAAAATTGTTCCTCCCTCATAGGCTTCTAAGTCCATAGTAGCTTTGTCAGTTTCTACTTCTGCCACTATATCACCAGATTTAATTGTATCTCCTACTTTTTTGTGCCAAACAGCTATGACACCTTCAGTCATAGTATCACTCATTTTTGGCATTAAAACAACTTGAGCCATATTTGTATTTATTTTTTAGAGTCAGTAGTTAATGAAGCGAAGGCAAGATAAAACATATTTTTTCAGATTGCAATGAGTTTTATACAATTTTAGCTTTTGAATGTTATATTTTGTTTATTCATAAAGACTTTAATTTACTCTTGTATTTTATGATATAGGTAACAAAAAAAGTTTCTAAATATAGGCAATCTTATAAGATTTCTTAATTTTGCTTTCCAATTTTCAATCCTTTTATGAAAAAAGAACAATTCTTATTTTGGCGTAATCAACCTCAATCTATATTTTTATCAATATTTTTATTTATGGCTCTTGGAGCTATCATTTGGATGCTTGTAACAAGGCATTTTGGGCTTTCATGGGTTTATCAATGGGATTCGCAACCCAGTAGTAATTTCCAAAATATATTACTTGATGGTTTTGAAAATGGAATTTTACCTTTTACACTCCAAACACCTGTTTATTTTGTACAATACGAATATTTAGCCAAAGATTTACATATACCTCTTTGGGTATCAAAAGTGTGGACTATTGGTATTTTTGTAGCCTTTAGTGTGTTTATTACCTGTATCAGCTATTTCAAAAGAATTTATTTTCTATTGAGTTCTACCATTGCCATTATTTTTATTATTTCTTTACGCATAGATTTGGTAGGAATTGGAGGCGTTTATTCCAAATGGTTATTTGGAGGAACGCTTATTCTTTTGTATGTAGGTTTGGCATATTATTTCCATACCTTTGGAAAAGACCTTGCTTTTTGGAAAAAATTAGTTTCTAATTTAATTGTTTCTGTAATTCTTTTGATACTTATATTTTTCTTGAGTAAAGAGAAATTTCCAACCGTTTATTTGGCTGGTTATGGCATCCTGATACCATTTTTAATTACCCTCACTACTATTTTTTTAGTTGCTTCAGAAATTCCTTTCTTTCTTGCTTCTCTGACCACCTCTCAAAAACTTACAGGAAAGCCTAATTTTTTAAATTTTCATGTTGTAATACTCTTTTATGTAGGAAATTTAGTCTTACTGTATTTAAAAAACACAAAAATCCTCACGCTTGATATTTTCTATATAGATGATTTCTATTTGCTTGCAACATCCTTAATCTTAGGCATTTGGGGTACTCGCCACAATCCATTATTTCAAAGTATTGTACCAAATGCTATGCAAACATGGGTATTTGCATCTATGATGATTGTTACAGCTACTACAATTGCTTATTTTAATTCTGTTATGAATGATGCAGGTATTGCAGCACTCGAAGATTTCATTGTTTATTCACACATTGGTTTTGGAGTAGTTTTTTGGGCATATACAGTATTCAATTTGCGTAATACAACTCAATCTGAGAGTGATCAAAAAACATTTGCTACTCTTTTTTATGAATCTCAGGAAAACAAAACTATCCCACTTTATATTGCTCGTGGATTAGGTTTTTTGATTATGGGCGTATTTATTTTCAAAGAAAACTCTTTTCCTCTTAAACAAAGTTTCTCAGCTTATTACACTGGTTTAGGAGATGTATATCTCATGCATTACAACGAAATGAATCATCAGATTGCAGATGCTTATTACAGCGAAGCTCTTACAAATGACGAAATCAATCACCGTTTGTGGTATTCTAGAGCCAGCCTTATTGGGCTAAAGCCTAAACCTAAACCTGAAGAAATAGCAGATAGAATCAATAAACTGCAAAAAGCTACTCTTCGAGATGGTGTTCCACAAGATTATGCCTTGATTGCTCAGGAATTTGCAAAATCAGGGCAAGGTTTGCTTGCTAATATGGAGTTTAAAGAGGGTTTTGAGAAATTCCCTAAAAGTGCTCCTTTAGCCAATAACATTGCTCTTTTATATGCTCAAAATAAAATTTTAGATTCAGCACTATACTATCTAAAAAAATCTGAAAAATATACTGATAATCCTAAAGAGATAGAAACAAATTTATTAAGTATTCTCATTCAGAAACCTATTATTGCTGCTGATTCTCTTGAAAGTTTTTTACACAAAGACGGAGATGTTGCCTATGAAGCAAATCGTTTGGCTTTGTTAAGTGTGTATCGAAAAACTATAAAAGATCCTTTCAAGCTTAATTTTGCGAGAAATTCTATAGCAGATACTTCTCAGTTAAATATTTTACAAGCTTCTTATCTCCACAATTATCTTGTTGCCTCTCAAGATAAAGATACAATGGCTTTTCATATTACTAAAAAACTATCTAATACATCAACAAATAGTATTTTTGTAGATTTCTTAAAAATAGCTCAACAAATATATTTTTTTAAACAACAAAATCAACAAGCAAGTATAGAAAATAGTCGTTATTTATCTTATCTATCACCTGCTCGTTATCAGATGCAGTTTGGACAGAATTTATTGTATTTGGGAGAGCCTGCTCAAGCAATTGAGCAATTTACAAATCTTAGTAATATTTTGAGCTACAATTCAATTCCTGATATTTTTTATCATAGAGCTGCTGCTCTTTCAGAAGCAGGTAATTTGATAGATGCTGAGAAAATTTGGGAGCAAGTTGCTTTGGATTCAAGCAATTTAAAGAGAAGATATTATGCTCAAAAAATGCTTACTATTTTAAAAGCTGAAACTAAAAATTGGAAAGATTATGATGATACAACTCGTTTTGGTATTTTGTATTACAAACGCCCAGAAATAGATATTCAAAAAAATATAGCTTCTGCTATCCAAAATCCTGATTTAAAAATAAAAGCATACGCTTGTGTGATAGAAGCACTATTAGAAGAAAATAAAGTTCAAGAAGCTGATGAGTTTTTCCAAAAACTAGACAAAAATGTACAAGTAACTCTTTCAGCTCAATCAGAGTTAAATAAAATATACTTAGCATTGTGTTATAAAAAGCAAGATTTCAGTACATTGGTAAGTATTATCGAAAAAATCCCTTTAATTGCAAGATATGAACATTATAGAAATTTTTATAAGGCTATTTTAATAGAGTCAAAAGATATTAAACAAGCAGAAAATTTATATACCAAGGCATTACAAGGAAATCCGTTCGATTTATTATTTTATCCTGATTTTATTCGTTTTTACAATGAAAAAAAGAAAAATAAAGAAGCAGGTTATAATTTGGCAGTTCAAGCGATTAGATTTCAAGAAAATAATCCTTTGGCGTGGAAAATATATATTCTTCAATCTTTAGAACTCAATTATATAGGTTTTGCAGAAGAAGGTTTAGAAAAGCTCAGAGAGCTATCTTTAGAAGATTATGAGAAGTACAAAACAATTTATGAGAAACAAAAAGCGTTGTTATACGGAGATACTTCTGAATAATTTTATTCATATTGACTATTAAGATTTTATATGGAAAAGAAAGTCATCATAGAAACACATCATTTGGCAAGACGTTATGAAATGGGTAGCGAAGTCATTCATGCCCTTAAAGATATTAGCATTACCATCCATAAAGGTGAATATGTGGCTTTTATGGGACCTTCTGGCTCTGGAAAATCGACCTTGATGAATATTGTAGGTTGTTTAGATACTCCCACAGAAGGTACTTATGTACTCAATGGCAATCAGGTAAGTGATATGACAGACAATGAGCTTGCTGAAATTAGAAATAAGGAAATTGGTTTCGTTTTTCAGACTTTTAACTTACTTCCTCGTTCTACTTCTTTGGATAATGTAGCTCTTCCTCTTGTATATGCAGGCTATTCTAAATCTGCTCGTGTAGAAAAAGCCATGGAAGCCTTAAAAAATGTAGGATTGGATAATAGAGCCAAGCATAAGCCTAATGAGCTTTCGGGTGGACAAAGACAACGTGTTGCGATTGCAAGGGCTCTTGTCAATGATCCCAGTATTATTTTGGCAGATGAGCCTACAGGTAACTTAGATACTAAGACTTCTTATGAAATTATGGCATTGTTTGATGCACTTCATAAAAAGGGAAATACCATTATTATGGTAACTCACGAAGAAGACATTGCAAAATATGCACATCGTATTGTACGCCTGAGAGATGGTTTGATTGAGTCTGATGAAATCAATCACAATGTTTATCAAGCACCTATTTCCAACCCATCTTAAATATTTTTAAGTTTTTTTGGAAAATTGAGTAATTTATTTTTTATTTTCGGTAGAATTTAGATTATTTTTGCCTCTACTTAAAATTTCTGAAAGATATGCAACAAGGTATCAAACATTATTACGAAATAATAGAAAATTGTATCAAAGATATGGGAGAAGACCCTATTTCTTGCCGTGGAGAACTGGATGGTCAGTGGAACTTAAAAAGAGGCTCTGCAAGTGTTTGGGTTGATGTTTGGGAGATGGAAAGTAATAAACAAATTTACTTCCAATTACTTTCACCTGTGGTAGGTGTACCTCCTGCAAATCGTGAAGGCTTTTTCCAAGAACTTCTTCAAATTAACCATACTCTTTATGGTGTAGCCTTCACTGTTAAAGATAATTATGCTTATATCAAAATGATTCGTGAAGCACAAGGTTTAGATAAAACTGAAGCTGCTGCTATGCTTGATAGAATTGGTTATTATGCAGATTTGTATGATGACAAACTAAGAGACAAATATTTTGGTAAATAATCATAAACAAAAAGAGAAGTTTAAAACTTCTCTTTTTTATTTTAAAGACTTTCTGCTACTACTTCTCTTACCTCTGGTATCATCTTTTTGAGTAAATTTTCAATACCAGCCTTCAGCGTAACTGTAGATGAAGGGCAACCACTACAAGAGCCTTGTAGTGTAACAATTACTTTACCTGTTTCTTCCTGAAAATCGTGGAAATTGATAGCTCCACCATCACTTTCTACAGCAGGACGAATATACTCTTCTAAAATGCCTTTGATTTTCTTTACAATTTCACTATCATTTTCATTGATAGCCAGATGATTATTTTCTTGTAAAAACTCTTTACTAAAAATAGGTTTGTCATGCTCCAAATACTCTTGAATAAATAATTTTATATCACGAGCAATATCTTCCCATTCAAAGCCCTCTTTCTTAGTAACTGTTAGAAAGTTATTCATAATAAATACTCTTTCTACAAATTCAAATTTTTCAAAAAGAGCCCATGCTATAGGTGATTTTTCGGCAGTTTGTTTATCTGGAAAATCAAAATTACCACCCTCTGGAGCAAGCATATAATTGATGACAAATTTTAGCGAGCTTGGGTTAGGATTGGCTTCTGTATAAACATTGATGTATTTTTTGGGCTTTAAGACTTCTTCCATTGTTTTATTTTTAAATATATTTTGCTCGTTTTTTAGTATTTTAACAACATTCTATTCTAATTTGTTCAAATGATAGATATTTTTAGTATTTTTCATCTTTATATTTCATTCATTTTATATTTCTGAATTTATACAATACCCCTCATAATCAACGTTATAAAGTTATGACATTATGTATCTTATTAAGTTCTATTCAATGAAGATATTTTTACTACTTTTTCTTTTTTCACCTTTTTCATTACTATCTCAAAACAGAAGGGAGATTGATAGCCTTGATAAGCTTTTCAAAACTGCTCAACATGATACTATCAAGATATTGGCTATCAGTGAAAAAGCTTTCTTATATAGAGTGGTAAATCCTGATACATCTATGATTCTTGCTCAAGAAGCTTTTGATAAAAGCGAGCAAATAGGTTTTGAAAAAGGGAAAGCAATGGCTTTCAATAGTATGGCAGCAGTAGCTCATAAATTAGGAAAGTACTTAGAAGCCCTTGACATTGCACACAAAGCCATTGTTATTTTTGAAAATATTAAAGATAACCAAAATATAGCTCGTTCTTATAATATTATTGGTGATGTGTACAGAACACAACGAAATTATCTCAAAGCATTAGAATATTTTAAAAAGAGTTTAAAAATTGGAGAACAAAACCAAGACAAACGTAGCATTGCAAGAGCTTGGAACAATATAGGTTTCATGCATATTGACTTAGGCGATTACTCCTCAGCTCTTGAAGCTCTTGAGAAAAGTTTGGCTGTCAATAAACAACTTAACAACAAACTATTGATTTCCTATAATCTCAACAATATTGGAGATGTTTACCTCAAAAAACAAAAGTATAAAGAAGCTCTTGATTATTATGAACAAAGCCTTACCATGAAGCAATCTTTAGGTGATAAATGGGCTATGACTTATACTTACAATGGAATGTCCCAAGTTTATCAAAAACAAAAAGATTTTGATAAAAGCATTTCTTGTGGGCTAAAAGGTTTAGAAATAGCAAAAGAAATTAAGGCTTTATCAGAAATTAAAATGTTACACGAATCCTTATATCATATTTATAAAGACAAAGGAGATTATACCAATGCTCTCAAACATCACGAATATTATAAACAAAGTAATGATAGCCTTTTTAGTGTAGAAAAAGCCAAATCTACAGCATATTTAGAAAACAAAGTTGAGTTAGAGAAGAAAGAAAAAGAGATGACTCTTCTTGCTAAAAATAATGAACTGAACAAACTCAATGCATCCAAAAGAATGAGAGAGTTAGTTTTAATAGTTATTATTTTAATTCTTATAATTATCTTTTTTGTTGTACGACCAGCCATTTTGACAATATTGGCTCAGAATAAAATGCTTAAAAATATAGCTTTCACCCAATCGCATCATGTAAGAAGACATTTGGTAAATATTATGGGGGCATTGAATCTTCTAAAAGAAGAAAAAATACCCCTCGATGAAAGCCAAAAGCAACTTTTTAATTATTTGGAAGATTCATCAGAAAATTTAGATAATACCATCCATAAAATAGTAACAGACGTCAATGAGTTAGAAAAAAATAATTCTAAAAGTTTTATTGAACGTTTATCAAATCTTTTCAAAAGAAAGTAGGATATTTCATTCATTATCAACAACATTTCTGACAATCTTCATTAGTTTTTCAATGGTCAATGGTTTTGATACATAATTTACTACTAAAGGATGTTTCTCTGCTCTGTATTTGTCACTTTCATTGGAAGAAGATGATAAAATTACAATTTTAGTATTTATATCTAAATTTTCATATTTTTCTAAAAACTGCCATCCGTCTATTTCAGGCATATTAATATCAAGAAGAATGATTTCCGGTTTTACACTATCTTTGTTTGTTAAATATTCTAACGCCTCCAAAGGATTTACAAAACATAGCGTTCTTGTATTAGGAACAACACTCTTAATAATCAATTGACAAACCATGTTATTGATGACATCATCATCAATAATCATATACATTTTATCATCATGTGTAGGCATAAACTAATTTATTTTAGTGGTTAATACTTCTTAGGAAATATTTGAGTTTAAGCCTATGTACGCTATTCAACAAAAAAATGTCCGCTAGTGTACACTTTATATTTTTTAAAATCTAGAAAAGTGGTTTTAATACGTTTAAAACAAGTTTGAAAGTTTTGGCACAAGATATGCAAATTATATAACAGAATATATCTAAAACTTTTACAGCTATGAAACGTCTCAATTCAATTCAGAATCAAAACTTAAGTTTCTTTAAGTTCTTTATGATTAGTTTAGCCGTTGTGGTATTGATTAAAATTGGAGCAAACCTTTTCGGCGAAAAAAATATTGAAATATCAAAAAGTACACCTACCCCCTCTCAGAGTGCTCAAACTATTTTAAAGGGGTAGGTTGCTTACTTCAACAAAATTTGTGTTGCTGTAAATCCTAAGTACTTTTCTAATATTTTTCTATATTCAGGTTTGGTTGTAAAACCTGTTGACTCATTTAAAAACTCATTCCATACTACTATCCAATCACTGCCTTTTGGCATAATAAATCCATAAGGGTTTGTATTGTTTTCTCCAGCTGCATGTCTTTTAATAGGTTGTCCTGTCTGAAGAGCATCTGCATAGTATAAAAAGTCATTTTTTGTAAAAGATTTGGGGTCTTTTAATGTTTTAGCAAGTAAATCATCTGCACTATTTACATAAACAATTTCCAAATTTGGATAATATTGGTTTTTAATCTCCATGATTTCAGCTTCTTGTGTAGAATTACGCAGAGCGTAAGCTTTCATTCCAGCAAAAGTATTACTGATATTACCTAATGTTCCTAAGTCAGGAACCGAACTATTAGTAATAAGAATAGAACGGTTTTTAATATATGGGGGCGTAAATGTCATTTCTTTTTTACGCTCTTCAGTAATTGTAAAAGGTCCCAAAGCAAAAACTCCACCTTTAGAAGCTTTGATATTTTTTAAGAATAAATTAAAGTCATTAGCAGGTTTTTGAATATTAACTTTAACTTTAATTCCTTTTGTTTTTTGAACATAGTTGGCAAACTCTCTAAGTATATCAATACAAATCCCCTCTAGTTTCCCTTCTGCATTCTTATATACAAATCGAGGCGTTTCAAAATAAGTAATGATAATTGTTGCCTCTTTATTTTTTTGAGCATTTGCCCAACTATCGCCCTGCAATTGAGCTGATAGAGGTGATAACACTCCCAAAAGAAATAATATAGATAATAATATTTTTCTCATAGATTTTTTTAGGGACAATTTACAAAAAAAATCAAAAAACTCAACTAAATCCAAACAAAATACGTTTTGATTTATTATAACATTAGCTATTTTTTTTATAGCTTTATTTACTTAATTTTGCAAAAAATAAACCCTTTTATAGATTATGAAAAAAATCATGATTGCGGCAAGTTTAGTAATATCTATGTTTGCTTGCCAAAAAAATGCAGAAGAAGATAAGAAACAAGAAACTGCTAACAACGCAGAAAACCCAGGAACTACGGTTTCAACAACCAACAATAACTCACAAGCTCCTAAGGCTGTTATTAAATTTGAAAATCCTGTATTTGATTTTGGTGAAGTAGCTGAAGGTGATAAAGTAAAGCATGTGTATAAATTCACCAATGAAGGTAAAAATCCTTTAATTATTGAGGAAGCAAAACCTTCTTGTGGTTGTACTGTTCCTACTTTCCCTAAAGAGCCTATCGCTCCTGGTGCAACAGCAGAAATTGTAGCGGAGTTTGATAGTAATGGTAAACCTGGTGACCAAAATAAAACCATCACCATTACAGCTAATACAGAGCCTACTACAACACAACTTACTTTAAAGGGCAAAGTTAAAGCTAAAAACCCTCAAATGCAGGATATTAGCAAATTTAAAGGACCTATTAAACAATAATTTTTCAATCCTATTTTATGTTTCAAACTGTTTTATTACAAACACAAACCACAGGAGCACAAGGTAATAGCTCTATGATGAGTCTCATCTTCATGGTAGGTATTTTTGTGGTTTTCTATTTTTTCATGATTCGCCCCCAACAACGTCGCCAGAAAGAACAAGTAAAATACAGGGATTCTGTAAAAAAAGGTGATCGTATTGTTACAATTGGTGGTTTACATGGTAAGATTGTAGAACTAAATAATGATACCATGACATTGGAAGTAGATAAAGGAGTGAAATTAACTTTTGAAAAATCTTCAATTTCAGTAGAAGGTACAAAACGTTATAGTGCAGATAACCAGAAATCTACAACCAAAATTGCAGAAACTGTAGATTTAAGTGAAGTAAAGTAATTTTCTAATAAAATATAAAGCCTCATTCAGTTTTGAATGAGGCTTTTCTTATTTTAATGCATTTTGAAAATATTCAAGTGTTTTTTTGAGTCCTTCGGAACGAGTAAAACGAGGCTCCCAATTTAAAATTTCTTTGGCTCTTGTAATATCTGGTTTTCTTTGTTTAGGGTCATCTTTGGGTAAAGCCTCAAACACAATTTTAGAATTTGTATTGGTGAGTTTTTGTATTTCCTCTGCAAACTCTAAAAGTGTAATTTCTTCAGGATTACCTACATTGACAGGGAAAGCATAATCACTTAATAACAAACGATAAATTCCTTCTACCAAATCATCTACATAACAAAAAGAACGAGTTTGTGAACCATCTCCAAAAACGGTGATATCCTCTCCTTTTAAGGCTTGGCTCATAAATGCTGGTAAAGCTCTACCATCATCCAAACGCATACGAGGTCCAAATGTATTGAAGATACGAACAATACGAGTTTCTAAACCATGATAAGTGTGATAAGCCATCGTAATAGCTTCTTGGAATCTTTTGGCTTCATCATATACACCTCTTGGACCAATAGGATTTACATTGCCCCAATAGTCTTCATTTTGAGGGTGTACTAGAGGATCACCATACACTTCTGAAGTAGATGCAACTAAAATTCTTGCTTTTTTGGTTTTAGCCAAACCTAATAAGTTATGCGTTCCCAAAGACCCTACTTTGAGTGTTTGAATAGGAATTTTTAGATAATCTATAGGACTTGCTGGCGATGCAAAATGGAGGATGTAGTCTATATTACCTGGTACATGCACAAATTTTGAAACATCATGGTGATAAAACTCAAACTCCTTGAGTTTAAACAGATGTTCTATATTGGCTAAATTTCCTGTAATGAGGTTATCCATACCTACCACCTGATAACCTTCTGTAATAAATCTATCACATAAATGTGAACCTAAAAAGCCTGCTGCTCCTGTAATAAGAACTCTTTTCATGATGTTTTTTTCGCAAATTTTCTAAAAATAATAATAGTAAGCAAAAAAGTGATTGAATAAAATAGTTTTTCACGAAAAAAATAATATATTTGTCATGTTTACAAATATTAAAACAGAGGATATTTATGAATCTTTTCGAAAACCTTACAGGACTTTTACAAGGTGATACCGTAAAAAATATGGCAAAACAATTTGGTGTGGATGAAAATACCGTACAACAAGTTGTAGCAATGGGTTTACCTATGATTTTAGGCGGTCTGAATAAAAATGCTTCCAATGAACAAGGTGCTCAGTCTTTGGATAATGCTTTACAAAAACATGATGGTGGTCTTTTAGGAAACTTAACTTCTATGCTCACCTCAAACTCAAGTAGTTTATTACAAGATGGCATGGGTATTTTAAAGCACGTATTAGGAAATACTCAACAACCTGCTCAAAATCAAATTAGTAAATCTGTAGGTTTAGATGCAGGAGTAGTAGGTAATATTTTAGCTTTGGCAGCTCCTGTTGTCATGAGCTTTTTAGGACAGCAGAAAAAAGAGCAAGGTTTAGATGTAAAAGGTGTTGTAAATATTGTAAATACTACTACACAACAAGCTCCTCAACAAGAAATGGGCTTAATTCAAAAATTTTTAGATAGAGATGGTGATGGTAGCATTTTAGATGATGTTATGGATATTGGTTCTAAGTTTTTGGGTAGTTTCTTTTCAAACAAAAACCCACAAAAATAATTTTTAAATATTCTAAATGATTATATTGCTGGCAGTTTTTACTGCCAGTTTTTATTTTGTATGGTTCGCACATTATTATATTTCGTTTTTGCATTGTCTTTGGCTTCATGTAGAGTATATAATCAGAATATTATGTTCAAAGCTAATGGCGACATGATTTATGATAAAGTTTTATTCGCTAAAATGAATGCTGAAAGTAATTATCTGATAAAGCCTTATGATAGGTTGCAATTTCGTATTTATGCCAATAAAGGTGAAATAATTAAGACTATTGGAGCAATAGATAATGTAAACCCTGCTGAACCAGGAACAAATCAAGGTGCCAACTCTGCTATTACACAACAACAAGGAACAGGAAGCAATACAAATAACAATTCAAGTGTAAACTTTTCTGCTTATACCATACAAACAGATGGGCATGTTTATTTACCCATGATTGGTGATGTCAAACTTGAGGGCTTAACAGCACATCAAGCAGATAGTGTTCTTTCTATCAAGTATGGTGAATTTTATAAAGGTTCTTTTGTAAGAACACAATTCATGAACAAAAGGGTAATTGTTTTTAAAGGAGCAACAGGGCAAGTAGTACCTCTTATCAATGAAAATACTACCTTACTTGAAGTACTAGCTCAAACAGGAGGTATGCCTAATGACACTAGAGCAAAAAATATTCGTTTAATTCGAGGTGATTTACAAAACCCCAATGTACTCGTAGTAGATTTATCTACTGTAGAAGGTATGAAAAGAGTTAATTTACAAATTCAACCTGATGATATTGTTTATGTAGAGCCTGTAAGAAAAACATTTGTAGAAAGTGTATCAGATGTCGCTCCTATTATCAGTATTCTTACAAGTACAACAACTTTTATCTTGACTATATTTTTATTATCTAGATAATCTTATCTAGAAAGACTGCTTAGATAGTCTTGTAAGATGATTACAGCACTAACTTTATCTATATTACCCGATTTATTATTTCTATCTTTCTTTTTAGAACCACTCATAATCATAGCTTCCAAAGCAATTTTGGATGTAAAACGTTCATCCATAAGATTAACAGGCATTTCAGGAAACTTCTTTTTAAGTGCTTTTACAAAGGTTTCTACAAGTTGAGTGTTATTAGTATCTTCTCCATCCAAATTTTTAGGCATTCCTACCACAAAAGATTCTACTTCTTCCTTCTGCATATATTTTTCTAAAAATGCTAATACATCTTTAGAATGTACTGTTTCTAAAGCAGTTGCTATAATTTTCAGGTTATCTGTCACAGCTAAACCAACTCTTTTTGAACCATAATCTATTGCTATTATTCTTGGCATAAACTTCTTTTTGGTAAATATCCATAAAAAAAGAGGTATTTTTTAGAAATACCTCTTTTTATTCAAGAACTAAATAAAATTAGTTGATAACCAAACGCTTAATAGCTGTTCCTTTATCTGTTTGAATTTTCAAAATATACATACCTTTAGACATTCCTTCTATATTATACTCTATTTGTCCATTTTCGATTGCTTTTTCTGCAACTACTTGTCCTAAACTATTGTATAGTTGAGTTTGTGCTTTTTGTGTCTGAATATTTTTCAAATCTATTGTAAAGCCTTTTTGTGCTGGGTTAGGGTATAACTGAACCTCTCTTGAAAACTCATCTTCAAATGCTGTAGTTTCAGTGGTACGATACTCAATCGTTCTTCCGTTAGATGTTGCAGTTAGAGAACCTCTTGTACCTCTAATTTGGTAGATATATTTGATTCCATTTTCTAAGTTAGAGCCTGCATCTGTATAAGTTGTAGTATTAGCAGCCAATGTAGCTATATCTACAGCAGAAGCAAGAGCATCAGTAGATTTTCTTCTTGTTACTACAAAGTTGGTTTCGTCAGTTGAGTTATCATTCCATCTTAAATCAACTTGTCCTGTTACAAAGAAATTAGGTGATGTACCTTGCTGATTTACAACAATTAAACCACTTGGGCCTGTAAAAGGCTTTTCTCTTACAACAATCAACATTTCAGAAACATCTGTCTTTGCTCCATTAGTAACTGATAATTTTACTTTATAAGTACCAATAGTATTAAACGTAATTACAGGAGGGTTTGCTGTACCTGCTGAAGTAGCTGTATAAGTCGCTTGGGAAACACCTCCTAATGGAGTTGTTGCTGAATCAAAATTCCAAGACCATGATGTAATAGCTGGCTCAGTTCCTGTAATACCTGATTTATTAGTAAAAGTGACTTGAACACCTTGCTCACCAGAGGTTACATTAGCTCCAAACAAAGAGAACAATGTATTGCCTAACAATTCTTTTCTTCTGGGGGAGTTTAGTAATACTGTACGAACTCTATCCATTTGTTGTTTAGAAAACATATTCATACACTGATCAGAAGTATAATCCATATAGTTTTCAATTTGGTCTGGTACACTAGTCTGATTACCATACATGGGTTCAGCTGTTGAACCACATTTATCTGCACTAAGAGATGAAGAACAAGCCGCAGGATTGTTGGCACCTGTTGTAAAAGGTGTATCAGAGCAATAGTCATTAAAGTTAGCATTACTACAACCAGCTTCACTATCACCCCAAATATGTCTTAAACCTAACCAATGTCCTATTTCATGGGTTAAAGTTCTTCCTTTATCACAATTGTTACAAATAAGGTTTGCTGCAGAGACAAAAGGTGTTGAGAGAGGTGCTCCAGAAGCATCATAGTTTGTACCAAAAGCTCTCCAGTTAATTACAACACCATCCGTTGTAGCACCACCACTGCTGGGCATGCCAGGTAAGGTAGAACCCGTAGGGAATTGAGCATAACCAAATAAGCCTGTATCATTTGAACCACTAAATCTTACAGCCCAAATATTACAGTATTTGGTTGCATCCCAAATGGTATTAGGCTTAAGTATATCATCGCATTCAGTTGTACTCCAAGCAGTTCTACCACCACCCCAAGTAGCAGTTTGTCCATTGATACGTTCTATACCTGGGGTTGCCAGAGTATTACCAAGAGGATCTGTAGTAGCTGCATAAAACTCTAAATCAGGAAAAGCTCCTGCCAATGCAGTAAAGATAGCCCTTGTTTGACTTGCGTCAGGGTTTGTTCTTTGAAAATCCTCATTTAAAACTCTAATTTGCGAAATAGCCTGAGCATCAGACATATTAGGGCTGTTGTTTCCTAAAACATCTGATGTAGCATGAATAATGTGGATAATTACAGGTATTCTGAAAGGTCCACCACCTGTTCTGCTATTTGTATTTGATAATCTTTTAGATAAAAATTCTTGTTTGAGCATCCTTTGGCTCATCCATTTTTCAAAGTCTTGAATAGTACCTAATTCAGGATACTTTGCACGCATTTGTTGTTCATGTATGTGGGAAGCACATTTTTCTTGTGCCCAAGCCATACAACCCATAAAAAGAAGGAATAAAACAGATATGGTTTTCTTCATGATTTCGTGTAGTTTATAATTGTTGCAAATTTATTTATTTTTAATTCTATTCACAAGAATTTTATAAACTTTTCATTTCGTTTAATAAAATTTTATTTGGTTTTTAATACAAAAAAGGGGTATTTATGATAAATACCCCTTTTTTGTATATTAGTTTTATTTTATTCTATTAATTGATAACCAAACGCTTAATAGCTGTTCCTTTATCTGTTTGAATTTTTAAAATATACATACCTTTTGCCATTCCGTCTACATTATACTCTACTTGTCCATTTTCGATTGCTTTTTCTGCAACTACTTGTCCTAAGCTATTGTATAATTGAGTTTGTGCTTTTTGAGTTTGAATATTTTTCAAATCTATTGTAAAGCCTTTTTGTGCTGGGTTAGGGTATAATTTTACCTCCCTTGAGAATTCATCTTCAAATGCAGTTGTCAATTCTACTTTGATACTACCTGTTACAGAACCTAGTTCAGCACCTTTTTTAGCTGAAACTCTATAATTGTAGGTAAGTCCTGATTCTACTGGATTGCTTGAACCAAACACATCAGAATAAGTAGTTGTATTTGCAGGAAGTGTTGCTATTACTGCATAAGCTGAAATAGGGTCTGTATTTTTCTTTCTTTCTACAATGTAATTATCTTCACTACTTGAGTTATCATTCCATTGTAAATTAGCTCTATCAGTAACCTTTGTACTTGAACCAGTTCCTTCTTTATTAGTAAACTGCAAATTAGTTGGAGCTTTCAAGCCTGAAATAATATTAACTGTTACAAAACCACTTGTTGTTCCATTAGAAATTGTTAGTCTTACTTTGTAAGTACCTACTTTGCTAAATGTTACATTACCTGGGTTTTGAGAGGTGGATGTAGAAGGACTTGCACCTCCTAAACCATCTACATCAAAATTCCATTGCCAAGAAGTAATTGTATTGGGTGTTTCATTGCTTCCCATTCTACCAATACCAGCAAAAGCTACTATATCTCCCTCTATAATAGAGGTTTTACTTGGAGTAATAAAAGGATAAGCACCAGTAAGAATTGGAGCTGCTACTGTTGCTACTGCTGCTGTTAGTGTACTTCTACGTGGGCTATTATCCATAACGGTATTCATTCTAGTTACTTGTTCAAGGGAGAACATACCCATACAACCATCTGAAGAATAATCCATATAGTTTTCTCTTTGATCAGGAGTATCCGTATTACCATAAGCAGCTTCTAAATTTGAACAAGAGTTAGGGCGTGTTGGGCATCCTGATGTTGGGTTATTAGCTCCGCTATGTTCTGGTGTATCAGCACAATAATCATCGTTGTTAGGACCACTGCATCCACTTTGGTCACCCCAAATATGTCTTAAACCTAACCAGTGTCCAATTTCATGTGTAGCAGTACGTCCTTTATCACAGTTAGCACAAATTAAATTACTTGATGATACATAAGGTGTTGATAAAGGTGCACCTGCTGCATCATAGTTAGAACCTGTTGCTCTCCAGTTAATTACAACACCATCTGTTGAAGCTGTTCCTCCACTGGGTACACCTGATAAAGTAGAAGCCTCTGGAAATTGTGCATAACCAAATAAACCTGTATCATTTGAACCACTGAACCTAACAACCCAAAAATTAAAATACTTAGTAGGATCCCAGATGGTATTAGGTTTTAGTATATTGTCGCATTCTGCTGTACTCCAAGCAGTTCTACCACCACCCCAAGAAGCAGCTTGCCCATTGATACGGTCAACTCCAGGTTCAGGAATAACATTTCCATTTGGATCTTTGGTTGCTAACTCAAATGTTATATCCATAGAACCAGCTTTAGGCTGGAATGTAGATAGAACATTTGTAGTAAAGTCTGCATTTGTTTTTTGGAAATCTTCATTAAGTACTCTTACTTGAGAAGTCGCTTGTCCATAAGGAATGTTAACACTATTATTTTGGGGAATAGTACTAGCATTATCATAAATGACATGAATAATCACAGCAACTTTATAAGGTCCAGTTCTTGCATTAGGATTACCTCTTTGTTCAGCTATTTTTTGAGCCATCCAAGCTTCAAAATTTTGAACAGTTCCTAATTGAGGATATTTAGCTCTTAGCTCTTGCTCATAAGTATGAGAAGCACACTTTTCTTGTGCCCAAACAAAATGAGCCGTCAGAAAAAGGAATAAAACAGATAGGGTTTTCTTCATAATTTTTTTCTTTAAAAGAATTCTGAAATTAATACAAATTTAGTTTTTTTTTATAAAAAACCAATATGTTTATGATTTTTTCAAGGAAAGTATAGTAGTTTATTTTGCTTTTGAAAAAATAAAGCAAATATTTGTATGCTTGTTCTTTTTTTGATGACTCAAAATGTTTTATTCTTTATGTATCTTTTTATTCACCAATATCCCATAGAAATCACCTCTTTTATTGATTCTTCAAGGAAATTCAATTTATTTATAGATTTAAAAGAAATTTCTTTCAGCCCTGCTTTATTCAAAGGTTTATCAGGGGATATATTGTTGCATGGAGTGGAAATGGATAGTTTTTCAAAAATTTTATTATGGTTAGATAAAAATGAAAACCCTTCTATTCATAAAATCACAATTTGGGTAGAATATGAAAAAGATTTTAAGAAAGCTTTAGAGAAAAACTTTGATGTGATTAGAGCAGCTGGTGGAGTAATTATCAATGAAGATACATGCCTCATGATTTTTAGAAGAGGAAAATGGGATTTACCAAAAGGCAAAATTGATGACGGTGAGAATTCTGAAATGGCAGCTATTAGAGAAGTAAAAGAAGAGTGTAATGTAGATGCTATCATACAAGCTAAGCTATGTACTACTTGGCATCATTACTGGGCAATGGGTAAAATTATCTTTAAGAAAACAAAGTGGTACTTGATGACCACTCAATCTCCTGAAACTATTTTACCTCAACACGAAGAAGACATTGAGGAAATTGTTTGGATGACAAAAGAAGAAGTTAATCAAGCTCTTCACAACAGTTTTACTTCTATTGCTTATGTAATTGATAATTTTTATGCTTTAGAAGCACACAAATAAGCGTTGTATAAATCGAAATAACGATGCTCTAATACTTCATCAAATACATAACTAAATGAAAGCGATTTAGGTTTTTTACCAAAATCTACTTGGCTTATATACTTGTAAAGCAAATTAAATATTCCAGAATCTTTACTTATCTCACCATAAAGCTTTACCAAACAAGCTTCTATATCTAATTTAAGTTCATCTATTGCAAAAAGTACATAATAGACAAAATCTTGAGGACTATGATAATAATAACGATTGTTGAGAAGTAGATTACCCTCTTTTAAAATAACCATATTCATATATCTGTTTTCAATACAGATATAAATTTCAGACTCTGATGTTGATTCACTCAAAGCTCCCGCCAAAAATGTGTCTGCTTGATGCATGATTTTCACTTCTTTATTGGGATATGCTTTCTGTACCCAATCCATATATTCATTTTCTACATAAAATATACTTTGGGTTTGACTTTGACTATGATAAAAGTTTTTGACAGAAGTATTCTCTATTTGATTTGAATAGAAACTTAAATAAGAAGCAGATTTTGAAGGTTCAAAAAACTCATCTGGAACTGTTACATAGCCTCCTGTACGTGCTACTAGTACAACTTCTTTCCAATAACCAGCTTTCAAGACTAAATGATTGTCATAGATTGATGTAAGTTGAGTAATTGTTTCAGCTCGACTTCCAACACCTGAGAATCTATAATCTTCTAAAAGCATACATTTTTTTTGTGCTTCATCTACAACAATAGCACGCAAATTTTTATCTTCAATAGATAAGAACAATCCATATTGTGATAGATTATTGATATCTAAAGAACTATCATTTATTCGATGGGTTATTCTTATTTTCTTATTAAGCTCGTCCATTTTTTCTCTAAGCATGAAATCAACTCCGCAATAATACTAAAAAAACTGAAAGAAAGAATACATGCAAAAAAATATTTCATAATTTATTTAAGGATAAAGCCTTCAAGAGATATCTAGAAGGCTTTATTTTTATTCACCAATCATTACAAATGCTCCCCAAAAATATGGGTGTTTGTATTTTTGGAGCAATTTATTTTGAGCATTTCTAAAGGCTTGAGTTTTGTTATTGGTTTTCATCCATTCTTCATAGAAAAACTGCATAAGTTCTTGGGTTGCCGTATCATCTACTTTCCACAAACTCATTACAAGAGCTTGTGTACCAGCAATTTTAAATGCTCTTTGCAAACCATAAACACCTTCTCCAGCTTGTACTTTTCCAAGACCTGTTTCGCAGGCAGAAAGTATGACTAAAGCAGTATTATCTAATTTTAAGTTCATTACTTCATAAGCTGTCAAAATACCATCTTCCTGATCCTGACTTTTCTTTTCACTACGGAAATAGTCTGTTACACCTGCCAAAATCAAGCCCGAACGAAGCATAGGGTCATCTCTTTCTTCTTCACTTGCTGAAAAATTCATTGATTTATCATGATCTTCTTCGTGATGTGAGGGAATGAAAAAACCATGTGTTGCAATATGAAGTAACCTGATTTGTGAGGTTTCATTCTTTACATTCAGTTCAGTAGCATCTTTATCCGTTATTTTCTTTATTTGTAAAGATTTATTAGACTTCAAATAAGTTTCTATACTTTCTACTTCTTTTTGTGTAGCAGGTAAACTCGCAAATGTAGTATTCCTTAACCAAAAGCCATCTTGATTATCCAAATCTACCACATTTTTGCTATCTACTATACCATTTATCTGATAACTTGGATTACCAACCAACAAAGCTTTTCCTGAAAGAGCCCCAGTAGTTTTTGCTTGTAATAAATCTTTGGCACTTGTGAGTATGGTAATATCTTGTTTTTCTAAAAGATATTGTTGTGTCTCTGCATCGAAAAGAGTTGCTGGATTGATTTGAGTAAATACTCCATCTGCCGAAAAATATACCTTTTTCATGTCTTGAGCAAAAGGCTCAAAAGACTTCCAATATTTGATGTAGCTTTCTTTATCTTCTTTACGAAATTTGATGGTATTTTTATAGAAAACCAAAGCCTCTTCAAGTTCTGCCCCATTGTTCAAAATAAAGACTTCAGGAGCTTGTGTATTTGACTTTTTCAAAACAAATACCACATACAATACATTTTTATCACTTTGTATATGAGTAATTTCAAACAAAACTTCTTGATCTTTTAATTTACCTTGTATTTCTTTCCATGTATTGAGTTGTGTGTTAAACGCCTCACTAAACGCTTTTGATTTGCTAGAAAGCTCCTTCTCTAAAACTTTTGCTTTAGCATCTAAACTATCAATATTGACATTACGGCGTTTAAGTTCGGCTGTGCCTACATTGTAGAGTTTAGCTATCATTTCTCTGATTTTGAGCCACTCTTCGTACTGAGCAATCAGTTTTTTATCAGAACTTTGTAAAATTTCTTTACGAGCCTTGCCTGTGGAGTTTAAAACAATCCCTTTGGTTGCTACCAATAACTGAAATGCCTCTTGAGCTAGTTTATCGCTATCAGGGCTTTTTCTAAGTACCGAATTGGCAGCAAAAAGAATAAAATTATCTAAGAAAGGCTTATTGGTTGCAAAGAACTGTCTTTTTTCGTTTTCGCTTAATGTACTAAAATTCTTTTGAATTTGGTCCAATGTATTGGTTGACAATTGTCTAAATAATACATTTGCTTGCTGATATTTTTGTTGTGTTTCATAAAACATCGCAAGGTTATTGAGAGCTGAAATAGACTTTGGATGTTTCTCTCCTAATGTTGTTTTTAAAATATTTAATGACTCCTTATATAAATTTTCTGCTTGTGTTGTTTGGTTTGTTCTTTCATAGAAAACAGCCATGTTGTTCAAACTACCTGCATAAATAGGATGATTCACACCATAAATTTTCTTTTTAAGAGTCATTGCCTGTTTTAGAAGTGGCTCTGCTTTGGTGTATTGTTGTGTCGTTTGATAAAAATTAGCCAAATTATCCAAAGAGACTGCATATTCAGGATTGTCTTCACCCAAAAAGTTTTGTCTAATCTCCAATGCTTCTTTGTATAAAGGTTCTGCTTTTTCTAAATTATTTGTTTTTTTGTATAAAGATGCCAAAGCGTTGAGCGTAGTGGCATATTCGGGATGAAGTTGACCTAAAACTTCTTTACGAATTGCCAAAGCTTTTTGGTATGCTGTCGTAGCTTCAGGATAACGCCCCATGAGTTTGTACAAAGCTGCTAAATTTTGTAATGTTTCAGAGTATTCAGCAGATTGCTCTGTAAATATCTTTTTTCTAATTTCAAGTGCTTTATTTAAAAGAGGTTCAGTTTCTGCAAACTTACCTGCATCTTTGTACAAAGATGCCATATCGTTCAATGTTTGAGCATATTGGGCTGTATTTTCGCCTTTTTTACTGGCTACAATTAAGTTTTGCTTGTAAATTTTTTCAGCTTCTTCAAAATGCCCTAAAGATTTATAAAGTTTTGCTAAATCGTTTTGTAAGTCTATATAAATGATATGCCCCTCTCCTAGTTTTTCTTGACAAGTTTTTAATGCTTCTTTGTAAAGCTTCTCAGATTCTGAATAACGTCCCTGATTTTTATACAAACTAGCTATATTTTCCAATGCTTCAATGTATGCAGATGTTTGGTTATTAATATTTTCCTGATAAATACCCAAAACCTGTTCAAAATAAGCTTCTGCTTCTTGGTATTTACCCGTTTCGTAATAAAATGCAGCAAGAGCCATCAGCCATTTTGGATAAGAAGGCGATTGTGTAGCTGCTTGAATATTAATAAGTTCTTCGTAATAAGGGCGAGCATCTTTATAACGCTGAATAGCCACATAACAATCCGCTAAATTTGCCAGATTTTGCCAATATTGAGGGTCTTCTGTACCCACTAATTCCTTTTGTTGAGGTATAATTTGTGCATAGAGTTTGATAGCCTGCTCAAAACGGCGTTCGCTAGAATACAATTCAGCTAAGGCTGCATTGACTTGCAAAGCCTGTGGTGATTTTTCTTGTTTAATTTGCTTTAAAATCTGTAATCCTTGTTGATATGTTTTTTCGGCTTGGGTGTTTTTGTTTTGTTCCTTGAGTGTATTACCAAGATTAACAAGTGCATTGGCATAATCTATGCTATTTTTTCCATAATTTTTTTCTGAAATTTCTAGTCCCAATCGTGAATAGTTTTCGGCAGCAGGATAATTTTGGCGTAAAAACTCCAAACGAGTTAAATCGTTGAGTAGCTGAGAATACTGAGGAGAAGAAGCTGCTTTACTTTTTTCTACCTCCAAAGCTTTTTCTAATACTTTGGCTGCATTGGTAATATCTTTGTTGTTTAGGTACAAACGCCCCAAAACACTCAAAACTTCTGTATATTTCGGATTTTCTTTAGGATTGTTTTTTTCGTAAACAGTTAGTAATTGTTCTAAAATAGTTTTTGATTTGGCACTTTGGCGAGTTTCTTCATAACAAACAGCCAAATTGAGCATAGTTGCTTGTGTGTTTGCATTGGTCTCACCTAACTGACTTTTTCTGATTTCGAGAGCTTTTTCAAAAAAAGAAATGGCATCTTTATACTTATTTTTTTGAGCCAATACAATACCATAAGCATCCAAAGCAACAGCTACATCAGGTGTTTCGAGTTTATTTTTCTGATAAATATCTACTGCTTTTACCAAATTCTTTTCGGCTTCTGTTAGTTTGCCAGCCTTAATTTGTCCTAAAGCCTGATTGGTAAGTGTTTTTGCAAATTCTGGACTCTCCTGCCCTATTGTGTTATTAGGATTGGAGGCTGTGCCTTGTTGATCTTTTTTGAGTTGAGCCAATAGTTTATCCGATTCGGCTTGTTTGCCAGTAGCTGCATACAATTGAGCTAATTTATCAACACTCTTGATGTAATCGGGATGTTGAACGCCTACCAATGCTTTTCGAATTTCAATACATTTTTTATAAGCAGCTTCGGCTTTGGTGGCATTGCCTGCTGAACCTTGTATATTACCCAAATTATAATAAAAAGAGCCTAATTTTTCACTTCCTTTTCCTAAAGCCTTTTCTGCTAATGGTTCGGCTTGCTCACCATAAGTGGCTGCTTGTGGGTAGTTTTTGGCTTGGGTTTCTTGTACCATTTTCTGATACAATTCTGCAAAGTCTTGTGCTTTTAGATTGCTCAGGGAAGCTATTTGTAAAACAGCAAGAGCAACAAAAATCTTGAAAAAACGCATAGTAATATTAAATAAAGTGTATAATAACAGTGTCTGATGATTTTTATTGTATTGATAAAGCTATATAATAAAATTTGCTTTTCAAATGAATTGAAAAGCAAATTTCGTTCTATAATGTATTTTTTAGTTTTAATTTTGTTTAAACAGCGAATCCACAAATTCGGCTCTGTTGAAAATCTGTAAATCTTCTATCTTTTCGCCTACACCAATATATTTTACAGGAATTTTAAACTCATCCGAAATACCTATCACAACGCCTCCTTTGGCTGTACCATCCAGTTTCGTAATGGCAAGTGATGTTACTTCTGTTGTTTTAGTGAACTCTCTTGCTTGCTGAACAGCATTTTGTCCTGTACTGCCATCTAATACCAATAAAACCTCATGAGGAGCATCTGGAATAAATTTTTGAACCGTTTTCTTCATTTTGGCGAGTTCATTCATCAAGTGAAGTTTGTTGTGCAATCTACCTGCTGTATCTATAATGAGTATATCTGCTTTGAGTTCAGAGGCTTGTTTGGCTGCTTCGTACACCACGCTAGAGGGTTCTTTATTCATACCCAGTTCAATTACAGGGATGCCCACACGATTTCCCCAAATTTTTAGTTGTTCCACAGCCGCAGCCCTAAATGTATCTGCTGCACCCAAAACTACTTTTTTACCTTTCTGATGATATTGGGCTGCAATTTTGCCAATGGTGGTCGTTTTTCCTACACCATTTACACCCACAACCATAATTACGTAGGGCGTACTAAGAGCAGGTATTTCAAAATCTTGTAAATCTTCTGATTTGTTTTCAGCAAGAAGTTCAACAATTTCTTCTTTCAGGAGTTTATCTAATTCACTTGCATTGAGGTATTTATCTTTTTTTACTCTTTCTTCAATTCGTTTAATAATTTTGAGTGTTGTATCTACACCCACATCCGAAGAGATAAGGATATTTTCTAGTTCATCAAGGATTTCATCATCCACTTTCGATTTACCAGCAATAGCCTTGCCCAGTTTACTAAAAAAATTGGTTTTCGTTTTTTCTAGACCTTTATCCAGAGATTCTTTTTTTTCTTTTGAAAACAATCCAAAAAATTTCACAGCAGTAAAGTTTTAGCCACACAAATGTATGAATTTTCTATGAAATAGAGGCTTTTTATTCTTTTTTTTATAAAAACTAAAAATAAGTTATAAAAAACTTGCGGATTCAAAAAAAGGTCGTACCTTTGCACCACGTTAAATCGCGGGGTAGAGCAGTTGGTAGCTCATCGGGCTCATAACCCGGGGGTCACAGGTTCGAGTCCTGTCCCCGCTACTCTTAAAAAACCTTCAAATCGAAAAGATTTGGAGGTTTTTTGTTTTTATAGAATTCTAGTTTCTCATTCTAAACATAGCTTCATCGAGAATTTAATAGTATTATTTTCATCTGTAATAGTAGTTTTTTTTGTAAATTGCAAAATAACATACCCTTTTGCATCTATGAATCCATTTATGACAAAAATTATTGTAGAAACTACACTCAAAAAGAAGAAAAATCCTAAAGATTACTCTAAATATGAGTTAGCCAAAGCATTCAGACATTTCAAGATTATTCTATTCAGAACAGTCAAAGACACATTTCTCATTACATTAGGTATTTTTTCAGCTTCTTTTGGTTTTAAAGGTTTTCTACTAACCAATCATTTTATTGATGGTGGAGCAACAGGGATCTCTTTACTGATTTCTGCTACCACCCAAATACCTTTGTATCTCCTACTGATTGTCATCAATATACCTTTTATTATTTTAGGTTATAAAATTATAGGTAAAAAATTTGCCTTCAAAACAACACTCGCTATCATTGGGCTTGCTTTGTGTGTTGGGACTGTAGATTTTCCAAATGTAACCAACGATAACCTTTTGGTGGCTATTTTTGGAGGTTTTTTCTTGGGTATGGGTATTGGACTTTCGGTAAGAGGTGGAGCCGTCATTGATGGTACAGAAGTTTTAGCCATTTTTTTAAGTAAGAAACTTGGCACAACCATAGGTGATATTATCACGATTATCAATATCGTCATTTTTTCTGTTGCAGCTTATCTGCTCTCTGTCGAGATAGCCTTATACTCTATGATTACCTATCTTGCAGCATCGAAAATGCTCGATTTTGTTATTGAGGGCATCGAAGAATACACAGGTGTTACCATTATATCTCCTCACAGCGAAGAAATCAGGCAAATGATCACCCAAGAAATGGGACGAGGTGTTACCATTTATACAGGTAAAAGAGGATATGGTAAATTAGGAGAAAATGCTGACATTGAAATAGTTTATACAGTCATCACAAGGCTGGAAATCAATAAATTACAAACAGAACTAGAAAAAATAGATCCTCATGCATTTGTAGTCATGAATAGAATAAAAGATACCAAAGGAGGTATGATTAAGAAACGTCCTTTAAAACATTAGATTATGAAATTTCTATGGATAATTTTTGTCTTTTTTGCCTTTCACCTGAGTACTTTGGCTCAAAAGTGTCTTCCCTTGAAGGATGGAGAGTATCTTCTTTATTTTAATAACTCTAAATTTAAGCAAAATATTAAAATTGTAGGAAAAAAATGGTATTCTGAATTGAATGGTGAAATTACAGAATTTGAAATTATAGAAATTGGTGATTGTACTTTCAGACTCAAAAGTAGTATTCCTCCTGATACATCTAAAATGAGCGATTTTGATAAAATACTTGCAAAAAGACCTTCTTATTATGATATTATTAAGCGTGAAAAAAATATCTATTATTTTACTTTAAGAGTTGATTTGTATATTGAAGAGGATTCTGGAATGTTGATTCGTAAATTGATCTACAGAAGGCATAAGAATTAAATGAATTTATACTACATCAAAAATACTGCATTTCTCAGGAAAGTTTTATGGATAGATTTTCTTTGTGGTTCTTCTGTGGGTGTTGGAGGGCTTATTTTCCATAAGGAACTCATAAATATTGTAGGGCTTTCAGATATTCTAATTCTCTGGATTGCTAAGATTACTCTATTGTACGCTCTTTCTGCAATGGCTATTGCCCTCATGAAAACCCTTTCTGTACCTTTGGTACGCATACAAGTCTATGCCAATTGGTTTTGGACACTTATAAGCATTGGCTTATTGTTCTTCCATTTTTCTGATGCACAGATATTTGGTAAAATATTCTTGATACTCCAAATACTTGTGGTAGGCGGACTTGCCTACATAGAAGGTAGCCAAATTGTGAGAAAATAAGTAAAAACTATATTTGAGCACTTTAGATTGCTTCCTGCTTCACTATGCTCAGTCGCAATGACGAAGATGAACGTCATTACGAACCGAATGAAATGAGGTGAAGTGATCTCGAAAGGTTCGGCGTAGCCAAAACAAAATTTAGTACAACCACTTTGTTTTTTTACACTCCAAAATAGGTCTAAAATTTCTTAATGTTTACCTATTAAATGTTACAACATTTATTTTTTCTTTAAAAACATCTCATATCTTACATGTACTTTTAAAGATGCAAAATTATTTTAAAGCATAAAAAAGGCTTTTTTGCCTACAAAAATCTTCATAAAAATTATTTTATTACACCACTGAAAAATCAGGGAATCCCTGATGCGTGGAAGTTTTTTATTTTGTATCATTGGAAATAATAAATGCTACTCAAACAGATATAAATTGTTTAATAATAACACTAAGAAATATGAAATCCATAGTTGTATTTAACAATAAAGGTGGTGTAGGAAAAACTTCATTATTATGTAATATAGCATCTTTTTTAAGAATTAGGTATAGCAAAAAAGTTATTGTCATAGATGCAGATCCTCAATGTAATGCAACAACTTACATGTTTCCTTATGAGAATATAGAAAAAATTTATAAGGATGATTCTACTATTTATGAAATTATTAAACCTATACAAAAAGGGAGAGGGTATATAAGAAGTGAGCTACCAATTATTAAAAGCCCTTTTTTTGATATAGATGTAATTCCCGGGGACACAAGATTATCCCTTAGCGAAGACTTTTTAAGTAAGGATTGGTTAGATAGTAAAGCTGGTGATTCACGAGGTTTACAAACTACATTAGTTTTTAAAGATTTATTATTTAAGCTGAAAGATTATGATTATGTATTTTTTGATGTTGGTCCTTCACTTGGAGCCTTAAACAGAGCAGTATTAGCTTCATCAGATTATTACATAGTACCTATGTCCTCTGATATTTTTAGTCTTAAAGCACTTGAGAATATTTCTAATGCTTTAAATCAATGGAAAAATCAACTAAATAAAGGCTTAGAAGAATATAAATTAAAAGAAAATGAAGATTTTAAAATTGAAGATGAGACCATAGGTTGGAATTTACAATTTGGAGGGTATATCACTCAACAATACAAAGCCAAAATGGTCAATAATCAAATTGTACCTGTTAACGCATATGAACGAATTATCAAAAAAATACCTGATGCTATAGAAAAATATCTTGTTAGTATAAATAGTAGAGCTATACGTTTTCATCAAATAGGACAAATAAAAAACCTACATAGTTTAATTCCTTTATCTCAAAGTAGTAATGTTCCAATATTTAATCTAAAAGCAGAGCATGGAGTAGTAGGTGCTCACTTTAACAAAGTAAGAGAATATGAAGAAACACTAAAGGATATTGCTAATAAATTAATACAAAATATTGAATTATGATACAGTGGCCACAAACTTTAATTGATGATATTGCAAGAAGAAAATCAGTAATTATTTTAGGTGCTGGTGTTTCTAAGAACTCAACTAATACATCAGGGCAAAGACCTAAAGATTGGAAAGAATTCTTAGAATTTGCTTCAAAAGATCTTTTAAGTAAAAAAGAAATAAAAAAACAAATAAAGTCAGGTGATTTTTTAACAGCATGCGAATTAATAAAAAAAGAATTAGGACGAGATGGATTTAATACACTCATAAAAAGTGAGTTTTTAACTCCAAAATTCACCTCTGCTGAAATACATAAACATATATATGATTTAGATTCTAGAATTGTTATAACGCCCAATTTTGATAAAATATATGATACTTATGCAAACACAATCTCTCAAGGAAGCATAATAACTAAAAAGTTTAATGAAGAAGATATTGCTGATTGTATAAGACGACCTGAGCATCTAATTATTAAGATTCATGGCTCTGTTGATGCTCCTGATCATTTAATTTTTACAAGAAAAGACTATGCAGAATCAAGAACTAAATATAAGATTTTTTATCAAATGATGGAAGCTCTTGCTCTAACACATACATTTCTTTTTTTAGGTTGCGGAACAAATGATCCTGATATTAGATTGATTCTTGAGGATTATACATTTAAGTTTCCCTTTAATAGAAGACACTATATTGTCATGCCGAGGAATGCCCTTAATCAAAAAGTTAAAGATGTTATATCAGAAACAATGAGTTTGAACATCTTAGAATATGATTCTAATAATTATCATAAAATATTAACTTCATCAATAGCTGAATTAGTTACAGAAGTTGATAATAAAAGACAATCTTTAGCCACATCTTTGTCTTGGTAAGTTTTATTTAAACTCAAACCTACATCGGATCTACATCTATCACAACTTGTACGCTTTTAAATTGTTTCATCAGCATTACATTTTGGCATTGTTGGGCAACAAACTCCTTCACAGCTTTCAGGTTAATTTTTTCACGTTCCAGTTTTACCAAAATATGTTTGATGTACTGGTTTCGGATACGGTCTATCAGTGGCGATTCGGGACCGAGTACACGAGGCTTGCCAAGTTGCTCCCTAAGCAGTTCAGTGAGTACTTGGGCTGCGTCTTTGGTAATGTCTTTTTCTCGGTGGCGAATGGTCAGTTTTATGAGTCTTGCAAAGGGTGGATAGCTGTATTTCTCTCTTTCTAAAATTTCTTCCTCATAAAAACCTTCATAATCGTTTTTAAGTACCCTTTGGAGTGTTGGGTGTTCGGGTGTATTGGTTTGGATAATTACTTTTCCTTTGATATCCCTTCTTCCTGCTCTTCCGCTTACCTGTGTAATCAGTTGAAAAGCTCTTTCATGTGAACGGAAATCAGCAAAATAAAGCAATCTATCAGCATCAAAAATGCCTACTAAACTTACTTTATCAAAATCTAAGCCTTTGCTAATCATCTGAGTACCCACAAGTATATCAATTTGTCCAGTTTCAAAATCGTTGATGATGTTTTGGTACGCATTTTTCTGACGAGTGGTGTCTAAGTCCATACGTCTTACTTTTGCCTCTGGAAGTAGGGTTTTCAGGTCATCTTCAAGTTTTTCAGTTCCATAACCCACCGATTTTATTTTGGTAGAGCCACAAGCAAAACAAGATTGCGGAACAGCCATTTTGAAGCCACAATAATGACAACGCAATTCAGTAGAATGTTGGTGGTAGGTCAAACTTACATTACAATTATTACATTTGGGAATCCAGCCACAATCGCTACAACTCAGGTATGGCGAATAGCCTCTTCGGTTTTGGAATAAAATCACTTGTTCTTGCTTGGCAAGGGTACTTTCCATCTCAGAAAACATTACAGAAGAATAATTTTGCTTCATTTTCTTCTGTTTTTTTTCTTCTTTCATATCCACCAGCTCTATATCGGGCAGTTGGGCATTGCCAAAACGTTGGCGTAAGGCAATAAAACCATATTTTTCCATTTGAGCATTGTAATAGCTCTCAACGGCAGGCGTAGCCGAACCCAAAAGCACTTTGGCTTGTTGCATGTGGGCAATCAAGACTGCCACATCACGGGCATGATAGCGAGGAGCAGGCTCATTTTGCTTGTAAGATGGTTCATGTTCTTCATCCACGATAATCAGCCCAAGGTTATCGAAGGGCAGAAAAACAGCTGAACGAACACCCACCACAAACGAAAACTTCTGATTGATGACACCTTTCCACACCTCAACACGCTCATTATCAGAAAATTTTGAATGATACACACCCATTTTATCTCCGAATATTTTACGCAAACGAGCTACAATTTGGGTAGTCAGGGCGATTTCTGGAAGCAGATACAAAACTTGCGAACCAGAGTCTAAAACCTTCTGAATGAGATCAATATAAATTTCTGTTTTACCACTACCCGTAATACCATGCAACAAAACAGTTTGTTTGTCTTCAAAAAGCTCCATCACTTTATCAACAGCTTGTTGTTGGATGTTAGTAAGGTTTAACTCGTAGCTATCAGCAGGTTGGATATCGGCAAAACGAGAAACCACAATTTCAAATTCCTCGAAAATACCATTTTTAGTAAGTGTTTCTACAGAAGAATTGGAAATTTGAGGATTAGAACGAAACACCGATTTCTCCAAACCTGTTTCGTTGAGTGTCCAATCTCTGAAAACAGGCACATTTCTGAGGTATAAAAGGAGTACATCAAGCTGTTTGGGCTCTTTTTCTTCAAGATATTTAAAAAGTTTCTCTAAATCTGCTTTATCGAGATAATCTCGTGTAAGACGTACTTTTTTGACTTTTTTGGGCTGATAGCGTTCTTTTACTTCTTCATAGACAATTATCAATTCTTTTTCTGTCAGCGATTTGATGATATGATAAATATTTTTGAGTTCTAAAAAAACGGCTGCTTCTTGATACGCCAATGCCTTTTTTTCTTTGAGAATACCTAATAATTTAGTTTCTTTTTCAGTCAGTTCAAACTCTTCGGGGTTACTATTAGGATTTAACTCAATCATGGATTGACTACTGATTTTAAGCCCCGAAGGCAGAGCAATGTTCATTACCTCGCCAATGGTACAAAGGTAATAGTCTGCCATCCAAGCAAATAAATCGAGTTGTTTTTGGGTAACGAGTGGCTCAGTATCCAAAAGTTCGAGAATATATTTGGCTTGATAGTGTTGGGGTGGTACTTGGTGAATTTTAGCAATAACTGCTGTTAATACTTTTTTATTTCCAAATTGTACAATAGCCCTTGAGCCTACTTGTACAACTTCGTTGAGTTCGAATGGGATACGATACGTAAATAATTTTGGAATAGGAATGGGTAAAATAACATCAACAAATAGGGTTACTCTCTCAGTTTCGTTGGGTTCAAAAATCTTCATAATTATTAAGGAAAAATGCTACTTCATCCAAAAATAAGGAATTCGTAGCATTTTTAATATTCATTTTCAGCATTTTTTTTCTTACCTGAAAAGATGTGTTTTTGAACGATTCTTCCAACCTGCTTGGCTTTCATATTTTACAAAATATATTTTCACATCAGCTTGGCTTTCATAATCTACGAAGAAAATTTTCTTTTGAGCTTGACTCTCATAACTTACAAAATACCATTTGCCATCATTATTGGCTTGGCTTTCATAACTCACTTTATACACCAATAAATCTGCTTGACTTTCATATTTGACTTCATATACTTTTACTTGAGCCTGAGAAGCATATTTGGTTGCAAATACTTTTTGTCCAAAACTTACAACCGAGAAAGTTGCTAAAAAGAATACTGTAAGAAGAACTTTTTTCATAAAATATAAGGTTTAAATTGATTTTTAGAATTTAGGTTTTAAATAAATGATTCGTTTTTCGTTAGGGCGAACTTGTATTTCTTGTTGTTCATAACCCTCTTTTCTAAATAGCAATATATTATTATTTTCTTTAGAACGCAACAAATAAAAGCCCAAAGAGTCCGTTTTTACCTGAGTATTTTGGTTTTTAACAGTTACATCCACACCGCCCAATATTTTTTTAGTACTACTATCCAATACTTGTCCACTCAAATCATGATAACCATCATCTAAATCTGTTTCTTTACTCATATTTAAGGCTCTTTGTTCTTGGTTGGGTACAACTTTTGCCTTTTGCTTTTTAGCAGTTTTTCTTTCAAGTTTCTTATCTTGATAATTATCTTTATCTGCCGATTTTACAGTTGTAGAAGATTGTTTAGCAACCTCTATATCTGTTTTTTTATCTTTAAGAGCATCTTCCTTAAAGTAATTTCTTACTTTTCCTGCATTATTCTTATCTGTTACATTTTCTTCTATCTCCTTGACTTCCATTTTTTCTTCTCTTCTATTTTCTACAATAGGCTTTTCGGCTTTCATTTCTCCCATTTTTTTCTCTTCAGGAATGAGGTTTTTGTCCATTGTTACTACTTCATCTTCTTTTTCTAAATCCAAAACTTTACCTTCATTATTCTTCTTTATATTTTTAGGTGATTCTGGTTGAATGGTACGAGTTCTTTTATCTTCTGTTTTATTTTTTTCAGATGGTAAAATATTTGTTTCATTATCATCTTTTTGAGGAACAGTGGCTTCTGGCTTTATCGTATTTTCTTTCAAAGCTACATTTTCATCCATTTGTGGATTTTTAAGTAACAAAAGAGAGAGTGCCACTGTTGAAACCAAAAATACAATGGCAGCAGCCATTCCTGACCAGTTCAACCGAAAGGAAGGCGTTTGATTATGAGGAAGTTGTTGTTTGAGTGTTGCCAAATCTCTTTCTCTTTCCTCTAATCCAATACTTTTAAGCCCCTCCAAAGCTTCTGCTTCAAAAGGATTTTCAGATAAGAACTCTTCTACTTGTATCTGTTCAGAGCTATTGAGCTTGCCTGCCAGATACATTTCAATTTGTTTTTCTGATATATTTTTTAACTTTTTCATAGATTTCCCTCCCTACTACAGCAGCCACAACAACATAAGTATCCACAGATTGTTGTTATTGGAAGCATTTTTTTCCATAAATATTTTTAAGTTTCTTTTTCCATTTTGGATATAACTTTTCACCTTACTAAGCTCATATCCAGTAAACTCTGTAATTTCCTGATAACTTTTCTTTTCTAAATAGAACATTTTTAGACACACTCGTTGCTCTTCGTCAAGGTTTTCTAAACCTTTTTCTAAAAGTTGCAAGCTTTGTTCTTTGTCTTCTGTCCCTTCATTATCAAGATGCAAAGGCATAGAATTTTCCATACCATCTTCATCACTTTCTGTAAAAAAATCTTGATAAACCATCTTCTTTTCCTTTCTGAGCCACATCAGGCACTCATTTCGGGCAAAAGTATAAAGCCAACTCTTAAAATTTTCAATATCTTTTTGTTCAGGAAGTTTTTGGGAAAGGCGTTCAAAAATATGCATCACCATATCTTTCGATTCCTCTCGGTCTTTCAGATATTTGATACACAAACCATAAGTAAGCGAAATATAACGTTCGTATAGCTCCCCCAAGATTTTATTATCTTGGTACTCCTGATACTTTTGAAGTAACTCAGCATCAGAAAGATTTTTGGATGTAGAACGTTTAAAGAATAACATTTCTTAGAAACAAAGTATTATATAAATAGTATTTTTATCGTTTTTTTGCAAAATCCTTGAAAAATAATGATTTTTACAGAATTCTAGTCAAAAACTATGCAAATTTTTCATAATACACAAGATTTTCCTGATTTGCCTTTTGCCGTTGTAACCAGTGGTACATTTGATGGGGTTCATATTGGACATCAACAAATATTACAGCGTATTATTCAAATTGCCAAAGAGAATAATGGGCAAAGTGTAGTGATTACGTTTTTTCCTCATCCACGCATGTTTTTTGGGCAAGATGTAAAATTACTCAATACTTTAGAAGAAAAAATAAGTTTACTCAAAAAAACAGGCATTGATTACCTGCTTGTACTTCCGTTCAACCATGAACTTTCTAATCTTTCAGCAGAAGAATTTATCCAGAAAATTTATATACAAACCACTCAAGCCAAAAAATTGGTGATTGGTTACGACCATCATTTTGGTAAAGGAAGAGAAGGTAATTTTGAGTTTTTACAAAAGAGTATTTCAGAGCATCCATTTGATATTGAGGAAATTCCAGAACAAGATATAGACCAAATAGCTATCAGTTCTACCAAAATCAGAAATGCTCTTTTGCAAGGAGATGTACAAACAGCCTCTAAATATTTAGGTTCAGCCTATCAGATGAAAGGATTGGTTGTAAAAGGAGACCAATTGGGCAGAACTATTGGCTACCCAACAGCCAATATTCATATTGAAGAAAATTATAAACTTATTCCTTATGATGGAATTTATGCTGTGAAGGTATATATAGAAAACTCCGAATATGGAGGAATGCTTTATATTGGCAATCGCCCTACACTTCAAAATCCTTCTGAAAAACGAATTGAAGTGAATATCTTTGATTTTGAAGACGATATTTATGGTAAAACCATTCAGATTGAATTTATAGATTTTATTCGCCCTGATGCCAAACTTTCAGGACTTGAAGCTCTACAAATGCAACTCGCTCAAGATAAAATAGATGCATTGCAGAAAATTAGTTCTTTACAAAGTAATCTGACTGAATGATGCGTTACTTTTTAGTCAGTTATATCGCTCCTGATGGATTTGGGAGCATTTGGTTTGAACATTCTGAGTTTCCAAATTATCAGTGGTTGTGCCAGAAAATAATGGATAGTCATACCAAACAAGAAATTATTATTCTCAACATTTTTGAATTTAAAAATAAAACTGATTTTGATACTTTTAGAAGAGAAAGTTGATAACCCATATGAACAGAACATTTGTAGTAGGTGATATTCATGGTTGTTTTGATGAACTGATAGAATTATTAGAAAGTGTAGCTCTCCAGCCTGATGATTTTCTTATTTCTGTGGGTGATATTGTGGATAGAGGCAATAAATCCTTAGAAGTATATCAGTTTTTTAAGAATAGACATAATTCTGTTGTACTCATGGGAAACCATGAACGAAAACATCTCAATCAAGTACTTTCTTATGCTCAAGAAATTGTAAAAGTGCAATTTGGAGAAGAATATCAAGGCTTTTTAGAGTGGTTACAAACATTACCTTACTACTACGAAACTCCTGATGCCATTATCGTTCATGCTGCTTTTGAGCAAGGCAAAAACCTCCAAGAACAACGAGAAGATGTACTTTGTGGTGCTACTGCTGGCGAACGATACTTAGAAACTTTATATCCCGAAAATACTTACTGGAATGATTATTATACTGATAATAAATCCATTATCTATGGGCATCATGTAGTAGGTGATTCTCCTAAAATCAAAAATAATACTTATGGCATTGATACAGGCTGTTGTCATGGAGATTTCTTGACTATGATAGAACTTCCTGATTTTAAGGTTCATCAAGTAAAAGCAAAAAAAGATTATTGGAAAGAAGAGCAAATCAAATGGCAAATTCCTGTACTAAAGTCTAAAGACTGGAATAATATGTCTTTTGAGAACATACAAAAACAGCTTGAAAAATCAAGTTATATCCAAGAACCTCAAACCCGAGACTATCTTGATAATCTTGAAAAATGGACTCATGATTTAAAAAACTCATTGCCTAATATATTACAGAAAATCAATAATTTATCTCAAGATTTATTAGGACAATTCCCAGAAGAATTTAACCAAAAAGCTACGCAATATCCTTTTAGCACTTATTTATTCAAAGCTAAAGCTAAAAATTTACATCTCAAAGATTTGGAAAAAGGCTTAAATACTCCTCAAAAAGTATTGGATATAGTCAAAATACTTTAGAATTTTTCATAACTATAAAATTGTATTCCAGCCCCAAATATCTTGGCTTATACCAAGCCTAATGTCTTGTAAGTGTTTTTTCAATACAAACATTTGAGCATCCTCTTGGAAATACGGTATATAACTTTTTGTATCTATATCTATCTGCGAGAAAGGAGCAATAATAGCAGCCGTTCCTACACCAAAAGCTTCTATTTTGCTACCACTCTCAAAATAATTTTGAATTTCTGTGATGCTAATAGGGCGTTCTTCAACAGCAATACCAATATGCCTTGCTATTTGAAGTACAGAGTCTCGTGTTACACCTTCTAATACTGTACTACCCGCAGGAGGTGTGAGAAGCGTTCCATTGACAATAAACATTAGATTCATAGTCCCTGATTCTTCAAAATAATTGTGGGTTTGAGCATCTGTCCAAAGAATTTGGTCGTAACCTGCTGTATTGGCTTGTATAGTCGGATAAAAAGCAGCACCATAATTTCCACCATTTTTGGCCGCTCCTGCCCCACCCTCCACAGCTCTTACATACTCACGTTCTACTCTCACTTTCAAGGGTTTGGAGTAATAAGATGCCATTGGTGTAGCCACTACCATAAATAAATACTCTTGTGAAGGCACAAGCCCCAATCTGCTTTCTGTGGCTATCATGAAAGGACGTAAATACAACGAATAGCCTTCTTTATCGCTTATCCAGTTTTTTTCGAGATTTACAAGTTGTTTTGTTCCTTCTATAAATAGTTCCTGAGGCACTTCGGGCATACACATACGCCTCAAAGACTTGTTCATGCGTTCAGCATGTTTATCTAATCTAAAAATATTAATAGCTCCAGAAGGTTGTTTGTAGGCTTTAAGCCCCTCGAAAACGGTTTGTCCATAATGAAAACACATTGCAAGTGGCGAAAGAGAAATCTCTCGATAAGGCTCTATTTTCGCCTCTGCCCATTGATTTTGAGCATATTTGGCAATAAGTATATGGTCTGTTGTTTCTATACCAAACGAAAAACTCTCAAAATTAAAAGCCTCTAAACGACTTTTCTCGGCTTTCTGAATATGTATTTGCATAGAGTTTAAAATTATTATAAAAGTTTTGTAAAAAATGAAATTATTTCTTATTTTTAATTAGTTAATAATAAATATTATTATGGATAATTTTAGAGATTTTTTAACACATATTAAAGATATAAAGTTTGAATATGTACTTTTTGGAACAAGTGTTATTCTCATTCGTTCAGGAGAAATGCAGATTCCTGGTTATGTTCTTAGACGAGATGTATTTATTGATAGTATTCATAATGACTATATTATATTAAAAAATAATGATGGATTGTATATTACACCTCTTTCTAATTTAACAATTATTGGATTTAAAGAAAATGAGTTAAAATTAAGTAACTGAATGGAAGAGTTAAAAAATTTAAGAGATTTGGAATTTATTGCTCAGAAATCAAAAGATTTACTTGATAAACAAATAGCATCTCACAAACACAAACATTCTAATTCTAGTATAATTACTACTATTTTAGTATTATTTATACCTTTGCTTTCTGGAGAATTCAATAATTCACACATATATATAAAACTACTTCTAATTATTCCTATTATTTCTACAGTTTGGGCAATTATACTTTTATTAGGTATTCTACGTAGTAAACCACTATATCATGGCATTAATATTAGTAAATTTGATGATTTAGTTAATGATACTTATGAAAACATTCTTTTATGCGAAATAGGTGCAAACAAATCTTCTTTTAATGATAACAGCATAATTATCGAAAAAAATGATATAAACTATGCTTTGGCTATAAAATTAACCATTATCTCAATTTTAGTATCAATATCTCTCTTATTCACAAATAAACTCATAAATCATTACCAACCTTTAAAATTAAATACTATGAGTGAAGACAATAAAAACAAAGAAAATAGTGATAAAAATAATGACTCTTCAAAAAAAAGAATCATTCCAATTATTGAGCAAAAAGATAGAACTAAATTAAATAATGATAAAAAAATGGACATAAACTGGAAAGATACCAGCAAAAATAAATAATTTCTTTTGCTAGTATCTTTTTGGAGTTTTACTCATAAAATCCTTCCAAATCTTTTCGCATTTTAAGGAAAGATTCTTTATGGATATACATCATGTGTCCTGCTTCGTAGTAGGTAATTTTCACGTTTTTCTTCTGTTCAGGGCGAAGCATGAGGTGGTTAAAAGTGTATTCTGTGGCAAAATAAGGGGTTGCAAAATCGTAATAGCCACTACAAACCCAAACTTTCAGGGCTGGATTTTTCGACATAGCACTGCGAAGTTCCTCACCTACATTCAAATATCGGTTTTGAACATTGTTATAATTCCAAGGCTGTACACGGCTTGTCAGCACTTCGTAAGGCAAATTATTATTGTATTTGAGTTCTTGACGTATATAATGATTGATAGCTGTAGCATAAGGTCCTGAGATAGTGGCATCTAAACTTGGGTCAAATTCAAAACGTTCACCAGCATTGTCATAATCCACGCCAGTCAGTCTGCTATCCAAACGACCAACTATTTTGCCTTCATTTCTTAAAAGCTCTTTTGTAAACCTTCCTATTTCTATTCTATAATAACAATTTTTAAGATAGGTTTGTGAAAGCCCAGTATAACGAGCCAGTTTATCAGCTACATTTTTAGTTTCTGTTTCTGTAGCTAAATCGCCTTTTGTTAAGAAAGTAGCATATTCTCCTAAAGCAAAATTCTCTACTTCTTTAAGTGTTTTGGATAAATCTTGTTGCAATTCGGGTGCTAATTTTTTATGATAAAAAGCTGTTGCTGTATAGGTTGGCAAAAATAAAGTATAAGGTAAATCATTTCCTTTGTCAAATCGGGCAGTTTGGAAATTCAAAATGCTTGAAATCAGGCATAAGCCATTGACATACAAATTATAACGATTTTGTAAGAAATTGGCAAGACCTACGGCTCTTGTTGTACCATAACTTTCGCCTGCAAGATATTTAGGTGAAGCCCAGCGTTTGTACTGAGAGCAGTATAAACGAATAAATTCACCCACAGATTCAATATCTTCTACATAACCCAAAAATTGAGCAGGTTTTTCGCCTTCGGCTGCCCTGCTATAACCAGTATTGACGGGGTCAATGAATACCAAATCCGTTTTATCAAGCCAGCTATATTCATTGTTTACATATTTGTAGGGAGGGGGCAAGGGTTCTCCTTTATCGTTCATTACTACTCTTTTAGGTCCAATACAACCCATGTGTAACCATACCGAAGCTGAACCAGGTCCACCATTGAAAGTAAAAGTGATAGGTCTGGAATTAACGTCTGCTCCATCTTGCAGATAAGCCATAAAAAATATATCGGCTCTGGGCTTGCCAGTTTCATCTCTGAGGGTCAGATAACCTGCCTGAGTGGTATATTTGATGTTTTTACCTGCAATAGTCGTTTGTTGTCTGGTTTCAACAATATTTCTATCAAAAAGCTTAGGATTCGGCTCTTTAGCTTCCTTTAGCTCTTTGATTTCCTTATTTTCTTTGTCTTTATTTTTGTCCTTATCCTGAGCAAGTACCCATGTTGTTGATAACAAACTGATTAAAAGTAAACGAATAAGCATATAGTTTTAGTTTGAATTTCAAAGTAATTTAATTATTGCGTAATAGGAACATTCTTCAAAATGCTTTCTATGACTTGCCTTGTTGTGATACCGTCTGCTTCTGCTTCATAATTGAGTATCATTCTGTGGTTTAGAACGTCCATAGCCACTTCTTTGATGTCTTCGGGTAGTACAAAATCTCTTTGATTGAGATAAGCCAATGCCTTAGCAGCCAAATTAAGGCTGATACTTGCCCTTGGTGAAGCTCCAAATTGTACATACTGAGCCTCCTGACGCAAATTGTAGTCAGCAGGATAACGAGTAGCAAACACGAGTTCAATTATATATTTTTCGAGTGTTTCAGATATTGTTATCTGATTGATTTCCTGCTTGATAGCTGTAATATCTTCTTTATTCAAAACTCTTAAAAGCTCAGGCTTAAAATTCATGTTCGACATTCGCCTCATCACTGCCAGTTCTTGCTCTTTATTGAGGTAGCCTACATAAATTTTCATCATAAATCTATCTATCTGAGCTTCAGGAAGCGGATATGTACCTTCTTGTTCCACAGGGTTTTGCGTAGCAAGTACCAAAAACGGATAATCCATTGGATAGGTTGTTTCTCCAATAGTTACTTGGCGTTCTTGCATAGCTTCCAAAAGAGCTGATTGTACTTTGGCAGGTGAACGATTAATTTCATCAGCTAAAATCAAGTTAGCAAAAATAGGTCCTTTTTTTACCTCAAAATCACCTTCTTTTGGGTTATAAATCATAGTCCCTACCAAATCAGCAGGAAGTAAGTCAGGTGTAAACTGAATGCGTTGGAATGACAATTGCAATGTTTTCGCTAATGTATTGATAGTCATTGTTTTTGCAAGACCTGGTACACCTTCTAACAAAATATGCCCATTGGTACATAAACCTATGAGCAAGCGATTTATCATGTATTCTTGTCCAATAACAACCTTACTCATTTCTTCAAAGAGCAAACCTATTTTTTCTTGATTAGTCATGTTTAATGTAATATTGAGTATTCAGAATTATTATTTTTTCTTATGTCTTATTTCTCACATCTTTTCTCCTAATACTGATTTCGGCTTAGTTCGCTTACATAATTCAAAGCTCCAAAATGCACAATCAGAGCAGTCCCTTCTTTTGTACCTGAGCCACATTGTGAGCCTTGCGACACAAAATAAGTAAAAGTTTTAGCATTTCGCTTCAAAAGTTCTTGAGAATCTGGTTTACCCAAAATGGCTACTATTTGTGCTTGCGATAAACCTTTAAGTACTTCTTTTTGCTTTTCAACAACCTCTAAATATTTAAGTCGTTCATTTTTACAGCCTTTAGAGTCGTTTTCCCATATTTTTTTATCAAAATTTTCTAATGTGTTATTAGAACATGCATTCAAAGTCAATAAGATAAAAACAAAATATTTAATCATAAAATTAGTTTCAATTTGTATTAAAGTTGCATTCCTATTACCAATATATCATCAGTTTGAACGATATTTCCTTTCCATTCGTGTAAAGTTTCTAATAATAATTGTTTTTGTTGTGACATTTTTAATAAATGATTATCTAAAAGTAATTGTTTGAACTTTTTTGTCATAAACTTCTTTCTTTTTTCACCTCCCATCTGATCTTGAAATCCGTCTGATGCCATATAAATCGTTGTAGGCTCAGTAATAGGTATTGTATGTAAAGTAAATTGTTTCATTACATCTTCTTCGAAAGAAACCCCTGCAATATGATATACATCACCTCTTATCTCTTCAAATCCCTGATTTTTAATCATATATATTGAATTAACAGCCCCTGCATATTGAAGTTCTTTGTTAATTTTGTCCCAAAGTACTATTACACCATCCATTCCATCTATCAATTGATGATTTTCGTTCTCAATAGCTTTTTTTACATAAAGATCTAATCGTTCAAGAATTTTGTTTGGTACAAGTATTTTATCTTCTTTCACTATTTTATCAAGCATGTTTGCTCCTATCATGCTCATAAATGCTCCTGGAACACCATGTCCTGTACAATCCATTACAGCAACAATAACAAAATTCTCTCCTTCATAAAGCCAGTAAAAATCACCTGAAACAATATCTTTGGGCAAATATAATACAAAACTCTCAGGAATATACTTTTGAAATGTCTCTTCAGAAGGAACAAGAGATTGTTGAATACGTTTGGCGTAGTTGATACTATCTAAAATAGAGCGATTTTTATCTTCTAATTCATTCTTTTGAAGGCTAATAGTTTCAATAGCAGAAGACAGTTCTTCATTGGTTGAGTTGAGTTCATCATTTTTTTCTAAAATCTCCAATCTTTGCTCTTTTAAAAGGACATTCGTTTCTTCAATTATCTTTTTTTGCTTTTTCAACCGATTATTATCTTTCCTTTTTTGAATATATCCGAAAATGGCTAACCCCAAAAAGCTAAGTACACCACCTCCTATGAGTAAAAATAAAATTTGCTGATTTTTTCTAGTTTCTATTTCGTTTTGTAATTCTATTTCTTTGAGTTTTTTATCTCTCAATAGTATTTCTTCTTTACGGTGTTGTTCAGTATTATAGGCTTCTTGTTGTATTTTTGCATTTTGTAATTCTGCCTCTCTCAATCTGTTTGTTTGTTGTGCTAAATCTAATGCTTGTTGTTGTAAAACAGATTCTTGGCGTTGACGTTCAATAAGTAAACTACTCAAACGAGCCTGTTCAGCAAGGCGTTGTTGTTCAGATTCAGCAAGAGCCAAGTTTTTTTGTTGTTGTTCTATTTTAAAGGCTTGTTCTTTCTTCTCAGCATTTAATGTAAAATTTTTCAGATCTAAGGTTTTCATTTCTTGCTCTGCTTGTAAGAGCTTTAACTCATTTTCTACCTCTTCAGAAAGTTGTTTTCTTCGTAAAATTTCATCTTGATAAGCCAATCGTATTTTGAAGATACTATCAGATGTTTTTTTATAGTGTGTGTACTCTTCCAATGCTGTATTATTCTGATTACGTGTTGCATAAACCAAAGATAAAGTTTCATGAGCAGATTTTTTTGCCTCTAAGTTTCCAGATTTTATACTATTTTGAATAGCTTGATTACAATATTTTTCAGCTTTCTCTATCTCTCCACTATAAAAATATGTTTTGCTCATCAGATCAAAAATATCAGCTTTTTCAAATTCTTTGGCAGAAACATCCGCATTCAAGGATTTTTCTGCCTCTAATAAATACTTTTTGGCTTGTGAAAAATTTTTCTCTGCTTGATATAGAATGGCTACATTAATAAGTACAGTTCTATAGTCTGATTTATTTTTTAAACCTTGTTGATTTTGTAGAGCTATAGATTTTTCAAAGTACTCAATTGCTTTAGAGTTATCTTGTAGTTTTTTATAACCAAACCCAATGTTGTTAAGTGTCGTAGCTTGGGAGGTTGTGTTACCTATTTGCTCATAAATAGTGAGTGCTTCCAAGTTTTTACTTAAACCCTCTTTATATTGATTTTGCAGATTGTATAAATTTGCCAAATTACTTAAAGCTTCTTGTTTTTCAGAGTTACTAGATTGACCAGTCGTTAAATTGAGATATTTCTCATACATTCTGATAGATTCAGGATAACTCTTATCGTTTTCATGAGCTTTTGCTGTTTTTAATGTTAAAAAAATTGTTTTTTCAGATAAATCTTTTGGGGAAAGCTCATTCAAAACTTCTTGAGCTTTTTGAAAGTAATGTGCAGCTTGGTTATAAACCTGCCATTCATTACACAGAGAGGCTGTTTCTATATAACTAGAAATTAGATTTTTTAAATCTTTTTCTTTTTTTAATAACGTATTGACTTGATAATAATATTTAAAAGCTGTTACATATTGTTTTTTATCCTTATTGTTTCTAGCAAGCACCAACAAGCTATCTACTTGGGCAATAGATGTTGTTGTAATGAAAAAAACACTTATCAGGAAATACAATTTAAGCATTGTAATTTTATTTAAATAAAAAATTAACCCCTATTTGTACCATACGCATAGATTGTGGATTATAAAGTAAATCTCCTCCTCCATATGCACCAATACCTGCATATTCAGTATTTAATAAGTTGTTAATTCTAATGTTTGTATAAAGATTCTTATTTATGTTATAGCCTAAAGTTAAGTGAGCTACATAAAAACTACTTATCTTATTTTTAGGATTTGTAAAATCTGTTTGTGTAAATACATCTTTTGTATAAAAACTACTCATCCACGAATTTCTAAGATGTATATATATTTTTTTTGATGGCTCAAAAGAAATATTCCATTGCACCATCCAATCCGGTTCTTCTCTAAAAGTATTAATGATACCTTCTTTATTAGGTAACTCTTCTTTCCCTCTTGAATACTTTATAAACACATCCGAACTTACACGAGATTGACTAATATTTTGGATACGAAAATTAGCTTGTATTCCTCTTAACAATGCAAAAGCATTGGGATCATTGATGAACATGTTTACTGTATTTCCTACTCCTAATGGATATAAATTTTTATCCAATACACCTATTTGGGACTCCATCAATCCATTAATTTTATTTTGAAAGGCTATCAATTCTAATGAAATATTTTCTGCAAACTGATGACGATAGCCTATTTCATAATTAACTGATTTTTCTGGAGATAAATCAGGACTAGGAACACTTAAATACAAAATTTGACCATTTCCTGCTGGAATAGCCACTGAATTATAGCTATTATTGGTGGTTGGAGCTTTAAAAGCTGTCCCAACAGAAAGTCTGATAGAACTTTTAGGGCTTATTTTATATAAAAAAGCTAAACGTGGATTCAAACTTTCTCCATAAATTGACTGATAATCATATCGAATACCACCTATCATAGATATTTTTTCAGTATTGTAATACCCCTGTACAAAACCTGCTATATTATCAAATACAATAGGATTGTAGCCAAATTTACCAAAAAGTGTATCAGAAAGCTTTATACTTCGAGCAAAAGGCTTGTATGTTTTTTCATCAATAGGTTCAGGCAAATCGTTGGTTTTTGGTAAATTTCCAGAAATTTGATAGTAAACCCCTGTTGTAAGTTGTAGTTTTTCTCTAATTTTAAAGGTTGCTAATTGTTCTATCAATAAATCATCAGAAGCAGCATATTTATATTGCCTTCCTTTGTCACCACCTTCAAAAGTTAAGGCAAAAGAACTTTGTTTATCTAAACGATAATTGAGCCAAGAAATATTGGTTACAAGTGTAGTGTTTTTAATAGTTTTATTCCAAACCAAGGATGTACGTCTAATTTTTTCCCCAAAAAATACTTCAGGATTGTAATAAAAATAAGATGCTGTTGATTGCCCGAGAGAACTATGTTCACGTCTATACATTTCATTGTATGTGAGTTCTAAACCTGCATATTGAAGAGAAATTCCATATAAATAACTCGTCCTCGGCATGTTTTCCAGTTTAGGAAAGATATTAGAACCTTTGTAATAAGGTGTATAAGTTGGAATACTTGTAGCAAAATCAGAATTATAATGATTGGGATTCCAAAGTGATGCCGTTCGAGGCAAATTTAAGTCGTTTTGTTTGCTAAAATTTCCATAAATGGAATATTGAACAGATTGTTTCATGGACTCTTTGGGCAACCAATTACTTCCTACCAAAAAATGAGCATGATTATAGCCCTTGTTACCAGTTGTAATGCCTGCTTGTATATTTGTATTATCATCAGGATTTTGGGTAATAATATTGATGACCCCTGCCAAAGCATCAGCTCCATAGATAGCAGAAGTTGCCCCTGTTATGATTTCTATTCTTTCTGCTTGTTGAATAGGCAATTGTTCACCAATAGGCATTCCTAATGTGGTTGTAGGATTGATAGGAATGCCATTCAATAAGATTTTTACATAATAGTTTCCTCTCAAACCTCTTAGTAAAAATGTTTCACCTTCTTGACCATTGCCTACACGAGAAGTTTTAACACTGGGAACATCTTGAAGAACATCTACTAAACTTTTATAAGCATTTTTCTGAATTTGCTCTTTAGATACTATAAAAATAGTGATGGGTAAATCTGAAACTTTTTGTTCTGAACGGCTTGCTGAAATTACTTTTTGTTCATAAATATTAATATTCTTATACAAATCATCTTCACCCAGTTTTTCAATTTCTTGAGCAAATACATTTTGGGATAAAAAAAGAATTGTAGTAATAGTGTATAAACGAACCATTTTTATGTAATTAAATCATTCTTGATGAAATAAATAATAAATAAAAAAACGGCTTTAGTGTATGAACAAATATAGTTAAATATTTTTATTTTAAAAGTTGATATACAAAGAATGAAGAAATATATGCTAATAAATTAAACACTATAATTTGCCCAATGGGATATTTCCAAGAACGTGTTTCTTTATACACAATGGCTACTGTACTCATACATTGCATGGCAAAAGCATAAAAGACCATTAAAGAAAAGCCAACAGCAACACTGTAAAATGGTTTTTGAGTTATTGGATTAATTTGTTTTGACATTCGTTCTCTTACACTTTGTTCATCATCCGTACCCAAACCATAAATCACAGACATAGTGCTTACAAAAACCTCTCGGGCTGCAAAAGAAGCAATTAAGGATATTCCTATTCGCCAATCGAATCCTAAAGGCTTAATAACAGGTTCTAAAGCCTTACCCAATACACCAGCATAAGAAGCTTCCAATTTTGCAGAATTGATGAGAGGCTCTAATTCTTTTTCTGAAAATGTAATATTTTCTTTACGAACTTTATTTTCTGCTTGTTCCAAACTATCACCCCAACCAAAAGAAGCTAAAGCCCATAAAACTACAGAAAGCACTATAATTACTTTACCCGCTTCCAATGTAAAAGCTTTCAGTTTTTCTAAAATAGTTAACCCTATGTTTTTCCAACGAGGCACTTTATATGTAGGCATTTCTACCACAAAATAACTATTATCTTGATGTTTAAGAAGTTTTGACAAAATGATACTTGCCAACAATGCCATAAATATTCCAAGCAAATACATTGTTAAAAGAGCAAGTGCTTGCCAACTGATAAACCCAAAAGCATTTTCAGCAGGTACAACCAAAGCTATCATCACTGTATAGATAGGCAAACGAGCTGAACAACTCATCAGTGGAGTTATCAAAATAGTGATTAAACGTTCTTTTCGATTATCAATATTTCGAGTTGCCATAATTGCAGGAATGGCACAAGCTACTCCCGAAATAAGAGGAACGACACTTTTTCCATTCAAGCCAAATTTACGCATGATCTTATCCATGATAATCATAGCTCGTACCATATACCCAGATTCTTCTAAAATAGCTATAAAAGCGAATAAAAGAGCTATTTGAGGTATAAAAACGACTACCGAACCAATGCCTGCAATTATTCCATCTGCAAGGAGTTTAGTAAACCAACCATCAGATAGATTATTTTTGATAATTTCTTGTAAGTTAGCTGTTTGGTCTTCAATGAATGTCATCGGCAATTCAGCCCATTTAAAAATAGCATTGAACATTAAAAGTAAGACTCCTAAAAAAATAGCATATCCCCAAACTGGGTGTAATAAAATTGTATCTATTTTTTGGGTAATGCGTAAAGGGTTATTCGTTTTTTCATACTTCTGTGTTGTTTGGGCAATAACAGAACCTATTTTATCAAAACGCTCAAGAGTTTCTTGTGCTTGTAATGATAAGCTATTAAATTGATATTTAATTTGTTGTTTTTGCAAATAATCTTTTTCCTCTTCTGAAAGAAAATGCAATCTTTCATAGTGATGCAAGTACAGATTGGCTATGTAAGTATTTTTTAAAGTAAAGTTTTCTTGAACTTCCTCAATGAGTTGTTTTTGCTTGGATAAACATTCCAATAATTGTGGCTGATAAGAATGCTCTGAGAACTCTAAAACTTTAGTTTTAAGTTCTAAAATTCCATCTCCATTACGTGCATTGGTGGCTATTACAGGAACACCTAATAGATTTTCTAGCTTTTTAATATCTATTTCCCAGCCACTTTGTTTAGCTAAATCTATCATATTGAGAATTAGCAGAATAGGCACACCCAAATCTCTAATTTCTTCAAATAACAACAAGTTTCGTTGTAAATTTGAAGCATCTGTTACTACAAGAATTAAGTCAGGTTTTTCGGAGTTTTGGCTATCTAAAAGAAAATTTAAAACTACTTGTTCATCCAAAGATTTAGGATACAAGCTATATGTTCCTGGTAAATCTATAATTTGAGCTTTTTCTTTATTAGGTAATATACAAAAGCCCATTTTCTTTTCAACTGTTACCCCTGCAAAATTAGCTACTTTTTGATTGAGCCCTGTAAGCTGATTGAATAAAGAACTTTTTCCACTATTGGGGTTACCTATTAATGCAATTTTCACGTAAATATCTCTTTAATGGTAGATTGTAAATAATTGATGAAAACTTCCATCATTTAGAACTCATTTAGAATTTCTACTTCTATATGTTCTGCCTCTGATTTACGAATAGAAAGTAGTGTTTCTAATACTCTTACACAAATGGGATCTCCTAAAGGTGCTACTCCTATCATTTCAATAGTTGTGTTAGGTAACATACCCATTTCTAGAGTTTTTAAAAATATATCTTCTCTATTAAATTTTCGAATAATTGCCTTCTTCCCTTTAGGTAGTTTGTGTAATTGTATATGATTTATTTTATTCATATCTCAAAAGATCGTGTGGTGTTTGAATAGAAGCTTGCTTAGCGGGATACCATCCAAACGCTATTCCTATAAAAATTGTTATAAAAAAAGCCCCCAATGTAAATGTCCATTCTATCAATATATTGATCTCCATAGTCTTATGAATAATCCAAGAAATCAAGAAACCTACTAAAATACCAGCTAAACCACCCAAAAGGCAAATTACTATGGATTCTACCAAAAACTGATTTCTAATATCTATTTGCGTTGCTCCTACTACTTTTCTAATACCAATTTCTTTGGTTCGTTCTAGTACAGAGGTAAGCATAATATTCATAATACCAATACCTCCAATAAGTAATGAAATTCCTGCGATAGCTCCAAGTACATAATTAAGCATTTCTTGAGTTTTCTGACGTTCTTTCAAGATTTGTTCAGGAACAATGACATCAAAATCAGGTTGTCCATTATGTAATCGAAGTAAGATGGCTTGTATGGTTTCAGCTGTTTTAATAAGCTTTACAGCATCTTGAACTTGTACAACTAATCTTGTGAGTTGGTGTATATTTTGTTCTGCCTTATGATTTTTTTTGTAATTAAATCTTCGGATAAGACTTGTAATAGGTGTATAAACAGAGTTATTAGTATTATGAATTCCTAAGTTTTCAAAGTTAGTTGTAATAACAGGTTGTGTATCTAATACTCCTACCACCTTAAGCCATTGGTCATCACAACGAATATATTGCCCCAAAGCTGATTTTCCACCAAATAGTTTAGCTTCCATACTACTCCCTATCACACATACTGCTTCTGCACCAATAATATGATTTTTACTAAAAAGATTTCCTTTTTTACAGTGAAGCCCAATTATTTCAAAATAACTATTTTCTATTCCATACAAAGAACTTTGCAACCATTTTTGTTCTGACACTACCAAAATTTTCAAAGAAATTTCTGGACTAATAAATGCTAAATTTGGAAAAACTTCTTTGATATTTTGAGCATCCTGAAGGCACAGTCCACGAGAAGGTTTTGTGAAACTTACTTTACTTTGTGTATTGTTAAGGGGCTGTATGACAATACTATTACCTCCTATTAATTTTAGTTGAGATAGGATTTCTTGTTTTGCACCTTTGCCTACTGCAAGCATGGCTATCACAGAAGCCACTCCAAACATTACACCCAAACCAGCCAATAACGTACGTAGTTGCCTCTCCATCAACGACTCTAAAGCCAGTTGATAGTAAAATGCTAAACGAGAAAGTATTGTTTGAAAAACTTTCAAAACATATTAAGATTAGAATCGTTATAAATAAGTACAAATTTAACAAATCAATTCACAAGTTCGTTTATCTTTGTTGTAATTTTCTAAAAACACTCTTACAAAGTATATGAAACAGGTCTTTATTACTGGAGCAACTGGGCTTGTAGGGAGTTACGTAGCCAAGTTTTTTGCTGATGCAGGTTATAAAATTAAAGCCCTTAAAAGAACTAATGCAGATACTTCTTGGGTAAAGGGCTGGGAAGATAAAATAAATTGGGTCGAAGGTGATATTTTGGATGTAGTAGCACTTGAAAAATATGTGGAACCTGAAGATATTGTCGTACACGCTGCCGCTTTAGTTTCTTTCCAAACCAAAGATAAGAAGCAAATGTTTCAGGTGAATGTAGAGGGTACAGCCAACATTGTAAATATTTGTTTAGAAAAAAACGTCAAGAAATTAATTCACATTAGTTCCATTGCTTCTTTAGGCAGAAAAAAAGGTGAAATTGAAATAGATGAGCATAGTAAATGGGAAGAATCTGAACTCAATACTGTTTATGCAGAATCTAAATATTTAGCAGAGCTAGAAGTCTGGAGAGGTATTAGCGAAGGCATGAGAGCTGTTATTTTAAACCCTTCTTTGGTTTTTGGAGCTGGTGATTGGAACAGAACAAGCCTACAACTTTTTAAGTATGTAGCTGATGGTAAAAAAATGTACCCTAAAGGCAGCCTAAATTATGTAGATGTAAGAGATATTGCACAAGTGGCCGTTCAGATGGCTGAAAATGAAATACAATCAGAACGATTTGTGATGAGTGCAGGTAATATCTTGTATAAAAGCTTATTTGATAGAATAGCCAAGGCTATGGATAAAAAACCTCCTTCTATCCCTGTTACACCTTTACTTGCCGAAATTGCATGGCGAGCCAGCAGTGTAGCTTCTCTATTTACACGAAAGCCCCCGCTTATCAGTAAAGAAACAGCAAAAGTTTCACAAATGCACTTTGTTTATCGAAATCATAAAATTCATACATTTTTACCTGATTTTCAGTTTCGTCCACTCCATGATACAATTGAGTGGGTGGTACAAAACAAAAAAAGCCTTGAATAACTCAAGGCTTTTTCATGCAGTATTTTTATTGAATTACAATTTGATACCTACTTCTATTACAAACAAGTTTTGTTTGATAGAAAGGAAATTGGGAGCTCCTGCATCCAAACTACTTACAGAGTTAATAAAAGATCGTTGGTAGCCAATACCTCCAAAAATAGGATTGTTACCCAACTGATATTCTACACCAGCACCAATAAACATTCCAATATCAAGAGGGCTGAATTTTCTTATCAAAGAAGCACTTTTTAACTGCCCATCAACATAATTACCTGATTTTCTGCTATTTCCTACCAAAATTTCAGGCTGTATACCAAAATTCACATAGCCTTTACCATTTGTGAAAAGTTCATCAGTAAATAACTTCAAACCTACTGGAATTTGGATGTATTGCAATCCATATTTTTCATTGATAGCATCTATTCCTGCTACTTGTGTTTGGTAGTTTGCTTGTTTAGTTGTAAACAAAATACCTGTTGTCAAGGCATAACGCTCTGTCCAAACAATATCAGCAATAGGACCTGCCATAAAACGAAGGCTTGCACCATTAGGACTTGCATCTATGCCATTCTCAGTAGATTTTACACTATTGAAGGCTATCGGCGTTCCAATTTTAAAACCTAATTTAAACCCTGTATCATCTTGGGCAAAAGTTGCCAAACTGATTAAAGCAAATACAAAGGATAAAGCAATTTTTTTCATAACCATATTTTTGTTAAAAGATATTGGCAAATAATCAAAAAAATTAGACTCCTGCAAAATTATTTACCAATATTTGCAATTTGAACCTTAATATCAGCAATTTCTTTTTCGTAATTAGTCACTTGTTTGTTGATATTACCATTCATTTCATTAAGAGCATCTATCTGACGGCGAGCTGCAACATTTTTATTTTCTATCTCTGTTTTCTTGAGTTGATCCTTTTCTTTAGATATTTTTTTCTGATTGCTTTCTATGTCTTTTTGTAAGCTTTTAGCTTTTTTCTCATTGTCAGTGATTTGTCCACGCAAATCTTTCAACACTTTTTCTTTATCTCTGATTTGTTTTTCATAGAAACTTTTGTAGTGACTCATCAAGAAGTTTGCAAAAAACTCTTTCAGTCTATCCATTTCTTGTGGATTATCTTTTGTATTGAGATAAATATCATATCCCATCATAAAAGCAACAGCCATTTCAGGTTTTCCTGTTTCGCTAGAAAATAAAACATAAATATCTCCTCTACGAGTGGTAACTTGTGGTAAGTTCGCTTCTGGGACAATCATACCATGTTTGCCATTCTTTTTTGTTTTTAATTTGAAGTTTTTGCCTACATAATCTTCAAATGCATCTTTTAATTCATCTTCAGAGCCTCTTTCAACATTTGCTGCCCAAGAATCTACATTTACTTTTGCATCTCCTTTGGTAACTGTTATTTGTTTTTGATATGGAGCAAGAGATTGAGCCATGAGGCTTCCTGCAAATAGAACACCCAAGAAAGTAAGTATCTTTTTCATAAGAAATAAGTTAGTTTATTGCATCAATTTACGAAAATTATGCCAAATAGTTTTTCTTTTCTAAAAAGATTTTAAAAAAGCCCTATAACTTGAAAATTAAAATCCCAAGGATTTATCAAATGATACACATTATCAAGCCATTGAGAGTCGTTGAGATAAAAGTTTAAAAAATTATCTGTTCGCTCTTGCAATGCCCCATTAGGAAATAATTTCTCTTTTATACCCAAAACTTGTGTAACTTGTGTTTCCTGATTGCGTTCTTCTGCTTTTTGAAGTCTTTTTTCTAAATTATCTAAAGATTTAAGCGTTTTTTGCTCTTCAGCAGCTATTGCTCCTTCCAACGATTTGTCTATTTGTTGAGCTTTTTGCTGAATTTTTTTGAATACCTCTTTAAACTCTTCCATTTCTTGATTCAAGTGAAAATCGTTGGTTGAGTTTTTTTCCACAAAATATTTTTTTAAGCTTATTTCATCTAAAAATAAATCTTCAATGGTTAAGCCCAATTTTTCTATTTTTTGTTGCTGATTTCCTTGTACCATCAAAGCAAATGTACGAGAAAACAAGATAGGATATTGCAGATTATCAGCACCTTGTGTTTCAAAATATTTGAAAACATTTTTGAGTTGCAACCAATAAGCTATTTCGCCAGGTCCACCAACATAACCCAAGTTTGGAATACTAAGTTCCTGATAAACAGGTCTGAGTACAGCATTGGGACTAAACATTTCAGGTGTTTCTTCTGCTATTTGTAGAATGTCGTGTTCTGAAAAATATAAATCTGTATTTACTACATGATATTTACCATCAACAAACTCTATTCGTTCTCTTAAATCTTCATCCAAGTAAAATAAATTGATATTTCTTGGATTTACTTGTGCTTTATAACCTAAATTTTCTAATTTTCCAGATACTTCTTGAACAATTTGTCCTGATTTTTGAGTCCTTAATTCATTCTGTAAAATTGGTATCAGATTTTTCTTTAGTGTTGTATCATCCCCATCTATTACAACTATACCTTTATCTCCAAATAATTCGTTTACAGCCCATTGTGTAGCCTTTGCAAGACTTATATTCTTTGTATAAGCAGTTTCAAATAACTCTATTTTTTCAGGTAATTCTTGAAGAAGAGATTCTATTCCCTGTAAATTCATTCTTCCCACAGCTCCTTTTTGAGTGGTTTCCCATTGATATTTTTTACCAAAAAGCCTAAAATGGCTTATTTCTGCAAAATCATGATCTTCAGAACCCATCCAGTAAACAGGTACAAAATTATATTCAGGAAACTTTTCCTTAAGGCTATTTGCCAATTTAATGGTTGTCAGTATTTTATATACAAAATACAGCTCTCCAAAAAATATAAGAGGCTGATGAGCAGTCGCTACCGTAAATGTTTTGGCATCTTGGAGTAATTCTATATTTTTTTGCGTTTTTTCAGAGATTTTAAGATTTTTATATTGTTCTTTTAGAGCTATTTGCAAATTATTTCTTTGAGCATCTGAAAATTGTTTTTTCTTCAAGATTTCTCCAAAACTTTCTATGGTAGGTGAATATTGATAAAATTCTTTTAAAGAATCTTGTTGTGTGATATAGTCTAAAAAAATCTTAGAAAATGCTTTTGTTTCAGAGAAAGGAATGCCTTTGATGCGTTGCATTGTAGTTTTATGAAAGTTTAAGTTTGTAAAATATTGATTTTATACAAATTATCTATAAATTCGTGTAGGTAGAATAAACATTTCGTGTTATGCTGAAACTCACATTTACTTTTATATCTATTTTTGTATGTTTATTTGTTTTTGGGCAACATACTAATCAAACGCAAACACAAGGAATTTCGTTTATTGAAAACAAAAATCAATGGCAAAAAGATATCCGTTTTCGAGCCGATTTACCTTCAGGCTTTTTATTTGTTTATAACAATGCTCTTCAGTATAGTTTTTATGATGGTAAGGCTTTGGCTTATCAGAAACATAAAGACGTTTACAAAAATAATCCTGAATATGCCATTTATGAAAAAGAAAATGGTTTAAAAGCTCATAGTTTTGTGGTAGAATTTTTGGGAGCAAACCCTGTAAGTGTCCAATCAAAAAAAGTAGTCCCAACAAATTATCATTATTATGTAGGAGATAAAAGTAATTGGGCAAGTGATGTAAAAGGCTTTGAAGAAATTTATTATCCAAATGTATATCAAGGCATTAGCTATCATTTATTTAGAAAAGGTAAATCTCTTAAATACGAAATTACAGTCGAAAAAGACGCTAATCCAAATCAGATAAAACTGCATTATAATTATGCAGATCAAGTAACTATTTTGCCTGATGGCACACTCGAAATTAGTACTTCTGTTGGCAAAATTTATGAGAAAAGACCTGTCAGCTATCAAATCATTGGCAAGAAAAAAGTAGAAGTCAAAACCAATTTTGTACTTCAAAATAACATCATAAGTTTTTCTTTTCCAAAAGGTTATAACAAAAATCATCCACTTATCATAGACCCTGAACTTGTTTTTTCTACTTATTCGGGTGGTTCATCAGACAATTGGGGCAATACTGCCACCTTTGATGCTGCTGAAAACTTATATTCTGGCTCTACACTTTTTGGGTTAAATTTTCCCAATTTCACAGGAGCTACTACTATAGGCTCGCCAAGTAGTGGTTTTGGTGGACTTACTGATGTAGGTATATTTAAGTATAACCCTACAGGAACTACATTACAACAGCTAACTTTTATTGGTGGTAGCAGTTCTGAAATCCCACATAGTTTAGTGGTAGATAACCAAAACAGACTTTTAATATTTGGAACAACTAGTTCAACCAATTTTCCAACCACATTAGGTAGTTCTTTTCAGGGAGGAACTTTATCTACTGTGGTAGGTATTTCGTATGATAATGGTAGTGATATTTTTGTAACCAAACTCAATGCAAATGGCACACTCAACGCTTCTCGTATGATTGGGGGAACTGGAAATGATGGCTTAAAACCCTCTGGAGGAACAACTATTCATAATTATGGAGATGAATTGAGAGGAGATGTATATGTAGATGCTCTTGATAATGTTTATATCGCTTCTACCACTCGTTCTGCTACAATACCTGTACTTACAGGAACAAATACCTTGACTGGTGTATCCGATGGTTTGGTAATAAAAATGGACAATACACTCAATATCACATGGGGACAATACTTTGGTGGAAATGGTCTAGATATTGCTCTATCTATTCAAACAAACTCAGCCAATGAGGTTTTTGTGGGGGGGGGAACTAATAGCAACAATTTACCTGCTACAACAGGTAGTCTCAATCCAACTGCTTTGGGTAATGATGACGGTTTTATAGCAAAATTTGATGCTACAGGAACGCTGATTTCTACTACTTATTTGGGTACCAGTGCTGCTGATATGGCATTTTTTATTGATTTAGACTCAGATCAAGAAGTTTATGCTTTTGGGCAAACATTTGGGAATTATCCTATTTCAGTTGGTGTATATAATAATCCCAATAGTGGGCAGTTTATTCATAAAATTAGCCCTGATTTAACAACAAGCCGTTGGAGTACACGCATTGGGCAAGGAGATGGCAATCCTGATATTTCTCCAACAGCTTTTTTGGTAGTTACTGAAAGTAATTGTAACAATATTTATATTGCAGGCTGGGGTGGTAGCAATCAAGGTTCTTTGAGTGGAACAAGTAGTGGTCGAATTACCAACATGCCTACTACTTCTGATGCTTACAGACCTACTACTGCTACAGGTAGCGATTTCTACATTGCCGTTTATAAACGCAATATGGAAAGACTCTTATATGGTACTTTTTTCGGCGAAAATGCTAATAATGAAGTAGGCGACCATGTAGATGGAGGTACCAGTCGATTTGCAAAAAATGGTATTATTTATCATTCTACTTGTGCTTCTTGTGGAGCTACCAATGGCTTCCCAACAACAGCAGGGGCTTGGTCAGCAACCAATAATAGTAGCAATTGCAACAATGCCGTTTTCAAATTTAAACTCAATGTTAGTGCTGACTTTGATATGTTGAACCCTAAAAATTTACAATTAATCAACTCAGGTACAGAAACTTGCGAGAAAAGATTATTGTTTAAATTTACAGGTTTGGATGCTGATGATTTTCTTTGGGAAATCTTAGATGCTGGTAATAATGTTATTTTTTCTCAAAATACTCAAAAAGACTTTAGTTATACCTTCACTGTTGCTGGAAATTATAAAATCAGATTGAGTGTAACCAATTGTAATCAAACAGATCAAGCTATTCAAGATATCAATATCATTATTCCAAATTTTCAAACAAATGATAGTGTACAGATTTGTAGAGGTGAAAGCATACAGTTGCAAGCCAGTGGAGCAAATTCGTATCAATGGACACCCACAACAGGCTTGAGTAATCCTAATATTGCCAATCCAATTGCTTCCCCAACACAAACAACTAATTATACTGTAACATTTATTAATGATAAATGTAGAATAGATCAAAAAGTAAAAGTTATTGTATTACCTGTACTCACTGCCGATTTTACATTCAAACTTCTTAAAGATTGTAATACCCCCTATCGTGTTCAACTAAGTTTGCCTACAACTTTGGATACAGCCAAATTTGTACGATTCACTTGGGATATGGGTGATGGCACTATTTTAGAAGGTACTCATCCTCAAGAGTATATTTATAAAGAACCCAACAAAGATTATGTTGTTATGCTTACAGCTCTCAATCCTAATGGTTGTAATACAGTTGTGAAGAAAACCGTCAGCATACCAGCCCCTCCTATTCAACCACCCAATGCCATTACACCCAACAATGATGGCATCAATGATACTTTTGAAATTGCAGAAGTAGGTTCTAAAGTAGAAATATGGAACAGATGGGGTAAAAGAATGTTCAAATCTGACAACTACAAAAACGATTGGGGAAAAGATGTTGTAAATGGCTTGTATTATTATCTCATTATTTCTCCTTCAGGGGTGAAATGCAATGGTTGGATAGAGGTTTTAAAATAGTATATTTGCTTTCAATCAAACAACTATCTTATTATATTTTATGCGTTATATTTTCTTATTTTTTGTAGTGAGTATCATGGTTTCTTGCTCTAACTCCAAGCAAAAAGATAGCAAAAAAACCGAAGAAAAAGCTGTAAAGTACACTCCCAAAATCAAAGATTTTGAAAAACCCATTATACCCAAAGCTGATAGTGCTTTTTTGGGGCAAATTCAGTTTTTAAAAAATGATGCTATTAGCATTGTATTGCCCGATAGTACTGTCATCATTGCCAAGCAATCAAACACTACCACAAGAAAATACCAAATAGCCAAAGATAGTTTTCTTATTTTCAGTACCAAAAACTATGCAAAAGGCTATAAAATCTTCTCAAACGACAACAGGGCTCTTTGGGCTGTAAAAATGGGTTCAGAATCCATTGAAATTACTCAAGAAAACTTTGATAGAAATTTGTTTGAAATCAGAGTTCAAAAAGATGAGCTTTTAGTTCGTCATAAGAACATAGAATTGGGTAAAGCTACCTTAAAAGAAAACAAAGTAGTTTTTACTAAAAAAGGCAAAAAACTATTTGAAATAGATTCTGATGTGCTTTTACCAGCCTATGGCATACTACTCATTGAAGAAATAGGCATTGAAGAGCGTTATGCTTTATTTGCAGAAACGCTCGCAAGAGGATATTAAATATTATGTATGAATTGGCAAAGTCTTTGAGAAAGGAAGAAAGAGTTTCAATATTCTTTTTTCCTTTCTCTTTTTTCAAACAATAAATTTCTGTGAAAAATATTAGATATTTGTTTATTGCAGAATCCCCCAAACAATAGAACCAATACCCAAAACTACACAAGCAATCGCACCTATCAAAGACCATTTGGCTGCACTTTGAGTATCTTCAACCAATTCTTCTTCAGATTTTACAGAAACTATAAAGTTTTGCCCTTTTTCTTTGGGCTTTAAAATCGCTAATTCCCCTTGTCTATCAGAAGCCTCACCATACACATACAGTTGAGCATTGATAGGAATACATTCCTCTATCAATCTGTAGCCAATAGTATTGGAAGAACCAAAATTAGAGCTTCCTAAAAAATTCATCAGTTGGCCACCCCAAGAAGTATCTTTATTTTGTTGTAGATAATTATCAGAAAATTCTCTTTCAAATCTATCTAAACTTTTTTGCGTTATTTTCTTTGCCCCTTCCATATTTACTCTTATTTGCTTACCACTGTTATCATCTATATAAAATGGAATGGCATGTTCATTGGTAGAAACTGTTTCAGTATTTCTGCGTGTAACCCAACGAGAGTTACCATTGCTATCTGTTTCTTTCTCTTGAGTTTCATATTCTCTTAGAATGGTCGCTTTGTAGTACACTACAGGTTTTTCTGTATGGTCAGCAATGAGGGGTTTCTGAGCAACAGCCATTCCTTTTACTTCTACAATTTCTGTATAATTTCCTGTTCCTACGGCATCTTTGATATGGTCGTAATTCTCCCAAATCAGTTTAGCAGTAGTAGTTTCTTGATAACGAATGTTTAGAGCCTTATCTAATTGTCCTTTTCTATAAAACCAAAGCCCAACACCTCCTCCAATTAAAACAATTCCGATTATAAAAAATACCATTTGTGTATCTATTTTAAGTGAAAATTGAATATTTAGTTGTAAAAAAAGCAGATGATAAGGTTACCATCTGCTTATAATATGTGGGGTAGGTACTAAGCAGGCTGAGGGCTTGGCTTAAACATTTCATCATAGCTATCAGCTACTGTAGCTACAGTTTGCACAGCAGCCATAAACTCATTGAAGTCTAAGTTCGCACCTGCCAAAGAGTATGAATAAATTACAGCTCTATCAAATGTAAGACCGAAGCTACCAAAATGCATGCTTGCATTCAGACGCAACAATTCTTCAGCAGTTTTACCATCTACAGCAACATTTTCTGCTAGATAAGAATATACTTCAACCAGTACATCCTCTGTATGCCAACCAATAATACGGATATTTACATTGACTGTTCCAAATGCGAAACTGTAAGTATTTTCTACTTTAGCAACTTCATAATCGTGGAAAAGTTCTTGAATATATTTTTCTACTTTCGCTTGTGTAGAAGTGAGAAGACCTTCATTAATACCTTCTTTAATCACTTTAAATTTGGGCATATGTCTATGGGTTTAAACGTGTAAAGTTTGATTATTTGTTAAGTTCTGCTTTCAATTTAGCGAGTTCATCATCTACAGCAGAGTTTTTCTCTAAAGCCTTAAACTCATCATCTAAGCTTGTTTTATCATTAGACATTTCCATAAAAGCATTTGCTTCTGCTTCTGCTTTCAAAATTTTCTCTTCAAACTTGTCAAATTTAGCAAAAGAGTTAGAATCGAAACCTCCGATTTGTTTAGCAATCTCTTTTTGAGCTTTTGCAGCCTGATTACGAGCAATCAAGGTTTGCTCTTTCATCTTAGCTTCATCTAATTTTAACTTTAAGCTATCTACTTGTTGTTTCAATGTAGAAGCTGTAGCTGCTGCATTTTCGTACAATTGTTGATATTGTGTTACTTGTTGGTCTGCTTCAGCCTTTTTAGCCAATGCCTTACGAGCCAAGTCCTCATTTCCTGCTTGTAATGCTTGTGCTGCTTTATTCTTCCAATCGCTTGAAGCTGCCACAAATTTTTCATAATCTCTTTGCAATTTTTTTTCTTGAGCCATTGCTTGTGCTAAACCCGAAGTTGCTTTGGTGATAGATTCTTGCATTTCTAACACCATCTGCTTTATCATTTTTTCAGGATCTTCTGCTTTATCAAGCAGGTCATTGATGTTTGCTTTGAAGATATCTCCAATTCTTCCAAAGATTCCCATAATATTTTGCGTTTTTTAGTTGAAAAATATTTTAACACCGAAAAGCATCGGCAATAGCCAATATTAGCATATTTTTTTCTGAAAGCAAAATAATTATAAAAAAATCTTTCCAGAGTTATTTTTTACGAAATGGCATCTTTTTTTTATGAAAATATTAGTTGGATATACCTAAAGAAAAAACCTCAAAAAAATATTTTTTGAGGTTTTGAAATTATATTAACTGTGAAAAACTACACTATCTCTATATTTCTAACAGGCTTTTTCTTTACTTCTTCCTTTTTTGGAATAGATATATTCAAAATTCCATTTTCGTAATTAGCTGAGATTTTATCAGCTTCTACACTACTAGGAAGCACAAAACTTCTTTGAAAAGAACTATAATTAAACTCTTTACGAGTATAACGCCCTTTTTCATCTTTTTCTTCATGTTCTATTTTACTTTCAGAAGAAACACTCAATACATTGTGATTTAATTCTATCTTGAAATCTTCTTTTTGTTTACCAGGAGCAGCCAGCTCAACTACAAAACCATCTTCAGTTTCTTTGATGTTTGCGGCAGGTACTTGAGTAACTCCTGTATTTTTAAAAATTCTCTCATCATTCATGAAATCCTCAAACATAGAAGAGAAAGCAGGAAAGAATGAGTTTGTTTTTCTAATGAGTGTCATAACTTTAAAATTTTGAGGTTAAATATTTAGTTGTTGTAAAGTATTTTACAAGTTCTTTGCCAATACCTTAAATTGAACAATATGGCATGTTTTTATAACAAAAAAAGACACATTGTCATTTTAAATTATACAAAGTTTGTAAAAATAAGACATTTTGACATTATGCATTTTTAAATCAAAAAAACTTTGGTTTTCAATATTTTTAGCAAAAAATATTTCGTGTATATAGTTTTTAAACTGCGTTTTTTTCTTAAATTTGCAGACTTTTGAAGCAATATTATAAACTTTAGCTCTATATGAAATTTACGGTTTCTACCTCAGCGTTACAGAAGCAACTTTCTATTATCAGTGGTGTAGTGAGTGGCAATCCAATCGTGCCAATTTTAGAAAATTTTTTGTTTGAACTCAAAGAAGGCAAATTAACGATTACGGCATCAGACTTACAAACCACCATGATTACCAGTTTGCCTGTTGACGCTAATCAAGATATTCATATTGCTATTCCTGCTAAAATTCTTTTAGATACACTCAAAAGCCTTCCTGAACAGCCTGTTACCTTTGAAATAGATTCAGATACTTTTGTTGTAGAAATTCACTCTGAAAATGGTAGATACAAGCTTGCAGGCGAAAATGCAACAGATTTCCCAAGAGTGCCCACTACCAACGCTTCTTCAAAAATGAGTGTTTCGGCTCAAGCCTTGTTTGGAGCAATTGGAGGAACTATTTTTGCCACAAGCAATGACGAATTACGTCCTGCTATGACAGGTGTATATTTCGATTTGAGAGAAGATTACACCAATTTTGTAGCAACAGATGGTAACCGTCTGATTCGTTACAGAAGAGATGATCTTAAAAATTCTCAAAAATTGGGTGTAATTATTCCTAAAAAAGCCCTAAACTTAATGAAATCGGCATTGCCCAACGATGAAACTATTGTAGAAACAGAGTTTAGCAAATCAAATGCTTTTTTCAACTTTGGAGATACTAAAATGATTTGTAGGCTTATTGATGAGCGTTTCCCTGATTACGAAAATGCTATTCCTGCAAACAATCCTAATAAAATGGTGATTTCTCGTGGCGATTTACTAGCTTCTTTACGCCGTATTTCTATTTATGCCAATAAAAATACTTATTTGGTACGTTTGAAAATCTCTAACGATAATCTTCAAATCTTGGCAGAAGACTTGGATTTCTCTAATGAAGCTTCTGAAAACTTAGTTTGTAGCTATCAAGGTGAAGAAATAGAAATTGGCTTCAATGCTAAATTCTTGATTGAAATGCTTTCTAATGTTCCAACTAAAGAAGTTAATTTTGAGCTTTCGGCTGCTAACAGAGCAGGTATTATTTTACCAAGCGAAAAAGAAGAAAATACAGATACATTGATGCTCCTTATGCCTTTGATGTTAAGCAATTATGCTTAATTCATAATATTTCGTCTCAAACGACAAAAGCCTCCAAAATTGGAGGCTTTTGTCGTTTTTCTTTATTTATTTTTGCTCAAAAGCTTCTGTTTTTACAATTTCACTGTTCTCTATATAAATCCACAACTTTGTATTGGGTATTCTTAAATGTGATGGTAGCATCTGATTGTTTACTCTTCTAATATGCCCACCATCCAACAAACCTTGCTCTGCTCCTATCAAAATATCCAATGTATTAGGCTCTAAACTTGCTATAACTTTTCCTATTAACTGAATTTTCATATATAGTTACTGTTCAATTATGAATTTCTAATGTTTGCTAAAAAGTCTATATAATCTTTTTAAATTTAAAAATTGATATTGTTGATGCAACCTTTAGAAAAAATATTGTCCTTATTTTAAAGTTTAAATATTTTAAAATTATGCAAAAAATTTCAATTCTGATTATCTCATTACTGATACTAAATTCCTGTGCTACAATTTTTCATATAAGCCCAAGTAAAAAAATCAGTGCCATTCAATTTGCAAATACGCCTCACAATAACGCATATCATTTTTTTTATCCAAATGTTGAAAATGATACTATTTTACAACGTTTAAATATCGAGTATAAAATCCCAGAACTTGTAGCAGGCTCAAAAAATGAATATGAAAAAGTCTTACGTGTGCTAAACTGGGTACGCCAGCAATGGGAACACAATGGATGGAATAATGCAAAAACAAACAACCCCATAGAAATTTTGGAACGAGTAAAGAAAGGCGAAAAGTTTCGTTGTGTTGAATATGGGATTGTACTTCGAAATTGCCTCAATGCTATTGGCTTACCTGCTCGCACATTAGGTTTAATGACTCGTGATGTAGAAAAAACCAAGTATGGAGCAGGGCATGTTTTAGCAGAAGTTTGGCTAAATGATTATCAAAAATGGGTTATGGTTGATGCTCAATTTAATGCTATACCTTTTCTAAATAATACACCACTTAATGCTGTTGAGCTCCAAAGTGCTATTATTGAAAAAAAGCCTTTTAAATTTGTAAACATCAAAGGCGATTTCAGCGAATCTGAAACAGCTAATTATATGAGTTTCATTCCACATTATCTATATTATTTTAATAGCCCCTTTGATAGTCGTAGAGTAAAGACAGAAGATGTGTATAAAGTAAATAATAAAACACATTTGCTCTTAGTTCCCAAAAATGCAAAGAACCCAAGTGTTTTTCAGCGTGTTTATCCAATAGATTATGTAGAATACACAAACAATGTAGCAGATTTTTATGCAAAGCCTTAAGGAATTAAATAACACAAGAGCCTCCAATTTTAGAGGCTTTTGTGTTATCTCTGAATGACTATTTTTTTGTATTGAATTTTATTATTCAATTTATATTCAATAAAATATACTCCTGTTGATTGCTCTGTCAAATCAATTTTTGAAGAGTTCTGACTAATTTTTAAATTTAAAATCTTTTGCCCCAATGCATTAAAAATTGTTATTTCTTGATTCAAATTTTCTATATAAAATACCCCTTTACTTGGATTTGGGTAAATCTTTATATCATTCTTATTATCTTCTAAGTTATTGATAGAAACTATTTTAGCATATTTAGAATTTCCATCAAAATCAGTCTGTTTTAAACGATAATATGATATTCCCTGAAAAGGCTCCTTATCTATAAAAGTATACTTTTTTATTGTTGAACTGTTACCAACTCCATTTACAACACCTATGGCAGAGAAACTTTTACCATCATTACTTTTTTCAACTGTAAAAAAGTGATTATTAATTTCTGATGCAGTTTGCCATTCAGTATGAACTTCATCATTTTTATAAGTAGCTTCAAAATTAAGAAGTTCTATAGGTAATGGCGTTTGTGCAATATTAATTGTACCAACTGTAAAACGAATGTTATTGTTGAGTCCAGTAACTCCTGAAAACTGATAAGTAGTACCAGCCACAAATGTAGCTCCTGCTACTACTCCACCTCCAGCAACTGTTTCATCAGAAAATATTCCATCATTATCTGTATCTATCAACAAACGCAAATCTGAAGCTGTAACGGGTCCCAATCCACTTAAATTAAAACGTATATCAAAGCTTGTGATACTTCCTGTTTCTGAGCCTCGCCATATACGTGAAAATCTACCCTGTAAACCTTCCCCAGCAGGATAATCCAGACTAGTACCAGACCTTACAGCAGGAGCATTGTCATGCCCCCATATATAAAATTCGTTATCATCCAATCCCACAGAGTTCAATATTGTAACAATACCTGTCCCTTGTGAGTTATTTTGAATATTACTAGCATCAACCCTTCCTATACCTGCTACTTCATGGTCGTAATTTCCTGAAGCTACATCATCTTCATCATATAAATCGTTAGCTGTAAGTGTTCTACCATATTTTGCAGCTAAATAATTATTTACGATTATACGTTGGGCTGAATTGATTGGAGCATTAAACATAATGACCTCTGCCAAATCTCCATTGATAAAACGCCCTGTTGTATTTCTTTCGTTTCCAATATATAAATCAAAATTATTGGCAGAAGGCGTTTTATTTTCATTATCTGTATAAATTGAACCAAAATTTTTATATACATCTCTACCAACTGTAGCATTATAAGAATATTCAATAATATTAAATTCAGTAGTTGTTACCTGTCCTGCTGCAGAACTAGGTCCTGTTCTTGTTGCATCTGTATATAAATGAGGCATATGTACATTACCATCATTATAACTTAGCATTTCATAGTTTTCTTGTACATCATTACCTTTGACAAGCCAAGCATTATAATTTTTTTGTAAATCTGCTATTACAACAATAAAAATATGCCATTGTGTTAAGTCTAATATTGCATTATCAGTTATCCATAGTTGATCATCTGTACCATCAAAATCTATGGAAGGATAAGAATTGACAGAGTTTGCTACAAATGTAGGTCTTGCATTTACACTACTAGGTACAGCATTAAAACCATTTCCTGATTGGTCTGCCCAGTTTGTAACACTTGTACCAGTAAGTGTTACACCTCTGTTTGCATCAAGCCAAATAATATTGTTGGTAGATGCCCCTACACCTCCTGGTCCTGTTTGAGCAAAAATACTTTTGAGGTTATAGCTATATAAAAATATTATCAGAAAACAGCTCTTCATATTATTATAATTTGATATAATTCTCAGTAAAAATAAAAAAAAAACTAAAGACAAATAACACTACATTTTGATATTTTTTTTGATATAAATGTTTTTATTAATAATAGTTTTTATTCAAGAATAATTATGATTAATTCGTTATTACATAGAAAACTATTCCGTAAACAAGCTACTATAAAATAAAAAAGGGCTTTTAGCCCTTTTTTATAATTAAGTGTATTTAATCAATTCTAATCTATTTTTACTCTTATACCAGCTGAGTGGCTTGTAAACTCAGGAGCATACATACATTGAATGGTTGTAATACCATTTGAGAAATCGCCTTTGATTGAAGCTCTAAGCGGATATTCAAAAACATAAGTTCCTTTACGTAAGTAGCTAAAAAAGAAGTTTGTAGCCATGTCTTTGGTACTTTCGTAATACCACAAACCATCCTGATATTTATAGCTGGAAATCACATTGGTTGGCTCAAAACCTGCTGCTCTCATGTCTTTCATGTGTACATACTCCATATCTCTATCTACTCTCAACTCCACTCTTACTTTAATCATATCACCCACTTTGATTGAATTTTTGTCTGTGATAGGAACTAGAATTTTCCCTTTGTCAGAGTCCTTTTCAATAAAGAGTTGCTTTTTAATGCTCAAAGGAGTTTCAGCAAACGTAATTTTATCCAATTGTTCAAAATATTGCCAGTAAACAGCACCCCAAGCCACACCATCATCTTTCTTCTGAACTTTGATATTACCAAAACTAGGTTTCACTTGTTCTGCATTCCAAGCAGTTTTGAAATAGCCTGTTCCTGCTTCTACTTTGGTTTCAGTAGCTTCTGAAGGTCTAACTTTTTCACCTCCAATTGTTACTTCTACAAGTTGCTCACTTGCAAGTGCATCAGAGCCTCTACGAAGAAGAGCAAAGCAAGCTTCTGATGTAGCTCTTGTGGTTTTCCAATCTTGAGTCTGTTTTTGTTTCAAAAGCCAAACTTTCAAGTCTTCCACAGCTTTCTGATTTTTAGCTACTTCATCATATACTTCAATCATCAAAGCTTGTGTTTCAATAGGAGCTTGATACCACCAATAGCCTCTGTCTTGTTTCCAGTACATTCCAAATTCTTCTGAATTTAAAGCTCTTTCTGAGAACGATTTAATCATGGCTTGTGGAGTTACTTTATCTCCAAATCTATCCAAAGCAAGTGCTAACATACCTTCTGTATAAATTGGATAAGAAAGCCAGAATTTTTTTGCTTGTCCTAAATAATAGTCAAATGCAGTTTTACTTGAGTTAGGGATAGCAATGTCTTTGAAATAACTTCTTGCATACAAATATTGTATTTGTGTATAACCCAGGTTATTATCTTCAAATTTACATTGTCCACGTTTTACACAAGCTTTGAGGCGTTCATAATCATCGTCAATCATTCTATCTGCATAACGAATTGCATCTTGAATCATATCCCATGTTTTTGCATCTTGACGAATAGATTTTATCTTCATCACGTCTAAATGTCCCATTTGAGCAATAATATGCTGTGTCATGTATCTGTCTTCAGGGAAGCCCAAGAACCATGTAAAACCTCCACTGGAAAGCTGATGTTTACGAACTTTTTCAAGAGCAGCAGCTTGTTCTGATGCCATTCTGTTTAAGTCGAATAATAATGCCACTTGGCGTTTGCGTTGACTTTCATCTTTGGCATTAAGTACCCAAGGTGTTTCTTCTAAAATAGCCGATTTTAACTCTTGATTTTTCTCTAAATTTGAAAGCAAAGCTTCAGGTTGATAGTTTTTCCAAGTGTCAAATACTTGCTTGATTTTCGGATTACTATTAGCAATATGTGTTGCAATAGAGTTTGCATAATATCTGCTAAAAGTTTGCTCAACACACTCATAAGGGTACTCCATCATGTATGGTAATGCTTGTACAGCATACCAAGCAGGGTTTGAGGTAAACTCTAATGTAAATCTTTGATGCTTTAAAGTATTAGAGCTTCCACTGGTAATGAGTTTTTCAAATTTAAACTCTTTTTCTTGTTTACCACGAATAGGAAGTGGCATTGTTTCTGTTACAAGCATTCTATTTGTAACCACAGGAAGAGTCATTTCCTCACCATCAGAGAAATTACCTGCTTTCGCTACTACTTTGTAAGTAAGAGCTTGTAATCCTTCTGGTATTTTAATTTTCCATTCTATATTGATGCTTTGTCCTGCTTTGGCTGTGAAGCTTCTAAGAGCTTCGTTGCTTGCAAGAATGTTAACTTTTTTATTGTTGATAGCATCAAAAAACTCTATTTGGGCTTGTCCTTGTAGCTCTTTTTCTGCTAAAGAAGTCACTTTTACAGCAAATACCATTTCATCATTTTCTCTGTAAAAACGAGGCTGATTAGGTACAACCATCAAATCTTTTTGGGTAACAAGACTATTCTGAGCAAGTGCATAAGCAAGTTCTTTATTATGTACAAAACCTAGCATTTTCCAGCGAGTAAGAGCTTCAGGAACAGTAAACGCCACAATGATTTCTCCATTTTCATTGGTTTTTAAATCTGGATAGAAAAATGCTGTTTCTGCAAAGTTTTTACGAACTTTTACATCTCCTAAATCTTCTGGTTTAGTTTTTTTACCTTCTTGCCTATTTTGTTTCTCACCACCTTTTATACTACTCTCTTTTTCACCTATATCTGCTTTTGTTGCAGTAATAGCTTTTTCAGCTTTAAGTTCCCCTGGAGAACCTGCCATCATCTTATCCGCTTCCATATCCATTGATTCTTCTACCTCTACCACATTACCATCTTTGCTTTTAGATTTTTTAGCTACACTTCGATATACTTTTCTATCATAATATCTTCTTTGGTAATAACTTACAGAATATCCAAACCAATTCAAATCATCATAATCATAGGTGTAAGCATAATAATAGCTATCCCATCCATAATTTTTGATATTGAAAGAAATTTGTTCAAAACCATTGTTACTACCCCAAGAAGACCAAAGAGCATTATTTCCCCAAAAATCTATATCCCACACATTCGGTCTGAACACATCCAAAGAAGCATCATAAAGTGTAGCAACCATCTCAGCAGCTACTTTATCAGCTTTTTTACCTTTGATACGCAGTTTCCATTGTTCTTGCTCACCTGGTTGAAGTTTATTTCTGTATGTTTCAAAAACCACTTCTAATTCTTTGTTGGTATAAGGAATGTTTACAAATACATTTTGTGTGTATAAACGATTGTTTCTGATACCTGTAGCAAGTACATAAATCCCTCCTCTATAGTTTTCTTTAAGAGGTATATCAAGCGTTTTTTGCTCATCGTTCAAATTTATCCATTGTGTTTCTAATACATCTTTATCCAAAACAATCTGATAAAGTGTATTCCATTTCCCTGAACCAGAAAGTAAAATTTCAGCTTTTTCGTTGGGTTCATGAATGTCTTTAAGAGAAATAGCCTGCAAGTGTCTTGGATAAGCCATGTTTTTAGATTTCTCAGAAATCACATTGAAATACATTTTTTCTCTTACTTCCTGCCCGAATTTATCAGAACTTACCATTTCAAGCAGATATACACCTTGTTGCCACTTTTTCAAATCTCTGATTTCAAACTCTTTTTTGTCTTTGGTATCAAATTTTGTATCAAAAACTTCTTTATCTTTCTCCCAAAAAGCCATATTGTCTTCATTATTATAAGCTTCCAATGGGAACATTTTTTCAAAGTTTTCTTTTGAAATACTTACAAGGTCAGGTTTTGACCAAAATCTCTTCTTATAGGCTTGTTTAGGAGATTTAAGTCTATAAATTCTTATTTCACCTTTTGCTGACTCAAATTCACCCATCAGATTGGTTGTTTTGATAGCAAATGGTTTATTTTGCCAGTCGTCTTGTTTGATATCTTGGATATTAGTCCCTATTTGTAAAGCTTTATAACCTACTTTTACAACTGTTTCAGAAGAACGTGTTTCACCATTTAAATCTGTAACATCTGCATAAACTGTATAGTTGAAAGTTGGTTCGCTGGCTTTATCCACACTCAAATCAGGTATTGCTTCAAAATTGATTTTAAATACACCTTGAGCATCTGTTTGGCTAACTCCATTGGTAATTTCGATTTCTGGAGAATCAGGGTAATAACCATACCAACGCCACCACCAATTTGGGAAAGATGCTTTTCTGACAACTCTGTATTTTACTTGAGAATTATCAATATTTGCACCTGAATAAGCTTGAGCTTTACCCTCCACTGTTACTTGGTCACCTAAACGAAAGGCTCCTTTAAATGGCTCAAATTTTACTTCAAATTTAGGGCGTTTATATTCTTCTACAGAAAAATAGGTATCTCCAGAAACAGATGAATGCAGACGCATCTGTCCTGTAAGCCCTGTTTTTGGGGCTATTACAAAACCATTAAATGTGCCATATTCATTTGTTGTGAATTGTTTGGTTTCTACAACCTGACTGTTTACATCATAAAATGTAACTGTAACAGAGCTATTGGGCAATATTTTATTTTCTTTTCCTTTTTTTTCATAAACCAAACCTTTAAAGTAAACTGTTTGCCCTGGTCTATAAATAGCTCTATCTAAAAAGAAATGTGTATAATTGTATGCTTGAGCTTCACTATAAATACTTTGGTATAATGAGCCTCTTGAATAATAACTTCGATTATCTACATCATCTGTAGATACATAATCATTCTGACCAATAAAATTAACTGTCAAGTTTCCTACACTATACTTATATCCACTTCTTGTTTCATAAATAAATGGTATTTTGAAATAACCTTTGTTATCACTTGTAAAATTTCCTTTGTTGATAGATTCATAATCCCCTATTCTTGAATTGTACTCATAAGCAAAAACTTCCGCTTTAACATTTGCAATTGGCTCACCTGTTTGCCTGTTGAGTACATAAAACTCTGTTGTGCCATCAGGCATATTTTTATGAATATAAGCCATATTAGAAACAGTAAAAAAGGCGTAAGCTACCACATTTTTACTCAAACTAAACCCAGAAGCCTCGCTCATCAATATCATATAATCTCCTGTTGGTAAGCCTTCAAAAGGCACTTCAGTACGATGTGTTTGATAATCTTGTTGTGTAGGCAAATCAAAAGCTCCTTTTTTTAAATCAGTTTTAGCTAAAAAATAGGTTAAAAACTTCTTCTCTTCATAGTCATCATAATCTTTGTACTGTTTTTTACGTTGCTCTCTAACTTCTTTTCTATTTACTTTTACAATTTTGTAATGAATTTTTTCTAAATTTTTATAACTCAACAAAGCTTTAAAGTAAGTTTGTGAAGGCTCTGTTTGTTCCATCTGTACACTCAAAGACTTTTGTTTGATAGCTGTTTGTAGTGACATACAGCTGACAGCCCCTTCAGACGTAGGGAATAACTTACTTCCTTCTTCACAAATTTGATAGGCTTTTTTCAAGTCTTGTTGGTGCTGATTGCCTTTCTCTGAGCTATATTTTTGCCCTTGTCCATACCAATATTCAGCCATGGCATGATATACAAAGGTAACTTGTGAATTTTGATTATAACGCTTTTTTAAATTTTCTAAAGCCTGTAGATATAATTCATCTTTTTGTGGCAAAACAGAATGATTATGCACAAACTTGAGTCTTGCTAAATCATTTTGAATAAAAATACTTTCGTTATTTTGATTAAGTTTTAAGAGTTGTTGATAGATTTTCAGAGCTTGAAATTTAAAAGCTTCTTCATCTTTTGTTTTGATTTCAGTTTTTATAAAATTTTCTGCATCTGAGGCATATATTTTATCATTGATTTGAAAATAATAGGCTGGTCTTGTTACCTCTGGTTCAGTGTTCTGATAAAAGGTAAGAGTTCTCCAAGCAAGAAAGTCGTATAAAGTAGGACGTAGTTTTCTTGCACTTGTAGAGCCTTTATAAATAATTTCATCAAATATGTCAATTTTAGTGCTTTGTAGTACATCTGTATTTTGCAGAGAAAGTGTATAATATTTTCTTACTTCTTCTACAATTTTATCTAATGTCCAAGTTTCTAAGTCTTCACTATTTTCAGCCATTTTAGTACGCCCACTAAATTGCCAACGGTTTTCTTCATAGTATTTCCAATATATTTCAGCAAGCATAGAATACAATACATTCCTAGTAGGCATTTCTGCTTTCTCAGCTTCTTCTTTAAGCTGATTTAACGCTTTTACCAAATCTTTTTCTTCTTTAATTTCAAAATATTTGAGCCGATGAATCACAGCCTTTACAAGCTGAGCATTGTTTTTTTCGGTTTTAGCTTTTTGATAAATTTCTTCTACAGATTTACGAGCTGTTTCTGGTAGCCCTTTACTTTCTGCATCAGTTACTTTTTTCCAAAGATTTTCGTACATGGTTTGTGCGTAGTTAGGTTGCAAATAGGCAAAGAAGCAACAAAGTGTTAATCCCAGCCTTAGAAACAAATTTTTCATAAAAGAGTCTTTATTTGTATAGATGTAAGGTTAACTAAAATTCCATAAAAATTTCAGTTTTTTTTCAATTATTTTCAATTAAAAAAGGGTAAATGCTATGCATATACCCTTTTTATTTTTAACTATTATTATATCTATATTACCTTGCAATAATTAATTTTTTATTACCCATATTTCCCTTACTATCTACCAAACGAATCATATATAATCCACTTGCATACTTCTGAATATCAAACTCATGGTTGTCTTCATTAAACTCTCCTTGTGCCACAATTTTGCCTAATCCATCATATACTTGATAGGTTAGTTTTCCTAAATTCTGAGTTTTTAAATATACTTTATCCTTAGCAGGATTAGGATACAAGAATATTTGATCATTCAATTGATCTTCAATAGATGTTATACCACCTGGAATAGTTGTTGGTTCAGCATAAGCAGCCTGATATATTTCTTTTGTAGTCTCATCTTGAATAAATACTATTACTGCCATTTGATTTTTATTGTAGAAACCTAAAGGGTTATACGATTGATTAACCGTAGTTTGAGTAACATTTTTAGTCCAAACAGTATTCACTCGTACTCCTGCAGCATCTGGAAGCAATCTTTTTACAACATTTCTAAATGTATTGCCTGCCAAACCAACTACATTACCATCAATTTGTTTTTCAATAACAGCCATTCTTACAATAATAGGCTTGTTAAAATCTTCTACAGCTCGAACACTAGCCCCTACATTCAAAAGTTCAACAGGGTTATTACCAAAAGCTATACTGATTTCAAAAGGAGATGGTTTCAAAGAGCGTTTTTGATACTCAATCAATAAAGGGTCTATTGTAGAATATTTTGCTGTAAAAGTTTCTCCATCTCTTGTTGTACGAGGTATCTGAGAAACTCCATAGAACAATGCTCTTGCACTAGGGTCTGCTGTATTATCTTCATTGAATGGGTCATCCTGATTAGGGAAACCTGCATGGTAGCGAATATCTATACTTTCAACTTGAGTATTCGCTATATTATTGATAAAGCTATCTTCCGCACCTACTTCAGGAGCTCCTGCATTGGTAAAGTGCTCAAGCAATATTTTACGATTACGGCTACTGATTTGGATATTATCTAATGCAAATCCATCATAACGGTCTGTATTATCCGCAGGAAAACCTAATCCTCCAAAAACTATTCTGAAACGTACCTTACCACCTACACCAGCTTGATTTTTTACTTGATCCAATACAAAACGAGCCGTTTTCCATTCTGTTTGTGTATCTCCAGACCATCCTCTTACTGTTCCATTAGGCAAGCTTGGTGTTCCAGAACCTGGCAAGCCTGTGATACCAGCAGCATTATACCATTCAACCCCTTGATTAACAGCACCTAAAACATCCCAGCTTACACCATCATTAATTGTATATAAAACAGCCACACCATCTTGTCCAAAACGAGTATGCGACCAATAATCAAAATTAATGGAGGGTCTATCTAAATTTGTAAGATCAAAACATGGACTTTCCAAATAAGATTGCTCTAAATCTTTGTATTGCTCTGTATTAGAAGCACCAATAAAAGTTCTCCAAAATGCTCCATCTTTAGGAACTATTCTACCGCTATTAGCCACTAAGTTCCCTCGTTGCCATGAACTTAATACAGCACTTGTTTGTCCTGTCGTCCATCCTCCATTGTCTGTATTAAAATTTTCAATATATGGACTTGTTGTTGTTGGATTATTTTGCTCAAAAATAACTATTTGTTTACTCACAGTAACAGGACAACTTACATCAGAATTACTACTTGTTTGAACAGTCAATGCTACATTATACACACCTGCAGAAGTATATGTATGTTGTGGGCTTGGTTGAGTGGACGTATTACCATCACCAAAATCCCATGCCCAGGCAACTATGGGGTCTCCACCTGTTACAATAATTGTTTGATCTGTAAATTGAGTTGGAGAACCTAAACATTGTCCTAAAAATGAGAAATTTGGTTGAGGCTTTGGTTTTATTTCTATTGAAAATGGTACTGTTTGTTTACACCCTTCAGGATTAGTAATGGTTAAATTGATATTTTTTACTCCTGTAGTAGTATAAGCAACAGAAAATGTATTGGCTATTGTTGTTGTATTTACTATTTCTGTACCTGACCACTCATAAGATGATATAGGTCGTGAATAATTTACGGTAAATTGAGTAATATCCCCTAAACATCTATTGGTAATTGTTATATCACCAGGGCTAACTGTTGGACTTGGATTTACTGTAAGTGTTTTAATAGCAGATGTATCTGAACAACCATTACCATCTGTATAAATGTATGCTATCTCATATACATACACATCATTAGTATTAGTTGGTATATTAAACTGTGATGATCCAAAATCTATTGTATTCAGTCCAAATGCTAAAGTGAAAGGGTTTATCATTGGAGCTGGAAGAGGTTGAATTCTATTGATAAGAAATCTGCCATTTGCAGAGATTAGAGCATTAGGACTCACTGATGGATCTAAGGCAATTGAATTTGCATCCCTACAAACTGCTGCTGTAGTAACTCCTGTTTGATTAGATGCTGGAAAGTCAAAATCCAGAACAGGTAAATCATTGATAGTTACAAATTTAGAAACTACATTCTGGCAACTTGCAGGACCAGGGTATGTTTGTGCAAATGTATATTCAATTTCATAAGTACCTGGCAAAGTACCTGTTATAGAAGGTAAAGGGTTTTGAGGGCGAAATGTTCTATCAGGCCACAACAGTTCAAATGCTGTTGCATTAGCAATAGGATTTGTTCTACGTATCCTAAATACCCCTCCTGCTTCAGGTACTCCATTTACTGAAGCACTCAATGTGCTATTTCCTTCATTTCTACAATAAGCTGCATTTAAACCCGTAAAATCTACAGTTGGAGTTGGTTTTATATTAAATGATTGTGGAGCTGTTTCAGCTTCGCATCCTGCAGATGTTTTATAATAGTAAACAACAGAGTAATTGTCTGCTGGAGATAAAGCAGGTACATCTAAGTTTAGTGATGTAATTCCATAAGGGAACGTTCTTACTGAAACATTGAGACTATTTTTAATAGTGAAGTATCCATTATTAATATTAAAAGGTTCATCTGTAATATTGAATGATGGTGTTAGATTTAATATAGCACTTCCTTGACAATAATTGCTTAATAAACCAGAAAAAGTAGGTACTGGTACTGGTGTTAAAAAAAACGATCTTGGAACTGTTTCACCTATACAACCATCTGCATCTTGATATCTATATTTTATGTATAAAGTTTGAGTACTAGTAATAGGATTAGGAATGGCAATCCCTGATACAGTTGTCCCCTGTAAAGCTGATGGATTAAATACTTTAGTAGTAAGATTAATAACACTATTTGAAGCCACAGAGAAATCAGCTGGATTAGTTGTTCTACTTATTAAATAATCCCCATCTATAGCAGGCAATGCAACAGTACCTCCAGAAGAGAGAGTATTTGTAGCATTTAAAGGAATAGTAGTTACATCAGAACATATGTTTTGTCCAGGGAAAATACCCGTAAAATTTACATTAGGATTAGATTTTCTGCGAGTAGTTTTAAATCTTCTATACTTGTATAAAGATCCAACACCACCTCCCGTAAAGAAAGAACAATCACCACTTGCACATGTATAATCTACCTCAACAGTAATAGAATAATTCAAGTCTAAAACCAAGGCATTTGTATTGATTTTATAAGAACCTGGAGAACCCATTATACCTAGACCTGTTATAGCATAAGTCAAAGGTCCAACTCTATTGAAGGTTGCTGTATATATCTGAAATCCTACCATTGGATTAAATGTGAGTCTTGTAAGAGTCACAGATGGTATAAAAACGGTTGATGTATTAGGAGTTAAAGTTGGTGCTCCTGAAGGTTGGATGCCAACACCATCACAATAAGAGTTTTCAAGTAAACTGATGGCATCAATTGAAGAGAACACCTCTATAATAATGGAAGCTGAATTGCTACATCCATTTGCATCTGTGTAAGTATAAGAAATAGTATGGTCTCCAACTCCAGCCGCATTCGGAAAAAATAATTCTCCTACTACACCAGGACCTGAGTAATTACCTACTCCTGAACCTTGTAAAACTCCTCCCAAAGTTCCTCCAAATGTAAATCCTCGCAAAGGTTTTCCTGTGGTTTCTGTATCTGAATAAGATAATGTCATACCTGATGTATTATACCCTACATCAGGTAATGAATTAACCGTTAAATTAATTATACTAGAGGTAACAGAACAACCTCCTATACTTGCTTCAACAGTATAATTTCCTGTAATTGCTGCTGAGGTTGTATATACATTTGAGCCTCCAGATTGCAATATAGTAGCTCCTCTTCTAAAAACAAAAGTAGTTCCGTTACTAGCAGCAGTAAATGTAATAGAAGTATTTGCACAGATAGTATTATCAACATCATTGCTAGTGAGAACAACAAATGGAGAAGGATTTACAGTAAATACTCCACTACTATTTGTAGAGCTACAACCTGCATTTGTCCCTTCTACACTTACTACATCACCATTATTTAAGGTAGATGTAGAAAACAAACCTGTTGCATTTGTAATAATAGAATTGCCATTAACAAAAAATTCATAATTACTAGCTCCCGTTGCCTGAAAATTCACTGTTGTACCAGCACAAATTATATTATCAGCATCATCATCTGTGAGTGTTACATTTGGAGCTGCTACACTTGCAAAAGTAGCTAAATTGGTGCTACTTAGTGTAATACCAGTGATAGTAGCTCCACCAGTCATTTGGATAGAACCAGCACCCGCAGCAGTAGTAGCTCTTACCCTCAATCCAGAGATAGTCATTACATCATTCTGATCAGAGGCATCTGCATCATAAAAAATAACAACTTGATTGGTTGAAACTGTGATAGAAGCATTGCTCAAATCTTCTCCGCCACTAGCAACACTTACTGTTCCAATTCCTGGTTCAAATTCAAAATTTCCTGCAATTTGTAGTCTTAGGAAATTGCCATTGGTCGTAGCTGTGAAGTCATTATCATTGACTTCTGTAATTACTATATTACCCAATGTCTGATAATTTCCTCCCACACATAGACCATTCAGGTTGGGAGCTGTTACAGAAACGTTAAAAATTAAAAATTTAGTACTTACTAAAAAGCCAACTAAAAGAGTAAGAAAAATAGAAACTTTTGTATAATGGTGTGTCATAGTTTTAAAATTTGAGACATTTTGAGTATATTCCTTATTTTACAAAAAGGTAACCACCCTTGATTTTTATTTAAAATAAAGCAAAATATTACAAATTAACAAGTATTTTTTTTGACATTTTGTATATTTTTTTGCTAATTTCGCATGAATCTTTTTTTTATAAAAATAACTCTTCATGCCTAAAGATTATAGCAAGATATACGATGAAATGCAAGATGAAAACTTTGTCTTGTCTTACAAAGGGCAAGTAGGTTTTGTACAAATCAACTCGCTACTAAAAATTATTGAAGACCGTTTAGAAACAGCTGAAACCAATCCAAAAACAAGAAAAAAAGTATATAATATAGCTACCGAATGTTTTCAAAATCTAAGTCATCATTTAGAAAAGAATAGCCAAACCATAGGTGTTAAGGGTCTGGCTATTTTTGAGGCTTATGAAGACAAATATATTATTGCCACTGGTAATTATGTTTTCAAAGAAAGTGAAATGAAAATACGTGAAAAAATAGACTATATTAATTCTTTAAACAAAGACCAATTAAGAGAATATCATCGTCAAATGCTTTCAAATGACGATTTTTCTGAAAAAGGAACAGCAGGTTTAGGCTTTATAGATATTGCTAGAAAAACTGATGGAAATATTCGTTATGAGTTCCATCATCTTAATACTAACCTCGCTTTTTTTACCCTTAGAGTAGAAATTATACGTACAGAACTTAAAAATATTTAGTTTCATATGGAAACCTTTAGAGTAGACAAAACATCTAATACCCCTTTTGTACAATTAGATGCTGATACAGGCAGAATGGAAATCAAAGGGCGTTCAGTACCAGAAAATCCACTAGAATTTTATATACCTATCAATGATTGGTTAGAGCATTTTCGAGCACAAGCAGCTGAAAGGGTTTTGAGTATGGATGTAGAATTAGAATACTTCAATACCAGTTCTTCAAAATGTCTTTTAGATGTTTTTAAGAAAATGGTTGCTATACAAAGATCTGGTGCAGTGGTAGAAATCAATTGGTGGTGTGAAGAATTTGATGATGATATGATAGAAGCCGGTAAAGATTATCAAGATTTGTTAGGTGTACCATTTAACATCAAAATTATTGAGGAGTAAAAGAAAACCCTTTTAAAAGGGTTTTCTTTTTTAGAATAATCTTGGAGAAATAATAATATCATCATTTTTATTCTTACGAAACTGATAACGTATCATCATTTCGTGGCTTCCTGATGTGTTTCTTCTAATACCTGTAGTCGCAAAATCGTACGCATAGCTCACCCTTAACTGATTCGTTGGATGAAATTCTAAAATTGCATTCAATGAAGATGAGTTTCTATAAGAAAGCCCAAACCCAAAACGCTCTTGATACCATAAATTCGCATTCAAATCAAAAGATATAGGGGCAGCCTCTACTCCTCTTAACAGTACAGAAGGTTTTAATTTTAAAGTTTCATTCAAAGTAAATACATAGCCTGTTGTAATAAAATAATGCCTAAATTGTTTAGCTTTACCTAATTCGCCCGCAGGTATTCCTTGTATATTCTCTGTAAATTGATGATTAATTAATCGGGGTATGGATGCTCCAATATAAAGGTTTTCATTATTGAACCATACACCAATACCTACATTGGGTAGTATACGGCTAATATTCTCTCCAAATGTTGGGTCACTACCTGTCACAGTAGCATTTGAAGCATAATTTACTTCTGCTCCTTTGAAAGCATATTGTGTAACTCCAGCCTGCAAACCAAAAGCTAAACGTCCTTTTTCATCTGTTTTGATACGATAAGCATATTGACTCATGATATCAAAAGTCTGAGTTTTACCAACTTTATCCATTGCAACCATAAGCCCCATGCCTAATTTATTTTGTAAAAAAGGAGCATCAACGCTAAACGTCCCTGTAGTTGGTGAACCATTGATACCCAGCCATTGTCTTCTAAATAATGCTGATGTATTAATGACTTCATTACTACCTGCATACGCAGGATTTAAGGCATTCATATTGAACATATATTGTGTAAACATGGGGTCTTGTTGAGCAAATAGTGTTTGTACTCCCATGATTAAAAAACCTACTATTATTAAAAGTTTTTTCATAGTCATTTGTTATCGTTTAATGATTACATAGTTACTGATGGATTTTGAGCCATCTCCTAAATCTATCACATAATAATATGTCCCATCAGGTAGGTTTTCTCCTGTATGTAATCCCATATTTCCAATTCCTTTCCAGTCATTTTTATAATCAGCAATCTGATACACTACATTTCCCCAACGATTGATAATTTTAAGGTTTACTTTTTTACCATTCACGCCTTCTATTACAAAACTATCATACATGCCATCTCCATTGGGCGAGAATCCTTCTGGAATAAATAATGTATTCGTTGCATCTATCTGAACACATATTTTAGCTTTAGAACATGCATTTTTAGAGTCACAGACTGTGTATTCAAAACAATCAGTACCTACAAAACCCAAAGAAGGCAGGTAGGTAAATGAGCCGTTTGTTTCAATTGTTATTTTACCTTGATTTTCTGTTACAAATGTGCCACTTGCATAACTGAGTGGGTCATTTTCAGGGTCTGAGTCATTGGTTATTAAACTCCCTGTTGCACTTTGACTTTGAGAAGCTATTACATTATCATCTTGAGCTATAGGAGCATCATTGATGGGGTTTACTGTAATATTTACAGTGGTTATTGCAGAACAATTGTTTTGAGGGTCGCAAACTTTATAAGTAAAACTCACTGTTCCATTAAAGTTTGTTTTTGGGATATAAGTTAGTGAACCATTTATATTGAGAGCTAAAACTCCATTACTATTTGCTGTTCCTCCATCTACAAGGCTAAAAGAAAGTTGATTTTTAGGGGTATCAGGGTCTGTATCATTTATTGATACATCTGCTGTTAGGGTTTTATCTTCATCTACACTAAAATTATCTACATTGGCAACTGGTTTCTGACTTGTAACAGAAATAGTTACAATTGCTTGTACACACAGCCCAGCCAAATCGCATAATTGATACGTAAAAAATACAGTACCCCCAAAGTTTAGATTGGGAGTATAGGTAAATGTTCCATTGGTATTCAAAACAAGTGTTCCATTGGTTGTAGCTGTTCCTCCATTAAATACTGTATAATTCAGTTGTGAAGCTATATCATCTACATCACTATCGTTGGTTGTTACAGTATTATTCAAAACAGCATTAATAGCCATTGTAAAGCTATCATCTTGAGCTATGGGAGCATCATTGATAGGATTCACAGTGATATTTACAGTGGCTATTGAACACAAACTTGGTGTTCCATTATCACAAACCTGATAAGTAAAACTCACAGCCCCATTAAAGTTTAGATTGGGAGTATAAGTAAATGTTCCATTGGTATTCAAAATAAGTGTTCCATTGGCTGTAGCTGTTCCTCCATTTTGCAAAGTAAATGTAAGTGTTTGAGTAGTTTCAGGATCACCATCATTATCATTGGTACTTGTGTTTCCATTCAAAACAGCATCTTCATTGACAGAGAAATTATCATTTTGAGCAACAGGAGCATCATTGACAGGGTTTACTGTGATATTTACAGTGGCTGTTGAACACAAACTTGGTGTTCCATTATCACAAACTTGATAAGTAAAGCTTACAGCCCCATTAAAATTTAGATTGGGAGTATAGGTAAATGTTCCATTGGTATTCAAAATAAGTGTTCCATTTGCTGTAGCTGTTCCTCCATTTTGCAAAGTAAATGTAAGTGTTTGAGTAATTTCAGGGTCTCCATCATTATCATTGGTACTCGCATTTCCACTCAAAACAGCATCTTCATTGACAGAGAAATTATCATTTTGAGCAACAGGAGCATCATTGATAGGCAACACTGTAAATATAATTGTAGCAGTTACACACTGATTTGTGGGCTGACCATTATCACAAGCAGTGTATATGTAAGAATCTGTACCATTGAAATTGCTTGCTGGAGTATAAGTAAACGTCCCATCAGCATTTAACACAATTGAGCCCCCTTGTACTGTAGTAAATGTACCTGCATTATAGTTCAATGTAAGACTTTCTAAATCTGTATCATTGGTACTTGCATTTCCAGAAACAGCATTATCTTCATTGGTTATAATAACATCATTTTGTGGAGTAGGGGTAATATTACAACTCAAAATAAAATTGGATGTTGTATTGACATTACTAATACCCATTTTTCCTGAAGTAGCTCCATTAGTTGGGTATTCTGTAAGAGCTGTTGAAGTAGTTGTTCCGTTGGTTCCACCTGTTACATTTTTTGTAGAAGTGTCTGTTGGTGTAAAAACAGCCACATAACCACCTCCACCACCTCCACCAGGTCCATGGGCTTGATTAGTTGTTCCTAAATGATTTCCACCATTACCTCCTCTAGCATTAAGGGTAATACCAGAAACTGAAGTATTGGATTTAATAATGATTGTACCACCTCCACCTGCTCCACCTGGGGCATCTGTATGGGGTGTGATTGTATTTGCACCATTTTCACCATTCGCATTGATACTTCCTATGCCTGTAATTTGATTGGATACTATATAAACTATTCCACCACCATTACCTCCTCTACCACCTGCATTATTGTTTTGATCTCCAGCACCACCTCCTCCTCCAAAGAAAATTCGATTTTCAGCATTAATATCCAAAGGTCGTCCTCCTAATCCACCACGAGCTCTTCTTAAATCGCTTGCCCAAGCAGCTCCACCTGGTGCTAATGTCAAAGCATTTTGATTAGAAGTAGAAACTGTATGTCCTCCTCTACCACCTCCTGATGAATTAGTTAAAGCATTTCCATTGGCTATGAAATCTGGGTCTAAAGTCCATGCTGTGTTACCTGTACATGCATTACACATCACACCTGTTCCTCTAAACCAGTCAGCAGGGACACCTGCATTGGCACCACCACCACCACCAGCATTGTTTCCATTTCCACCACCACCACCATTGGCTGGTGCTCCTCTCCCAAATCTACCTCCCAAAGCATTGTATTCTGTTTGAAAACCTGCAACACTTTCGCCTTTTTCACCTCCTGCATTTGCATTGGTAGAAACAAAATTAGCTTGATTATTCGCTGTAGTATTTTCCAGAACACCACCTCTAAAACCTTGATTAGAAACATTGATAGAGCCATCTAAAACTATATTTTGAGCATAAATGGCTACTACTCCCCCTCTTGTACCATTCCAAGCAGGTGAAGTAACAGATGCTCCAGTGTTGATGGTAAGTGTTTGGTATTGAGGAACTCTAATAACTTGTGTTCTTCCTGCTGTTCTGTATCCCTGCCCTAAAGCACAAGATAATTGAATTGTATTTCCAACCGTTCCTGTAACATAAGCATATTCATAATTACCCGCACCATTGTAACTACTGATTGTTCCATAAGTAAAATCATTGGTATTGGTAATGGTTGCCCCTTGCATTTGAATAATTAAGACCAAATCGCCACGACCAATGGGAGCTGGACTATTGAGTTGAGTAATGTCTGCTACTACAATTTGAGTAGCTCCTGCTGCTACATCAGTTTGTAGGGTTGTATATTGATTTAGGATTGCATTGGTAGTAGTAACTGTTTGGTTTCCGTCTTTTCCAAATTGTGCTGATGTATGAAATGACACAAAAAGAAAGAAAATTCCAAAAAAATTTTTAAAAAGAGTAGTGTTTATTTTCATAGCTCTTTGAATTCAGGTAATTAGTTCAATTTCAAAGATAAAAAGATTTGGCAAGTACGCCAAATCTTTTCTATATAAACACGTAAGAAAAACTAAGGAATTATAATATTATTTTTTGATGGGTATTGCTAAAACAGGTACTTCCGCATGATTAATGGTATCTTCTGTAATGCTTCCTAGAAATAAATGAGCCAAACCTTTGCGTTGATGAGTAGCCATTATTATCAAATCTGCTTGTTGGGATTTAGCAAACTCTAAAATGGCATTTTCTTCATCAAATACATTTTGCTCTCCTATAAAAATTTCTACATTTTTCAAACCTGATTGGCTTACCAATTCATCTTTTCTTGCCATAATTGCTTCATCGTTTGGCAAATGAGCTGGATTGTTGAGATATAGCAATAGTATTTGTCCACCAAAAACAGCCTGTAAGTCACCTAATTGTTTAAAAGCAGAAATTTGGTCTGGTCGGAGTGTTGTAGGAAATACAATTTTATCAAATTTATCATATGTTTTATTGGGAATGGAAAGCATAGGACAAGGAGTATTACGTGCAATTTTTTCAGTATTTGACCCTATCAACATTTCTTTAGTACCTGATGCTCCTTGTGTTCCCATAACAATCAAATCTACTTTTTCTCTTTTGCATACTTCTTCTATAGCATCTACAAGCAGACCACTTTCTACAAATGTAGAAATAGGTATATCTCCCAAATCCATATCAGAAGCTATTTTTTTCAAAGTTTTATCCAAGCTTTCATTGACCATTTGTAAGTAACTTTGCTCTTTTTCTTTATCATAATAGTAGTATTCTGCAATAGGCAAAGCAGCCACAGACATTTCATTTACATTGACTAACAAAATTTCAGCTTTTATCTTTTTTGCAATATTGACAGCAGTTTGAAGAGCTTTATCTGCAAAATCTGAAAAATCAGTTGGAACAAGAATCTTTTTCATAAACTTATATTTTAGTAGGTTCATTTACACAAAAAAAGATATTTTTGCAAGACAAAGCTATGATTTTATAAGTAGAAAAAACTGATTTTGAGCAGGTTTTATGGAACAAATAAACAAACATTCTCTTTTTGAACAATGGGTCAAAGATTATTCAGATGAACTTTTTAGTTGGGCTTTTCATAAAACTTCCTTAAGAGAAGTTGCAGAAGACTTGGTTCAGGATACTTTTTTGTCCGCTTTCAAATCCATTGATAGTTTCAGAGGAGAAAGTAAGCCAAAAACGTGGCTTTTGAGCATTCTCAATAATAAAATCATTGATTATTATAGAAAAAAAGTAAATCAATCAGATACATTAGAAAAAAAATTAATGCATGTTACCAATAATACTTTTGAAGATGAATCTTGGCAACCTTCTGTTATGGAGTTTACATGGCAAAATGAAGACAACATTTTAGACAATCATGATTTTTTAAAAATCTTGGAAAGTTGCCTGAATAGTTTATCTGAAAAATGGCGTATTGTGATTACAGCCAAATATTTATTAGAAAAAACAGCAGAAGAAATTTGTCAGGATTTGGCTATTAGTATGTCTAATTATTGGCAGATAACTCATAGAGCAAAATTGATACTCAGAGAATGTATTGAGAAAAAGTGGTAAGATTTTTATTCTCTAAAACTGAAATATTATGGAAGGACTTGCAGCAAAAATATTGCTTACTTGTAAAAAAGCAACAGAACTTGTAGAAAAGAAGCAAAACAAACGCATTTCGTTTAAAGAAAATATACAGCTCAAATTACATTTGTGGATTTGCAAGGCTTGTGCTGTTTATGAAAAACAAAGTAAAATTATTCAGAGTTTTTTACAAAAAGTTACACAGAAGAATATTTCGGAGAAACTTTCGGAGGAATCCAAGAAAAAAATTTTAGAAAATTTAAAAGATTAGTGTCAGGAATACATATAAGTAATGTCTAATTGAATTAAACAAAATAATATTTATATGAAACTTCAAGAAAATTCTGTTGCTCCTATTTTTGAAACACAAGATATTTATGGGCATTCTTTCAATTTAGCTGACTACAAAGGCAAGAGAATTCTTTTATCATTTTTTAGAAATGTAGCCTGTCCATTCTGTAATTTACGTGTACACCAGCTCAAAAAACTGGCTCCTGAACTCAAAGAAGAAGGCTTAGAAATGGTTTTTGTTTTTGAAACACCTAAGAAACATATTTTGATGAGTTCTTTACACTCTGCCCTACAACCTGTTAGTATTATTAGCGATTCAGAAAAAGTGTTTTATAAACTCTATCATATTGAAACATCTATGATTAAATTTATAGGTTCTATTTTCAAGTCTGGTTTTCAAGCACAAATGAAAATGGCAAAGGAATTAGGACTTGATAAAATTGAAGATGAAAAGAAAAATTCTAGTATTATCCCTGCCGATTTTTTGATAGATGAAAAAGGCATTATTCAGAAAGTACATTATGGGAATGCTGTAAACGACCACATGGGCATTGATGTGATTCGTAAATTTGCTTTAGAAAGTCAAATAGTTTAATAAAAAATGAAAGTACAATCGAGTTTAACTGCCTGATTGTACTTCTATGTTTCTATGTTTGATAGTAGAAGGAGCTACTCCAAAAGTATCATTGATATGTATATGAGGCATATTTAAAAGTGCCACTTTTATAAGAGCTTGATGATGAATACAATGCTCTAAATTATACATTAGTTCTCTGTAATAATTTGATTTAATATTTATTTCTTCGCCTCCCAATTCATAACAAACCATTATTTCTCTATCAGATTTTTCTATCTTATCCTGAATTTCTTTGAGAGCTAAGTTCGCTATCACAAGGTTGTTTTCTATTTCTTTATTTCTTTTACGTTTATCGTAATTAACTGTTCCTAAATTATATTCGTTAATTAAACACTGAAAAAGTTCTATGATGTGTCGTGTGTGTTGCCCTATAGTCGCATTACTTAAAGATATTTCAGGGCGTATATATTCTTGTGAATTTAACTGAGCAAGTACCTCTATTAACTCTTGAACTGTATTTTTTATAATTGTAATCATATCGTGAACTTTTTCTCAAATATACGAACTAAATTTATAAACGGTTTGAGTGTAACTAAATTTTATGCAACAATGTAATTTATTTGATACGTTTAATTTCCTAAATCTGCTAATCCATAAACTCCACCAAACTGTTTGCACCAAACAAGTACATATCTATATTGTGTTATAGAAACATTTGAGGGCAAACTCCATGTTTGCATACCACTTCTTTGATTTAGTGTAGCTATTTCAAGAGCACCTGTAGCATTATTGCTATTACTCAAATAAATTCTAAGGTCTGGTGCACCATTAGATACAGAAAAATTACTACTGGTTTGTAATTTTAAAACACCATTTTCTATTTTAAGTTTAGCTATACCTGTTCCTCCATTAGCAAAATTTCCGTTTCTGATCACTTGAACCATTGAGGTATTACTCTGAATTCCTTCTACATTAGCTTTGATATTGGCTGTACCATAGCCTAAACCTGTAACTTCTCCCGTAGAAGAAATACTTACTAAGTTAGTATTATCACTTTCCCAAGTAATCGTTTTTCCTGTAAGAACTTGCCCCAAATTGTTTTTTATAACAGCTTGAAGAGTAGCAACTTCATTCAATTTTACTTCTCTAATGGCTTCAAGAGTTACAGTTGCTACTTGATTGTTATTGGCTACAACTGTTAGTAATACTGTTGCTTCTATATTATTAAATGTAGCTTTGATAGTGGTTTGTCCACTTCCTTTTCCTGTAGCTATACCTGTTTGGTTGACAGTTGCTATATCTGTTTTAGAGCTACTCCAAACAATATTAGAGGGTGTAGTTATCTTATTTCCTAATTTATCATAAAATGCTACTATAAATTTAGCTGTATCATTAATTGCAATACTTTTATTAGCAACATTCATTTCTAAACGTTCTGGAATTTCTACAGGAGCTACATCTTCACTTTTTTTGGAGCAAGCTCCTCCTACTAAAAGCATAATTAAAAATAAAGTGATTTTTTGCATAAAATTGAATAGTTTTATTGTTTGAATGGAGTAAACTGAACACCCAGCATCAACATAGCTGATTTTCTGCGGAAACGGTCATTAAATTCTGTTGTATTGGGGATAGGTTGCACTTTATCAGATGTTGTGAGTTCTGTGAATAAAAATCCATAGCCTAATTTTACAGCCCATTTGGGGCGTATCCAATATCTCAAATACCATTCAGAATTGAGGGAACCAAGATCACTATCACTAATAAGTAACAAATTAAAAGTAGTAGCCTTTGCACGTACATTTGCCTGATTATAAACACCTTGTCCTGTAAAAAAACCTTGCTGGCTTCCTGCAAAACTAAAACCTATTGCATCAATGTTTACCCCTATTTCTAATTTATCTTTTAAAATAGGAGGTGTATAAGCCAAGTATATTCCAGCGTTCAGAGCATTGATTTGAGCAGATTTTACATTGACTGTATCAAAGTTTGAAAGTATATTTTCAGAAAATAATGCTGAAAAACTCTCTTTACCCGAAGTATATCTGGCTGGAGCTGTGATGTAGTCTTGGTTTGAACCAAAATAGTTTGTCAGACGTACTCCATAACCAATTTTAAAACGTTTTTTAGCTCCTATTCCATGATAATGCGACCATGAAAGAGCAGTAGAAAACTCTCCTGAACCAACATTGGTAGCAAAACCAAACAAATGCCCTTCTTTATAAGATTGAGCTTGTATAGCATAAGATGATGCTATGTATAAAAGTAATAATATTATTTTTTTCATATTATATATACTTGTATTTTAAAATTATTAAAACTCATCACTTATAACTCTAAAGAGAAACCTCTATTTCAACATCTATTATCACCATATCTCCTAATACCATACTGTTATCTCCAACTTTATAATCTCTACGATTGATTGTAAAATTGCCTTTGAATGTTCCTACTCCATTATTTTCTTTGTAGGTAAAAGGAATTTTTACTTCTTTGGTTACATCTCTAATAGTCAAATCAAAATAGCCTATAAAATCTCCACTTTGAGAGTTTGCAATACGCTTTGATTTCATGGAAATTTTAGGATATTTTTCAGCATTGAAGTAATCATCTTTACGTAAATGATTATCTCTGGATTTATTACCTGTATTAATAGTTTCTGTTTTAACAGATGCCTCAATACTACTTCCTGAAAGTGCCGTTGGAGAAAAAACCACTTTTCCTTCAAAGCCTTTGAGATAGCCATCTACATAAAAACCTGCATTTTTAATTTTGAAGGTGATGGTAGAAGATTTGATTTTCAGGGTGTTTTGACTAAACACAATACCAGAAATAAGAAATGATACCAGAAACAACGCTGTTTTTTTCATGTTTTAAATAGTTTAGAAAGTTTTCTGACAATATATCTATTTAATTTCTAAGTTTTTAAGTACAGCTAAAAGTAATTTCCCTGATATTCTTTGTTTAAAATCGGGATTGATGTATTCAAACAAAATTGTACCTTTTCTATCTAACACCATGAGTGTGGGTACAGGCAAAACTTCTGTTACTTTCCCTTTGGTTTTAGTGGGTAAATATTCTTTGTACTTTGGGGGTAGTTGAAATGCAATTCCTGTGGCTTTTAGTAAATCACCTTTTGCATCTGAAAAAAGCTGATAGTTGAGTTTTCCACTTTCTGATGTATTTTGCAAATTCACATAATCGTCAGGGCTGATGGCTACAATTTGATAGCCTAAATCCAAGATTTCTTTTTCTATTTTACCGATTTCAGCAAGGTGCATATTACAAAATGGACACCAACCTCCTCTGTAAAAAACCACCACAGATGGTTTTTCTGCAATAATTTTTGACAATTGAATATTTTCACCTTTTGTAGTAGTAAGTGTAGCCTCTGGTATTTTTTCGCCAATCAATAATGGAGAAACATTTTCAGCCTTATCTGCTATTTGAGCAGTAGCAACACCCATAAAAAGTAACAGAGAAAATAAAGTAGAAACTATTTTTTTCATAAATATTGTTTTTCTGTTTAGACGAAGCATTTTTTATTCCTGACAAAAACTTCTGATTTTTTTTGAGAAGAATTTGATACATCCATAGATATTGCTGTTTCCAATAAATATCAATACTTTTGTAACAGATAAATTCAGCCAACTATGTTTCGCATAGCCCATAATCATTTAGAACAATTACAACAAAACCTCGCAGGCGAATTATTTTTTGATGATACCATGCGTCGTTTGTATGCCACAGATGCCTCTGTTTATAGACAATTGCCTCTTGCTGTAGCCTATCCCAAAAATATTGATGACTTAAAAAAGCTTTTATTATTTGCCAAAACGCATCAAACTTCGTTAATTCCTCGTACAGCAGGCACTTCGTTAGCTGGGCAGGTTGTGGGAACAGGTATTGTGGTAGATGTCAGTAAATATTTTACGAATATTTTAGAGATCAATGAAAAAGAGCGTTGGGTTCGATTGCAACCAGCCGTAATTCGTAACGATTTGAACGCTTTTTTGAAGTCTTATAATCTATTTTTTGGTCCTGAAACAGCTACCCAAACAAGAGCTATGGTGGGTGGCATGGTAGGTAATAATTCTTGTGGTTCAAATTCGATTATTTATGGGAGTACAAGAGAGCATGTTTTGGAAGTAAAAGGCTTACTTGCCAATGGAGAAGAAGTTATTTTTAAAGCTGATGACTTGCCTCAAGGAAATATTGCAAAAAAATTATTAAATATTTTATCCAATACACGCAATCAAGACCTTATCAGAGAAAATTTTCCAAAAACCTCTATCCCACGCCGAAATACTGGCTATGCCTTGGATATTTTATTAGATACCAAAGTTTTTGATAAAAATAATTCTAACGATTTTAATATTGCCAAACTCATTTGTGGTTCAGAAGGCACTCTGATGCTCATTACAGAACTTAAGCTGAATTTGGTGGAAATGCCCCCTACTCATAAAACGCTGGTTTGTGTACACACCAATAGTGTGGATGAAGCATTAAGAGCAAACTTGGTTGCAATTAAGTACAATCCTTCAGCATCGGAGCTAATAGACCATTATATTTTAGAATGTACAAAAACCAATATACAACAACAACAGAATCGTTTTTTTGTACAAGGAGACCCCAAAGCTATTTTAGCTGTTGAGCTTTTTGGAAATAACCTAGAAGAAGTGCATCAAAAAGCTCAAACCATGATTGCAGAAATGGAAAAAGAGCAATTAGGCTTTCATTTTCCGTTTGTAGAAGGCGAAGATATACCCAAAGTATGGGCTTTACGCAATGCAGGGCTTGGTTTACTTTCCAATTTGGCTGGGGATGCCAAACCTGTTTGTTTTGTGGAAGATACTGCTGTAGATGTACAAGATTTACCCGAATACATCAGAGAGTTTAATGAGATTCTGAAAAAGTATGATAAATATTCTGTGCATTATGCCCATGCAGGCACAGGAGAGCTACATTTACGCCCTATCTTGAATTTAAAAGATGAAAAAGACAGAAAAATATTCAGAGCTATTGCTCAAGAAACAGCCGATTTAGTCAAAAAATATAAAGGTTCACTTTCTGGTGAGCATGGAGATGGTCGTGTACGAGGCGAGTTTATCAAGAATATGGTGGGTGAAGAGTGTTATGAGCTTTTTAGAGAGGTAAAACGTATTTTTGACCCTGAAAATATCCTCAATCCGCATAAAATTGTGGATACCTTGCCTATGGATACCGATTTGCGTTACGAGTCGGGGCAGAAAACGAAAGAAATTCCTACTATTTTCAGTTTCGAAAAAGAGAAAGGTATTTTAAGACTGGCTGAAAAGTGCAATGGTTCGGGAGACTGCCGAAAAACAGAAGTAACAGGTGGAACAATGTGTCCCAGTTACATGGCAACCCGAAACGAAAAAGATACCACAAGAGCCAGAGCCAATATTTTACGAGAAATTCTGACAAACTCTACCAAAGAAAACCCTTTTGATAGTGAGCAGATTAAGGAAGTGATGGATTTGTGTTTGAGCTGTAAAGGTTGTAAATCCGAATGCCCCTCAAATGTGGATATTGGAAAAATGAAAGCAGAATTTTTGCAGAATTATTATGATGCAAATGGTGTACCTTTCAGAACCAAACTGATTGCTAATTTTACGAAAAGTAGCCGTTTAGCCTCAATATTTCCAAGTCTTTACAATTTTGTAGTAAAAAACTCTTTTACGGCTGGTATTTTTAAAAGTCTGACGGGTTTTGCATCGAAACGTAGTCTACCTACACTTTATAAACAAACTTTGAGGGCTTGGTTTGATAAGAGAAATAAGAAGCAAGATAAAAATGTTGGGAAAGTGATTCTATTTTGTGATGAATTTACCAATTACAACGATACAGAAGTAGGTATTAAGACCGTAGAACTTCTGGAGGCTTTAGGTTATGAAGTACAAATGCCTATATGTGAAGAAAGTGGCAGAACGTATCTTTCAAAAGGTCTTTTGAGAGAAGCTAAGAAATTAGCTCACAAAAATATTGAAGTTTTTAAGAATTTAGTTTCAGAAAATGTGGCATTAGTAGGTATAGAGCCTTCGGCTATTTTAAGTTTTAGAGATGAGTATTTGGATTTGGCAGACAACACTCACAAAGCTGATGCAGAGAAGATTGCAAAGCATACTTATTTACTTGATGAGTTCTTGGCAAACGAAATAGACAAGGGAAATATCAGAGCAGAACAGTTTACAGAAGAAAAAAAGATTTTAAAACTGCATGGGCATTGCCATCAAAAAGCTCTTTCTAATTTGGTGTACACCAAAAAAGTACTTTCATTGCCTAAAAACTACCAAATGCACCTGATTAGGAGTGGATGCTGTGGAATGGCTGGTAGTTTTGGTTACGAAAAAGAGCATTACGAGGTTTCGATGAAAGTAGGTGAGCTGATTCTATTCCCTGAGGTTCGTAAAGCAGATGAAAACACCATTGTGGTGGCAAGCGGAACAAGTTGCAGACACCAAATTAAAGACGGAACAGGAAAAACCAGTTACCACCTTGCCGAAGTAATGTGGCAGGCATTGAAAAAGTAAATTTATCTATGAGATTTTATTTATGTTATTTTGTAATACTAATTTTACAAGCTTGTTCAAATAAGCAAAATACTCATTTAGAAAATGAAGAGTATGAAATTATCAATTTAGTCCTCAATCATCGCCATAATCTTGCTCCTGATTCTGTTGAGAGAAAATATGCGAAACAGAGAGCAGAAGATAAGTATTTTGGAAGGAAGAACTATACGAAAGAGTATAATGAAGATTTGAAAAAGATAGATAGTATGCAATTATGTTTATTTATAGATGACACTCTTCAAATAGTTGATACAAAAAATCATTTTATTAAAAACCAAAAAGATTCTGTTTATTATCCATTAGTAGTTAAATTAGCTGATTCTACTCAAAAGAAAAAAATAGATATAACTAAACTTAAATGTAAATATAATTATAGAATAGATTATAAGAGCAATGAAGAGAACTATGAAGAAGGCTTTATTCATGTAAAAACTTTCTATTTTTCAAGAGTAGTATTCAATAAAAGCCGAGATAGAGCATGTATTTATTTCATAACAAGAGGTGGTTCATCATTGTTTTTCTTCAAAAAAGAAAATGGCAAGTGGATGCTTGAATTTGATAAAATTAAATACATAACAATGTTAGAAGAATAGTTATTTTGAGAATAATCTTATGAAACCCAAAGAATGTGTACTAACAAGTTATGGGCAAATACCCTCTTCGTTACTCCCTGATTATATGGCAAAACAGTTAACTTATACAAGAGAAATTGGAGACCCTTATACCATTGAATATGAATGCAATATATGTAAAAAACGACTGGTTGTAACCATAGAGGATTTTCATGTACTTTACACCATTTTTCCTAAATTGCCTTGCGAAGAATAAACCTATACAGTTATGACAAAAATAGCAGACATCAGAAAAGAATATAAATTAGAAGAACTTGACATCAAAGATGTTCATCAGAACCCAATCGAGCAGTTTAAATTCTGGTTTGATGAAGCCCTCAAAGCTCAAGTAATAGAACCCAACGCCATGTTTTTGGCTACGGTTTCTCCATTTGGACAACCCACAGGCAGAATAGTGTTACTTAAAGGCATTGAAGAAGGTGGCTTTGTTTTTTATACCAATTACAACAGCCGAAAAGGTGGAGAAATAACTCATAATCAGCTTGTAAGCCTTACATTTTTTTGGGCAGATTTGGAACGCCAAGTACGCATCGAGGGCAAAGCCCTGAAAGTTTCTGAGGAAACCAGTACAAATTATTTTATTTCTCGCCCTCGTGATAGCCAAATTGGGGCTTGGGCTTCTCCACAGAGCCAGCAGGTAGCAGGAAAAGAAACACTTTTAGAATTATTTGAGAAATATAAAACTGAATTTACGGAAAAACCACTTGTAAAACCTCCTCATTGGGGTGGTTATGTGGTAATGCCTCACTATTTAGAGTTTTGGCAAGGCAGACCCAGCCGTATGCATGACAGAATCTGTTATACCCTAGAAAATAACGATTGGAATATCAAAAGAATTGCACCATAAAAAAAGCCTCAATAACTTGAGGCTTTTTTTACTTTTTACGTTTATAGGTTTTCGTTCCCATAAATTCAAATACTAGTTCATCTTGAGAAAGTTTGGTTATGCTACGAGGTTCAGCATTTTCAGGCTTCATTTCTTTAGTACCATCAAGATACATCAGAAATCCATCTATTGCATCTGCATTGATAGCTTCTGTTTTACGAAGCTCCCATTTTCCTTTTGTAACTGCTCCCTGATAATTATCTTCAAATCCCTCTTTGTTGATTTTTAAAATACCTTTTATTCCTTTAACCTCTCCTCCTGAAAGATCGGTTTCTTTCACAAGTTCCCATTCACCTATAAGCAAATCAGCTGTACCAGTTTTAGCTTCCGCCTCAGGCTTTTTTTCTTCTTCCTTAGAAGCTTGTACAGTATCTTTTTTCTCTTTTTCCTGTTCTGTAGCTTTTTTATCACCACAACTAACCAAAAGTAAGATGGGTAAGGCATAGAGCCAGTTTGTTTTTAGTTTCATAAACTTTTCTTTTAGGTTTAAAACATGTAGCTAAGATATATATTTTCTTAGTTATTGCTTAAATTTTCTTAAAATTATTTTATCACACTACTAATCTGCAAAGAAGTATCAAAAAACACAATTTTAGCATTGGCATTTCTATCCAGATGGAGCATGGCATCATTTAAAATTTGATAGAATAGTTGTATATTATGTTCTCCTATCGTTTTGGAGAACCCTTGAACAAATTGCATCGAGTGGTTATCAAGCCTTACAAGGCTTTCGCCTCCATATTTCCAAACCAAAGCCTCTCTACACATATTGAGTCCGTATTGAAGCAGATTTCGTTGTCCCTCTTTACTCATTTTGCCAAATTCTTCTGTATTGCTGTAAATACCTTTATAATCTCTCTGATAACACAAACGCATCCAATCTCTAAATAAAGTATGATTATCATCTTCTACTTCTTGCATCAGCGTTAAGGCTTTGTGCATATTTCCTTCTGCCAAATGAGCAATCTGTTTGGCTTTAAAGTTATCTACTTGGTATTTTTGTTCTAAAAAAGAACTCACTTCTTCATCATGGAATGGGCGTACTCTTACCCTTTGCAGACGAGAAAGAATAGTAATCAACATCTTTTCGGGGTTTTCACTCACCAAAAAAAATAAGGTTTGAGAAGGCGGTTCTTCCAAAGCTTTGAGTAAGGCATTGGCAGAAGTGATATTAAAATATTCAGGAAGCCAAATCAGAAGGATTTTATTTTCTGATTCAAAAGGCATGAGTGAAAGTGTAGAAACTATTTTCCTACTTTCTTCAGCACTAATGCTGGGCGTTTTACTTTCTGCACCAATCAGTGCGAGCCAATCTGTAATGGTATTATAAGGCTGATTCAGGGCAAAATCACGCCATTCTTTCAAAAAATCTTGACTTAAAGGCTTACTGATTTTAGTTGTACTACTGACAGGCATCACAAAATGTAAATCAGGATGAACCAATTTATCCATTTTACTACAAGAAGCACACTCTCCACACGAATCGTATTCGCCTTTATTTTCGCAGTGAATATACCTTGCAAAAGCCAAAGCAAGTGCCAAATTAGCTGACCCTTCTTCGCCTGCAAATAACTGTGCATGAGCCACATGATTATGCTCTACTGCATGAATAAGCATTCTTTTAACTTCCTCTAATCCAAAAATATCTCTGAAATACATGCTTTGATTTTTTATTTTTAGAGTACGAAAATACAAGATTTTCTTGAAGAAATTGTTTTTACATCATAAATCTTCATATTTTTAAGTGGTCATTTACATAAAACATTATGCTATGGGAAGTTGGAAAAAAAGCCCTATTATGAAAATCCTTTTAAGCCCTATTTTACCTTTTTATAGAGCTTATTGTACAAATAAATGGAACAAGAAATGGACGTTATATTTATCTCAAAATAAAAAAATACAGTTAAACGTAGGGGCATCAGTTACAAGATTCGAAGGATGGTTTCCTACTGATATAGAAATAAATTCTTATTATTTGGATGTAACTGATGAAGCTTGCTATAAAAAAATGCTTGGTAACAATAAAATTTATAAAATTTTAGCCGAACATGTTTTTGAACATCTTACAACTGAGCAAATTAAGACTGCTCTTCATTTTTTTTACAAATATTCCACAGAAGATATAAATATCCGTATCGCTGTTCCTGATGGGTTTCATACAGATAACAAATACATTGAAGAAGTAAAAATTGGAGGAACAGGTTATGGTTCTGATGACCATAAACAACTTTTTAATTATCAGACTTTGGGGGCATTATTTGAAGAAGCAGGCTTTAAATCGTTTCCAGTAGAATATTGGGATGAGCAAGGTATTTTTCATGCTGGTTATAAAGATGATGATAAAGGTATGATTCGTAGAAGTATGCTCCACGATGCAAGAAATAAAGACGGAAAACCACATTATACTTCCTTAATTATGGACTTTACTAAATAATATTTTTCCCAAATAGGTAATTATTCATTAACTGCACCAATCTATAGATTTTCTTGTTAGAATTAAACTTAGCAATTTAATCTACAAGTATGTTATACAATTTAGAAGGAGTTGATGAGCTCCAACAATCTTTTGAAAATGTATTGGTTTATCCCTCAAATGATGATTTTTGGGAAGTTTTTTTAAGTGTTTTACAGCAAGTTTCAGAAAAAAATAAGCAAGCTATAGATTATTGGGCAAAATCTTACGTTTATCAATTACAAACGTTTCAAAAAGTGTTCAACACTCAAATGCCTATTCATTATCAAGTCTGTGAGCTATTACAACAAAATTTTCGTGATGCTTGGATGGGAACATTTATAAGAGAATATGTATGGCAGTTTTTGATACTCAAAGAAACTTATCTATTCATTTCCAAACCATTGTAAGCATTTTATTGTTCTTCTATTGTCAGCTATTTTTATAAAACTATGATTCCTCGTTTTCTCACTATTTTTTTCTCTCTTTTACTGATTGATTACCTTGCTTTCAGAGCTTTAAAAATTGTGATGCAAGGCTCTACGCCTTTTAGAAGAAAAATTTGGTTTTCTATTTATTGGGGAATTAGTATTTTTTGTTTGGTGAGTCTTGCTCTTTATTTTGTAGGTGTATTCAGGCAAATGAGTACTTTTAGGCTTTTTGTACAAGGTTTTGTTTCTGTGATATATTTTTCGAAAATCTTCATCATGATTTTTGTATTGCTAGAAGACATTATTTTCTATAGCAGAAAACTTTTTGCTTTTATTAAGCAGTTAGTTATCAAAAAACCTGAATTAGTTACACAAGACACAAATAATCAAGAACTTGTAATACCTGAAGCAGAAGTAAATAAAATTACTCGTTCTCAGTTTTTACATAAAACAGCTCTTTTGGCTGGTGCATTGCCCTTTACAGCCATGAGTTGGGGTATTATTTCTGGAGCCCACGATTATCAGGTTCGTAAAAAAAGAATTTATTTACCCAATTTGCCCAAAGAGTTTGAAGGTTTTAGTATTGCACAACTTTCTGATATTCATTCTGGTAGTTTTTATAACAAAGTAGCCGTACAAGGTGGGGTAGAAATGTTGCTTGCTGAACGTCCCAATGCTATTTTATTTACAGGCGATTTGGTAAATAACCATCCTGATGAAGTAAAAGATTATATTTCTGTTTTTAGTAAACTTAAGTCTGACTTTGGTGTGTTTTCTGTAATGGGAAACCACGATTACAGCGACTACATCATGGGTATTAGTCAGGAAGAACGCATAAAACTTCGTAAAAAGCTACATGAAGCCCATAAAGCCATGAATTGGGATTTGCTGTTAGACGAAAATCGTTTTATTGAACAAAAAGGCGAAAAACTTGCGATTATTGGAGTACAAAATTGGGGAACAGGTGGCTTTCCGAAGTATGGAAATTTACAAAAAGCTTATCAGAACACTCAGGAAGCCTCTACAAAAATACTACTCTCACACGATCCCAGCCACTGGGATGCTCAAATACGTCCTGAGTTCAAAGATATAAACCTAACGCTTGCAGGGCATACACATGGCATGCAGTTTGGTATCGAGTATGGAGATTTCCGTTGGAGTCCTGTACAATATCGTTACAAACAATGGGCTGATTTGTACAAAGAACAAAATCAATATTTGTATGTAAACAGAGGCTTTGGCTATATCGGCTACTTAGGCAGAGTTGGTATTTTACCTGAAATCACCATTTTAACATTGACTTCTAAGCAAGTTTAGAAAGGTAAATCATCTTCTGGTTTAATTTCATTTTGTTTAGTATTATCTGTTTGAGGTAAATCGTTTGGTGTTATATCTTTTAATTCATAGATTTTATCATAGATTTTTTCTCCAAGAAGATTTCCTATATATTCTTCCCCAAGTATTTTTTGATATTTAATTGAGAGCAAGGCATTTTCTTCTCTTACTAAAATTTCAATAGGATTGTGTATATATTCCTTATTAAACAAACTATCTTTTAATATATAATGAATTTTTACCCTATATTTCTCAAATAAGAAACCTATATATAAATCTAATGTAAAAGGTATTTCTACATTGTATTTAAAATCTTCAAAACTATATTTTAGAATAGTATATTTTTTTATATCCTTAGAATTATAATAAAAAAGGGTTTTCTCATAATCTATATCTTGTAAAACATCTAATTCATGCCATATATCTTCTCCATTAAATTCATGACTATAATCTACAAAAATATATTCATTTAAGTTTAGAAATAAATCTTTAAACTCGTTAGACATATCATGTAGAGGATTTAATAAACCCATCACAACATCATTAAATATTTCACTTTGTGTTGATTCATCAAATATTTGCTCTATAATATCATTTTTCCCTTCTAATTCTTTTTTCAATAAAGTAATTTTCTTACGCAAATCGCCGGATTCTTCAATAGATTCGCCAATAGCTGCTTTATAGTATATTTCTAAAGAGTGAAGTAAAGATTTTCCCAAAAAAGTAATCAATGGCTCATAATTCTTAATATCATCTTTAGCATCAGCTTGTGACAATACTCCATAATAGTTGTCTTTATTTTCATGTTTTATAACTATAATTGGATATCCTTTTTCAATTAGCATCAAATTAAGAAGTATTCTTGAAACTCGTCCATTTCCATCATCAAATGGATGGATTGCTGTAAAACGATGATGAAAAACTCCTGCTACCACTAAAGGATGTAAATTGCCTAATCTTTCTTGTCTATACCAATCCATTAAATCTGTCATTAGAGCAGGTGTAGCTTCAGGACTTTCATATTCATGCATTACTCCTGTTTTAGTTTCAACACTATTGGGAGTTTTTTTATATGTTCCTAAAGAAATCCACTTTTTTGTGGGTTCACCATTTGGTGTTTTAGCATCTACTTGATAAGGCTTAACTAAAGTTATTTCATGAATTTCACGAATATCCTTTTCTGAAAAATTTTCAATATTTTGAGCAATATCTATCATTACATCAATTGCTTTATTATGCCCTTCTATATCTAAGTGGTCTTTAAGTAATTTTCCACCTGTTGCTATCCCTGTCATTAATAAGGCTCTTGTCTCTCCATAGCTTAACTTATTACCTTCAATAGCATTAGAATGATAATTCCAGTCTAATTTGAGTTTCTGAAAGGCTCGTTCTTCATATCCTTGTTTTGCCTCTTTCAGATTTTTGATTTTAGAATGGAGTTCATCTATTCTTTTTAGAATTGGGTTATTATTTAGCTCTTCATACATAGTTTTATATTTTTTTCTTTAATACTCCAAAACTACACATTCGGTACGTCTGTTGAGTTGTCTGCCTTCATCTGTTTCATTGGTAGAAATGGGTTTACTTTCGCCATATCCTTTGGCAACCAGTCTTTTAGGGTCAATTCCACGTTCTATCAAATATCTAACAACTGATTGAGACCTACGATCAGAAAGTCCCAGATTTTTTTGATCTGTACCAATGGCGTCTGTATGTCCTGCTATTTCTACTTTGAGTTTTGGATATTTTTGTAGGAATGCTACTAAACGCTCCAATTCAGGTTTAGACTCCAAGCGTAAAAAGTCTTTATCAAAATCATAAAATACTGTTAAATTGATTTTTTCACCTTTTGAAAGCTTGAGAAGCTCTATATCTACAATAATTTCTTGGTCTTTTTCGGGTTGTGGAGGGATTTTAAAACTCTGAGAATGAAACAAGTAACCTTCTTTATTTACATTAATCAGATAATCTTTACCTGTTGGAAGTTTATCTGTTTCGTATTTGCCCACAGGCTCTTTAGAAGCAAGTTCTTGCTCAGTGATATTTTCTTTCAGGCTAATTAATACAATATCAGCTACCAATTTTTCTTTTGTTTTAGCATCTGTGATTGTTCCTTTTACAATAGTCTTGTATTTAGGCTTTTGTGGCTCATCGGGCTTTGTTGGTGTTGTAGGAGTTGTGTTGGTTACAACAGGAGTATTAGGATCTTTGAGATATACCACATACAAATCTTTTTCTCCAAAACCACCTGCTCTTGCCGAAGAGAGATAGCCTCTTTCTTCATTTTTTGAAACCACATAATAAATATCATCATCGGCTGTATTAATAGGATAGCCTAAATTTTCGGGTTTGCCCCACTGGTTATTTTCTGATTTTGTAACAAAAATATCATAGCCACCCATTGAGGTATGCCCTTGTGAGCTAAAATACAACGTTGTTTCATTATGAATAAAAGGACTGTCTTCATCATAGGGTGTATTGATGGTTGGTCCTAAATTAACAGGCTCTCCCCACTCTCCTTTTTCGTTCTTAGTGCTTTTATAAATATCCAAACCTCCTAAACCATTAGGTCTATCACTTGAGAAATAAATCGTTTTTCCATCATGAGTAATAGAAATAGAAGGCTCTCTATATTTAGAATTTACTCTGTTTCCCATATCTTTAGGGTCTGTCCAGCCTTCCGTTTTCTTTTCGGAATAATAAATATCACCTAATTTTTCTTTACCCCCACCTGTTTTATAAACAAACAGTGTTTTTCCATCAGGAGAAAGAGCTATACAAGCATCATGCGAATTAGAATTAATGGGTCTGGGCATACTTTTGGGTTCAGACCATTTATCATCTTTTTTCTCACAATAATAAATATCTTCAAAATATTCTTGGTCTTCAGGGTCTTTACCTCCACCTGTGGTATTGGGTCTTCGAGCAGTGAAAATTAAAACATTTTCATCATCAGAAATAGCTGGTACATACTCTGCGTGAGCAGAGTTTACTATATCACCTAAATTTTCAATGGTAATTCTTTTAGGATTTTTCATATAGCTTCTACCAAAGCTACATTCTTCCAAATGTTTTGGTACTTCTTTAAACCACTCACTTTCTTTTGTAACCATTTTATAAAATTGCTCAGCTTTATCCCATTGATGTTGAATATGGTAGCCTTGAGCCAAGTAATAAGTTAAATTCTTATTATATTGTGGGTTCTTATTATATACATACTCTAAATAAGGTAAAGTTTTTCCTCTTTGTGAAGTATTTAGATGGCAAACACCTAATTTATAATTAGCTTCTAAAGCATTTTTACCATCAGGCTCTTCTCGTAAATAAGCTTCATACAAAGGGATTGCTAAATTATACTCTTCATACTGGAAGTGTACTTCAGCTTCCTTAAACTGGCGTTTTTGTGCAAACATTGATAGGTTTAACAACAAAAAAAAGTAGCAAAAAAGTAATTTTTTCATATATTTGAGATTTATGCAATAAAATTAAGCAGTTTTGCTTAAAAATCATACAATCATTATCGTTTTGTAAATAATTTTCTATGCTCGACAGAACTCAAGCTCCTGAATTTCATAAAATCAAGGAAATCAATATCATCCGAACAAATAAAACTACACTCTCCAACCAAAATACTATTTATACATTGCCATTAGGAGAACAAGAACTTGTACGTATAGAATGGCTTTTGGAGGCTGGAAACTTTTATAACAGACTCAACGGGCAGGCTTTTTTTACACTCAAAATGCTTCAAGAAGGCACAAAAAATAGAAATTCTAACCAAATTAGTGCTGATATAGACCAATATGGAGCATTTTTAGAAATCAGCAATCATTTTGATCAAGCAGAAGTTATTTTGTATTGTCCTACTCGCTTTGTTTCGGAAGTAGTGCCTATGATTGCCGAAATGCTTTTTGAGCCTACATTTCCAGAATCAGAACTTGAAATTTTAAAAAGAAGACAATCACAAGAGCTACAAATCAATTTTCAGAAAACAACTTATCTGGCAGGGAGAGCCTTTAGAAAAGCTCTTTTTGGAGATAAACATCCTTATGGAAAAAGTCTTGAAATTGAAGAAATTGAGCAAATTAACATCAATGTTTTACAAGAATTTTATAGCAATTATATTCAAAATGCTTCTTTAGAAATTTTGGTTTCAGGTTATTTTGATGACTCTGTTTTGAAAGTTTTAGATACTTATTTTGGTAAATATACTCCAAAGACTATTCAAAAACCCTCTTTTGAAATCAGCCCTATTCGTTCTGAAACGATTTTTGTAGAAAAAGCCGGCAGTCTGCAAAATACAATTAGAGTAGGCAAACATATTATCAACAAACACAATCTTGATTATTTTAAACTGGCTGTCATGAATACCATTTTGGGTGGATATTTTGGTTCAAGACTTATGCAAAATATCAGAGAAGAGAAAGGCTATACGTATGGTATTTTTAGTAGCCTTCAAAATCTAAGAAATGCCTCTTTTGTGGGTATTGGAACAGATGTAAAAGCTGAATTTAGTCAAAACACACTCACCGAAATTTACAAGGAAATAGAGATTTTACAAAATGAAAAAGTGAGCCTTGAAGAGCTTGAAAGAGTTAAAAATTATATGGCTGGTTCTTTTGCATCAGGCATTACAACAGCTTTTTCACAAATGGATTTGTTTAAAGAGATTCATTTACACCAAATTAGTTATAGTTTTTACGAAAAATACTTAGAAACTATCGAAGCTGTTACGCCTGAACATATTTTGGAAATGGCTCAAAAACATTATCAGAAACAAGATTTAATGGAGATAGTGGCAGGTAGTAAGTAAGAAAAACTATTCAATTGTATATTGTTTTTTACCTTAGAATTTATTCCATTTTACCTCAGGCACTGCAATCACAATCATCTATGTAAATTAAGAACCACTTATTCCCTGATTGAACAAAATAGAGTGTCTTTTTTATCCATTTTTCTGTTTGGATATAAACTACTTTTTTGTTCAGTTTCTTGAGTTTAGCAGATGTTGGAATGGGTTTAGATTTTTCCATGTCCCAATCTTGAGGGAAGTCTTCAACTGTTTGATAGTATATTCCATCAGGTGAGGTTGCTTCTTCACAAAATCCATTTGTAGGTTCTTCGTTAGCAAAAACTCTCAATTTTACTATATTAGGTTGAATTTCACCAAAATAGCTATCATGAAAACTATAACCAAAACTACCAGATTTGTATAAATTGCAATACACACCCATATTCCAAAACCTTCCAAATCCAAGTTTTTTATCAGTGAAATTCATCACTATTGGGGACGACACATAAAAAAGGCTATCAAATTTTTTCTCAGAATAAGTTTTAGAGAGAAACTCTTTTAAGAAAGCTTCAAATTTATCAGGACTGAGTGTTTTTTTGGACTGAGCAAAAACTAAGTTCAATAAAACTCCAAAAATACACACACATATTGTTAAAATTATTTTTTTCATTTTAAGCTTGTTCAAACCTTCTACAAAGATAAGATCAATTATAAACAAATTGAATCAAACAAAAAAGGGTAGCTTCTGCTACCCTTTTGCATTCTAACCTCTTTAATCTTAGCTGTTGATAGAAGGAGGTAATAATTTATACACCACAGGTGTCACAATACGTGAAAGAATGGTTGAACTGATAAGTCCACCTATTAAAACCAACGCCAATGGTGAAATCAATGGATTTGAATTGACTGCAAGTGGTAAAAGACCTCCAATAGCTGTCAATGAAGTAAGTATTATAGGTAAAAACCTGATTTCTCCTGCTTTCTCGATGGCTTCATTTAGTCCTAAACCTTCTTGACGTAATTGATTTGTAAAATCTACAAGTAAAATAGAGTTTTTAACTTCTACACCAGCCAGTCCAATAAAACCAATAATTGCTACAAACGAGAGTGGTTCACCTGCCAAAAACAGAGCCGAAACACCACCCACAATACCTAGTGGTATCACAGAAAGTACAATCAATGTCCCTTTGAATGTTTTAAATTGCAAAATCAGAACGGCTATGAATAAAAATACTGTAATGAGAATAACAGACATAAAACCTCCACCAAAGGCATCTCCTTCACTTTCTGCTTCTCCTGCCAATTTATAATAGTAACCTTTAGGAAGTTTCAAAGAGTCTAATTTGGGTACGATTTCTTTGACTACCTGATTGGCTAACACATTTTTTTGTGTATAAGCTGTAACTTTAGCAAATCTATTTTTATTGAAGTGATTGATGCTGGTTGGTGAAGTCTCGAAAGTTATTTCAGCCATTTGGCTCAATTGAATGGGTGTTCCTGATGTATTATTTACAAATAAATTATTAAAAACATCCAAAGTAACTACTTTTTCTCGTGGAGCATTGACAACCACCTTATAATCATCTCCTTGTTCATCAGAATAATTACCTACTTCTATCCCAGCCACTGCAAGCCTGATGGTTCTATCTATATCGGCAGTCATGATACCAAGAGTTCTCGCTTTTTCTTTATTAATTTTTACTTTAATATCTGTTTTGAGAACGTTGAGTTCGTTATTGACATAAATTGTCCCCTTATTGCCTCGAATAATACTTTCTACTTGGAAAGATAATTTTCTGAGTGTATCCAAATTATCTCCGAACATTCTGATAGAAATAGGTGCTTCAATAGGAGGACCTTGTTCAAAGTCTTTGATTTCGACTTTAGCATAAGGAAATTCTACAAATTGTTGCCTTAAACCCTCAATAATGCGTTTTTTATCTGTAGGTTTTGTATGGTTATCCAACTGAACAAATATCTGAGCAAAATCTGTTTTTTCTTCTTGTTGAACAATATTATAATAAATTTGTGGATTCCCTTTACCGATATTGGCAGTGAAAAACTTAACTTCAGTATTTTTCTTCAAAACATCTTCTACAAGCCCTGTAATTCTATTGTTTTCTTGCAAATTAGTTTGTAAAGGCATTTTGATATTGACTAAAAAGATGGGTTTCTCTGATGTTGGAAACAATCTAAAACCAATTACAGGAAATAACATAAGTGAACCTACAAATAAACCCAAACCAACTAAAAGTGTAATAACAGGGCGTTTTAATGCTCTAACCATCAGTTTTGAGTAAGTTGCACTAATTCCTTTTTTCAAAAATCTCAAGAAGATATTGCCTTCAGGATTATGATGATTTTTAAGTAAAGCACTACCCAAGAAAGGTACAACAGTCAAAGAAACAATCATAGATGCAAATACGCTGGTAATGACAGCCATTGGCAAACCTCTGATAAACTCTCCTGGTCCCCCAGGTAAAAAGATAAGAGGTAAAAAAGCAATAATGAGTGTAGCTGTACAACCTAAAACTGCCAATCCAATTTGTTTAGTGGCCTGTATAGCTGCTTCTTTTTTAGAATAACCATCTCTGAGCCATCTTTCAATGTTTTCAACTACCACAATGCTATCATCTACAAGTAAGCCTAAGGCTACAACCAAACCCACAATACTCAACTGGTTTAGCGAATAACCTAAAGCATTCAACCCAACAAGCCCCAAGGCAAGTGACAAAGGTATTGAAATCATAACAATAATTGAAGCTCTTGTTCCTAATGGAAGCAAAGTAATCATTACCAACAAGATAGCTAATGTAAAGTCAAAACTCAATCCACCCAAACGCTGTGATACATTATCTGCTTGGTCAAAGTTTTTGACCATTTGGATATTTTTAGGCAGACTTTTTTCAAATTCTGCTAAAACAGGATTAAATGCTTCTTTGGTTTTGGAGATATTAGCACCTTGCTTTTGAGCAGCATTGAGCAAAATACATCTGTACCCATTGATGCGTGTAATGTGTTTTTCTGTTTCATATTTATAGCCAATAACAGCTATATCTTTCAAAAGTACTATTTTACCCCCTGCATTATAGACAACTGTAGAAGCAATGTCTTCAAGGTCTTTAAATTTTCCACTTGTTTTAACATTGAAAGTTTTTGTACCCATATTCACATTGCCCCCAGGGATATTGGCATCTTCACTTTGCAAACTACCCACTACTGCATTCAAAGGAATACGTAATTGAGCCAATTTATCCAACTGAACATCTACTCTTATTACTTCTTCTGGAGCTCCAGAATATTCGATATCTTTTAAATCTGTTATTTTTTCAAGTTTTTCTTTGAGAATATCTGCTTGTTCTTTGAGTGTTTTGTATGAAGCATTTTCAGAAACGAATGCTACCTGCAAAATATTCACATCCGAAGGGTCCACTCTTCTGACCTCAAGGCTATATAAATCTTTTGGCAAACTGCTCCTAAGTCCATTTACTTCTCTGATAACCTCCTGATATTTATTATCTACATTCACTCCATACTTAAACTCTACACGCATAATGGCTAAACCATTTTCGATGGTAGTTAGTACTTTATCAATATTTTCAAGTTCGTATATTTTCTTTTCAATGGGCTTTACCACAAGTTCCTCCATATCTTTAGGGCTTGTACCAGGGTAAATTGCAATAATTGGAAACTGTGGAGGATTGATTTCAGGGTCTTCGGCACGAGGCATGGTAAGCAAAGTAACCACTCCCAATACAGCTACCATCACAAACATGATGAGGGTAAACTGATAATTTTTTACGGAATATTCTGTGATTTTCATGGAAGTAATTATTTGACGATTTTGATAGTAGATTTTTCGTTTAAGAAAGCACTATTCGATACTACTACTTGCCCCACACCTTCCAAGCCTTTTTCTACATAAACTTGGTTTTTATCGAAAGAAGCTATCAAAACAGGTATTTTTTTGACTTGTGTATTGGACACAGGAGCAAAAACGTAGCCTTTATTGCCTTCTGCTTCAATGAGAGCATCATAAGGAATGGCTACTTGGTTTGTTTTGATGGTAGGAACGATAGTAGCTTTTCCGAACATACCCACAGCCAATTTTTCAGTGTCTAATTGTAATTTTAATTCTATCTGAAAAGATCCACTTACTTGGTCTGCTGCCTGCGATTTACGAAATACTGTAGCCTGAAATGTCTTATCAGGGAAAGCATCTAAGGTTACTTGAGCCTGCTGGTTTTCCTGAATATTTGCCCATTGTTTATCTGTAACACCTACTTTAAGTACCCAATCTTTATTGGCATTGTTTTCATTAATCATAAAAATAGGCGTTCCTGCTCCTACAACTTCTCCTGTATGAGCCATTTGTTTTGTAACAAAACCATCTGCTAAAGCATAAATAGCTGCATAATTTTGGTTAAAAGAAACCACATCTATATTCTTTTTGGCAATATCCATAGCTGTTTTTGCATTTTGGAATTGCTCTAAGGTGGCTACACTGTCATTGTACAGATTTGAGGCTCTTGTAAAATCTCTTTGAGCTTTTTCGTAACCCAGTTGAGCTTGTTGTAATTGTGAGTTTATTTCAGTGATTTTAAGTGTGGCAAGCAATTGCCCTCTTCTAAAATGTTGCCCTTCATCTACATTCATAGACTCAATAATTCCTCCAATTTTAAAAGAATAGCGAGCTTCATTTTCTGTGGTTACAAGCCCTGTTGCTTGAATAATTTTACCATTTTCAAGCGATTGAACATCTGCTACTTTTACAGCAATTGCTTCGTTGTTTGCAGGGAAAGGATTTTTTTCTGTTTTTTTAGAGCCACAAGCAACTAGTAGTAAGCCTGATAGCAAAATCAAAGTATTTTTCATGGTGTATAACTGGTTAAGATTATTCAATATTGAAGGAAGCATTGGCTCTTTCTACTTCTGCATATTTCATCCAAGTATCAAAAAGAGCAATATTGGTTTGTAATTGTGTACTGATGTACTGGTTTTGAGCATCTAAGAGCTCTATGTATAAAGCTTGCCCTTCTTTATAGAGTTTAAGCATGTCGTTGTAATATTGAATAGCTGTTTTTTGTTGAGCCATATTTGACTCATATAATGCTACAGAGCTTTTAAATGTATTAATAGATGTTTGAGCCTGTAATTGTAATTGGCTATTGGTATGATTGATTTGAGATACCAAAACTTTTCCATCCAATTCATTTTGTTTAATTTTTTGGAGGTTCCTACCAGAAGCAAATAAGTTCCATTCTAAGCTGATTCCTGCAAAATAATAACGAGTTTTATCATTGAATTTCCACTGAAAGCCTTGTGAACCCAAATCTGCAAAAATATTTACCTTCGGTACTAAATACGCTTTGGAAAGAGCTGTTACCTCATTATTTACTTGTGTGGCTGTAGCAAGTTTGGAAAGCTCTTCTCTCTTACTTATCTCTGTATCAGTATCTTTGAGAGTAGGCAAATTATTGTACTCTTCTATTTGTATAGGACTTTCAAGTGGTTTATTAAGTAAAAAATTAAAATAAGCTTGAGCATTTTTCTGATTTTCTTGAGCTACTTTAATCTGCGATTCTATTTTCGTAAGTTCGTTTTCGCTACGAGTTACAACAGTTCTGTTTACTTTTTGGTTGTTAAACAACGATTTATTGACTCTATTGCTTTCAGCAACTATTTTTTGAGCATTTTCATAAATTTCAATGGCTTTAGTTGCTTGTAAATACTGAAAATACGCTTTCTTTACATCTTTGATAAGTTCTCTTTGATAAATAGAAATCTCTGTTTTTTGTAAATCGTACTGATATTGTTTAATTCTTTTATTGTGTTGTATTTCTGCATTAATCAGTGGCATACTGACTCTGAAACGAGCATCATAAAAATCATTAGGATTGAGTAAAATACTCTGATTTTCTAATTGTGGAAATCTATCACTTCCTGTAAGCTGATTAAGTGTTTGGTAAACAGGGTTCAACAAATCCCCTATAGGAAAGTCAACAGTTCTACCTCCATCTGCTCTGTAATAATTGGCTCCAAACGTAATACTTGGAGAATACAAGTTTTTTGCCTCTTTCAATGCCCATAGACTTCTCTCTAAAGAGATTTTTCTTTGATTGAGCATTTCATTACTCTTCAAACCTTCCAAAATATATTCATTGAGTTTGGTTTGTGCTGATACCAAACTCGTTAGTATCCATAAGCAACATAAGAATAGCGTTTTTTTCATATTGAACTTTATTTTAATTTTGAACGATGTTCATTATAGGTGTAAAAAAAATTTAGATACTATCAATCATTTTTAGCATGATGGCATAGCCTCTTTCTACAATTGTTTCAGGATTTTCAAAAGCTACCCCTTTGCACCTTCCTCTGATTTCAAGGCTACACATACCATGTACTGTACTCCAAATCATAAAAGAAATAGCCTCTGCATCTTGTAAACCTTTAAAATGCCCTTGTTCCATACAAGCCATTACTGTATTTTTTAATATAAAAAATGTTGCTCTGCCTTCATTCCATTCATCAGATTGCATAGCATCCAAAAACTCGATAGGGGCTCTGAGGTTGAACATCAAATCGTACATTTCAGGGCTTTCCAAAGCAAAACGAATGTATTCTTTGCCCATAGCCTTCAGGCGTTCCATAGGATTTTCAACAGAAAAAAGCACTTTAAAACGAGAACCAAGCATTGAAAAACCTTGCATGTGTAAAGCGTGAAGTATATCGTTTTTATCTTTATAATAAACATATACTGTCCCTACACTATAATTGATTTCGTTGGCAATATTTCTAATAGTTGTATGCTCTATGCCCCTTTCAGCAAAGAGCTTCTTTGCTCCCTCTAAAATAAGGTGCTTCAACTCTTCTTTCTCTTTAGCTTTTCTTTCAGCAGTTCCCATACATCATTTATTATATCGTTACAAACTTATTGAACAATGTTCAAAATTCAAAATGAATTTCTAAGAATATTTTTAAATATTTGATTTCCGAGACAACCACAATTAAATATTTTGATAAATAATTATTGTTTTACAATAATTACTATTACTTTTGCGATAATTATTTAAACTTAATATTGTATGAATTCAGTCAAAATCATTTCTAAAATTTTATTCTATGTCACAAGGTTTTTGGCAATTCTCTATTTTGCCATGTCCTTACATTCTGTCATTGCCTTATCAACCAAATGGTCATTAAATATTAAGGACAATGGCAAGTATTTTCAGGTATGTTTTCCTTTTACAAACAAGCCTTTTTTACTTGGAGAGTATTATACAGAGTATATTTTTTTCTATTTTTTAGTACCTATTAGTTTGTATGGACTGTTTTTCTTGCTTGTAAGCAATGTTTTTAAAGTGTTTTTTCAGCCAAAACTTTTTACAGAGTATGGTGTAAAACAGCTCAAATGGTTTTATTTGGGAAATTTGATACTCCCAAGCCTTACAGCTCTTATTACAAGTATCTTTACAAAAGTAGAAGATCCAACGGAAATACTCATTTTATTACACTTTGTATTAGGTATATTTGCTTATTTCTTAGCTACTATTTTTAGACAAGGTTTAAATCTTCAAAAAGAACAAGACTTATTTATATAACCATGCCAATTATAGTTAATGTAGATGTGATGCTTGCCAAACGTAAAATGCAATCAAAAGAATTGGCAGAAATACTTGAAATTACCCCAGCCAATTTGTCTATTTTAAAAACTGGTAAAGCAAAAGGTATTCGTTTTGACACTCTAGAGGCTATTTGTAAAGCCCTTGATTGCCAGCCAGGTGATATTTTAGAGTACAAGCCCGACTAAAAGAGCTACACATCTTATTCATTTTTATATATAAAAACACCCAAAAATGGGTGATTAGAAGTCCATTGTCTTAACTAAAAACTGTTTTTCATGAATCAACTAGAAATCAAAAACATCTCTAAAACTTACTCAAATGGAGTAAAAGCCATGCAAGATATTTCTTTAGAAATACAAAATGGTATGTTTGGGCTTTTAGGAGCAAATGGTGCAGGAAAATCTACGCTAATGCGAACTATTGCTGGTTTACAAATACCTGATACAGGCGAAATTTTGTTTAATAGTGTCAATATTATAGAAAACCCTCTCTATATCAAGCAACATTTGGGATATTTACCCCAAGATTTTGGGGTATATCCCAATATTTCAGCTTTTTATTTACTTGAACATTTAGCCATTTTAAAAGGCATAGCATCTATTTCTGAAAGAAAAAACCAAATTTTAGCTCTTCTTGAAAAAACCAATTTGTATGAACACCGAAACAAAGCTGTAAGTACTTTTTCTGGTGGTATGCGTCAAAGATTTGGTATTGCTCAAGCTCTTTTGGGAAATCCTCAAATTATTATTGTAGATGAGCCTACAGCAGGCTTAGACCCTGAAGAAAGAAATCGTTTCAATAATCTTTTAAGTGAAATTGGCGAACAAGTAATCGTCATCTTATCCACACACATTGTAGAAGATGTGAAGAATTTGTGTTCACAGATGGCTATTATCCACAAAGGGGTTGTACAAGTCTGTGGAAAACCCCAGTATTTCATTGAAAAACTCGAAAATTGTATTTGGGAAAAACAAATTGATAAAAAAGAACGCCCTATTTATGAACAAAACTATCAGGTAATTTCTTCACAACTCCATTCTGGCAAACTGAAAATTCATATTTATTCAGAAAGCAATCCAAATAATGGATTTGTTCCTAAATATCCCGATTTAGAAGATGTTTATTTTTCTCAACTCCTTCATACTAAACAATATGCTTAAAGATATTTTGTTATTTGATTGGCTTTTTTTCAGTAAGAAAAAGGCTTTGTATGTTTCTCTTGCTCTATTTTTTGGCTTAGGTATCATGGTTGCCTCATTTGCAAATTTCCCTTGGGCAAATACAAATAAAAACTCACCTTTTGTACTCACATATCTATTAGGTTTATTTTCTCTGACAAGTATTTTTGTAGTAGCTATTTTGGCTGCACAAAGTTTATTTAGAGAAAAAGATTATCATTTTGATTTGATTTTGTATGCCACACCTTTAAAAAAGCAACATTATCTTACCAGTCGTTTGATGACTATTTTTCAAATTAGTTTTTTACATTTTTTATTATTTGTGGTAGGAATCATGTTTGGGCATCAGTTCTTACGCAAAGCCACACACATTTACGGAAATTTTGACTTTTGGTACTACATTCAGCCTTTTTTGGTGATTGTTATTCCCAATATTCTATTTTGTTTGGCAGTTATGGGTTGCTTGGGAGCTATTTCCAAAAACAAAATGATTATTTACATAGCAGGGCTTTTTTTATATTTCTTGTATTGGGGAATTGCTATTTTTACCAATTCACCTTTGGTTGCAGGCAATCAGCCTGTTTCAGCAGAAGCTATGAGTCTTTCTGCAAAACTTGACCCTTTTGGGGTCTCTGCATTTTTGGAACAAACAAGGTATTGGTCAGCACAAAATCGAAATTCGCAGGTTTTAGTTTTAGAAGGAAATTTTCTCATCAATAGGGTATTGTATTTACTTGTATCTCTTGGACTTATATGGTTCACATATAAAAAATCAAACTTCACTATTTATCATAAAAAACAAAAAAACAATCAAAAGCTCACCAAAGAAATCAATACACTATCTTTGGTTTACACACCAATTTCAACACGTATATCTTCTATTCGATATGCTTTACAAAGCATTTTAAGTATTATCAAAATAGATTTTTTCAGTATTCTTAAAAGTCTTCCTTTTGTTTTATTTATATCAGGCTGGCTCATTTTTATAAGTATTGAGATTTTTAGTGGTTTAAATGGTAGCTCAAGAATGCCAGAACAATTTGCAACTACACATTTACTTGTCAATGAAATTCTTGATACATTCCCAGATATAGCCGTTATTTTACTTTTATTTTATGGAAGTGAAATTTTCTGGAAGAGTAAAACCTTTCGATTTCAAGATATTGAAATTTCCACACCTATTTCTAAATTTTCTATAACTATTGCAAAATGGGCTGTCTTAGTGCTGATTGGGTTTGTTCTAATTGTATTTAATATTTTTCTGTGTCTATTTTTCCAGATTGCATTCAAACATTTCATATTCAATTGGGGATTATATTTTTCTCTTTTTTATGTGATTGGTTTACCACTTACTTTGTTTTCATCAATTATTATTTTACTGCAAAAATTATTTAAAAGTAAATATGTAGCCCTTGTAATAGGCTTTTTTATACATGCACTCATGAATACCAATATCGGAAAAATAATTGGTCTTAAACATCCATTATTGAAGTTTACAAAATCATTACAAGGTAAATATAGCGATATGACAGGATTTGGGGCTTATCTTGATGCTTTTCATGTAAAAATGCTTTTTGGGGTTCTTTTTATGATAAGTGTTTGTTTACTTTGGTATTTATTTTTCCCTTTAAAATCCTTAAAAAAATCAAGATTTGGATATTTATGTCTGTTTATGTTTGTTTTAAGCACTGCTACAATAGGCATTTTTATTGCTAAAGAAACTCATCTTCAAACAACTCAAGAAATAAATGATTGGAAACAAGCATACGAATTAGAGTACAGAAAATATGAAAAAATGCGTTTGCCAACCATCACAGATGTTAAAACTCAAATAAATTTATTTCCAGAGCAAAATCGTTATCAAGTTTCAGGTACATACATACTTGTCAATAAACAAAATACTCCTCTCAAAGAAATTTTGGTGTATTTAGATAAAAGTATTCAGTGGAAGTCCGTTTCTATTGAAAAAGGAAAAATAGCTAAAAAAGATAATAAGTTTGGACATGAATTTTATACACTTTTCACTCCCTTAGCTCCAAACGATTCCTTAAAAATGCATTTTACATTTGAATACGGTTGGTCTGCTTTTACAGGACATACTTCTTTCAATTCTATTTTAGAAAATGGCTCTTTTATGCGTATTAGCAATTATTTTCCACGTTTGGGTTATCAGGCAGATAATGAAATTACAAATTTACAAGAAAGAAAATATCGTAAACTGCCTTCTACTACACCTTTAATGCCATTAGAAAATCCGTCTCAAAGTCCTTTTGATTATGAGTTTATCAATCTTGAAACTATTATTTCTACTTCTAAAAATCAGACAGCTATTGGAGTTGGGGAGTTTGTAGAATCTTGGCAAAAGAATGACCGAAATTATTTCAAATATAAAACAACATCACCTACTCCTTTCCGATTTGCTGTGGCTTCTGCTTCTTATCAGCTTAAAAAAACAATGTATCATGGCATTGCCATTGAGGCTTATTATCATCCAAGTCATTATCAAAATATCGATTATTTACTTAAAATAGCTACTCAAACATTGGATTATTGTGAAGCAAATTTTGGTAAATATCCCTTCAAAAGTATTCGTTTTATAGAAATTTCTTCTTTTGTACAAGGTTTTGCAGGTACAGCATATCCTAATAGTTTTTTTATTCCTGAAAATTTTGGTTTACAAAGTAAAATTGAAGCTAATCCCGATAAGGATATTATCAATGAACTTGTAAGCCATGAGCTTTCACATACTTGGTGGGGAAATTCCCAAATAAGCCCACCACGCCAGCAAGGCAGTAAAATTCTTACAGAAACATTGGCTATGTACACTGAATTGATGCTCTATAAACAAACATATGGAGAAGAAAGACTTATCAATAGAGTGAATATCCATAAAGATATTTATTTAGGCGACAGAGGTTTAGGAGGTGATGAACCACTTTACACATCACATCCTAACAGAGTATTTTTATGTTATGATAAAGGCATGATAGTGATGTATCAATTGTACAAACTAATTGGTGAAAAAAACATGAATCTAGCATTAAAAAGCCTTTTAGAAAAACATGCCTTTCCTCATGAACCACCCACTACTTTGAATCTTATAGAAGAGTTAAAAACTATTTCTAATACATCTATTCATGCTAAAATAGACGAGCTTTTTAAAACCATCACTACTTACGATTTAAGTATTCAATTTGTTTCAGCTATTCAAAAAGACAAAAAATATTTACTTTCTTTTGAAACGGAAGCAAAAAAATATATAGAAAATATTGATGGCTCTCGTCAAAATATGCCTTTTAATGAACCTATTGAAATACAAATTAATTTTCAAGATGGAACAAACGAGTATTTTACTTTAGAGCCTCATCAACTCAAAACGAGTCTTGAGCTATCCAAAAAGCCTACTCGTATCATATTAGACCCAAAGCTGAGGTTTATAGATATCTCAGAAGAAAACAATGAAAAAAGTATACATTAAATAAAAGAGCTCTATGAAAAACTTCATAGAGCTCTTTTATACCAAAGGTAGTTCTATAAAGAAACAAGTTCCTTCATTTTCTTTGGTTTCAAACCAAATTTTCCCTCCAACATGCTCAATACCACGTTTTGCTAGGGCAAGCCCAATTCCTGAGCCTGTAAACTTGGTACTAAAATTAGGCAAGAATACTTTATTTTGCACTTCTTTAGGAATACCCACTCCATTATCTCTGATTTCGATATGTACAAAACTGCCATCTCTGTACAAGCTCACCCCTATTTCAGCCTCTTTACCCGAAGGTACGGCCTGAATAGCATTTAAAATAATGTTGGTAAAAATCTGTGTCATTAGTTGTTTATCTCCTTGTACCTGAAATTTACCTTTTTCCAAAATACGTATCAAATGCACTTTTTCATCACTTTCGTAGAGCTGGAGTGTTTGCCTTAAAGTTTCTGAAACGTCAAAAATTTCATTTTTCGGAGTGGTCATTTTCGCAAAATTAGAAAATGAGGTAGCTATATCACTCAACAAATCTATCTGAGCCAAAAGTGTTTCAAAAGGCTTTGAGGTGAGTTTTTGTAAATCAGGATTTTCCCTTTCAATACGCATTTGCAAGTGTTGCAAAGTGAGCTTCATGGGCGTTAGCGGGTTCTTGATTTCATGAGCTACTTGTTTTGCCATTTCTCGCCAAGCTGATTCTTTTTCGGTTTGAGCCAAGGCCTCTTTACTCTGCTCCAATTTCACAAGCATTTTGTTGTACTCATTTATCATAAGCCCTATTTCATCATCCGAATCCCATTGCAAAGGCTCATTATAGGCATAAAGAGTCGTTTTTCTAATTTTTTGAGTAATCAGTGTCAGGGGTTCTGTCAAAATATTAGATGCAAAGTATGAAATCACAATAAAAATGATGAAAACTATTGTAAAAATATTGATGATAGTTGTCAAAACCACTGCAATTTTTCGTTGTCTTTCATCCTCTGCATCGAAAAATGGAATACTCAATATTGCAAGCAACTGATTGTCTTCGTAAGAACGTATCGCTAAATATACCGATTTATACCCTAAAGAACCCACAGATTCTAAAAGCATCACACTTTGTTCCTTTTGTTCAACAATTTTCCATAAAACTTCTGGATTAATATACTTGGAAATCAATTCATTATCATAAATACCAGACTGGCTGGAGGCAATGAGCCTTCCTGATACATCAAAAAGGTTTATATCAGATTGAGCGTAACCAGCTATGGCTTCAATATCTTTCAGTAACTCATCTTTTTCTATTAGTTCTTTTTTGTATTGTTGAACAATATTGACAAGGCTTCTTGTCGCATTTTCAGCCTTCTGAACAAAAGAATTATTTAGGTCTTTGTCATAAGAAGAGCTAATAATGCTCAATGTAGTAATACTAACAACTGCCAATGGCAGGAAAAATGCTGTATTCAGAAATAGTTGAATACGAGTTGTAAAAGTTATTTTTATTTTCTTTGTATAATTGGTTAAACCATAGAATAATAAAACCTGTGTAACAATAAGGACAAGTAATAAAAATAAAAAAGAAAAATTCGCAAAAACATTTTTAAATGCATAGACAGGTATAGAAACCACAATCGTACGACCTTTTTCTCCCTTCACACTCAAGTGTTTAAAACCTTGATGCACATAACCCTCATTGTATAAAGCTTTTATATTAAACAAACTCTTCTTAAAAGCTTTTTCAAAATTAAAGTTTCCATAAGCATAAATAAGCTTTTCATCATTATAAATTGCATACGAAAAATTCTTGAATTCCTCTGGTTCTTTAAATCGCTCATTCTGTAAAAGTTCAGGATATACTTTAAAAGGCTCATTTTTTTTCTTTTTCAACTCTAAAATCACATAACCCAACATATTAGTATCTCTCTTAATTTCCACAAAATCCAGATACATTCTGAGTAAATTGATATCTACTTTTTGCTCAATAGCTTGCGTTTCGTTAATAAAAAATATATCTGTTCTATCTATTCCAAATTCTTTTTTCTGGTATGTACTTACCCATTCTTGATAGGTTTGATTATTGGTTTGGGGTTGCAAAGAATACCCAAATGCATCAAATGTATATATATTTACTTGATAGTCAGGAAAATCGTTTTTCAAGTATGTCTTTTGAATTTTCTTTCTAATCAAGGATTTTTCTAAAAATGGACTTCTTAAATATTCTTTGATTCCAGCATCTAAACGAATATCATCACTGATATTATCCAAACTATATTCAGCAGAAAAATCTCGTTCTTCCAAAAGGTTTTCTGCATATTTCCGCATTTGTACATCTTGAGTTCTACCCCCAAAGTAAATCATGGCATATACTCCAGAAATGGCACAAAATAAACTCGCTAAAAATAAATAAAGTGTAGATGAATATTTAAACTGATATAAAAATTTAGGAAAAGCAAAATAATATAAAAGTAAAATATAAACGCCATTAATAAAGCTCAGTAGTGGATGGAATTCTTTGTTGGCATATATCCAAAGAATATGCACTAAAGTTGTTAATCCAAAAGAAGTAATAAACAAAATATAGCGATTATCGATTACTTTAATTAAAATTCTGCCTATCAAATGGTTAGAAAAGAAATAAATAACAGATAACATCACAAACACCAAATATGCCAACCAATGAGCTGAGGAAAAACTAATGTTTTGAGAAATATCTAAAACCAACTGAGAATCCGTAAAAATAGAACTGAATATCCAGAATATCTTATAAAAGACAATATAACTCAACAGTATCAAAATAGTGGCAATGATAAATATCGCTATTTTGTTGATGGTTCGTGTTTTCTGAAATAAAAATGTACGAGGATAATAATTCTGTATTTGATAAAGCAACCAAAATATACAAACTAAGTTAAGGGCTAAATCTCCCAACGAAGGCGACCAAAAAGAAGAAGCATATAATTTTGGGTTAAATAGCTCCCATTCAAAAAAACCAAATGGAATTTGGTTATAAAGCATTACCCACCTTAAAAGGAGAAAAAAACCTAAAAAACTTAACCAACTAACCTCATACAAACGTTTTTGAAGGAAGTACAAACGCCATTTCCACAAAAATATAAATAGAAAACCTGCTGCAAATATTCCTGAAAATAGACTCAACAAAAACCATTCTGAGCTATCTACTTCTTTATTTGAGTTATAAGGTAGAGAAAATAGAAGATTACCTTTATTAGAAAATATATTTGTTTTGGAGGGCTTGCTACTAATGGTTATTTTTTCTGAAGGAACTATCTCCTGATTATAAGCAGCTTGTAAATATGTATTTTCAATATTGAACCGACTGAAGATAGGCAGATATGTATATATTTCAATACTATTACTTTCAGCCGTTTTAAAATATTGCCTATGTATCAAATACATTCCATTTTTGAGTTCCAAAAATTGAATTTCGTATTTGCCTGCTATCAAATTATACTCAGGAATAAATCTAAAATCAGACCAAAAAACGAGTTTTTCGTTGTTAAAAACTACACAGGGATATACATGTTTCCTTTTGAGTTCTACCAAACTGATAGCATTCCCTTCTTGGAAGAACTGCTCTACTTCTCTACCTTCTTGCTCTAAAATCTTGATTTCTTCTAAAATATTTCGTTGTATAACAGATCTATATTTTTCATTAACAGCGATTAATGGCTTTTTTTGATGGAAATTTATGGCAACCCAAGCAAGAAGAGTAAAAAAGATTGCTCCCAACAAAAACTGTAAATGATATAATTTCAGATTTTTGATGAGAGCAGACATTGGCTTTTAGTAAGATTAAGGTGAATTGTGATCACCAAAATAAGTTTTTTTTAGATATTATAGAATGGCCTGAATAATATTTTCTATACTGATACCTTCAGCCTCCGCTTTAAAGTTTCGTACAATACGGTGTCTTAAAATAGGCTCTACAACAGCTTTGACATCTTCTATATCAGGAGAGTATTTGCCCTTAAGCAAAGCATTACATTTTGCCCCAATAATCAAGTATTGCGAAGCTCTTGGTCCAGCTCCCCACTCCAAATATTGGTTAGCTTCTTTAGAAGCATTTTCGGTATTGGGTCTTGTTTTATGAACTAGCTTTACAGCATACTCTATCACATTATCAGCCACCACTACTTTGCGTATCAACTGCTGGAAATATAAAAGCATTTCTCCATCAATAATTTTTTGAAGGTTCACAGTTTGTCCTGAAGTAGTATTTTTTACAACCTTCACCTCATCCATATACGAAGGGTAACCCAGTTGTACATTAAACATAAAACGGTCTAATTGAGCTTCTGGCAAAGGATATGTACCTTCTTGCTCAATAGGGTTTTGTGTTGCAAGCACAAAGAATGGTTTGGGTAACATATATTTTTTACCTGCTATGGTTACAGCATACTCTTGCATAGACTCAAGTAATGCTGCTTGAGTTTTAGGAGGAGTACGGTTAATCTCATCAGCTAAAATAATATTGGCAAAAATAGGACCTTGCAAAAACTGAAAATTACGGTCTTTGTCCAATGTTTCTGAGCCAACAATATCGGAAGGCATCAAGTCTGGCGTAAACTGAATACGGTTGAAACTCAAGTCTAATACTGAAGCCAATGTTTGTACAAGTAACGTTTTCGCAAGCCCTGGTACACCCACAAGCAAGCAATGCCCTTGCGAAAAAATAGAAGTAAGTAATAATCGAACAGTTTCGTCTTGTCCTATAATAACTTTTGATATTTCATTATGCAGCTTTTGGTATGATGATGCTATGGCATCTGCTGCTTCTACATCTGATTGAAATGGTTGCATGAATATATTTTATTTCAAAACGTATAAGTATAGTTATCTATTTTATTTTTTCTTAAAAATCCTCTTCTTCTTTTTCATTATCAGGAGTTGTGCCAAATTTATCTATGTTTTGTTTTAAATGTACACCTTCTTTCTCTTCCACCAAACTTCCATATTGGGCAAAAACAGCCGTTGTAGAAAACATTCCTGACAATGTAGATGTAATAATATTAGTGATAATATATATGATTATAGTTCCTATTGTCATATTAAAGTTTCCTCCTAAAAGATCTTGAGGTGTAATTACTTCTGTTGCAAATATTCCCATAATAGATTGCACTATCCAACTAATTATAAGACCTATCACACCAAAAACAATTAATATACCAAAAGTTTGCCACCAATTGTCTTTTACTAAGAAAAAAGATTTTTGTATAGCTTCCATTGCTGATTTATTATCTCTAATAACAATTATTTGAAAAAAGATCAATTGAATAGCATAGTAAATACCAACAATAGATAAAGGAAGCATCAATATAACTCCAAATTTTCCTAAAAGAGAAAACAAAAAAGATGCAATAATAAATACTCCCAAACTAATACCAAACAAGACGATATTGGCTACTAATAATTTCATCATAGAGCCAATCGCTTTAGCAAGCAGTTCTTGTAAACTAAAACCCTTATGCCCTTTTTGCATGTAGAGCAAATAATAATTATACCCTACAGATGCTGAATAAGTAGTAAATAAAACACCAAATATAAAAAACATAACAAGTGTCCCCAATACAGAAAATACTCCACCTGACCCCAAAGAGTTTAAAACTGTTGTTAAATTATCAGCCATCACATACACACCTAAACCTATCAGTATCCATATAGGTATATTGAGTATAAGAATATTTACGAAATAGTGAATAAAATTTTCCTTTACAAATTGAAAAGTAAAATTTACATTTTCGCCAAAATCTCGTTTCTGAAAAAAGTTTAGTTTGTTCATATTAAAGTTGATTTTTGTTTCATTGTTTAAGAACGTTATAAAAACTATTTTTTCAAAATTTTTCTATATTTATTTAGACAAGTTTCCCAACCATATCAAATTTTTCAAATACTTTTTCAGTATGTGGAGCATCTTCAAGCTCTTCAGTTAAGTCTTGTCCAGCCCAATGTTCGTAATGTTTGCCATTTTTCCACAATCTCGATTTGGTTACATCATAAATTACTCCTTGAAATGCAACCCAAATTTCAGGTTTGTCTTGCCCATTTCGTAATGCCAATTGGCTTTTTGTATAGGTTTTTAATTCCATATTTTTTAGTTCTATAGCCTATAAAAAACTTGTGGTTTGTGCATGCACAAACCACAATATCTATTTTAATTCTTATATCTCAGAGCTATTTTAGCTTCCACAAGCCTCACAGCTATCTGGATCATCCAATGAGCACATCATATCTTTTTGTTTTTGTTCAACAGATACCAACTCTTGAGTGTTTTGTTCTTGTAATACATTTGTATCCACAGTAAATTTAATAGCACTGCTTGCAGCTTGTGTACGTAAGTAATACATACCTGTTTTAAGTCCAAGCTTCCAAGCATAAAAATGCATAGAAGTCAGTTTTCCAAAATTAGGTTCTGTAACAAACACATTCAAACTTTGACTTTGACAAATGAAAGCACCTCTATCTGCTGCCATTTCCAAAATAGATTTTTGCTTCAATTCCCAAGCAGTTTTATAAATTTCCTTGATATTCTCAGGAATTTCTTTGATGTTCTGAACAGAGCCTTCAGCAGCTTGGAGCTTGTTTTTCATATTTTCATTCCACAAACCAAGCTCAATTAAATCGTTGAGTAAATGTTTGTTTACTACCACAAACTCTCCAGAAAGCACTCTACGAGTGTACATATTGCTTGTGTATGGCTCAAAACATTCGTTATTACCCAAAATTTGAGACGTAGAAGCTGTTGGCATAGGAGCAAGTAACAAAGAGTTTCTTACGCCATTTTCTAAAATTTTAGCTCTCAAAGCTTCCCAATCCCAACGACCAGACGAAGGTTTTACACCCCACATATCAAATTGGAAAATACCTTGTGAAATAGGAGAACCTGGATATGTTTCGTAATATCCCTTCTCTTTTGCTATTTCCATAGAAGCCTCTAAAGAAGCATAGTAAATAGTTTCAAAAATATCTTTATTTAAACCTCTTGCCTCATCCGAATCGAAAGGCATACGCAGCATAATAAATACATCCGCCAAACCTTGTACACCAATACCAATAGGACGGTGACGTTTATTACTACGCTCTGCTTCAGGAACAGGGTAATAGTTGATGTCAATAATTTTATTTAAGTTTTTGGTAATAACTTTGGTTACTTCATACAAACGTTGATGGTCAAATTTACCATTGTTGATGTACTTGGGCAATGCCAAAGAAGCCAAATTACATACAGCCACTTCATCAGGAGCAGTATATTCCATAATTTCAGTACATAAGTTTGACGACTTGATTGTACCCAAATTCTTCTGATTAGATTTTTTATTGGCTGCATCCTTAAATAAAATATAAGGATTTCCTGTTTCTATTTGAGATTCAAGAATTTCAAACCATAAGTCTTGAGCTTTTACAACTTTTCTTGCTTTACCCTCAGACTCATATTTTTCATAAAGTCTTTCAAATTCATCTCCATAACAATCTGAAAGTCCAGGAGCTTCATTAGGGCAGAACAAAGACCATGTTTCATTGGCTTCTACACGCTTCATGAATAAATCAGAAATCCAAAGTGCATAAAATAAATCTCTTGCTCTCAATTCTTCTGCACCATGATTTTTACGTAATTGTAAGAAATCCATTACATCAGCATGCCAAGGCTCTATATAAATAGCAAATGCACCTTTACGCTTTCCTCCACCTTGATCAATATAACGAGCTGTATCATTAAATACTTTAAGCATAGGGATAATTCCATTAGAATATCCATTCGTTCCCTTAATATAAGAGCCTGTTGCTCTGATATTATGGATAGCTAAACCTATTCCGCCAGCTGACTGAGAAATCTTAGCACATTGCTTTAAAGTATCATAAATTCCATCAATAGAATCTCCCTTCATAGTTAATAAGAAACATGAAGAAAGTTGTGGCTTAGGTGTACCTGCATTGAATAGTGTAGGCGTTGCATGCGTAAACCACTTCTCAGAAAGCAAATTATACGTTTCTATGGCAGCATCAATATCATCTTTATGAATACCAACAGCCACACGCATCAACATGTGTTGAGGGCGTTCTGCTACTTTACCATCTGTACGTAAAAGATACGATCTTTCCAGTGTTTTGAAGCCAAAATAGTCATACTGATAATCTCTATCATAGATAATAGAAGAATCTAAAAGAGCTGCATTCTTTCTGATTACTTCATAAACATCTTTAGCTATCAGTCCTGCATTTTCGCCTGTTTTAGGATCAATGTACTCATAAAGTCTTTTCATTGTATTTGAAAAAGACTTACTGGTTTCTTTATGCAAATTAGAAATAGCTATCCTAGCTGCTAATATTGCATAATCTGGGTGAACCGTAGTAAGAGAAGCAGCCATTTGAGCAGCCAATTCATCTAAAACAGTTGTAGGAATTTTGTCATAAATTCCATTGATAACACGCTTGGCGATTTCCACGGGCTCAACATATTTCATGTTTAAGCCATAGCACAATTTCTCGATACGGGCAGTAATCTTGTCAAATTTTACTGACTCCAAACGACCATCTCTTTTTTGTACAAGCACGAATTTTTATATTTTATAGTGAAACCAAAAAACAATAAATTAACAGATTTATCATATACATTAGGAATAATGGATATAACAAATTTAATGTAATAGTGTCAGTGATGATTACGTAATTTTAGGGAATGTAGTTATCAAAAATAATGTTTTTTTTTGAAAAAAGGTTTCCTAATGTAAGGTTTTTTATTAGGTTTTTTTTTATGGAACTCATTTTCAAGAATCTAATTTTTTCTTGAAAAAATGAGAAAATAAAAAAGGCGAAATTTTTAAAAATTTCGCCTTTTTGCTTGGTTATCAATATCTTATTGTTGTTTTGTAAGACTGATAGTAAGGTTGTTTTCTGGTTTGCTAGGAGCAGCAATGTTTACAACCAACTGAAGTGTTGTAGATGTAAGTGTGCTTTTAGCTGTATAAGCAGTTGCACCACCTGTAAATACTGATGTTCCACTAGGTGTAAAGCTTAAAGTGTTAGCAGTAGCATCATAAGTATAAGAACCACTTTCTACACTAGTACCAGAATTATTTTTAAACTCATAGCTTGTATCACCACCAGTAAATGTACCCTCTAATAAAGAAGTTAAATTAGCTGGAGTCTGATTAGCACTATTAGTAATAGCAGTAATTTTCCAATTACCTTTTACACCAACAGGATTTTCATCCTTATCTTTTTTCTTACATTTACCAGCAGAAAAAACAACACCAAGAAGCATTAGGAATAGTAAAATTTTCGTATTTTTCATAACGTTACTTTTTTTAAATTTTAAATAGAGAAGTCTCAATAATTTAATGCAATATAAAATATTTTCTAAAAACAATCATAATTTTTTCAGAAAAAAATTTTGTTTTTTAGGCAAAAACCTATATTTCCTTTTATTTAAAAGCCACTAATTCAAAGGTAAAAGTTCTATCAGGAATTCTACCATTTACAGTACTACCTTTACGTGTGAAGGTAAAATTTAGCTCACTTGCATTAAACTTACTTACAGTTGCTATAACTCCTCCATCAAATTCGATAGTATTTAAATTGGGGTCGTTAAAGCCCCAAAGCCCTTGGCTATTTGGGAAAGCATCATTACCATTGCTTACATAGTATTTTTCTCCTACAAACTCTATCGTAAACCCATTGTATACAGTTAAATTATCAGCAGGCAAGCCATTTTCTGTAACTTGTACGCTTTTAATTTTCCACATTTTTTGGATAGTCTGTGACAATGTCAATGGCTCTACAACTTTTGCCTCTTTACAAGAAATAGCTATCAGAGCTACAAAAAACAAATATATAAGATTTCTTTTCATATCTTTAAATACTTTTTAGGATTATTTGGTAACCACCATTTTACGAGTAAATGTCTTTTCGCCTACACGAATTTGTAAAACATACATACCTTTTGGTAGATTAGTTTCCATTTCAAATTGTGAGCTATCCATATTTATTATTTGATTTTCTATGGTCTTACCTTGTAAATCAACAACTTTCACATGAATTTCTGAATTTACAACTCTATCAAATTGGATTTTGAATACACCTTGTGATGGGTTTGGATAGATAACAGCACCTTTTTCGTTTGTGGGTTCGTCTAAAGCCAATACATAAGCATCTCTAATTCCTGTTGCTTCAAACCAACGTTGCCCAAACTCTTGGCGATACATATTGGCAATTTTAGCATCATGAATGATAAGAGTATTCTCATCATTTGATGTTTCAGCTCCTGAAGACCAGTTATGAGAACCCGTAACTACTTGAGGATCAGAATTAGTACGGACTGCATCTATTACCACATATTTGTGGTGTAACTGACTTGTAGAACTTACATAAGCATTTACATTGACACCTTTATCTCTTAACCAAACAAAATCACTTCCTTGAACCAATGGAGATGTCTCAGCCACAGCATTTTCATCATCAATGAGACCTTTTACGTCCCATCCTACATTTTGCATAGAATCCAAAGGTGTACGTAAGTCGTCTGATGTTATAAGAAGTAATCCAAAACGAACATCATTATCAGCACTATAGATTGCTTTACGGATAGTATTGGTAGTTTTATCACTAGGTGAAAATGCCAGTTCTACTACTCTATCACCAATTACAAATTTAGAAGGTGTATTTTTAATTTTTTGAGCTCCTAAACGAGATTTTTTCTGACGATCAGGGTTTGCCAAACTCACAGGTCCTTCTCCCCACATTTCATCAAATTCTGTTCTATAAGCACGAGCCAATGTTTGATCTTGAATGACTAAAAAGTTATTAGGGTCTGTAAATAAGTTATTATCTGTATAGTTTCCAGAACCTGTTATCACATAAGAGTTAAGAGTACTATTAGGGTCTATTACAACAAATTTATTATGATTACCTGTTCCTGTTCTTTGTAATGCAGCATCTCCACCAGTATTTCTATCACGCATTTTCAAAATATTAGGTATCAAAGTGTTAGCTGTATTCGCAGATTCGCCACCAAAGATATATCTTACTTGTACGCCTCTCGTTTGAGCATTGTTCAATGCTGTTGCAATTTTAGTAGCTCCAGCAGTATTAGCATTGTATATTGAAACATCTACAGAAACTTGAGCTTTATTGATATAGTCAGCTATTACTTGAGCCATATCAGTAGTAACAAATGGTACAGCACCATTACGAGAAAAAGATCCATCTACAGTTCTATTAAAAAACACTTTAATATCTCCTGTTGATTGAGATGCCGTTGCATATACATCACCAACTATTGTGTTTTTATTCCCCTCAGCATTCTGACAAAAAATCTCTACAAAATACAATGATGCTTCATTCAAACCTGTAATATTAATTTCATGATTTGTATTTAGGTCTGTGATATTGGTTTCACCCACAAAAGTCGTATCATAATTTGCTACATAGTTTGTAGGGTCGGTTGTACTAACATCTACTAGGAAAATACTTCCCCAACGTACACGAGTTTTCGCTTTTTGATTGGTTGTAAAGGTTAATTTGAATGAATTTAGTTTAATAGATTCTTGCAATACATTTTCTATCACTAAACCTAACTCTAAATCTTGTCTTCCTCTTGCTGTAATTTGGTATGCAGCAGCAAATTGCCCTAAATAACCTGATAAACTAACTGTTCCTTTAGGAATATCAGTTCCAACCAAAGGATTTCCTGGGTTTATTCTGTATATTGGACCATTGTTACAATCTGCTGATACTGGAAAACAGTTACCACTTACAGGACTTTTAGGGTCGTCAAAATCATAGCTTCTTCCTGCTGTACCACTTCCAAAAATAGCATCTCCAGTATCAAATACAACATCTTCTACTCTAACCAACATACTTTCAAGAAGTTCTGCTACTGCGGGATTCTGTAATTCAGCAATAGTTACAACTCTTGCTTTAGGCACTGTTTTATTTTCTGCAACTCTTGTTATTGTAAGTGGCTCTACTAGTTGCTTCAAATTATTAAATTCTGCAAGTGTCCCTGTTACAACAACACTATCACCAGGTTTAAGAGATTGTAATGTTGGTGCAGTGGCAGAGTTTTGAGCAAAAATATTTAAACCACCCGTAGCATCTTGGAAACAACGGTTCCTATTACGGTTATCATGAGCAGCATCATTAGTAACTATTCCAGTTACTGTAACCACACTACCATTCGATTTCACTCTTGCTGTTCCTATTGGCTCTACTTGAGCGAAAGCCTTTCCTATCACAAGAAAGAATACAAAAAAGTATATTTTTTTCATATTAGATTTGTTTGCTTTATGAAATAAGTCTTGGGAAATGAATATTCCCAAGACTTATGTATTTTTTATTTTTGTATAACCAAACGTTTTACAAACTTAGTAGTTCCATTGCTAAATTGCAAGAAATACAATCCATTAGGTAAATTATCTGATAATTTAGGCTCAGAACTATTAAAATTAGCCACTTTTCTACCTGTTATATCTAACATTTCAACTACAAAATCTTGAGGAGCATCTATTTTAATAGTCATTCCATTTGTAGGATTAGGATAAATGTTTACTTGACTTGCAAGTTCATCTGCAATACTCAATGGTGCTGTTTGTACACCTTTTACAGCAACATTCGCATTAAGAGTAGGAACAATTGAAGGTACAGAGTGTGTTACATCTCCACCTTTGGCTCCATCAATGTCAGATACTGGTGCAAAACGAACATATACATCCAAACCTGTGGTTCCTGCATTATTTACTTCTGCATTTGTAAAAGAAATTGTAGAGAAGAAATCTGTATTATTTTTAGATACTTGAAAATTATTAGGAACATTTACAACTACATTCAAATTAGAACCTGTAGTAGGCAAATCTTTACCTATCAGTTTATAAGTTTGAGATGTTGAAACAGTATTTTTAGCAACATTTCCGAAATCTAAACCTGTGCTGGGTGCATTTGTACTAATTGCAGGAATAATTGGAGGTGGAATGGTTACATCAGAAAGTTTCGTTACAAATAACTGATAACCAGAATCAAAAGGAGAAGCATTATCAAACTGACCTCCTAAACCAACCATAGTTACATTATTTACAGGCAGAGTTGCTCCAGTACCAAAAACGTCTGTTACTGATTTATTAAATAGTTCACTTGCAGATGTAATACGAAGCGTATAAGTATTTGCACCCACAGTAATAGTTGCATTCACACCCGAACCTGTATGAGGAAGTGTAGGCCAAGCCGTTACTGTAACCCCTGTAAGTCTAATCAATTGAGATTCTTCATTTTCTGCAATTACAGTAGCACTCACAGGTGTTTTACGAGTGTTACCTGTGCTATTTCTTGTTACAGAAGTAGCTGTAATTTGAGTTAAACCATTAAATTGACTCACTGTTCCTGATACTGTGATGTTATCTCCTTCCAACATATCAACAGGGGCAATATCCACTGTTCCTGTTGAACGTATCACAATACCATTTCTACCTGTACTATTATCTATCACTGTGAATTCAAATTTTTGCTTTGTACCATTGGCTACAGTTGCATCAATATTTCTATTTACACCATAAATTTGTCCTTGTATCATGACTGCTGTACCAGCAGCATAAGGAGCGACTTGTGCTCCACTTCCATCTATCGCATTACGAATATTTGCAATAGGTACTACTGTAGGTGCTGCATTTACAGTACCACTTACTGCTACATTTTGGGTAGTTGCTCCACCACCTGCATTGGTAACATTTCCACTTGGTGAACCAACACTTGCACTAGCTGCTATTCTTACAAAGATTGTTGTGTTAGAAAGTGTTGCACTGGTGTAAGCCACATTCACAGAACCTCCAAATCCAGAACCTGATGTCAATGATACTTCATAACCTGTGGGTGCTGTCACTACTATATTACTAGGAAAACCTGTTAAATTAACTCCACTCAATGTATATGATTGATTAGCTGATGCTGTACCTGCTGTTGTGGTAAAGCCACTTAAACTTGTTGGATTTACTGTTAATGTTGGTGTAGGAACAGGATTTACAGTACCACTTACAGCTACATTTTGGGTAGTTGCTCCACCACCTGCATTGGTAACATTTCCACTAGGTGAGCCAACACTTGCACTCGCTGCTATTCTTACAAAAATAGTTGTATTAGAAAGTGTTGCACTGGTGTAAGCCACATTCACAGAACCTCCAAATCCAGAGCCTGATGTCAATGATACTTCATAACCCGTAGGGGCTGTAACTAGTATGTTATCAGGGAAGCCTGTTAAGTTTGTTCCACTTAAGGTATAAGATTGCTCTGCTGATGCTGTGCCTGTAATTGTTGTAAAGCCTGAAAGAGATGTTGGATTTACATTCAATGTAGGAGTTAATGGGTTTACATTTCCACTTACAGCAACATTTTGAGTGGTTGCTCCACCACCTGCATTGGTGATATTTCCACTAGGAGAGCCTACTGATGCACTCGCTGCTATTCTTACAAAAATTGTTGTGTTAGAGAGTGTTGCACTTGCATAAGCCACATTCACAGAACCCGCAAAACCAGAACCTGATGTCAATGATACTTCATAACCTGTGGGTGCTGTTACTGTAATATTAGCTGGGAAACCTGTTAAATCTGTGCCACTCAAAGTATAAGATTGTTCAGTTGATGCTGTGCCTGTTACTGTTGTAAAACCACTCAAACTTGTAGGGTTCACTGTGAGTGTAGCTGGAGGAGCATTTACAGTACCACTTACAGCTACATTTTGGGTAGTTGCTCCACCACCTGCATTGGTAATATTTCCACTGGGTGAACCAACACTTGCACTCGCTGCTATTCTTACAAAGATTGTTGTGTTAGAAAGTGTTGCACTTGTATAAGCCACATTCACAGAACCTGAAAATCCAGAGCCTGATGTCAATGATACTTCATAACCTGTGGGAGCTGTCACTACTATATCACTAGGAAAACCTGTAAGGTTTGAACCAGATACTCCGTATTGTTGTGCTGTTGAAGGTGTTCCCACAGTAGTAGTAAAACCTGTTAAACTTGTAGAACCTAAAGTGATAGTAGGTGTAGCAGAAGGTACAGATGTAACATCTGCCCAAGTTGTACCCACACGTATATAATCTATTTCTCCAGCAGGAGCATTTGCAGCTGTTCCCTGTCTGATGGCTATGGTTTGGAGTGATGTAGGGTCAGTTCCTGCACTATTTGTTGCTTCTGTTGCACCAGGTTCTGTCAAAGGAGCTGTAGTAGTAAATACATATAGACTAGATACATCGTCTGTAGTGCTTCCTGTATTAAACTGATATTTAACAACTATTAAATAAGTTGTACCTGTAGAATAGTTATTTGTTCCATAAGTTGCAGGACCTGTACTAGTTTTTTGAATACCAAATTGTAAATTTCCACCACTTAAACGAGCAAAAACTCTATTATTAAAACCACTACCTATTGGACTTGGTCCTGTATGAATAAAATAATCTCCTGCTGTCTGTGCACTTGTAATATTTACCAAAAAAGAATAATACAGTGTCCCAGATGTAACCGCAGAAGACAATGTACTATTAATATCTTGCCCTGATGTAGTAAAAGTCACTTTGCCTCCCAAGGTAGGGTAAGAACCCAAACTCAAATTTGAACCAGCTACATATTGAATTGGATTGGTTAAAGAAGCTCCTCCTAAACTATGTCCATTCCATACTGTTCCAGAAATAAAGCTGAGACTATCAGATACTGCTCCATAATTAAACTGTTCTGTAAGTATTTGTCCTTTCACATTGCCTACACCTAATACCCATAAGCAAAGGAGTAGTATAAGACTTGTGTAATTTTTTTGTTTCATATAAAACTTTGTTTGTTGAATACTAAAGTAAAAATGCTCGCAAAATTATGAAATGTTTTTGGATTAGTTGTTAATTGTATGTTATTAAAACACATAACAAAGCCTTGAAACTTATTAATTAGGTTTCAAGGCTCAGTAATTTTATCTTTTGATAATTAGTCTTTTAGTTACAACTCCTCCATCAGTTTTGAGTTTTACAAAATAAACCCCTTCCGTAAAATTTTTCAGATTGATTTCTCTGGATGTATTGAATGTATCTATTTTTTTACCCAAAACATCAACTATTTCGATTGTATATTGCTCTAAAGGTGTTCTGATATACAACATTTCTGAGGATGGATTTGGATATAATACTGTATTTTCAGAAATATAATCATCAATAGCAGTTACATCAGTATCCAAGAAATTAAGTCTATGTGTAATTTGTCCTGCTGAACTCAAACCTGCTGCTGTTCCTATTATTCTGAACTCTAAAGCTTCATTTGTTTCTGTTTGAGTATCTTGTTTTGCATTGATAATGAAGGAACTTTGTGTTGCTCCTATAGGGATATTAATCGTAAAAGTAGAATCTGTTGTGTTCAAATTAGGAGTACTTGTAAAATCATCCATTGAGATTCCACCCAAAAATCTGGTTTTAACTGTAAAAGATGTTAATCTTGTAGGAGCAGGGCTAATATCCAGCAATACAATTTTATTATTACCTTCTACCACATCACTTGTTATGCCTTTAAACTGTATTTGAGCAGAACCATTACCTGTTTCTGTACCCTCAGCAGTCAAATATATAGTAGATGCTAATGGCGAACTAATTGCTACATCTCCATCTTTAGAGCCATCAACACCCGAGTTTGGAGCAAAACGAATATATACAGTTTTATTAGTAAGTGTTGGTAATGTAAAATCTGTACCTGACACATATATAATAGTACTACTAAAAGTTATACCATCTTTAGAAACCTGAAAATTAGCAGGTGCCTCTACAGCTACATCTCCTGTTAAATTGGTTCCTGAAACTACAAAACTTTGATTTGTAGATGTCAAACCTACAACAATACTACCAAAATTCACAAGACTGCCAGTTGCCATTAATGCTGGAGGAATGCCCACAGAACCAGAATTTCCTGAAAAACCAATATCATCTAAAGTCCAACGAGCTGCTGTATTTGTACCAGTAGTAGAAGTATATTTGAATGCAAAATAACGATTGGCACCTGTATAAGCAGAAATATCAAGGTCTTGTGTATAAACCCATGTTCCAGCAGAATTACCCGAAGGTATTGCAAAAGTGGCTGTATTTATTTTCGTCCAAGTAGCTGCAGTAGGTGTTCCTGAACCTGAGTAATTTGATGAAACAAATAATTCTAAAACAGGTCCAGAGAAATCTGCTCTTGAACGATATGATATTTTTGATGTAGCTGTAACTGTTTGAGCAGGTGAGATGAGCCAATCTTCATTATTTTGAGCAGAGCCACTAAATCCATTCATTTGAGCTCCACTTGTTCCACCAAACCCACTTGTAGTACATGCCCATACTTGAGTACCTGTTACACTAAAAGCTTTCCATGTATTCAGATTTGTACAAGGGTCAAAAGTTTCAACGGTAGAAGTTGTAGCAGAAACATCTTTTATTGTTATGGTATGAGCTGTTGTACCTCCAAGAGCCATTCCATTGGTAGGTGATGATAAAACTAACTTCAATGTTTCATCAGGTTCTGTATTTCCATCGCTATTTACAGTTACCTGAATTGTTTTAGAAGTTTCTGAACCTGTAAAAGTTACAGAAGTCGTAGAAAAAGTATAATCACTGGGTGTTGCTGCTGTAGAACCTGCTCCATCCACAGAAATATTTACAGTAAAAGGGTTATTGGCTGTTGTATTAGCTAAAATATTTACAGAATAAGTTCTTGTTCCTGAAGCAGGCTCTTGTATAGAGCCTGTTGCACTTGCAAAATTTACAGCAGGAGAAACAGGACCAAAACCCCAAATAGTAGCTACCCACTCAGGACGGTCTATGTAAGGGTTTCTATTATTTTGGATAGTGTAAATAGCATTGTTTCTATCTATTTCTTTTTGACTTACAGGGTCTTGAATATGCCATTGGTATAATAAATTTAATTGCCAAGTATCAAAAACTTGATTGGATGTTCCATTAAACACATTATCAGCATTACCATTAGTTTGCCAACCAGCTATTACATCTTCATAACGAGTAGCCATATAAAAATATGTACGAGCAAAGTCACCTTTGTATTCATCTCTTGGTTCAAACACAGTACTTGTGTAACCAGCAAATGAACAAGGCCCCAATTTACTCCCATTTTGGGTGGTTTGTGTAGGATTGGTTACTGTTCCAAAAGGAAAATTGCTTCTGATACCATTGACTTTCCCGTCTGTAGGATAAACATGAAATAAATCAGAAACCATTGGTGAAGCTGAATTAAACCAAGACTGAGGTAAGGAGTGTTCTCTATTAAAGCAATCACCTTCATTTGAATAGCTGCCACAAGTTTGATTCCAATTATATTCATAAGGAGGTGTTCCGTTTGGAATGTCCGAATACATATCCCAAACTTTTCCATTTGGCTTTTTATCTGTTGCATTACCATTATAGGTACCTTGATAACAAGAATACAATGTACCATAAGAAACCACTGTATGATTCTTAATAATATTATATAATTGTGTTTTCAAGGTGTATCCTGTACCTGTCGCAGTATTATAGTATCCTGCGGGTATCTGGGCATGAAGGGTTAAGCTTATAAAAGCTACCAACCATAAGCAGTAATATTTTTTCATCAGGGTATCTTTTTTTTGTCGCAAAGATAAGAAGAAAAAATTATTTATTTTTTTCTTAATTTACTTAAAACTTACATGTCTTTTACAAAGTTTTTGAGAAGTGTTAATGATAAATTAATAGAAGAAGTCTTGGCAATCAGTACATATATTGTAACTTTGCACTTTTGGAAAGAAATGTCTAATTATTCTATTAAAATTCTTATGAATCGAAAAATTCTACTTTACCTAACCTATGCATGTATTTTAGTATTTGCAAGTTTGAATGTTCAGGGGCAAGGGATAACAACTGCATCTGTAACAGGTACAGCAAAAGATACTAAAAATCAAGTTATTGCAGGTGCTACTGTTATTGCTATTCACGAACCAACAGGCACTAAATATGGCTCAGTAACTGACGAAAATGGTGCTTATTTTCTACCAAATGTAAGAGTTGGAGGTCCATATACCATCACTATTGAGGCGATAGGCTATAAAACCAATAAGCAATCCAATATTTCTTTACAACTGGGACAAACCCTTAAACTAAATTTTTCATTGGCTGAAGACAATCAGGAAATTTCTGGTATTGAGGTTGTTGGAACAAAAGATAAAATATTTGATGCCTCTAGAACAGGAGCTTCTACTAACATCTCCAACGAAGAAATCAACTCTTTACCTACTATTTCAAGAGGTTTAGATGATTTTGTGAGATTAACTCCTCAGTTTTCAGCTCAGGCAAATGGAGGACTTTCCTTTGCAGGACAAAACAACCGTTTCAACAATGTAATGATTGATGGTGCTGTAAACAATGACGTTTTTGGTTTGAATGACAGAGGAACACCTGGCGGAAGAACTGGTTCTCAACCTGTTAGCTTAGATGCTATCAAAGAAATTCAGGTAATTATTGCTCCTTATGATGTTCGTCAGAGTGGTTTTATTGGTGGTGGTGTAAATGCTGTAACTCGTAGTGGTACAAACGAAATTGAAGGTTCTGTTTATACATTTCTCAAAAATCAGGATTTAGTAGGAAGACGTATTGGAGATGGAACACTTACTGTTACAAATTTTAAAGACAACCAGTATGGATTTAGAGTAGGTGGTCCTATTTTGAAGAATAAATTATTTTTCTTTGTAAATGGCGAAATTGGCAGACGTACAGAACCAAACTTATTTGAGTTGCCATTCTTTACTAGAAGTAATCCTGCTATTCTTAATAATCTTATTACAGAATTAAATGACATTCGTAATATTCATATTCAGAAATTTAACTATGATCCTGGAGATCCTGCCAGTACATTTGATAATATCCAAAATAATAATAAAATATTTGGTCGTTTGGATTTTAACTTAAGTGATAAACACACTCTTACGCTCCGTCATAATTTTATTAGAGCTTTTTCTCAAGAAATTTTCAGAGGTAGTACAACTTATTCTTTTCCAAGTTCTGGCTATCGTATCACAAACACAACTAATACCACTGTTTTTGAAATTCAAAGCCGTTTTAACAACAAAATGAGTAATGAATTCAGATTAGGTTATACCAATATTTATGATTTGAGTGACAATGAAGGTAGAGATTTTCCAAGTATGCGTGTAAACAATGCAACTATTGGTACAGTTGTAACAGGTTTAGACAGAATTAGAGGAGCAAATAGTCTCCGTCAAAATTTGGTAGAAATTACAGACCATTTCACTTGGTTTAAAGGAAAACATACCTTGTTATTTGGAACAAGAAATGAATTATATTTCTTTGACAACTTATTTATTCAGGCTGCTGCTGGTGAGTGGGGATTTGCTTCTGTATTTGCACCAAGAGATCCAGTAACTGGACAAGTAGATCCTACTGCTCCTAATTTTAGTTTAGAGTCTGGTATACCTATTAGTTATTTAAAGAATTATTCTAGAACATCTGATAGTAGACAAAGTGCTAAATGGGCAGCTGTACAATTTGGCTTATATATTCAGGATGAGTGGAATGTAAATGATAAACTTCGCCTCACGTTAGGCGTACGTGGTGATTTACCAGTAATGTTAGGTGATGTAAGCAGAAATCCTTTATTTGAAGAACAATTTGGTATTCGTAATGATGAAACCCCCTCTCCTAAGATTCTTTGGTCTCCAAGAGTTGGATTCAATTGGGATGTAAAAGGTGATGGTAAAACACAAGTTCGTGGTGGTACTGGTATCTTTGCTGGTCGCCCTCCTTTTGTATGGCTTTCTAACCAATATAGCAATAGTGGTGTAGATTTTGGACAAGTAAACATCCAAGATCAAGGACAATTGAATGCTATTTTTACAGGTTTGACACAAGCTCAAAGAGATGCTATTTTAACAAATCCTAATTATTTACCTCCTGGAGCAGGCGTTCAAGGTGGAACATCTCTTGTAAACCTTACCAATCCTAACTTACGTTTACCCCAAGTATTTCGTACAAGTTTAGGTGTTGACCAAAAATTGCCTTGGGGCTTAGTAGGTACAGCAGAGTTTATTTATACAAGAACATTGAATGATATGTACTTTAGAAATATTAACTTGGCTGGTCAGCAAGGTGTATTGAATAACGAAAATAGACCCATATTTGGAACATTTGGACAAGGTCCTCGTTTAATTGATCCTGCAAATTTTACGGGTGTTTATGTTCTTGAAAATACGAATGCAGGTTTGCAGTATAGTGCAACAGCTCAATTACGTAAAAATGCTAAGAACTTTTTTGGTAATGTAGCTTATACTTATTCTATTGCTAAAGATGCTTTGAGTGCGACAAACTCAGTTTCATCTTCTAACTTTAACTTAACAAGAACAGGTGCTAACAGCCCTAACACACCATTGGTTGCAGAAAGTGATTTCAATGTTCGTCATAGAGCTATTGTAGCATTTGGTTATACAAAAAATTGGAATGAATATGGTACTTCTCAATTAGCCATGTTCTATAATGGACAAATGGGTAACAATTATTCTTTCTTAGTAGCAACTGCTTCTGGTGGTACTGTAACAGACATCAATTTAGATGGTATCAACAACAACGAATTAATTTATGTTCCTCGTAATGCATCTGAAATTCAATTCCAAAACCACTCAAGAGATGTAGATGTAAGCCGTTTTGGATTTACCAATACTAATGGAGAGCTTATTCGTACAGCTTCTTATACTCTTACATCAGACAAACAATGGGAAGGATTCAATAGCTTTATTGAAAGTGAAAAAAGTTTAAAAAATCGTAGAGGACAGTTTGCAGAACGTAATGGTGCTGTTGCTCCTTGGAATCATCGTTTTGATGTACGTTTTACTCATACAGTCAATGCTCCAAGCAAAAAAATGAAGCATCAAGTACAAATCACTTGGGATATTATTAATGTTGGAAATTTATTGAATAAAAACTGGGGACTTATCCAATTTGGTAGAACCAACCCAGTCCAAGCTGTTTCTTATGATAATTTAACTGGAAACATTTTGTATCGTTTCAACAGCGATATAGAAGTTGTTTCTGCTCGTCAGGAAGCAAATGGTAGTGTTGTAATTGAAGATGCAAAAGCTGGATTTAATAAATTCTTGAATTCTACAAGTATTCGTTCTGTATGGCAAGCTCAATTTGGTTTGAGATATAGTTTCTAAAATTTTAAAAACTAAAAAAGAGCTTTAGGATATTTTTCTAAAGCTCTTTTTTTTATATTTACTTTTTACTCAAACACAATATTGTATGCTTCCATTAAAAAAACATGCTAATACATTCAATAGCTTAACAGAAAATCAAACTCCTTTAGACAATTTTTTAACAGACAAAAGCATTTTTTTTGGCGATGTTGATGATTATTATACATATCGATGTATGGCCTTTGCTTTGGGAGCTAAAGTAGTTTATAATAAAATGATGAGTGGTGTGGACTTAATTATTTATGGAAAAGCTACTCCTCCACCAAAAGCTGTTGCTAAATACCCTGATGCAATATTGAAACCTGTTTCTGAACTTTCTTCCTTATTTCATCAGCATATTTCAACATTTAAAGAGTTTATCAAAGCTCTTCAGAACAATGGTTTTACAATTAGAAACTTTAGTGATGAAGGTGATCCTGAATTTGATTTTTTTGAATTAGACCTTATCAATAATTCTATTCATGATACTCTTATGGATTATCTCAAAAACTCAAGTTTTATCAATGGCTTTATAAGAACACCATCCTTTCCCATAGATAAAAAAAGTGAAGCTTTTTCGCCATTAGAATACCCTAAACAAGATATTACATGGTGGTATTTATGGACAGAATATGGTTGGAATAGAGTTGGTGCTCAAAAATACCTAAAGCCTGATGATGAATATGCTATTGAAATAAAAGGTGATCAATTATTGAGTATTGAACATGTTTTTTGGAGTGAAAGTACAGGTTTATATTTTTACGAATATCCAGATGCTGATAGTATTTCAGGTTTATTTATTCAGGCAGGAATAGATAGAAAAACAGGTAAAGTTCATGGAGCTTCTATCTCAAGAGTTTGGACATAATTTTACATTTTTATACTTTTCTTACATGGATTAACATAAATTTTACTTTGGTAAGTTAAACTCTATGGCTATGGCAATCTTTCGTTGAGGTTGCCCTTCTTGATTGGTAGGAGGTACAAATTTAGGAGCATTTTTTATCAATCTCTTTACTTCATCATTGAAATAGTCTTCGCATCCATAAATAGGTCTGTCTCTTTCTACTTTAATGCTCCCATCTTCTTGAATGACAACTGTAACAGATACTTTACACTCCTTTTTTTCTTTGAGAGCTTGCTCAGGGTAAACTAAATTTTTTTTGATGTATATGCTCCAAATATCCTTTGAGTAAAGCACTGGAGCTATATTTTCTTTGTTAGTTTCACCTTTTTTTTCTTCTTGCTTTTTATCTTCAGTTTTCTTTTCGTCTTTTTTAGGGTCAGTTTCTTCTTTTATGTTTATTTCTTTCTGAGTATCTTGTTTTTCTTGGCTTTCTTCTTTTTTATCGTTGTCAGAATTTTTAGTTTGTTGCAATTGAGGCATTTGGGGTTCTACCAAAACAGGCATATCTTCTATATCAGAGAGCTCTACATCATTGACTTGCAAGAAAACAATATGTTCTTGTAAGTCTTCTTTTTCAACTTTTTTAGGATTTTCCCATTTTATCCAAACAATAAAACCTATGATAAAAGGAATATTGGTTAATAACCCTATTAGAAGTGATTTGTGATATGTTTTTCGGAGTTTGTAAGCTCCATAAATTTTATTTCTATTTTCAAAAATAATATCTGTTAAATCAAAAAGCATGGTTAGAAATATATTTGCTTTGAGTATAAAACAAATTTAGTGCAAATTTTATGAAATACTTTGATTTCTGACTAAAATTCAAAAGTTTGTCATAAAAGCCTTATGATTTAGAGAATAGGCTCTATACAAACAAAAGAAAATAAGTAATTTTATCTTGCACAACACAAAGATTTTGTAAATTGAAAGCCAAAGATACATCTCATTAAACTTGCAATCTTATGGCTTACTATTATAGACTTGGTAAAATCCCTGCCAAAAGGCATATTCAATTTCGTCAACCTGATAACTCTTTATATTTTGAGGAACTTGTGAGTTCTAAAGGTTTTAGTGGCATTTATTCGAATTTATATCATACCTATGCCCCTACACGTATCAAAAAAGTTGGGGAGTCTATCCCTGTACCTTTGAAAATGCTCACAGACAGGCCTTTATTACAAACACATCTCAAAACGTCTATTTCTAAAAACACTGGAACAGACTTCTTAGAAGGACGTAAAATTTTAATGGCAAACCATGATTTGAGAATTGCTATCTGCAATTTGGAAAATTGCAAAATGGATTATTATTATAAAAATGGTGAAGCTGATGAATTGCTTTATATCCATGATGGAAGTGGATATTTAGACTCTCAATTTGGAAGACTTCGTTTCCAAAAAGGTGATTATGTAGTAATTCCAAGAACTACTATTTACAGATTAGTTTTTGATAATCAGCCTGTTCGTATGCTCATTACAGAATCTATGACTCCCATAGAAACTGTAAAACGTTATAGAAACGAATTGGGGCAGTTATTAGAACACTCTCCTTATTGCGAAAGAGATATTCATCCTCCACAAGAACTTGTTACAGAAACAGAGAAAGGAGAATATACTGTAAAAATAAAAAAAGGTGGTTTTATTCATCAGTACGTTTATGAACACAGTCCACTTGATTTAGTTGGTTGGGATGGGTTTCTATATCCTTATACATTTTCCATTTACGATTTTGAGCCCATTACTGGCAGAATACACATGCCACCTCCTATTCATCAAACATTCCAGTGTGGTGGAGCTGTAATTTGTTCGTTTGTTCCTCGTTTATTCGATTACCATCCTCTTTCTGTTCCTGCACCTTATAACCATTCCAACATAGATTCTGATGAAGTTTTATTTTATGCAGAAGGTGAATTTATGAGTAGAAAAGGTATTGATAGAGGTTCATTTACCCTACACCCTGGTGGTTTGCCTCACGGTCCACACCCTGGAACAGTAGAAAAAAGTATTGGAGCAAAAGAAACACATGAATATGCAGTAATGATTGACACGTTCAAACCTCTTTTCATTACAGAAGAAGCGTTGGAATATGTTGATGAAAATTACCCTATGAGTTGGACTGATTAACTTTAAATAATAATAAATTTAGGTGTACTATAATGTACACCTTTCTTATTTTATGAATCATGATTTTTGAAAAATTTATATACAATGACTTTAGTTGCGATATAGAGATTGTTATTGGTGATGAACAAGTTGATATAGAAGATAATATTCAAAGATCTGTATATATTAATCGTAAAGAAAAGATTGTATTAGCTCGTTTTTTTAATAAAAATCAAGAACATAAAGCTGAAAAAATAGGTGATTATGTATATATTACTCCCAATTATGGTTTTATAAATATCAAAATTAAGTTCGTGGAGGAATATCCATACTATCAGGAAACACCTCAAATGAATCACTCTGTTGCCTTTATTAGTGGGTTTCTTGATGAGAGCTTTTTTGTTCATGAAGATATGATAAGAAAAGTTGTATATTTTGTATGGGATAGTATATTTGGACTTCTACCTAAAGAATACAGAGATGCAGGTTTTTATTATCATATATCTATGACAAAGACTACAAATCATATTGAATACACTGGAGAATAATAAATTATTTGTTACACTTTTATGATTTAATTCTATGAACAAAAAAATCGTACACTTCGGATTGACCCTCCTTTTTACATCTTTTTTAGCAAGTTGTGGGAAAGAAGCATCAAAAAAAACAGAAGATAAAAAAGATTCTACAGAAAAATCAACTCAAACCTCTACACCTAAAACAGAAGAAAAAACGACAAAATCAACTATGGATTTGCTACAAGGTAAGTGGCAAAGTATTGATGATTCTAAAAGTTTTGTAGTTTTTGAGAACAATCTTAGAAAAGATATTTATGACGGTGAAAAAAGTATAGAAGATGAAGTTTTCGTATTATCAGATGAATGTCAAAATCCATTAGACAAAGAAGCAAACAAAGAAAGAAATCCTCCAAAAGAGAAAGACAAATATATTTCTTGTTCAAAAACTGATATGTGTTGGTATATTCTTGAGTTAGATGACAAAACTTTATCTCTTTCTTATATGGGTAGAGGCAATACACTTACTTACAAAAAAGTTGAAAAAAAATAATATTTATTTATTTTTAAAAGTTACACAAGAGTTTCGTGTAACTCTTTTTATGTCTAAAAACAATTTTAAATATGGTTAGAAAAACATCTGGTGCTTTTGTAGCTGCTTCTTGGATTGCCTTAGGTACAGGAGCTATTGGTTTTTTAGTAGGGCTATGGCGAGCCGAAATGCTTTTAAGCGAAAAAGGATTTTATTTTACAGTCTTATTTTTTGGGCTTTTTGCAGTAGTTTCTCTTCAAAAAAGTGTACGTGATCGTATGGAAGGCTTACCTGTAACTGACATTTATTATGGTATTTGTTGGTTTGGGACAATTTTATCTATTGTATTGTTAGCTGTAGGTCTTTGGAATACCAATATTTTACCTAGTGAAAAAGGGTTTTATATTTTTGCTTTTATGTTATCTCTTTTTGGAGCCATTGCTGTTCAGAAAAACCTGCGTGATGACTTGGAAGCAGCTAAAGAAAATAGTAAGAGTAATTTTTCATAAAAATAATATGAATTTATGGAGTTTGTAACTTATCACGTAGAAAACAGAATTGCTTATATTACTCTCAATAGAGCTGAAAAACGCAATGCTTTAAACTTCAAAGTAGTTGAAGAATTAAAAAAAGCTTTTAGACAGGCTGAAAAGGACGATAATGCTAAAATAATTGTTTTAAAGGCCAATGGAAAAGTTTTTTGTGCAGGAGCAGATTTAGAGTATTTGCAAACGCTTCAAAAAAATACTTTTGAGGAAAATCTTGCAGATTCCTCACACCTCAAAGAACTTTTTGAGCTTATTTACACACATCCCAAAGTAGTCATTGGGCAAATTCATGGGCATGCCATTGCTGGTGGAGCTGGTTTGGCTACGGTTTGCGATTTTTCTTTTACAGTTCCCGAAGCTCAATTTGGCTATACAGAAGTAAAAATCGGCTTTATCCCTGCCATTGTAATGGTATTTTTGCTTAGAAAAATTGGAGAAGGCAGAGCCAAAGAATTGTTACTTTCAGGCGATTTGATTTCGGCTCAAAAAGCCTTGGAATACGGTTTAATCAATTTTATCGTTGAACCCAATGAATTAGAAGGTAAAGTCCAAACATTTGCTCAAAGTCTTTGTGAAAATAACTCTTCTCAGAGTATGCAAACGACCAAACAAATGATTGCTCAAGTCCAAGAAATGGCTCTCAAAGAGGCTCTTTCTTTTGCAGCAAAGCAAAATGCTCACGCTCGAGAAAGCGAAGATTGTAAAAAAGGAATAGCTTATTTCTTAGAAAAGAAAACGCTGAAATGGTAAGGTAATATTCTCACATTTTATGTGGATAACTTAGTTTTTAGGTTATCCATTTTTATTGTCTATTTTATTTTAATATTAAGAAATCTTGTTATATTGCTTAAGCTATTCATTTTAAACGCTATAACTCTATGAAATCTATTTTTCTTTTCCTAGCCCTATGGATGAGACATTCTGCTTTTGCCCAAAACACCGAATTTAATATATTAGGCAATGGATTGATTTACTCTGATGAAACCATAAAGCCTCTTAAGAAAATTGTAGACTCTTTGAATCTCAAGTTTAAAGTCTGTGAATTAAATCAAACTTACTTATCTCAAATGCAAGGAAAAGCTCATTATATTTCTTTGAGTGGTAATAACGCTAATAAAGCAAAATTAGATTTAGACAATAAGATTTCTTTTGATGATTTTATAAAAAAATATAAAAAGGCAGAAATTCATAAAGAATTATTGATTGTAAGATACAGTTACATAGATTATGATAAAAAAAATGTAACCACGTTCAATAGCATTGGTGTTGAAGACTATACAATTCATACACATGATAAACAAAATAATCCCTTAAAAAATAAATGGATATATAATTATTCAGAGAAGAGTGAATATTCTGAAGCATCTTTGAATGCTTTCTATTTCATAGAGGAGTTTTCTAACCAACCCATTCCTGAAAAATATGCCCGAATGATACAATACTCAAATTGTATGATAGATACGACTACACAAATTTTTGATGAGAAACTTGATAAACATTATGGTTATCAAGAAAATAGCAATATTTTTAAATTCTTAGATTATCTACATAATGCTACAAATAGACCCAAATATGAAGATTACAATGATGAAAATTATGACACATATCTAAAAAATTATCGAATTTGGGATTCTCTTAGGATTTCTAAGATTGATAAATTAAAAAAAACTGATAAGAAGTTTGATATTTTATTTCAAGATGCTTTAAAAGAAGCTCTAGAAAAAGGTGGTTGTGATGACGAGTTTGAGGAATATGTGGGGCGTTATCATTCAAAAAAAGTTGAATTGGAGTTAAAAAGAGGTCGTAGAGTGGTAGGTGGTTGTAGTCAAGATGATAGTCCAAGAGTTCATGCCTTGAATATCGCCAAATTATCAGCAGAAACAGCCTATTGGAAAATCTTTTTGCGAGCCCATTTGGATATTATGAATGACAGATTTGAAAGAGTAACTGATGGCAGTTATGCTTGGGCAGGAAGACAAACCTATATCAAGGAGTTAGAAGTTTTAGATATTGATGTAAAAAACCTTCTTTTGGGCATTACATTCAGAATGGAGAATGCCAATAAAAATCATTATTATGGAGATGTGGGTAGATTGGGTAGAGCTTTGTCCGAGAGTCGTGAAGCAAAAGCAATTGAAACAAAAATTTTGGAAATAATAGCTGATAAAGAACTTGATGATTATAATAGAGTTATTATGTGTTATTTATTTCTTAATTACAACCATTATATAGAGGATGTAAAAAGAAAACAGGAAAATAAAGAACGTTTGGATATTGCTCTCAAAACATTGCCAAAGTATCTTTCCAAAGAAATGGCTCTTTTGAACAAATAATAAAAAAACTCGCCTGAAGCGAGTTTTTTAGTTTTATACAGCAGTTTTAGAAGCTTTTTCTTCTAAATATTCGTCATAAGTAGATAATTTATCAATGATGCCTTCTTCTTTGATTTCTATCACACGAGTAGCAACTGTTTGAACAAGTTGGTGGTCATGTGAGGTAAATAACATAGTTCCTGCAAAATCTGTCATGGCATTGTTTAAAGAAATAATACTTTCCATGTCCAAGTGATTGGTAGGCTCATCTAATAGTAGCACATTAGAACCACTCAACATCATTCTTGAAAGCATACAACGTACCTTTTCACCTCCAGAAAGAACTTTTGCCTGTTTGAGAGCTTCTTCTCCAGAGAAAAGCATTCTACCCAAAAAGCCTCTGATAAAGCTCTCATCTTTTTCTGCAGAGTATTGTCTAAGCCAATCTACTAAATTAAGGTCTATTCCATCAAAGAAAGAACTATTATCTGTAGGTAAATAAGCTCTTGTGGTAGTTACACCCCAACGGAATTCTCCACTATCAGGTTTAGTTTCTTCCATCAATATATCAAACAAAGTGGTTAAGACTTTAGGATTTCTACATAAGAAAACAACTTTCTCACCTTTTCTAAGTGTAAAAGTTACATTCTTAAGCAAAACAGTTCCATCTTCAGCCGTTTTGGTAAGATTTTCTACTGAAAGTAGTTGGTCACCTGCTTCTCTATCAGCTTTGAAGGCAATATAAGGGTATTTTCTTGAAGAAGGTGTGATATCTTCTAGAGTTAATTTCTCCAACAAACGTTGTCTAGAAGTAGCCTGACGAGATTTAGAAGCATTGGCACTAAATCTACGAATGAACTCTTCAAGGTCTTTACGTTTATCTTCAGTTTTCTTATTCTGGTCTTGTTTTTGACGTAAAGCTAACTGGCTCGATTCGTACCAAAACGAGTAGTTACCCACATATAATTGTATTTTCTTGAAATCAACGTCAGCAATAGCTGTACAAACAGCATCCAAGAAGTGTCTGTCGTGGGAAATTACAATTACTGTATTTTCAAAATCCATCAAGAAATTCTCGAGCCAAGTAACAGACTCAATATCCAAACCATTGGTAGGCTCATCTAATAGTAATACATCAGGGTTACCGAAAAGTGCTTGAGCTAATAAAATACGAACTTTTTCGCTTTCGTTTAGATATTTTAGTTCTGTATGATGTTGGCTTTCAACAATTCCTAAACCACTCAAAAGTTTAGCTGCTTCGGGTTCAGCATTCCAACCATCTAAATCTGCAAAAATACCCTCTAACTCTCCTGCTCTCATAAAATCATCTTCTGTGGCATCAGGATTTGCATAAATAGCATCTTTTTCAGCTAAAACATCATAAAGACGTTTGTGTCCCATCATCACTGTTTGTAAGGGAGTAAACTCATCAAACTCATAGTGATTTTGTTTGAGTACAGACAAACGAGTGTTAGGAGGCATATTTACACTGCCTTTGTTGGGTTCAATTTCACCAGCAAGAATTTTCAGAAAAGTTGATTTTCCCGCCCCATTCGCACCAATCAATCCATAACAAGTTTGAGGATTGAATTTAATGGTTACATCCTCAAACAAGGTGCGTTTACCATACTGTAGAGTTACATTTTCTGTAGAAATCATAATCGTATTTTCTTCCTATTTCATTTTTCTGCAAAATTACAAAAAATATGTGTTTGTTCTACAGAATTATTAATGATTTTTATAACACTTTGAAATAAACGTTGAGGGTTGCTTTTTTTGAAAATTATAAGAGAATCTATTTTAGTCAAATTCTACATTACAATTTGACAAAAGTGCTTTTATTTTTTCTTTTTCTTGTGTAGTTAATTTATTTATTCCCAAATGCAATTCTTTCAAATTTTTCAATTCTCCAATTTCTTTGGGGAAAGTTAATTGATTATTACTTAAATCTAAATTTTGTAAATTAGATAGCAATACAATATTTACAAGTATTTCTATAAGATTACTGTTATATAAGTCTAAATTCGTCCTATCTTTCAAGAGCAAGCTCTAAACCTACCTGAAAAGTATTTTCACTTTTCAAAAGTAGCAACAAGTTTTCAAATTCAGGGCTGTACATAATATTCTATAAAAATTGCTCAGTAATATACATTTTTATGGTTGCCTATACTTAAATATTTGCCTCCTTATTTTCTTTACTTTATTCAAAGAATAAAGCATAACTTCTTATTTATCAGAATTCAATAAAATATTTCAGAAAATACTTCGTTTTCAATTTGGAACATTCATTCCGAATTACATATCTTTACGGAACGATTATTCCAAATTAAAATTCATTTATATGCAAAAGTTAGAAAACAAAATCGCAGTGATTACAGGTGGTAATAGTGGCATTGGATATGCTACTGCACAAGAAATGTTAAATCAGGGTGCAAAAGTTATCATTACAGGACGTAATGCAGATGCAGTCAAAGAAGCTGCATCACAATTGGGCGAAAATGCTATTGGTTTGGTGGCTGATGTTGCCGATACTACTCAATTAGATAAACTAGCTGAGCAAATCAAGGCTCAATATGGTAAAGTAGATATTCTTTTTATCAATGCTGGTGTATTTAAACCCACTCCTATTGGTCAGATTTCCGAAAATGTATTTGATGAACAAATGGACATTAATTTTAAAGGGGCTGTATTTACCTTAGAAAAATTCTTGCCTTTTCTTTCAGAAGGAGCTTCTATTATCAATCTTTCTTCTGTAAATGCTTATACTGGCATGGCTAATACTGCTATTTATGCTGCCAGCAAAGCAGCCATGAACTCCTTTACGAGAACTGCTGCAACAGAGCTTGCTCCACGTAAAATTCGTATCAATGCTGTCAATCCAGGTCCCGTAGCCACTCCTATTTTTGGTAAAGCAGGCATGCCTCAGGAAATGTTAGATGGTTTTGCTCAGGCAATGCAGAATCGTGTGCCTTTAAAACGTTTTGGTCAGCCAGAAGAAGTAGCAAAATTAGTAGCTTTTTTAGCCTCTGATGATGCTTCATTTATTACAGGAGCAGAAATTAACATTGATGGAGGAATCAATATTAACCCTGGGGTAATTGGTTAATTTTTTTATCATTTTTTGGAATGATTGTTCCAAATCTGTATATTTGTATTGTGTTGCAAAGTAGTTTATTTTGCACACAGTACAAATATATAATACTAACGTGTTATGCCTCGTAACAAAGAATTTAATCAAGATAAAGTGCTGGATAAAGCTATACAACTTTTTTGGGAGAAAGGTTATAATGCTTGTTCCATGCAAGATGTAGTAGATGGCTTAGGATTAAGCCGTTCAAGTATCTATGATACTTTTACGGATAAAAAAAATCTTTTTTTAGAATCATTGAAAAAATATCAAGAAGATTATACAAGCATTGTTATCAATATGCTGAGAGATTCTTCGGATATAAGAAAAACCATTGAAGATATATTTTATAGTATCGTTCGGGATATAGAAAAATGTTCGCAAAAGGGGTGTTTTATGACCAATAGCACCATAGAGTTAGCACATACTGATGAAGAAATAGCTCAAATTATTAATAGCAATAAACAACAGATGGAATTAGCCTTGGAAAATGCTTTACAAAAAGGACAAGATTTGGGGCAAATTTCTCAAAAAAACAATTCTAAAGTTTTAGCAAAGTATCTTTATAGCAATCTTGCTGGTTTAAGAGTAATTACTAAAAACAAAACTCATTCAGATGAAATAAAAGAAATTATTAATTTGATTATGCAAACTTTATAAATATTAACCTATTGCAAAAAAGCCATAAGAATTTATTTACAATACTGCTGAATTAAACTATCTACTTGTATGAGTCCTAATTCTTTTGCTTTGTTCCAATCTGTACAAGTTCCCTGTTTGTTACCCAATTTTGCTTTTGCCACACCCCGATTATAATATGCTTCTGCAAATTTGGGATTCAAGGTAATCGCTTTGTTATAATCTTCTATTGCTCCTTGTATATCACCTAATTCATCTTTTAACACTCCACGATTTACATAAGCCTGAGTCAATTTTGGATTGACTCCAAGAGCCTTGTTATAATCGTTCAAGGCTCCTTGTTGGTCACCTGATTTTGCTTTTAATACTGCTCTATTGTAATACGCTTGATGGAATTTAGGATTAATTTCAAGAGCTTTGTTAAAGTCCTTTAGACCTCCTTGCTCATCATTTAATTCAGTTTTGAGTACGCCACGATTATAGTATGCTTCATGATACTTTGGATTGGTTTCAAGAGCTTTGTTATAATCTTCCATAGCCCCTTTCTTATCCTCTAAATCTGATTTTAAAATTCCTCGATTATAATACACTTCAGAATATTTCGGATTGAGTTCAAGGGCTTTATCATAATCTTGTATAGAACCTTGTCTATCATCAAGCTTATTTTTTAAATTTCCACGATTCAAATACACTTCTGCAAATTTGGGATTAATTTCAAGAGCTTTATTATAATCCTGCATAGCACCTTGTGTATTACCTAATTTATCCCTTAAAATTCCACGATTTCCATAGATTTCCGCAAATTCTGGGTCAATTTCAAGAGCTTTGTTGTAATCCTGCATAGCACCTTGTTTATTACCTAATTTATCTCTTAAAATTCCACGATTACCATAAACATGAGTAAAATTAGGATTGAGTTCCAAAGCCTTGTTATAATCTTTCATAGCTCCTTCTAAATCACCCAATTCAGCTTTTGCCACACCCCGATTATAATATGCTTCTGCATTTTTAGAATCAATAATAAGGATTTTATTATAATCTTGTACAGAACCCAAATTATCCCCTAATTTAGCTCTTAGATTTCCACGATTAAGATATGCACCCAATAGTTTTGGGTTGATTTCGATGGCTTTGCTATAGTCTTTTATAGCTCCTGATATATCCTCTATTTTATATTTTGACAACCCACGATTATAGTATGTTTGAGCTAATTTAGGGTTAATTTCCAAAGTTTTATTGTAGTCTTGTATAGCACCTTGTTGGTCATTTAATTCATATTTTAATAATCCACGATTATTAAAAATTATTGCAACATTTGGATTGATTTCAAGGGCTTTATCATAATCTTGTATGGCTTCTTGGTATTTTTTCTGAAATTCTTTACAAACAGCACGACTACAGTATGCCTGCCAGAATTCAGGATGTTTTTGAATTAATGTATCTAATGTTAAAACAGATAATTCTATTTCACCTTTCTTCATTTCAAGCCATGCCTTAGAATGCAAGCCATAAGGTGTATCAGGGGCTTCTGCCAATATTTTTTTATTTTTAGAGGCTTTCTCTATATCATTGGAGGTATTCCATGCTTCCTCAAAAAGTTTTTTTACTTCTTCCTCTGATAATTTCTGTGCAAATACAGATACCATACAAAAAAGCCAAATAGATAGTGTTAAATTCAATTTTTTCATTTTAATTCCCAAAAAGTTATATTTATCAATTATGTTAAAAATATTCTAATCGTTTGTTTTCCATATTTGAGATTGTTCATAGAGTTTATAGAAACAAAAATATTCTTCAAAATGCTACATAAAACACTTTGAAGAATATAAAAATAACTAAGTCTATTGTTTATTACAAACTTTCTTTTAGTCTTTGTCTAATTTCAGATAAACTCTGCTCTACCACCAATTTACCATCTTTGAAGACTTCTTTGAGTTCACCTTGCTTTTCTTGCTCCCAAGTAGCTTGGTCAGTGAGTTTATATACTCCATTTTCAAGTGTTATTTTCATAAGTCCTTTGGCAGATTTCTTTGTACCATCATCAGTGATAGGGTCTTTAAAGATTGCTCTACCCACACCTTCTACCTCACCATAAGTGGCTTTCATAGCAAAACCAAAAGTGTCACGAGTATTATACTGATATGTATAAGAGCCTATACCCAATACCACATTGGTAGAAGCAAATCCTTTATCTTTAAGTCTTTTACAAATTTGAATAGCTCTATCCATCGTGATACTATCGCCATAGATTGCTCCAATATGTGAGTCTAGCTCTTTAAAGCCTTTTGCATTAGTTTGTCCACCAAAAGTTTCCCAAAGAAGTTCTATTACCCCTTTTCTTTCATTATCATTTTTTCCATTTGGATTACCACAAATAATATCCACAGGATCACCACTATCTGGACGTATCACCACTTTACCTTCACGACTCATCACCTCGTTTTTCAGTTTGGGCAAATAATCTGTGAGTACTTTCCATAAATCCCAAGTATCCGAAACAATAGAAACAATCCCTTTAGGATAAACATCACAAATTAGTCTCCTGAAAGTTCCTATTTCATCCTCAATAGTTCCCATACACATAACACTGTGTTCAGTAGCAGAAACAGAACCTCCTATGAGCTCTTTTTCTGCATTGGTGTTATAATATTTTTCTAAAAGGCTTATGGCTGGAATGGTATCTGTTCCACTAAAACTCAATAAATGCCCACTTGCAGAAATCAAAGCAGCTTCAATGCCTGCCATACCACGCATAGAGAAGTCATGTCCTTGCCAATCTACGAATTCGGGTATAGAAGAAGTTTCTTTAGCAAATTGTTCTAAAATTTTTCTGTATTGTTTGGCAATGGTAGCTGATGTACAAGGCATCCAAACTACAGCAGAAACCAATGTTTCAAAATAATTGGTGAGCCAAAAGAACTCAGGCAATGTATTGTACATTGTAAACATGGGTACTCTGATGGGTACACTTACACCTTCTGGCAATGCCTTAATAATCATTGGAATATAACCCAAATCGTGTAAATCTTCAATATGCTTTGTACCTACTTCATTTTCGCCTAAATAATAATTGATTCTTCGTCTGTATTCAGCAACTACTTCTTCTTTAGGCTTTTTGAAGAAATGTGTTTCAAAATCTTCTAAAATGTATTTCTTGATAAAGTATTGTAAGCCAAAAAATACAACTTCATCAACACCTTCTATTCTGCTTTTTCTGGGTGTCCAGTTGGAGTATACCAAACTTGTGCCTACTGGGTACTGTCTGCGATGGTCAACTTTGTAACCATCTGTAAGAAGTAGTGGATTCATAATTTTAGATATTTTCGGTTAGATATTTTAATTCTTGATATACTTGATGCAAGCCTGCTCTATCATCCAAATAGGCATTGGCATACACTTTCCTACTTGTGGACTTATGAAATGGAGGATTTTCGTTAATTGCATCAAAAGGAATATCGTTTTCCTTTAAATATTGAGCCACAAATTCTGGATTTTCTTGCCCTGTCCAGCAAATTAGATAGCAATTGATAGATTTGAGCTTTCTGAGCAAAGCCATCACATCATGGTAAATTCTACCTTTTTTATGAAAATCGTAAACAGTATCATCAAAATCGAAGGCTACCACCAAAGAATTATATTGTTTGTATTCTTCCATCAGACGATTTAATGAATTTTGGGTATCAAGATAGAAGTCCATGATTGAGTTGGATTTGTGTTAAACAACTATCATTCAATTCTTTGATAGAATCCGTAGTGAAAATATGTTCAAAATGTTGTGCAAGTTCAGTAAAGCCTTTGCTAAAAATGCCATGTGAAACAGCTAAATACAACTTTCCTGCATTTTTCTTTTTGAGTTCCTGAGCCAAACCTATAAAAGTACCTCCACCATCACAAATGTCATCTACAATCAGACAATTTTCGCCTGCCAAATCATCTGCATATACTTTAAAATTAAGTAGCTGCCCTGTTTTTACATTTCGGCTTTTACTACACTCTACTACCTCGATACCTCCTAATGCCTCAGAAACTTTATAGATTTTTTTCAAAGCTCCTCCATCTGGAGAAATGAGTTTTACATTTCCTATTTTATCTATTATCTGCCTGATAAACTCATAATTTGGCACTACCTGACAGTTGTGAACCAAAGCTGGTGTAACTTCAGAATGAGCATCAAATACTACAACTTTCTTAAAACCTAAAGAATTAATGATGTCAGCATAGACTTTCACAGAAAGTGCTTCGCCTTGTACCATCACTCTATCTTGTCGAGCAGCAGGAAAATAAGGAATGACCAAATCTAAAATTTGAGCTTGCATTCTCTTAAGGGCATCTACTGCTACACAAAGTAAACCCAAATCGTTGAAAGAGTTGAGTCGGTGTGTAATGGTTACAGCCTCCGATTTATCAAAATCAGGATTGATTTTGATGTGAGGCTCTCCACCTGAGAAAGTAAAAGATTCATATTCGATTTCTTTTGCTGAAACAGGTTTGAAATTTTTATCAAGATGAAGTACCATAAGATATTTTGTCTAATAACTACACAAGTATAAATAAGATATTTATCTTATCAAAACATTTTGCGTAAAATTTACGCAAATTTAATTTCAAATAGAAACCCATCTTTCATTAAATCATTGTATTTCTGATTATTAAACTTAAAAAGTTTGGCTGGTCTACCACTTTTTTTAGAGGCAAAAAGTTCTGTTTCTTCAATCACTCCAAAGCTTAAAATTTTTTTTCTAAAGTTCCTCCTATCAATTTCTTTCTCTAAAATAGTACAATAGAGGTTTTCTAAATCAGAAAACAAAAATGCTTTGGGTAGTAAATCAAAGCCTATGGGCTGATAAGTTAGTTTGTTTTGCAGTCTTTTGTAAGCCATTTCAATGATTTCTTGGTGATCGAAGGCTAATGGAGGCAGATTTTTGATAGAAAACCACTGAGCTTCTTCAGCATCTGTGTTTGGTGTTGGAGTGAGTGTAGTGGAATTAACGAGAGCAAAATAAGCTACAGAAATGGCTCTAAATCGAGGATCTCGGTGTATATTATCGCCAAAAGTAAAGAGTTGCTCCAAGTAATTGACTTGAATGCCAGTTTCTTCTTGAAGCTCTCTGTTTACAGCATCTTGAAGCGTTTCAGAGTCTTTTACAAAGCCTCCTACCAAAGCCCATTGATTTTTCAGTTCTCCAAACTTCTGTTTAATTAAGAGTACATGTAACTGATTATGAGCATATCCAAACACAATGGCATCTACTGCAACCTTGATATTCTGTACAATTTCCATATATTATGTGTAAATTATACACAAATATATCATTATTTTGAAACCAAAGTTTTTAGATATAAAAAACTAAGGAATTATATTATTTTTTGAAAAAAGAGAAAGAGAATAAAGATTCTATTAATCTTTATTCTCTTTTAGGTATGACTAAGTATTTATCAACAGATATCTATTTTTTAGTCCATTTTTTTGTATTTATTAGGTATCTTGAATGGAAAAGCAAGAGCTTCATTTGTAATTTTAGTCTTTTTGTGGTCTATTTCTATGTTAATTTTATAAAAGCCTTTTTTATTATAATATTTTAAGTCTATGTTATTTTTTTCTGCAAATAAGCCTGTTCCCAATACTACAAACTCAGTATAGAGCATCTCCATCACACTTCCTGTATTAGAATCTTTTACATTGAGTTTTTCTAATTTCAAATTCTTTTGATTTAAGTAATTGTCAATATTCAAAAATTTCTCCATTTGTCTTACGATATAATAACTTGTGTCTTTCAGTACATTTCTTTTATCAAAACGTTTGATAGGCATTTCACCTATCAGAACACCTTGCATTAGATCATAAGTAAAATCAAAACCATATTCCTCGCTTAAAGCTTTATAACTTAAAACTCTATATGTTTTTTCCTGATAATTAATCATTTGTATAGAATCTTTGGTTGCTAAAATTCTAATACCTTCTACACCAATATTGGCTTGCATAGAAAGCCAAACTGCACTATCCTTACGAATACGCATTTTTACTTTAAACTTGGAATCGTTTGTCCCATCTGTGAAATCTATTTTAGTATCAGACGAAAGATATTTGAAATCAAGATTAGGTATTTCTCTATCTAAAACAAAAGCAACTTTCGGAGTGTCTATTTTTGGTTTAAGCCCTTGAATAACAGTAGTATCTGCTGGATTAGAAGTATTTAATTTTTTTGGCTTTCTACAAGAGGCAGCCATAAGAGTCATGATGCAAACCACCAATAATAAATGTTTCATTATCAATATTAAGTGCTAAATTTTGAATAATTGTTTTAAAAAAAAATGTTATTCGTAAAGTTGTTTGTCTGTTACTTTTTTTGCCAACTGTGGACTTCCACCTTTCAAGCTCTGAGCTTTTTGCCACTGCTCAATAGCTTTGTCTTTTTCATTGAGTTTAAAAAGTACATCACCATAATGTTCTAAAATAAGAGCTGAAGGAGCTAAAGTAACAGCTTTTTCAAACATTTTCTTAGAGTCTTGGAGTTTGTTTTGTTTGTATAATATCCAAGCATAAGTACCTATAAAAATACCGTTTTCAGGTTGGAGTTCAAGCAGTTTTTTAGCGTTTTTTGTAGCAACATCCATTTTTTGCTTTCTTGAAGCAAGGTAATAACTATAATTGTTGAGAGCTATTACATTTTCAGGTTCTTTTACAAGAATATCTTCAAAAATTTTATCCGATTTTTCGTATTGACTCATTCCATGATAAGTATCTGCTAGACGAATGTTCAGTTGTGTTTGAAGTTTGGCATTATTTTTTGCAAAACCTAAACCCTGTTCAAAGCTTTCAATTGCTTTAGGGTATTTTTTGGATTCATGATAGGCAATACCATTATAAAGCCAGAATATGGCTTGAGTTGGGTAAAGTTCTAGAGCCTGCTCTGAGTGTATAAGTAGTTCTGAAGCTTGCATCAGTTCTGTATCCAAATACAAAAGTTTTTGCCAAGCCTCAAAACGGTTTCCATCTAAGCTTACCACTTTAAAATATGCGTTACGAGCTTTTTCTAAGTCTTTTTTCTGTTCCAAATTTTTTGCATACAGCCACCATGTTTCAGGGTCTTGGGGAGCATTTTGAACAGCTTTTTCTAATTCATTATTTATCTGGGTTACATCTCCTCCCTCAGCATTTCCTTTTAGAAACTGATTACGTACCTCATCAGGAAGGCTTTTTTCAGCAAGTGTTTTAGTGAGTAAATTATTCGCTAAATCCTTTCTGTTTTGCTTTTTATAAATTCTATACAACAAAAGATGAGAGGCAAAAGAGTAATCTTTAGACAAATTATTTAATAGAAAACTTTCAGCTTTGGCTTCTTCTCCTGATGCTAATAGCATTTCAGCATAATTGATTTGATGACTAAAATTTTCAGGAAAAGCTTTTGCTAATTTTTCGGCTTCTAAAGTAGCTGATATATTATTTTTTTGTTCTATATAAATCAGTTGTTTGGCTTTGGTAAGAGCCTCTTGTACTCCATATTTTTTCTCTAACGTTTCATAGAGTTTTAAGGCTTTAGGATATTCTTTGGTACGAAACTGATAAATTTGAGCTAAATCATAGGCATATAAATCTGTTCCTGCTATTTTTTTAGAAAACATTTTTTCATACGTCTTAGCTGCTTCTTCGTATTGCCCTTGCGATTCGTATAGCTTACCTAATAAAAGATAATAGTATTTGTTATTATCTTCTAAATCTATGGCTTTTTCGGCATAAGCAATGGCGTCATTAGGTCTTCCAGCCTTCAAATAAGTTTCTGCTACTTGATAATGAATACCAGAACTCTTTGGGTTAATTTTAAGAGCTTTTAGGAAATTTTCGAGAGCAGCTAAATAGTTATCTAAAGCATAATACTTCATCCCTTCCAGCATTTGTCTTTCTGCCATGAGGGTAGTTTGTCTATCATCTTTACCAACTATTTCTTCTGTTCTTGCTTGGCTTTCAGATTCTTCAATCTTGTCTTTATCCTTATCTTTTTTCTTTTTTTTCTGAGCAAAAGTATGTTCTACTGAAAGAACCCCCAAAGCAATACAAAAGGCTACCCATTTCATATAAATACAATTTTAATTTTGCAAATATTATCCACAAAAATCAATCCACTATCACGTTATAATCACCTACACTCAAGTTTTGAGCTTTCCCATGCCACTGTACAAAATTTCCTATCATAGAATTTTCGACATGAATACCTTGTAACTGACTGTTTTCCTGAATGATACTATTTTTAATAACCGAATTTTTAATATTTGTTCCTTTACCTACCGAAACATAAGGTCCCACCACACTATTTTCAATTACAGCATCTGCCTCAATGAACACAGGCTCAATAATTACAGAGTTTTGTATTTGAGCATTTTTGGCTCTTAATGGCTGGTTTCTTTCTTCTAAAAACGCTAAATATCTTTGATTGGTATAAACAGTTGCATCTTTATTCCCACAATCAAGCCATTCAGTTACTTCGCCAATACTGAATTTCGTTCCCTCATTCTTCATATTTTCAAGGGCATTGGTAAGCTGAAACTCTCCTTTTTCTTTGATATTGTTATCTAAAAGATGTTGCAAGTGTTTTCTTAGATATGCTCCATCTTTAAAATAGTAAATACCAATGATTGCCAAATCAGAAATAAACTCCTGAGGTTTTTCTACAAAGTCTGTAATTTCTTGGTTTTGATCAAGCTTAACCACACCAAACTGTCTTGGATCTTCTATTTTTTGTACCCAAACAATACCATCTTTAGACGAATCAAGTATAAAATCTGCTTTAAAAAGAGTATCAGCAAAAGCTACAACTACATTTCCATCCAAACTTTCTTTGGCACACATAATGGCATGAGCTGTCCCTAAAGCCTCTTCTTGATAACAAATTTGTCCTTTTGCTCCTAATGAAGCCGCTACAGTAAGCAAATTTTCTTCTGTAGATTTACCGAAACTTGGGTGTATAATAAAAGCTATTTCATCTATTTTTTGCCCACAAACTTGAGCTATATCCTCTACTAAACGATAAACAATTGGTTTTCCTGCAATAGGAATAAGAGGTTTAGGAACGCTAAGTGTATGGGGACGCATTCTTTTACCCATACCAGCCATAGGAACAATAATTTTCATTCAATTAATCTATTTTGGATTGATATTTCTTTTATAAATAGGCTTGCAAGATGTTAAAAAATCCTATCAAAACAAAACCTCCAAGTTTTAGTTGGAGGTTGTTTCTTCTGTTCTGAAATTCTTGATTTTCCCCTCAAGAGTATTTTTGAGGTCTGTAGCCTTTTTTGCTAATTTTTTGCGTGTTTCCTTCCCACTTTCTGGTGCTAAAAGCAAGCCAGCCACTACACCTGCTGCTGCTCCTGCCAAAAAAGAAAATAGGATTTTTTGCCCGTTACTCATAGATTTTAGGATATTTGTAGTTAAAATTTGCATTTAAAAATATGAAATTCTTTAAGACAATATACGCATTTTGGATGATTTTTGTTTTTTTTTCGGGTTTTATTTTAATTTTTCCTTGGTTGATTCTATTTCATAAAATTCATAAAAACATCTGGAATACCTATTTATACAAAGCATGGTCGCATATTTTTTACTTTTTATTGGGTATCCCAAACCCTACTCGTTTTGTAGGTAGCTTTTCTAAAAATCAATCCTACATATTTTGTGCCAATCATTTTTCGTATTTAGATATTGCTACCATTGCGGGCATTATGAAAGGCGATTATGCCTTTGTTGGGAAAAGTACCATTATTAAAGTGCCTTTGTTTGGTTATATGTTCAGAAAATTACATATTCCTGTCGATAGAGATAGTAAAGTGGCGGCAGCCAAAGCTTTTTTACAAATGAAAAAAGCACTTACAGAAGGCAGAAGTCTTATCATTTTCCCTGAAGGAGGTATTTTCTCTGAAAACCCTCCCCAAATGGTAGAATTTAAAGATGGTGCTTTCAAATTGGCTATCGAAACCAATACATCAATTGTACCTATTAGTCTCAAATGGGCTTGGAAAGTCATGCCCGATAATGGAAAAATCACGCTTTCGTGGCATAAAATGGAGAGTATTGTCCATGCTCCCATTGAAACAACACACTTGACTATGGCAGATTTGCCCAACCTAAAGACAACAGTTTTTGAAACGATTCAGAAAGATTTAGAATAAAAATCATTTTAGAAAAAAGAACTTAACCATTTCTTTTTTCTCTTTATTTCTAAAAATAATCTTGATAAAAAATATCAAATAAGTCAATTATTATAAAATTGATAATCAAATATTTAGTCTTTTTGTCTTTTTGTCTTTCAGATGTCTTGTATCTAAAACTTTGGAATGTATTAAATTTGTTCTAAATTTCGTGCTGTTTGCATACTTCAACATTGAAATCCAAAAATCTATATGAACATTCACGAATATCAAGCAAAAGAACTTTTAAAGCGTCATGGCGTTCGTATTCAGGAAGGTATCATTGCAGATACCCCTTCTAAAGCTGTAGAGGTAGCTCGTCAGCTCAATGCTCAAACTGGTACTACTTGGTTTGTTATAAAAGCTCAAATCCATGCTGGTGGACGTGGAAAAGGCGGAGGCGTAAAACTTGCTAAAAATTATGACGAAGTAAGAGATCTTTCTGAAAAAATCATTGGCATGCAACTGATTACTCCACAGACTGGTCCTGAAGGAAAAAAAGTACACAAAGTTTTGATTGCTCAAGATGTCTATTACCCTGGTGAGAGCCAACCCAAAGAGTTTTATATGAGTATTCTTTTGGACAGAGCATCTGGACAAAATGTAATTATTGCAAGTACTGAAGGTGGTATGGATATTGAAGAAGTAGCTGAACAACATCCAGAAAAAATCATCAGAGAATTTATTGATACTCGTGTAGGACTTCGTGATTTCCAAGCTCGTAAAATTGCTTTTGCATTGGGCTTAGAAGGAAATGCTCATAAAGAAATGGTAGCTTTTGTAAAATCTCTTTACAAAGCTTATTTAGAATCAGATGCTTCTATGTTTGAAGTAAACCCCGTTCTTAAAACATCTGACAATAAAATTTTGGCTGTGGACTGTAAAGTGAACTTAGATGATAACTCTTTGTTCCGTCATCCTGACCTTGCTGAAATGAGAGATATTTTAGAAGAAGATCCTTTGGAAGTAGAAGCTGGCGAAAACGACCTGAACTACGTAAAATTAGATGGTAACGTAGGTTGTATGGTAAATGGTGCTGGGCTTGCAATGGCAACAATGGATATTATCAAGCTTTCGGGTGGTGAGCCTGCAAACTTCCTTGACGTAGGTGGTGGAGCAAATGCCAAAACTGTAGAAGCTGGTTTCCGTATCATTTTAAAAGACCCTAATGTAAAAGCAATCCTTATCAACATTTTCGGTGGCATTGTTCGTTGTGATAGGGTGGCAAATGGTGTGGTAGAAGCTTACAAGAAAATTGGAAACATCAGTGTTCCTATTATTGTACGTCTGCAAGGTACCAATGCAGAAGAAGGTGCAAAAATCATTGATGAGTCTGGTTTGAAAGTATCTTCAGCCATTACGCTTCAAGAAGCTGCTGAAAAAGTAAAGCAAGTTTTAGCATAACTAAAAAGCCAGAGAATTCTGGCTTTTTTCTTTACAATAAAATTCTAAAAAAACAGTTTATAAGGTATTCTTATGGACTGTTTTTATTTTATACCCAATATGAAATCAATTTTTACACTTTTTTGGATATTTATTTCTATTATTTCAAATGTTTTAGCCCAAAAAGAATATAATATTTCTTTTGATGGAAATAATATCCATTTTAAGACATTTGGATCAAAAGGCTCACCTGTGCTTATCATCAATGGAGGACCAGGCATGAACAGCAATGGTTTTGCTAATCTTGCAGAAATTATTGGTAAAGAGCATTGTGCCATTATTTATGACCAACGAGGTACAGGAAAATCTACTATGCAAACCATTAATAACCAAACTATTACTTTGGACAAAATGGTTGAGGATATAGAGAAAATCAGGGTACATTTAGGCTATAAATCTTGGAATGTTTTAGGGCATTCTTTTGGTGGAATGCTTGCCTCCTATTATGCAACTAAACATAGTGATAAAATAGACAGAATGGTTTTATCGTCTTCGGGTGGTGTAGATTTAGATTTGTTTGCAAATTATGATTTAAATAAGCCTCTAACTCCTACTGAAAGAGATTCTTTGCGTTATTGGGATGATAAAATAGCTAAAGGTGATACTTCTAAAGCCACTCGCCTCCAAAGAGCCAAAGTTTTAGCTTCTGCTTATTTGGTTACAGATAAATATATTGATATGCTTGCTGAAAGACTCACTCAAGCCAACATGACTATTAATGGATTGGTATTTGACAATATGCAGAAAATCAATTTTGATTGTAAAGAAAAACTAAAAACTTTTAAAAAGCCCGTTCTGATTATACAAGGAAAAAATGATGTTCTTAATACATATTTATCTGAAAAATCTCATAAAATTCTCCCCAAATCCAAATTAATTTTAATGGACAATTGTGGACATTATGGTTGGTTAGAACAACCTCAGATATACATTACAGAAGTAATGGCATTTTTAAAATCTAAGGGCTAATTTTTTGTAGTTCTTTTAAAAACCAAATTCTATCCATGGAATCTGTAAAGCCTGTTACTGGAGCATCATATACTTTTTCATTGATTATTCCATTATAATAGAATGTCATCAAATATTTTTCTTTGATGGAAGGAGGTATTGTTTGAAATTCAGCACCTTCTTTGCTTAGTGTTTTTCCTTTAAATCCTGCTGTCCAGCCCAATATAAAAATATCTGTATTGTTGTTATACGATTTTAGCTTTGGCAATTCTCCAAATTTTACTTCTAAAACCTTGCATCTTATTTTATATCCCCAGCCAATAGCCATCTGCCCTTCTACTTCTACGACTGCTTTAAATTCAATATTTTTTTCCATAGTCCGATGAGGAAAAGATTTATTGAAGGGTAATAACAGGAACATAATTGATACTAAATGATACATATTTTTTGAATCTATACTTTTAAGATACTTTTTTCTTGATAAATCCATAAATAACCACCAAAAAAGATACCAAAACAGCTACTTTACCAAGGATATCACCTATTTGTACATAAATAGTTTTTTCAGTATTGGCTTGGAGGGTTTGTTTACGAACATCTGATACCCAGTAAGCTGTTTTTTCTATCAAATCCCCTCTCTGATTAATAAATCCCGAAATGCCTGTATTGGCAGAACGTGCTACAGCTCTTCGAGTTTCAATAGCTCTCAGACGAGCCATTTGTAGATGTTGCTTGTAACCAGGTGTATCTCCCCACCAACCATCATTGGTAATCACACACAATATATTAGCCCCTTTTTGTACATATTCAGTTACATATTCTCCATAAATTGATTCGTAACAGATAATAGGAGCATAACCAAATTTTTTAGAAAAAAACACTTCTCTTTCTGGTTGTTTGCCAAGCCCACCTGAAGAACCTCCTAAATTAATAATCAAACTTCCAAAAATGGTTTCAATAATTGCAGGATAAGGCATAGACTCTACAAGAGGAACAAGCTTTGATTTGTGGTATAAAGCAATGCTATCTACTTTATTCCCAAAAAACATAGCTGTATTGAAAACATCATAAAAACCTACTTGTGCATTTTGGCGAGCTGTGGGGCTTTTTTTATCCTTTCCATAAACCAACCATGAAGTAGTCCCTCCAAGCAAATAGAGATTGTCTTTCTTTTTTACAAAATCGCTTATCATACGTATGGGGGCGTAGTCCTTGATACCTCTCTCATCATATCCTTCATCAAATGCCGTTTCAGGAAAAATAACAAGCTCTGTTCGATTAGTAATTTGTTTTTGGGCCAATGCCAAAAACATCTGAGCTTGTTTATCATAAGGAATAAAAGAGTTTTGCCCTATAAATTTCTGCGAATAAGGGTCTATATTGGGCTGTACAACCACTACTTCTACCTTCTCTCCTTTTTCTGTGTGGACTGCATACAAAACGATAGAAAAAATGACTGGTACAAAGAATATAATAGATAAACGTATCACTGCTTTTTTAGAAAAACCTTCTTGGATTGCCTGATATACTAAAATATTAAGTATAAGTACCCATAATGTTCCTCCTAAAGAGCCCGTAAATTCGTACCATTGTACCAAAAAATGAGAATAGGCAAAACCATTGCCTAAGTTAAGCCACGACCAACTCAAGTCCCAATTGAGATGGATATACTCAAAAGCAAGCCAAAAACAAACCAACGCCCATAAGCCCCATTTTAAACCTAATTTTTGTTTCATTTGGCTATACAATATCCAAGGAAGCGTCATGAGTAGTGTATTAGCAATCAGCATACCGATTGCCCCTCCTGCACTGGCATTCCAAACCCACCAAGTAGTTGCTATATTCCACAAAAATAAACTCAAATAAGTATAAGCAAAAAAACGTAGTTTAGGATATTTAGGGTTTGTATTTCTAATTTCTTGTTCTATCATAAACAGTGGGACAATGCCCACAAATAGAAATAAGCATCCACCCACAAAATACCATGCAGGGCTTAAAAGTATAGGAACTAATAATGTTAGTAGCCAAAGATTTTTTCTTCTTGCAATTTTCATAAAAATATGCACAATGATTGAAAGGTTGCCAAAGATAAAGAAAAATCCAAATCATTTCTTGATGAATTTTGTTATCTTTGCAGACAAGAATTTATCATTCACTTTTTACATTTTTCTTATGTGTGGCATTGCTTTTATTCGTTTACGAAAGCCTTATCAATATTATTTAGATAAGTATGGTTCGGCAACGTATCCTTTACAAAAGCTTTATATGATGATGGAAAAGCAAAATAATCGTGGACAAGACGGTGCAGGGATAGCTACCATCAAATTAGATGTTGAACCAGGTGTGAGGTATATCAGTAGGTATCGTTCAATAAGCCAAAGGGCTACACAAAAGATTTTTAAGAGAATTGGAAAGAAAATCAAAAAATCTACCAAATCTCATAAAAAAGAAAAATCAGATGCTACGTGGCTCAAGAGTAATGTAGCTTTTACAGGTGAGCTTCTTTTAGGTCATTTGCGTTATGGTACACATGGTTTAAACTCTATTGAAAATTGTCATCCATTCTTGCGTCAGAATAATTGGAGAAGTAGAACCTTAGTACTTGCAGGAAATTTCAATATGACTAATAATGATGACTTATTCAATAAGTTATTGTATTTAGGGCAACATCCTAAAGAAAGAATAGATACGGTAACTGTTTTAGAAAAAATAGGGCATTTTTTGGATGAAGAGAATCAACTCATTTATGATGCTCATAAAGATATGTTTTCTAAACAAGAAATGTCATCTATCATTGAGGAAAAAATTGATTTACAAAGAGTTTTGCGTAGAGCCTGTAAAGATTTTGATGGTGGATACGCCATTGTAGGCATGACTGGCTATGGGGCAGCATTTGTAGCTAGAGATCCTGCTGGTATTCGTCCTGCTTATTTTTATGCTAATGATGAATTTGTGGTGGCAGCCTCTGAAAGAGTTGCTATTAAGTCTGCTTTCAATATTGAATATGACCAAATTCAAGAAATAAAACCTGCTCATGCCCTGATTGTAAGCAAAAATGGTGATTTTGAGCAAAAACCTTTTGCAGAACCCACTACTCAGCTTTCATGTAGTTTTGAACGTATCTATTTTTCTAGAGGTACAGACCCAAAAATCTATGCAGAACGCAAGAAATTAGGGCATTTGCTTGCAACCAAAGTACTTGAAAATATTGATTACGATTTAGAAAACACTGTTTTCTCGTATGTTCCCAATACTGCTGAAACTTCTTTTTTAGGACTTTTACAAGGTATTGAACAATATCTTGCAGAAAAAAGAGCTGAATTGTTAGCCAAAAATGATTTAGAAGGCTTAAAGAAGATTCTACACAACAATATCAGAGTTGAAAAATTGGTCATTAAGGATGCAAAACTGCGTACATTTATTACTGATGATAGCCAAAGAAATGAAATGGTGAATAGTGTGTACGATACAACCTACAATGTTGTCAAGAAAGATATAGATACGTTGGTTGTGATTGATGACTCTATTGTACGTGGTACAACACTTGAGCAAAGTATTTTAAAAATGTTGGATGGACTTTCACCCAAGAAAATCGTGATCGTTTCGTCTGCTCCACAGATTCGCTACCCTGACTGCTATGGCATTGATATGTCAAGAATGAAAGATTTTATTGCATTCAGAGCTATGTTAGAATTACTCAAAGAACATAATAAAGAGTATCTTATAGATGAATTAGAGCAAAAAGATTTGAATAATCTAGGTGAAACCCAAAACTTAGCTCAAAAATTATATGCTTGTTTTACGGATGAACAAATTTCTGATAAAATAGCTCAGATGATACGCAAAGATGGCATTAGAGCTGAAGTAAGCGTGATTTATCAGAATGTCGAGGGTTTGCATCAAGCTTGCCCCAGCCATTTAGGAGATTGGTACTTTACAGGCAATTATCCCACACAAGGAGGTTATACGGTTGTTAATAAATCGCTGATGAACTATTTACAAGGCAATTTAGCACGAGCATATTGATGCATTTTTTATTAAAGATCATCATTTTTTCAATTTTGATGTGGCAATGTAGTCCATCCAATAGCAATAAAACTGCAGGCAACCCCATTGATAGTCTCAATGGGGTTGTGGTGTATTATAATGGGGCTATTGATAATACTTTTGGAAGAAATCTTACGCCTGATGGCTATAATTTAGGACTAAAATATCAATGTGTAGAATTTGTAAAGAGATATTATTACGAACATCTTAAACACAAAATGCCTGATAGTTATGGACATGCCAAAGATTTTTTTAATAAAAAGCTCAAAGATGGAACGTTTAACAAACAGCGTAACCTGATTCAATATACAAATCCAAGTAAAATAAAACCCAAAGTAAATGATTTAGTGGTTTTCGCTCCTACTACATTCAATCAATATGGGCATGTGGCTATTGTTTCAAATGTAAAAAATGATGAACTCGAAATTATCCAACAGAATGCTGGTACATGGGGTAATTCAAGGGAAGCTTTTAAACTATCTCAGGATCAAAGAAAATGGCAAATTCATCATAAAAATTTATTAGGTTGGTTAAGAAAAGAATGATTTTTGATTGTTATCAATCATTCTTTTTGTATAACTCTCCTTTTACAATTTATCTATGAAAATCTTAATTATCAATCCTCCTCATTTATCTATTGGGAGCCGATTAGCTCATGAACACTTGCCACCTTTAGGGCTTTTATCCATTGGTGGACCTTTAATTGATGATGGACATCATGTCAAGCTTTTAGATGCCGATTTCAAGCCTCTGAAGCATTCTCAAATTTTAGAAAAAGTCTTAGCAGAAATGCCTGATGCTGTTCTGTTAGGGCATTCGGGTTCTACTTCTGCCCAACCCATTATTAATGATATAACCAAACTCATCAAAGAAAAAGTTCCACATATCACTACTATTGTTGGGGGTGTTTTTCCTACTTATCATTGGCAAGAAATTTTAGAGAAAAATCCTCAAATAGATTTTATTGTTTGTGGAGAAGGTGAAGAAATTGCCTTAAATCTTATCACAGCACTTTCTAAAAACGAACCTTTTGAGCAAATCAAAGGGTTGGCTTTCAAAAAGGATAATCAAGTTATCAAAACTCCACCAGCAGAAACTATTCAGGATTTAGATGCCTATCGAATAGGTTGGGAACTTATGGAAGGTTATCATTATACTTATTGGGGACAAAAGAAAGCTGTTGTAATTCAATTTTCAAGAGGTTGCCCTTACCCATGTACGTATTGTGGGCAAAGCCTTTTTTGGAAAAAATGGAGACACAGAGACCCTCAGCTTCTTGCTGATGAAATGGAAATGTTGCACAAAAAACATGGTGTAAAAGTATTCAATTTTGCAGACGAAAATCCTTCGTCTAATCCCAAAGCATGGCGAGCTTTCTTGGAAGCTTTGGTTGCTAAGAATTTACCTTTAATTTTAGTAGGTTCTATCAGAGCCGATAATATTGTACGAGATGTAGATTTTCTTCATCTCTATAAAAAAGCTGGTTTTGAAAGATTTTTGTTGGGTATCGAAAACTATGATGCTGTTGTTTTGGAGAATATAAAAAAAGCTGGAGCTATTTCAAAAGATAAAGAAGCAATCCAACTACTCAGAAAGCATGGTATTCTTTCTATGGCTACCTATGTAGTTGGTTTTGGTGAAGAAAAAACCAAAGATTTTTACTATAGCCTCAAACAACTCCTTTCTTATGACCCAGACCAAATACAACTATTGTATGTTACGCCTCACAAATGGACACCTTATTTTGAAGAAGTAAAAGAAAAAGATATTATACTCACAGACCAAAGACTTTGGGATTATAAACATCAAGTTATTGCCACTAAACATTTAAAGCCTTGGCTTGTGATTTTGTATGTAAAACTCATTGAAATTATTATGCAAATACGCCCAAATGCTTTGAAGAGATTGTTTTTTCATAAAGAATCCAGACTACGAAAAGCAATGTGGTGGTACACCAAAATCGGTAGAAGAGTATGGCTTTGGGAGCTTTATCAGTTCTTTTTTGTAATCAAATTGTCTAAAAAACAAATAAAAATGAAAGATTTTTGGGATTAAAATCCAGCCTTTCAATGTATAGAATTCATGATTCAATAAAATCGCCTTAAAAACTTTTTTTTCGGATTATTATTCAATAAATTAGCTCAAATAATTTTTATCGAAAATGCGAAAACTATCTTTTTTATGTACTTTTTTGCTGATGTCGGCATGGACATTGGCTCAAAAACCTGTCAAATCTTCTAAAGATTTAGCCAATCGTTTCATAGGCATTTTGCAATCAGGTTCAGCTCAAAATCTTAAATCTATCAGTCCTTCTTTAGAAGTTTTTAAATTATTTGCTTCCAGTTCAGGCACACAAGAAGCCTTAGACGAACAGTACAATTATGCAGAAGGCAAACTCAAAACGATTTTAGACAACATACAAGGTTTTGCTCTTGATGCAAAAAAACTTCAATTCAAAAGTTTAAAGGAAAGCAAAATACTTGTAGTATCTCAAAATTATTATGCTTTACAAGTCATTGTTAACTATCAGACTACCACAGATACCCTTATTTTAGAAGCTTTTAAAGATAAGAAAAACTGGTATTTGGTAGATATTAGCAATGAAGATGCTGATTTTAATAGCATTTATCAAAAACATGCTCAATATACAGCTAAACAATATTATGATTTGGCTATAACCCAAATCAATGAAGAAAAATATGATGATGCTCTTAAAAATTTAGGTAAATCAGATTTTCTTTCTCCTAAAAACAAAGAAGTGTTTTATCAAAAAGGGCTGATTTATAAAAAGAAAAATGATAAGTTTAAAGCTCAGGAAATGTTCAGAACAGCCATTTTTATAAATTCAGAATTTGCACCCGCCTATTTTGAAAGTGCTCTTTTGGGAATGGATGATGAAGAATATTATTATGAAGCTATTTCTAATTTTGAATATTGTATGAACAATGACTATCAAAGTCATATTGCTGCCAAACATCTTGTAAAAATTCATCGTAAAGAATTAGATAAAGCAGAAGAACAAGAATACAATACAGAAGAAAATTTAAAATACTATTATGATAAGCTTTCCCAAGCAACCAACAAAGCTCTAGAAAAAGAAGAGGAACTTAATAATGAAGAAAAAGCTTTTATTTATTATCAAAAAGCTCTTTGTATGATGATGGAAGATAAACACAAAGAGGCTCAAAAAGATTTTGAGAAAGTTATAAGCTTTGATAGTAAAAACCATAAAGCATTGTATGAACTTTCATGGCTTGAAAATGAATTCGGCAATTTCAAGAAATCGTTGGAATATGCTCAAAAAGCTTATGATTTAGAAAAAGATCCAGAATATTTAGCTGAAATGGCTTTTGCAAAAAAGAATTTAGGTGATTATAAAGGTGCTATTGAACATTATAACACACTTTTTAGTCTTGGAGAACAACATCCCACAGCCAAAAAATACCAAAACAGAGGCGATTGCTATAAAGCTCTCAAAAATAATAAAATGGCTTGTGCTGATTATAAAAAAGCCATTGAATTGGGAGGAGAAGACAAAGCTATGCAAGATTGGATGAAAAAAAATTGCAAATAATAATTTACTTGCTTGGAAGTTTCTGCAACCATATTGAATCTAATTATTAAGTTATGTAACATTCGCAAACGTATGCGATGGCAAATTCGATGTAATTATATTGGTTCTAATGGTGATGCTATTTTCAACATTTTGTTTTATGATACCTATTCCAATGTCCTGAAGGGCGATATTGCTTTTGAGCAAAGTTCAGAAGAAGTTGTAAATTTTCGCTTTTCAGGATATGAAGGAGATAAAACAGAGAATATTACAGATTTATTACTAGATTTGATTAATTACGAAAAATCATTGATAAACGTATAAAAATCAGAAAACGAAAACAAAATTTCATTTTTTGTGTTTAACTAAAGATTTTATTACTCATTTACACCACAATATCATGCTTAGTCTCTACGATACTACTACACTCAAATGCAGTAAGCTCATTACAGAGCATTATAGCACATCTTTTACATTGGGTATTAAAACCTTAGCTTCTAAGTTTCATTTACCTATTTATGCAATTTATGGTTTTGTTCGTTATGCAGATGAAATTGTAGATACATTCCATGAACATGATAAAAAAGAACTTTTAAACCGTTTCAGAAGAGATACTTACCAAGCCATTGAAGAAAAAATCAGTTTGAACCCTGTTTTACACTCTTTCCAAATTGTTGTCAATCAGTATAAAATAGAAAGAGAGTTGATAGATGCTTTTTTGCATAGTATGGAAATGGATTTGTATTTTAAAGATTATAGTGATGACAAATACCATGAATATATTTATGGTTCTGCTGAAGTAGTTGGTTTAATGTGTTTGAGAGTATTTTGTCAAGGAGATACAACCATATATGACCGTCTCCGAGAACCTGCTCGTAGTTTGGGTGCTGCTTTTCAGAAAATTAACTTCTTGAGAGATATGAAAAGTGACTATCAGGAACGAGGAAGAACTTACTTCCCTGAAGTAGATTTTGAAAAATTTGATGAACATACTAAAAAGATGATTGAGCAAGACATTCAAAAAGATTTTGATGATGCTTATTTGGGTATCATCAAATTACCCAAGGGGGCAAAAATGGGTGTTTATTTAGCTTATGTATATTATATAGCTCTTTTCAAGAAAATAAAAGCTCAACCTGCTTCTGTTATTATGCAGAAGCGTATCAGAGTACCTGATGCAAAGAAATTTCAACTTTTACTTTCATCATATTTCAAATATCAATTAAATACTTTATAGAAGACTCATGCCAAGTTTTGAGACTTACTTTTTTAGGGTTGTCCTTAGAACCTTGCGTTTCGTACGTGGTAGCAAAGTTCCTACTCTTGAAGAAGCTCGTAAGCGTTTTAGAAGAGTTGGGAAACTCACAAAGATTCATCCCCTAATAACTATTACAAAAACTGGTGCAAATGGTGTTTCTTGTGAGTTCTTACATCCAAAAAATGCACAAGAAGATAAAATAATTGTTTTTTTGCATGGTGGTGGCTACACGGTAGGTAGTTTAGATACTTACAGAGGTTGGATTTCTCAGTTAGCCCATTTAAGCCAAACAACTATTTTGGCAGTAGCTTATCAACAAGCCCCCGAACACCCTTTTCCAACAGCTCCCAGCAATGCTTTAAGTGCTTATGAATGGGTTTTAGAAAACTACCCCAACAGAAAAATTTATCTGCTTGGCGATTCTGCTGGTGGAGGCTTATGTCTATCTATCATGTTACAAATGCGGGAAGAAAATATTAAGATGCCTAAGAAATGTTTTCTTATAGCTCCTTGGGTAGATTTAGAAATGAAAAGAGATTCCATTAAAAGGCTTGCCAAACGAGATTTGATTATGAGAGAGAAAGATCTTAAAATGCTTGTAAATCTTTATGTTGGAAAAGAAAGCATACAAAATCCTTTCATTTCTCCTATCAATGCAGATTTGAGTAATCTACCTCCTATTCATATCTATCAGGGTACAGAAGATATATTTTTGGATGAAGTAAAAGAATTACATCAGAAGCTCAAAGAATCTGAAAATGATACACATTTAGAAATTTGGGAAGGGATGCCTCATGTGTGGCATCTGATGTATGATAAACTACCCGAAGCTCGGAAAGCTACACAAAAAATTGCACAAATGATTTTATCATAAAAAAACCTCAGACAATGTCTGAGGTTTTTACAAATTAATACATTTTATGTAATTAATTTTTCACGATTCTTCTGATGATTTCTCCTTCAGAAGTAATCACTTTAATATAGTAAACTCCTTGCTTTGCAGTTTCTATACCAAAGTTTTCTACAAAACCCATGTCTGATTTTTTAGATATTTTTTCCGCAATTATTCTACCACTTTCAGTATAGAAAATCACTTTTACATCACCTTTATATTCGCCCGTCAAAGAAACTTGAACATCCTTTACAAATGGATTAGGACTTACATTGATTTGTAAATCATTCTTTACATTCATCTGAACTGTGTGTTTTGTAAAACAGGTTGAGCCATCATTTACTTCAATCATGATTGTAGATTGCCCTTGAGCCAATGATTTTACATCCAATATATTTCCATTTACCACTTTTTCACCCCTTGCATTGTTAGAAACTACTTTGATAACATAGTTTAAAGGTTGTCCTTCTGGATCTGTGAAGTATTCGTTCAAATCTATAATTCCTTCACCTAATGTATTTGCTTCCAAACTTCTTGAAAGAACAGCTGTTCTGTTAACATTTATACCAAGACCTACTGTAAAACCTCTTGCAAGTTGGCGACTATATGGTGTAACTGTAAGTCCACGATTAGTAGCTGTTGCACTCCAAGTAACTGTAACTTGATTAGAACGAGGGTTTCTGCTTACAAATGTTCCACCCACAATTTGCCAATCATAATAAAAAGCAGTATTTGCTACAGAATAAGTTTGTGTTAAACATGTACTACAAACACTGGAATTTCCTAATATTAAAGGTAAATCTGCAGGTTTCAGGCGAGTAGTATAAAAGAAGTCTCCTCCTCTTGAACCTATATCAGAGTATAAACTTGAACCATTGTAGTGTACACCATGTCCACGATTAGTATAAGGGTAAAATGTACGAGGAGCATTTACTGTGCCAGCTCTGTTATTCATTTGGTTACCTCCATATACAGTTGGTAAATTAAAGCCTGGCAACCAACTCAAAGAAGAAAAAGGCTCTCCACTGTTATAAGGTACAGTTCCATCATCAGAGCTGTGGAAATAAACACCTGGAACATCTGCTGGTCCTTCAATATCATTCAAATTACCTACTGCACCCGCAAAACCCATTACCCCATTAGCTTTTCCATCAACCAATGAACCATTAGCATAAGTTTTGTTATCGCCTATTGCATCTAAACCTCCTAAATCTGCTCTGCCTAAATAATTACGAGTAGAGGCGGGTCTCTCAGAATCTTTATCTAGATAAACAACTTGATAAGCTAAGAAAGCTCCTGCACTATGCCCTGATAAATAAATTTGATTTGGATCAACTCCGTAGGTAGAAGCATTTCTTCTAAAGAAACGAACAGCAGAACGTCCATCTTGTAATGCTCTATAAACAGCTCTTTTAGAAAGCTCCTCATTAGAAATGTTCATACCTAAACGATAATCTATAGTAGCAGTAACAAAGCCTCTTCTTGCAAATGCTTGACACAGTTGTATCATACTGGCTTCCGTTTTACTTCCATTTACAAATCCTCCACCAAAAGCAAAAATGATCACAGGTCTTTGTGTAAGAGAGTCACCAGAAGGACGATAAATGTTCATTCTTAAAGTTACTGTTCTTTGTCCATAAGAATCCTCATTGGCTATTTGATTACCAAAAAGGCTTGTAGTCCTAACAGTTGGAATGTTTGTGCTAAAAACAACATCTTTTGTTTCTTGTAATGTTGTAAAAATTTCTTCACGATAACGATTTGGCAGTTGTTGAGCTTCAGCATAGAAAGCACAAGCCAAACTTAGGCAGGATAATAAAATTTTTTTCATGATTTTAATAAATTTTAAAGTTGTTTAATTGATTTTAATAAGCAATAAGCATTTTTGTTTATAGAGATAGTTTGTTTACTTTTTCTTGAAATTTGGAGTCTTTATGATAAAGTTTTTTTATCTCTTGATATTTCTCCAAAGGCAATTTTTGGCTTATAATATATTGTTCCAATTTTTTATCATAGACCATTTTATCTTCCTCTATAAATTTTTTCAAACGAGACATTTCTCCATTTTCTTTTTCTGTGAGTTTTGGATCATAACCCATGGACTGAGCCTGCATAATTTCTGTTAGTCTTGCCTCTGTGATACTTATTTTGGAAGCATTTTTTTGCATAGAAACCAAAGGTTCAAAGGGGTTATCAAGTGTGTATTTGTAAATCTTGATAAAAGACTGTAATTCTTCTTTTGTATATTTTTCTTTCTCTTTTGTTGTATTTTGAGCTTGTAATACTTGAAAACCACAAAAAATAACCGTATAAATGATTGTCTTGAATAACATAAAAGATAGTAGTAATAAATAATAAAATTGAACTATTAGTTTAGTATTGCAAACATAAAATTTAAAATATAAAACACAAAATTACATTCTATTTTTTTTCATTAAATCGTTTTTTTATTTTAAGAAAAAATCCAAATAGCAAATTAAATATCATGAAAATGCATTTTTTATGATATTTTAAAAATAATATTCTCTTCCTTATAATCGTATTATGTAGGTATCCTTAAAAACTTACATTCATTTGCTGTTATCATTTATAAAGATTTAAGATATATTATTTGCAACATTGTTGCATTTTTTATACTTTTGTATTATCTTAAAAATTTGATGTTTTTGAGTGATTTATCTGGTTGTAAAAGTAGTTACAGGTTTGAATAAAACTAATTTTCATAGGTGGACTCTATGTGGACATAACGATAAGTTCTGTTGACTTAGAGTGGACTCAAATTTAAAAAACTGATAATCAAACACATAATTTGTTTTGCTATTTTACTATACTTTATAAATTAAAAGAAATGAATAAGAATAATAAAAAACTTCCTGTAACAGTCTTAAGTGGGTTTCTTGGGGCAGGCAAAACAAGTTTACTCAACCATATCCTTCACAATAAAGAAGGCTTAAAAGTTGCTGTTATTGTCAATGATATGAGCGAAGTTAATATAGATGCTCAAATGGTAAAACAAGAAAATACACTTTCAAGAACAGAAGAAAGATTAGTTGAAATGTCGAATGGATGTATTTGTTGTACCCTTCGAGAAGATTTAATGATAGAGGTTGAGAAATTAGCCAAAGAAAATAAATTTGATTATCTACTTATAGAAAGTACAGGTATTTCAGAACCAGTGCCTGTGGCTCAAACATTTAGTTTTGTAGATGAACAAAATAATGTAGATCTCTCTCGATTTGCATATATCGATACAATGGTTACGGTAGTGGATGCATTCAATTTTCCAAAAGATTTTGGTTCTGTAGATACTATTGCAACTCGAAATATGAATGAAAATGATCAGCAAGATCAAAGAACAATCGTTAATTTACTTACAGATCAAATTGAGTTTGCCAATGTTATTGTACTTAATAAAGCAGATTTGGTAAAACCACAACATTTAGAAGAATTAAAAGCTGTTTTACACAAGCTTAATCCTTCTGCAAAAGTTGTAACAAGTAGTTTCGGAAAAATTCAAACTTCTGACATTATCAATACTCATTTGTTTAATTATGATGAAGCTTCACAATCAGCAGGTTGGATACATGAATTGAATAACCAAGAACATACTCCTGAAACAGAGGAATATGGTATTAGTTCTTTTGTTTTTAGAAATAAACGTCCCTTTCATCCTGAACGTTTTTGGAACTACTTAGCCAATGATTGGCATTCTACAATTATCAGAAGTAAGGGCTTATTTTGGATAGCCTCAAGACCTGATGTTGCTTTGAGTTGGGGGCAAGCTGGTGGTTCTTTGCGAGCAGACCCTGCTGGTGTTTGGTGGATGAGTATGCCTTTTAGCCAACGAATGATGTATGCTTCTTTTGTAGAAAATAAAGATTGGATTGAAAGCAGATGGGATAAAGAGTTTGGGGATAGAATGAATGAGCTTGTTTTAATTGGACAAGATATGCATAAGGAAATCATTATAAAAGAATTGGAAGATTGTTTATGTACAGACGAAGAATGGCAAAGCGTTAAAGATGGTAAAAAACTAAACGATCCTTTTCCTAAATTTTCGTCAGAATAAATAAAGCCTCTCAATGAGGCTTTATTTATTCCATCTTGCTTTATAACCTCGAACATCAAAATGCACCATTTTCCTAGACCAAGCTCCTTGGTTTAAGTATGTACCTATACCACCAACCAATGTTGGATTTTCTTTTTCAATTTCTTCTAAACAAGCTACTACCAATTTAACATCTGTTTCGTCTTGTTTTTTATCACCATTAATATCACCGACTAAAATATCAATTGCTTTTCCAGAAAGATGCAAACTATTTTTTGTAGAAAGTGAAAGCAAGTCATTAAACCATTTACTTCTTTTTCCAGAGATACGTATAAAATCAGCTTTTAAGCCTTTCTTTTTGAGTTTTTGTTCCAATAACTCTTCTTTTTTTATCACTTTTACATCTAATTTCTGTCCAAATCCCATGAACTGAGAACCTATTAAAAAAAGTATTGTAAAAAAAGTACACAGTATTAAAATTTTCTTTCTCATAAAAGTGAAAAAAACCATATTTTCTTACATCAAATAAGCTAAATATTATATCAATCTTTTGGTTTTAAAGACTATGATTTGTAATGCTCCTCGTCTTTTTACAAGCAAATTTAATACCTTATTTTCGGCACTATCTAAAAGCTCATATACCTGACTGATAGTCATATTTGTAAGAACTTGGTTATTAATTGCAAAAAGTTCATCTCCTATTTGTAAACCTGAAACATAAGCAGGTGAAAGAGGATGAATATTAGAAACAAAATATATTGTAAAATTATTGGGACTGGATACAACATCCACACCTGAAAAACCTATATCAAATTTCTTATTTAGTTTATTATTAGGCTCTAAAATAAATCTTTCATTACTATAATCTAAAGTAATAACAAATCTTTCTAATAGTCCAATTCCAATACTTCCTTGTTTATCAACATTTTCATTACGATGTAGTATAAGCAAACTATCAGGAAAAGAGCATAGTACATCTTTCCAATAATATTGTCCAATACCCAAACTTTTCACTCGCCCCATTTTTCCTTCTATCAATCCATTAATTGCCAGCCCTAAAGAATTATCAATAGTTTTAGAAGGCAGTGTTATTCCTTTTTTAGATTCTTTATCCAAAGAAAGTGAGTGCCCTGCTCCTGTATCTAAAAGTAATTTTACATTTATAGAATCATTATTTTCATTAATAAATTTTGCAAGAAAATAAGGTTTTTGCTTTTGGATATATAGTTTTAAGATGTTGTTAGTTTTATTCTTTTTTAGTATTTTTTTATCAAAAAAATGGATATCATATACCTCCAATTCTTTTTTTTGATAATTAATCTTCACTATCAGTTTTCTAAAGAAATCAAAGCCTATAATACCATGTATCTTAATACCTACATATTGAGAGATATATTCTAAGGATTTGGAAGTTATTAAAACAGTCAAATTTTTAGCAATAAAATCATTGAGTACCATTTGCTGTGAACCTACTATATAAGTATAAATTACTTCTCCTACTCCTCCACCTTTTACACCTACCTTACGAGTATGTGGAGGTATCTGTAATTTATCAACAAAAGTGCTATCTGTAATCATTGTATAGCCCACCCCTGTATCCAATATAAAATTCAGTGTATCAGTGCCTTTGTTTAATAATACTGGTACAATAATTAAATTATTATAGAGCTTGAAAGGTATACGGGCATATTTCTTTTTATGGTCCTTAAAGTCAAAGCCTTGTGAATAAGATTGGGATAAAAAGCAAAAAAGAAAGAAAAGAAGTAGTAGTTTTTTTATCATATCGTTGATTTTAGTTGAGTCTTATCAAATAAAATAAAAATCTTTGAGAAAATAAAGTTTCTAGAGCAAAAACTATCAAATAAAATTGTACGATTTCTTTTTTTTTCTTACATTTGTAACGTTTTACAACAAACATTATCTATGCAACTTTTTTCTAACTCTCTTCGTAGAAGGCTTTCTTTGGTTTCTTACCTAAGTTTAGCAACTTTCTCCTCTTTACAAGCTCAATCTTGTTTAGAGTGTGACCAAAAAACTGGCGGTGATGGATTCGCCAACTCTTGGTCAAATATAGAACTAACAGCAAAAGGACTTACAGATACAAGTTTTTCTTCTCAAAAAGTTTTATACACTGGAAATAGTGTTTTATCACCAGGTGTAGGTGTTTCTGGTCCTGTTGGCTCTGATGCTCGTTTCAAACAAATTAATTATGTACCAGGTGTAGGCACAGAAATTTTAAGAGTAAAATTCTGTCGTCAAGGTGGTTTCCGTGGAGCAAATGTTCTTTTATCACATTTATATAGAGAATATGGCAAAGTAGAAAAGGGTTCTTGGAGAGCATTGGATGCTAATTTACAAGAAGTAGCTTTTGGAAATTTTGCGTCTACTCAAAATTTGGGTAACAACAACCCAGGACACTTAGCCATTGAAATTCGTACATCTGTTCCTTTTTATTATTTAGAATTTTCTGCTTTAGAATATGGTAATCAAAGAACTACTATTCCTGATGCAAGCGATTATTTCTTAAGAGAACTTACTCCTATTTGTGTAGCAAATGTAACTTGTGGACAAGTTGTTGGTGGAGACCAAAAACCACAAAGTTGGACAAGTGTAGCTTTATCAGCAAAACCCTTAGGTTCAACTACATTTTCTAATACAAATGTAAATTTCAATGTAAGTTTGGGTTGGGGTGGACCAAATAGTGGTGGTTTAGGAGTGAAAAGTCCAGCAGAATCCGAAACTAATACAGCTTATGCTGAAGAAATTAATTATTATAGAGAATTAAATCAAACAGAAGTTTTAAGAGTAGATTTTGGTGCGGGAAGCATCACCAACGGTATCAATGCTGCTGATGTATTACTCTCAAAATTCTACAATTATGAAAATCAAACAAAAGTAGAAGTTGGTTCATGGAGAGCCTTGGATGAGAATTTTCAAGAAGTTGGAGCTGGAGTTTTTCAAGGGATTGCTCAATGGAGTAGCTCAAACCCTGGTCATTATGATTTAAAAATCTTGACTTCACGTCCTTTCCGTTATTTAGAATTCTCAGCAGGAGCATATCAAACAGCTCAAGCAAGAAGGCTTGCAGATGATAGCGATTATTTGGTTCGTAAAATAACTGCTTTGTGTAAACCTATTGCTGTTTGTGAAGACATTTTGGGTGGAACGAATCAGGATTGGTCAAAAGCTAATATTTTTGTAAAACCTTTGAATAGTGTTCATTTTTCTCCTGCTACAACAGCTTCATTCAGAGCAGATTGGCAAGGTGTTTTAAATAGTGGAGGTATTGGCGTACCAGGTCCTGTAATTGAAAATGGAGATAGAAGCCGTTTCCATGAAATCAATTATATTGCAAGCGAAAATAAATCTGAAGCTGTTAGAGTTAATTTAGGTGGTATGTTTACCCATGCAAAAGTTACAGTTTCTCGTTTTTATGGTAGAGAAGGTAGCAACAATGCTGAAAGAGGTACATGGGTTGCTTACAAATCGACATCAACAGGACTTACAGAAGTAGGAAGAGGAGAATTTAAAGCTGTTGAACCTTATTGTGGTACTTGTGCAGGTAATTTTACATTTGAAATCAATACTCAACAAGAATTCCAAATATTAGAATTCAACGCAATGCCTTATACTACTGCAAGCAGAGTAGAAAGTGTACCTGCAGATGACAGTGATTATTTATTGCATAGTATTGTATTGTGCCCTGATAATACACCTTTTTGTTCAGATTTGATTTGTGTGAGTGCTAGTAATATTGTATCCTTCTCACAAGGAAGAACAAAAGACGGTTCTGCTATCGATGCAAACTCTAGTGATGTAACAAAAGCTCTAGGATTCCCACAAGCTTCTGATGAAATTAATAAATTAGCTCCTGATGCAAATTTTGTATCATTAGGTTTTGGAGGAGAGATCGTATTACAATTAAGTTGTAGATTAAGAGACCAAAATGGATATGATTTTGAGATTTTAGAAACAAGTTATAACAACCCAACTTTTAAACAATATCCAGAGGTAGCTGAAGTATATATATCAAAAGATGGTATCAATTGGGTTAGTTTAGGACTTACTCAACCTGATAAACAAAGACCTCAAAATTCTAACTCAGTCAACGACCAACTTGGAGCTCGTTTTGACATTGCTTCTGCAAACTTACCTTTTGTAAAGTATATCAAGGTTGTAGACAGATCTCCTAAAGAATCTCCTGCATTCAATAGATTGGCTGATGGTTTTGATTTAGATGGTATTAGTTGTATTCAAAAGGTAAAACTTCCAGATCCTAAAGGTAGCAATGAATTACCTATTTTGAATATTCAACCTACTATCACAGAAAATGAATTGGTAATTTCTTTTGAAAAAGATAAAGAACTAAGTGTACCTGAAACATCTGATATTATTATTTATAGTCTTTCAGGACAAGAAGTAGCAAGATACAAGAATCAACAAGTTGTGGATGCAAAAATCACCTTAGAATTACAAAAATTAAATCAAGGTATGTATATTATTCATAGCATTAGCCCAACAGGAAAGCGAATAGCTAAATTCTTCAAACAATAAATAATAAAAAAAGGCTGGTATCAAATACCAGCCTTTTTTATTTAATCGCTACTTACTCTTTCAGGTTCTATTTTATACTCCTCGTGACTGGCTTCTAAAATTACTCTTTGAACATTTTGATACTCAAATGCTAGTGGTTTTAATTCTTGAGATAAAAACTTATAAATTTCAAACACAACTTGATTGTTTAAGCTTCCTTTTATGAGGTTTCCTTGAACTTCCCAGTGTTTTCTGGGATCAGAAGCAAAACCCGCTATTGCAAACTCTGGTGTATAAAAGCACTTTTCCATTTTTTTACATAATAGAAATAACATATCTGTAAGTACTTTCTCATTAAACAGATCTTTTGTTTGAAACTCTATTTTTACGCAAGCATTTAATCTCCAGTATAATGTGTTATCAAAATATTTACTATCTACTATATTTTCCCAACCTATTAGCTCAAAAGGCAATTGAGTTCTCCATTTTCTAAATTTTGAGTAGCCTAAATAAAGGGATATTTTTAGTTCGAGCCATCGCAGAGTTGGAATAGCAATAATGATAGCCAAATATCCCAAAAGCTTATTTGGTTCATCTATATACATGATATATACAACAGGTATCAATACCAAAGGCAATAACCATAAGAAACCTACACTTCTGCCAAACAAAGCTCTATATACCCTCCATGTTTCATCGTTTGAGGGTGTTTTAGGTGTTTCTTTAAGTTTCTTAAAAGATTTGGTTTTTTCTTTTTCTAATCTTTCTTGCTCTTTTTTTTTGAGTTTTTCAGCCTCAGAAAGAATCTGATTAATTTTTTGGTCTTGGCTCATCTATATTTTTTTGGATAATAAGTTCCAATGTATCTAAATTTAATGCACAAAGATTTCCATGTTCACCATATTCTTCTGATTTCATCCTCAAACCTTTATAGCATCCATTATCTAATGGAATAATTGAGAAATTATATTTAATAGCTTCCTTAATTTCATCAATTGTATGAATAGTATGTCCATGAATAATTTTTCTACCATTCAAAAATGCTATATCTGGGCTTGAGTATCTTTTCCAAAGCATGGCTTCTGTATCTTGAAATGGCTCGATGCTATTAAAATCAATAGAAGCATGAACAAAAAAATAGTCTTCTGTTTCATAATAGTAAGGCAGATTCTTCAGAAATGAATAATAAGGTTCTGATAATTTTTCACCTCTACTTTCTATTAATATTTGTTCATGATTTCCACGAAGTGGATAAACTTGAAACCCTAAATTTTGCAATTCCATGATATAACTCATCACTCCACTGCTATTAGGGCCTCTATTGATATAATCTCCTAATAGAAAGAGCTGATCGTTGGTTGTCAGGCTTATTTGAGTTATTAGTTTTTTCAATGTTTCCAAACAACCATGTATATCAGCAATAGCAAATCTTTTCTCACTATTTGCTTTCGTTATAAATTTTCCTATCATAGCTTTAAAAACAAAAGAGTTTGAATAAATTTTAATTACCCAAACTCTTTTTTACTTCAATTTTTGATTTAATATATCTTTGTAAGTAGTTGAGTAGAGACCTTTTTACCATTTTTATCAAAAGATTCTGACTTCACTAAACCAACTCCTTTGGCAAGATATTCTACAGCTTTTCCTTCTATCTTACCCAAAGTCATTTTATTGCTATAAGTATAAGAAATTTTAACACATTCAAATTTACCTGCAGGTGTTTCTACTGTTTCAAAACCTTCTACTTTTCTATTAGTAATTTTAGTACTCATGGACATAATTTTCATACCATTCATAGTAGATTGTGTATCTACACTAGCATCTGGAAGAGTTTGTCCTGCTGAAAGTTTGTGGGGATAAATTAGCTGATCACCTGAAACACTCATCTGAATATCAGTTGATTTGGGCATCATTTCTGAGCTCATATTTCTAACTTCCGTTGTGAATTGAGAGCCTTGACATTTTGCACTAAATTCACCTTTGGCAATTAGCCTATTCTTAGCGTCATAACTTTCATTGCTAAAAACAATATCAGAACCATTTGTTGTAGATGTATTCTTTAAAACTTCGTATTTAAGTGTGGTTGAAGGCTTGTCTTTTTTATCATAGACTGTTATTTCAAACTTTGTACCAGCTTTATGAGCAAAATAACCGCTACAATCACCTTTTTGAGCCCATATCAAATTATTGGATATTGATAAGAGTACAGCAAAAATAAATAATTTTTTCATAAATATTTGAGATTAAGTTTAGTACACTAATCTATAAAATAGATTTTAAATCTCCTAAACAATTAATCTCATAATTTGGACTAGCATTGTGTTGTAGTTGTTTGGGGTTATAGAAAACAGCATCTATACCTGTTTGTTGAGCCCCCAAAATATCAGTCAACAGATTATCTCCTATCATGATACACTCATCTACTTGTGTATTCAACTTTCCCATCAGATAGGTAAAAATACCTGTATCAGGTTTTTTACAACCAGCTTCAGCAGAAGTTACAATTTCATCAAAATAATCTAATATTCCACTACTTTGCATTTTCACTCTTTGGATTTCAGGAAAACCATTTGTGATAATGTGTAATTTATATTTAGGTTGTAAATAGTCTAAAATCTCTTTTGCATTAGGCAATAAATAAGGTTTTTTTGGTGTTCTTGCTAAATAACGCTCACCAAACATTTCAATAACATTTGTATTTGCAAAGTTAAATTCTTTGAAAACTAATTGGAACCTACTTTCTCTAAGTTCATGAGTAGATATTTGATAAGTATCATGCAAATGCCATAAGTGATCATTGACTCGATGAAAAGCTTCAAGAAACTTGTGAATGGGAACTTGCTCTTCTTCAAGATGCTCTTCATGTAGTTCCGCTAAAGTTTCATTAGAGTTTTTTTCAAAATCCCAAAGTGTATGATCTAAATCAAAGAAAATATGTTGATATGTTTTCATAAAATTACCCTAACCAATTCAAAATCATCTGCTTACCATGTTCTGTCAGGATACTTTCAGGATGGAATTGCACACCACAAACATCATATTTTTTATGACGTACAGCCATTACAAAACCTTGTTCATCTTCAGCAGTGATTTGTAAATCAGTATTTTCTAACGATTTTTTATCAATCACCCATGAATGATACCTACCTATTTTAAACTGTTGAGGTAACTTTTGGAATAGTTTTTCTTGAGTATTCGTAATAATTGTATCAGTAGCTACTCCATGTTGTACTTCAGGTAAATTGTACAAACTTCCTCCAAATGCTTCTCCTATTGCCTGATGCCCTAAACAAACACCTAAGATGCTTTTTGTGGAAGCATAGGTTTGGATAACTTTTGGCATAATACCCGCATCTTTGGGCAGACTAGGACCAGGTGAGAGCAGTATTTTATCATATTGATTTACCTCATCTACTGTAATTTTATCGTTTCTAAATACATCTGGATTGAAGCCTACTTCTCTGAGTAAATGTACCAAATTATAGGTAAAACTATCGTAGTTATCTAAGACCAATAAATTCATAATTTTTTTGAAATATTTTTTCACAAAGCTATTGTTTTTTTCCAAAAAAAGAAATAATGTTGTATTTTTAATAGTAATACTATTTAAGATAATAGTTTTATATTTTTATGTTAAACAATATAAAAATAAAGTTAAACAAAAACTTGGAATTTTGTTTAACTTTTTATACATTTGTATTAAACAAAACGAGTTACCAATATGACAGTTCTCGAATTCAATTATCAGCTTGAACGAGCATCAAAATCTCTAAAGCCTTTCGCTATGAGACTTACCAAAGATTTGGAAGATGCTAATGATCTTATACAAGAAACTCTATTTAAAGCCTTCACGAATAAAGAGAAGTTTGCTGATGGTACAAACCTCAAAGCATGGCTTTATACCATCATGAAAAATACGTTTATTACCAACTATCAACGTATGGTAAGACGTAAAACATTTATAGATACTACTGAAAACCTACATTTTATTAATAGTGCAAATACTATTGCAGAGAATGGAGCTACATCTTCTTTTGCATTACAGGAAATTTCTACTGCCTTAGAGAATCTTGAAGACACTTACAGAAATCCTTTTTTAATGTATTACAAAGGCTTTAAATACCATGAAATTGCAGAAAGACTTGCCATACCTATTGGTACGGTCAAAAATAGAATTCATATTGCTAGAAAAGAATTGAAAGATACACTTCTAAAGCTTGGCTATGAGGATAGAAACAAAAAAGACTGATTATAAATCAGTCTTTTTTGTTTAATCTTTACTAATAAATGCTATCATAACGCCTAAAGTAATTGCTTGTCTCTTATCACCATATCTCATTTTCCACCCAATGTTTGGTGAAATTAGTAATCCATCCTTTACCAAGATTTGAAAGCCAGTTCCAACTTCTAAAATAGCTTTTACTTCTTTATCATTGAGATTAAGTTTAGAGTCTGTAAATGTATTATATTCAAAAGATGCTGGATAGATATAAGGTGATATGCGTAAATTATCCCCACCCAAGTGAAATTGTACACCTTCAGGAATAATAACAGGCAAAATAACCAAACCTATCAGTTCATTGACAAAATTTCCACTTGTCCAAAACCATCCACCACCACTCAGAGCTGCTTGAGTAAGCAAGCCACCCAAACCATAATGTACCATCACTCCTTTGTTTGTCTGATTCACTCCAAACATGATTCTATTATTAAAACTTACATGGTCACCTACATAGTATTGAAGACCAACACCATAAAACCTTTTAAAGTCACTTGCTCCTTTATAATACAAATCTTGTGAAGTACTAAAACCTAAAGCTATTTGTGCTTTTGAAGCATGTCCAAACAAAAGAACTAATACACATATTTTAAGAATTCGCATATCGTAATTTTTTATACATTTGATACAATTTAGAAAGTTTTAACCGATTTTTGCCTAAAAATTCTATAAATTTTGTCAAAAAAGTTCTATATTTCCTCAAATTCAACTGATTTAAGAAATTACTATATTCATCAAGTAAATCAAAATTTTCGGTAAAAAAACATTGCCTTTGATGATACTGAACATTTTGAGCTAATAATTTAAACTCCTCTTCTTCTACACAAAAATCATACACTTTTTTTAAAACAACCAAAGTAGATGCTAACAATGGATTCTTTTGAGTTTGATAAAATCCGCTTGATAAAGAGTGAGCAGTTCTACGATACAGTGTTGTAATTTTGTCTAAATACACAAAATCAGCGATTTGAGACGCTCGTACCCACAAATCAAAATCCTCGTAAGCAAGTGTTTCATCATAGCCATTTAATGAAATCAGCATTTCTTTTCGGAGCATCATGGTGGGAGGACAAATAAAATATTTTTCTAAAATATTTTTAAAAACCTTCCCTTGTGGAGGCTTTTGAATAGCTTCTTGTTTGGAATTGACAGGATAATGATAACCTATTTTTTTACTTTGCTCATCAATTAAAATGGCATTGGTAAATAAGATTCCTACATTTCCAAGTTGTTTTTCAAAAAAAACAACTTGTTGCTCTATTCTTTCAGGAAGCATCACATCATCCAATGCAAAATCTATAACGTATTTACCTTTTGCTTTAGAAAGTCCTTCATTAAATGATATACAATTTCCTTGATTAATAGAATGAAAAACATATTGTATAGGAATATGGGTTGGGTGTTTTTCTAAAAAAGATTTAATCACCTCCACACTGTTGTCTATACTAGCATCATCAATTATGATAATCTCAAAATTTCGATATGTTTGATTCCAAATAGACTCTAAAGCCTCATTGATATACAAGGCATGGTTATAAGATAGGGCAATGATAGAAACAATTGGTGTATTCATACTAAACTTTCATGAAATATATCATGATTTTCATAAACTATCATTGGTACAATCAGAAAAAATATTACACATTTGTATTGTAATTATTATTCTAATAAAAATATGATTGATATACAAATATATTTATTGATAGGCGTTTTGATGTTTTCTTTGGGAATTTATATCATGCTAAGTAAGAAAAATGCTATCATGATACTCATTGGTATAGAGCTTATTTTAAATGCTGCCAATTTGAATCTTTTAGCTTTCAGCAATTACCACAACCATATTGATGGACAAACATTTACTTTATTTATTATGATTATTGCAGCGACCGAAGTGGCTCTTGCTTTAGCCATTATTTTCAAAATGTATAAATATTTTCAAAATACAAATTTAGACGAATTCAACACATTGCATAGTTAAGTTAAACACCCTGAACAAAATGTAAAAGCCTATCTTTGATAGGCTTTTGTTATTACCATATTACCCAATCCGAATATACATATCCTCTCCAAATTTTTCTTTTTTCCTCAGTCTGGGAGTTATAATATTTTATTCTGATTTTAACACCACATTTCTGGGGCAAGCTACGAATTTTAGCATATTCCCATAAAGTTTGCTGGTTATGAGTTTTCTCTGCCCATTCCAAAAGGTTTATGATATGAGTAATACTTTCTTTTGGTTTTAATTGAATTGTAACAGGATAAGCTTTATCTCTACTATCTTTAAAATCTATTCCATAGATATGTTCATAATCGGGAGTTATGGCTTCGAGTTCAAAATAATCGTAATGTAAACTCTCCCCAGCTTTTACATGACTATTCAAATACAGGTTATCAGAGTATATATTGGTGATTTTCACTTCTATTTTTCCATCTTTCAAAACTTTCAAATCAACTTGTAAGCTTTTGTTTTGAGTATCATCTTGAGCCATTATTGAAAAGGGTAATAGTAAAATCAACAATATAAAACGATACATTATTTCCATTTTGTTTGGGATATATATTCTTTAGCTTCTTTGGCACAATTTCTTTGCCAGTTTTTATTCCAAACCACATCTTTTGGCAAGAGGATATCAGCATTACCTCCAAGTTCTAAATAAACCAACGATTCCAATCGCCAGATAAAGTCCAATGTTTTTATTTCGTTATTACCCAAACACAAACTACTTAAACAGGGACAGCCCTCAAATTGTGGATTTATCAGTATATTATAGGCTAAATTGATGTATTTACAACGTGGTAAGTCTTTTATCAGAATCTCCTTAAATTTATTACATGAAGCTAAAATTGTTTCTAAATATTGTAAACCATTTGCATAAAGTTTTTGAAGTTGATTATATCCTATCGAAAGGATTTCTAAGCCTTCTAATTTTTCTACATTTAGCTGTTTAAGCTGATTATACTCTAACTTTAATTCTTTGAGCTTGGGGAGATTGTTGAATTGTATTTGAGAAATCAAGTTTTTATTTAGATTGAGGTACTGTAAATTTTTAAGATTTGCAAGATTTATTTGTGTGAGCTTATTTTCATTTGCCCATATAATATCCAAGTAAGGCATATTGCTTAATTCGAGGCTTTCTAAATTACCAGCAGAAATATCTATTCTTTCTAGATTTGGAAATCCTGAAAGTTTTAATTCTTTGAGTAAATGTTTTTTACATGAAAAATACCATAATTTAGGCAAGTTTTCAAGTTCTATATTTTCTAATGGGTTATTTTCAATACTTAAATAGTATAAACTGGATAGATTTTTTATAGAAATATCATTAATTTGATTGAAATTGAGTGTAATAGTTTTGAGTGAAGGTAAATTTTTAAGTTCTACTCTTTCTAAACCATTATAACTTAAATTTAATTCAAGCAGATTAGGTAAATTGGCAATTTCAATGTTTTTAATTTTATTACCAGAAAGGTCTAAAACTGCCAAGTTTGGCAGTTTTTCTATTTTTATCTGCTCAATCTGATTGCTTACTAATTTAACTTTTCTGAGTTTGGAGAATTTTGAGAGTTCAATTTTCTTAAGATTGGTTTTATGAATTTTAAGACTTTTTAAATGCTGATATTTAGAAAAAGGAACTGGTAATTCTGTTAAGTTTTCATCATTTTCAATAGATAAAAACTCATCTTTATTTTCCCAGTTTTCCTTTAAAATAGATTCAAAAGTATTACTCATGGCTCGAAAAGTATTTTTTTATTTTCTCTAAACTATTTTCATAAGGATATTTACCCAAAAATTTCTCAGGAATAAGAGTGGTCTTCCATGCAGAACTTGTAATATACAAAGACTCTAATTGAGGCATTTTTTTTATAAAATCTAAGCTTTCTAAAGGATTTGATGCTATATCGAGTGTCTTTAAAGATTTAAGATTCACAAGTTCTTCTGCATTTTCAATATAATTTCCCATAACATTCAGATTCGTAATTTCTGGAATATTTTCTAACCAGTCAAATTTAGTTAAGTGGTTATTCTTGAAGTATAGTCTTGTGAGTTTGGGTAAGTTTTGAAACTTAACCTTTCTTACCAAATTATTTTCACAATAAATCGTTGCAAGTTCTGAAAAGTCTTGTAGTTTCAGTTCTATTAAGATATTTCCAGAAATACTTAGGTTTGTCAGTTTGGGTAATTCTGAAGCTTCAAGAATTAATTTTTTGAGTTTTGAATTGTAACAATACAGATGTGTCAGAGATGGCAGGTTTTTTAAATGTAACACCTCAACTTTATTATCACTGATATCAAGTTCTTTGAGATTTGGTAAATCTGAAAGATATATCTCTTTTAATCTATTTTCTTTAATGTTGAGTATTTCCAAACTTTCAAACCCTGAAAGTCGAATTTTTTCAAGTAGATTACGTGTTAATGTCACTTTTTTAAGTGCAGGCAACTCTTTTAGACTTATACTATTCAATCTATTTTCTCTTAAATTAAGCTCAACAAGATTCGACATTTTCTGAATTTGAGCCTTTTCAAGTTTACAATTATAGAGTTTTAGATGCTCTAAATTTGGCAAACCTCCAATATTTATTTTAACAAACTGATTATGAGATAAATTAACAGATTTTAATAGTGGTAAGTCTTGTAGTTTAATCGTCTCCAACTCATTTCTTTCTAAATTGATGTGTTCAAGTTTAGGAAAATCTGTAAGTACAGCTTTTTTGAGTCTATTACCTCTCAAATCTAAATTTTTGAGATTTTTAAGTTGATTTAGATCACTTGGTAGTTTTTTGAGTTTATTTAAAAATTTCCAGTCTCCATCAGAATATTCTTGAGGATGTCCAAAATCATCTTTGATATCAAATTCATCGCCTATTATTAAACTTTCCAAATAAAATTTTTCAAGTACGCTATCAGGGATTTTCTCTAACTCCTGATAGCTTAAATTAAGTGTTGTGTTCATGAAGTTTTTATTATATCATACAATTTATGATATTTCTCTAAAATATCATAAAAAATAAAACCAAATAAAATTTGGCTTATTCGTTTTTTCAATATAGCTTTGCAACATCATTCAATTACACCTCTTCAAATCTAAGATTCTCTCTTAGTTGATTATTGTAATTGTTTTATAAAGAAGCACGAAGAGAACAGGCTCTAAGAAGTGCTGGCAACCTGCTTAAGCAAGGTGCTAATTCCTGCCTAAACTATTTAGGAAATATAAAACTTATACAAACATGCAAAAGAACTTATTTTTTTCAGCCACATTTTCTTACATAACCAAATATAATTTGGAAACAACAATCTTCATGGCTTTGCTCTGTTGTTGCTGTTAAGCTAATCATCATTTTAGTCTATTCATATTTTTTTACAGGCTTCTAAGCGTCTGTAATCATATCTATTTTTTGTACCTGAAACTCTTAATTATATCATAACATGAAAAAAGGAAAATTCATAGCCTTATTGCCTTTGTTGTTCTTTATTGGAACATACTTTTCTCTTTCTCTCTACTTCAATGACTTTTACAAAGTTCCCGTACTTGTCATATTTCTCATATCCTTATTTATTGCTTTTCTTCAATTTCCTAAGGTAAAGTTTGACCGCAAACTCAAAGCCTTTGCCGAAGGAGCTGGCGATGAAAACATATTACTCATGATTGTTATTTTTTTGTTGGCTGGCATTTTTGGACAAGTCAGTAAGGATGTAGGAGCAATTAGTGCTACCATTCATTTTACTTTAAAATATTTACCTCCACAACTTCTCATAGCAGGTTTATTTTTGGTAGCAAGTTTTATTTCAATTGCATTGGGTACTTCTGTGGGAACGATTGCAGCTCTTGCTCCGATTGCTGTGGGTTTAAATGAAAATATAGAAGGAAGTCTGCCTATTGCCCTTGCAGCAGTAGTTGGAGGCTCTATGTTAGGTGATAATCTTTCGTTTGTCTCTGATACTACTATCGCAGCTACCCGAACACAAGGCGTAAACATGAAAGATAAATTCAAGGTGAATTTTAAAATAATTCTTCTTCCTGCACTTATTACGTTTACAATTTATGCTTTTTCAAATATCAATAGTCAAAACTTCGAAAATCCTGAACCTTCTCATTATCATTTTTTTAAAGTTATCCCCTATTTAGGCGTTTTTATCATTGCTTTATTGGGCGTAAATGTTATCTGGACACTTTTAATCGGAATTATCAGCTACACATTGGTAGGCATTTATGAAGGTTTCTCTTTAGAAAAATTATTTGTTTCTGTTAATCAGGGAATGGGAAGTATGTTTGAATTAAGTATTCTGTGCCTGATTATTGGGGGTGTTGTAGGTATCATCAGGTTACAGGGAGGAATTGACTTCTTACTGGAGCAGGTTTTTAAAAGAATTGACTCTCCCAAAAAAGCAGAATTAGGTATTTTTTTCTTAACAGGACTTATCAATGTATGTATTGCCAACAATACCATTACCATTGTAATTGTGGGACCTTTAGCCAAAGAAATTTCTTTAAAATACAATGTTGCTCCTAAAAGAAGTGCAAGTATTTTGGATACTGTTTCTTGCTTTGTACAAGGCATTATTCCTTATGGAGCTCAAATTTTGACAGCATTGGCTATTGCCTCCATGAAAGTTTCGCCTTTAGAAGTTATTCAATATCTGTATTATCCTATTCTCACAGGTATTTTTACACTGTTATTTACTTTACTTAAAAAGAAGGAATCCCATAATCAGCCACTTATGGCTTCATAAATAAAAACTCTACCTTTTGGTAGAGTTTTTTATACTATGTAAGAAAAATAAAACTTTCTTAAATTCTCATTATCATTATCTTTTAAGTATTTTTCTAAATATTCTTTTAACTTTTGAGATTTCCATATAATTTCTCTTAAACTTGTGTATCTAATTTCATGTATCCACTTTATTTGAAATAAAGAATAATCAAAACTTTCTGGTTCTATGAGCCATTCAAAATAAGGAGAGTGTGTTTTTATTTCTTGAAATACAGTATCTTGAAAATCTAACCTATATTTATAGCCAATGCTGATAGCTGCTTCATAATGTTTGCCCTCTATTATCTTATCAAAATATTCTTTGTAATCAAGCATTCCTGCATACATAGCCTCATAAAAAATATAAATGTCAAATTTTTCATACAAATAACTTTGAAGCTTTTCTATTATTAAATTCTTAAAGTTTTCAGCTATAATTGGGTATATATAAACTAACAACTCTCGTTCATTTTGAGAATTTACTAATATTTTTTCTATAATCTTTATATCATCTATTTGATAATTTCTATCATATTTTTCAAATCTCCAAACCAGCAATCGCATAATCTGTAGGTGCTGGTGTTTAAATTCATCTATTGTAGACAAAAATTTAAGGAAATCAAATAATACTTCTGAAAGTTTCTCATTTTTTAAATCCTCTTCTTTTAAAGATAAAAATCCCTTTAAAAAATGTTGCATTTCTCTATCTTTAGTGATAATGGGTGTTTCTTTCCAGAAATTCAGGATTTTCTCTAAAATCATTTCAAAAGATTCTGTTTCTACTTTCATATACCCCAAAACAAGGAGTAGATTTTTACATATATTTTTATATGTTCCTAAAAATTTTCTATTTGTTCGCTCTTTGAGTAATGGTAAAATTAATGAAAGGTTATTCTTAGAGTCAAAAAAATTATTTACCCTATCCCAAAACATATAAGAATTACTTTGATAGTTAATTTCTTTAACCTGATACTTATCAAAGCATTTGTCTAAATCTTCTGCATGACAGTAAAGCACAATATTTGATAATAAAGTATCGTCAAAGTGTTTTAATTTTGATGAATCTTTATCTTTAGGTATGCTATGAGAAGCTATAAAAGCTTCTGTTGCCAAAGCTACTATATCATAAAATTCTTTAAAATGTTGAAATATTAACCCGTTACCTACATAAAAAAGTATAAGTTCATTTAATTCTACTTTTAAACCATCTATCTCCTGACTCCAAACAGTTCCTCCATTTTTTATTCTATGATAATTATCAATAAGTTTTTTCGATGAATCTGTTATTTCTGTAAAACCATAGTAAAAAGTTTTCTCCTCTTTAATCCATTCTAATAATTCTTTTTCTTTCTTAGACACATTCATGTCTCCTATAGTTTTCCATTCATCTACATTTTTGAATTGTTCTATTACCTGCTCTCCTTTTATCCTATCAATGAATCCTTCGGAAATCAGCCATTCTATCTCTGTATCATACTTGCTTAACTTTACAATGTTATGAACACATATTAGCCTTAGGATATTTTTTTCATCTTTTTTAAGTTTTGCTTCCAAATCAATGTAGCATTGGGCAGACGTAAAGTAATTTCCAAATAAATAGTGAGCAAAAGCATTGTCCATTGCTTCATTTTTATTTTCTGTATTAGTTTCTTGTAGCAACTGAGCAGACCTTGCAAAGTTAAAATCTTGATAAGAACATAATATGCAATCACAATTAATATGATTTTCTAATATAATATTTTTATACTCATTTTCTTTTTTATCCAACCATACATAAAGAATTTGTGCATGATTGAGTTGCTTCAAAATAAATTTTAACTTTTCATCATAGTTATCTACATTATCTAACTCTTCTGGAATATTATACTCCACTTCATCAACATTAGTCGTTATTTTATCAAAAAAATCAAGAAGTTCCTTATTTCGAGTTTGCAACGAATAATTACCTAAATAACTATATTCATCTCTACTTTTATTAAAAGGATAAAGATTCATCAAAAAATTCCTTGGGAGAACAAGAATATCTTCAAATCTTTTTAATGAGAAATATAATTGATCTATTATGTGAGTATGTTTAAAAAAATCATCTTCTGATATTCTATTTTGGGGATTAGAATTATTCTCAGAAATATCAAAACTATTATTGTTTTCCTGATTTTCGATATTATTATTAAGATTAAGTCTCTCATCATCTAATTGATAATTAGTTGCTAAGAGGCTATCATACAAACTATCAAATCTTGCCTCAGTTAAACTATCTAATATTAAAATTGGTTCTGAAAATTGTAAAGTACCATTTGAATATTTTTGTAAATAATCTAAATAACTTCCTATCCAATTAGTATCATTTGCTCCTTTTGTTTGAATTTGTGCTTCTAAATTTATAACATTTTGAGATAGTTTTTTATCTATTTGAGTAGTAATGTAGTTTATTATACTATTGCTATTAAGTAGTTTTATCGCAATTGTTTTTCTTAAATCAGAAAAGCGAAATTTAACGGAGTTCTCATCAAATCCTATCAAACCAATACTTAATCTATCATTTGCAGATAAATTTGGGACTATTTGAATCAATGTGTAGTAACTTTTAGGCATAATCTTCTATATGATCAAAAAAACATTCTAAAACGTTTTTATTTCTTTGTTGGTGAAATAGAAAATTATATAATTTTTCTTTATCTATTTCATTTAATCCAAACTCAATAGGTATGTTATCTAAAATTTCACAAAAATGTATTCTACAAATTTCAACTTTTGCTTTAAAGAAACTTTCAACATCATTTCTGAACGGCTTATCATTCTGATATTTTTTAAAAAGTTCTTTAGCTAAGTTCGTAAATAAAATATTATCATTAAAACTTTGTGAAACTCCAAAATCTGGATGTAAATCTTTGTAAGCAATTGAATTAAAGCAAAAAGCATGGTCCAAAGCATACACTTTTTTTCTATTTGTACTAATGTGTTGAATTAAAGTGTTTGGATTACTTGGCTTTCTATCATCATTTTCTACCCATATATCAAATAACCCTATCTTCCAAATATTATCTTTATTCTCAATAGTATTTATTTCAAGCCATGAACTTGGTTCTGTCAATGTATTCAATTCTATAATATTTCCTTCTACTAATAAACTTCCAACAGCAGGAATATTATCATAATAATGAGCTTTATGATATTTTTTAGAATATTTTAATAGTTTTTCTTGAAAAGACTTCGAGTTTAAATCTAATAATATTATTTGAGGTGTTGGTAACTGCCATATTGATAATAAACCATTACATATTATTTCAGAACAAAGGTAGTATGCTGGTAATATACCTCCATAGTTTTTTATAAAATATGTTTGATTATCATCAGCTATTACCTTTAAAGGACTATGTCCTGTTGTTTGTATTTCATCTAAAATACCAAGTACATTTTTTCTATCTATACTCTGCATAATCAGCAAATACCATTTTACAATATTTTACAACTCACACCATCCAAATGCTCTAAACTTTCTAAAAGTGTATTTTCTACACTGACTGCATATTTTTTAGAAAAAGTTTGAATACTTATTTTTTCTTGGCTATCAAAAAGTGTCATTTTGAGAGGCACTTTGCCCTTATGGGTTTGTAGAAGTGTTTCGAGTTCAGCGACCAAACGTTCTGATAAAAACTGCAAATCTACTTGCAAATGAATATTTTTAATGGCTTTACCACGTACTTCACTCAAAAGCTCAATGTTTTGAACTTTAAGCTCGTACTGGTCTTCATTACCCCAACGTTTTTGCATTTTTCCCTTGATAAACAAGAAATTATTGAGTTGAGCAAAACCTGAAAATTTTGCATGGTCAGAGCCGAAAAGAGCTAACTGAGTGCTACTTTCGTAATCTTCTATTTTAAACAATGTAAAATAATTACCATTTTTGGCTTGTTTCATTTGTACTTCTGTAACAATCCCACCTACAAAAATTTCTTTATCTCTATAATTTTGTATATCAGATAGTTTACAAGTAACCAAATGATTCATTTCTATTCGGTATTGGTCTAATGGATGCCCCGAAATATAAAAACCTACCACATCTTTTTCTTTGTTTAATCGCTCCATTTCGCCCCAAGCCTCTACATTTCGAGGTAGTTTGGGTGTAGGAATTAGGTTATTAGCTCCACCACCAAAAAGAGATTGCTGTAAATTATTTTTCTCTGCTTGAATTCCGTTTCCATATCTGATAATTTTTTCAATCAGAGTTGTTCCATCTTCTTGTGTAAAATATGATTCTCTTGAAACCTCCTTAAAACAATCAAAAGCCCCAGCCTGAGCCAAGCTCTCAAATGTTTTTTTGTTTACAGATTGTAATGTTACTCTCTCTGCAAAATCGAAAATACTTTTAAACTCCCCATTATTATCTCTTTCTTCAATCATATTGGCAACAGCCACCTCTCCAGCTCCTTTGATAGCTCCCAAACCAAAACGTATTTTACCTTGCTTATTCACGTCAAAAGTTGCATAACTTTCATTGATATCAGGACCCAACACATCTAAAGTTTGTTTTTTACACTCTGCCAAAAAGAAAGTAATTTTTTCAATATTACCCATAGAGTGAGTAAGCACCGAAGCCATGTATTCTGATGGGTAATTAGCTTTTAAATAAGCTGTTTGATAAGCAATTACCGAATATGCTGCTGAGTGAGAACGGTTAAAACCATACTCAGCAAAGCGTTCCATAATGTCAAATATTTCATTGGATTTCTTTTCGTCTATGTTGTTAATTTCTTTAGCTCCTTTCACAAACTTCTCACGCTCTTTTGCCATTTTCTCTTTGTCTTTCTTACCCATTGCTCTACGTAGCAAATCAGCTCCTCCAAGTGAGTAGCCTGCAATAATCTGAGCAGTCTGCATAATCTGCTCCTGATAGACCATTATACCATAGGTATTTTTCAGGATAGATTCTAACAGTGGATGTGGATATTCGACTGCTTCTCTGCCTTGCTTTCTATCAATAAATAAAGGAATAAAATCCATAGGACCTGGGCGATACAAGGCATTCATAGCAATCAAATCTTCGATATTAGTAGGCTTGAGTTGCTTCAAATACATTTGCATCCCTTCAGATTCAAATTGGAATGTACCAACTGTTTCACCTTTTTGGTAGAGTTCAAAAGTTTTCAAATCATCCAAAGGAATTTTATCAATATCTATCTCTACCCCTTTATTTTTCTTGATAAGTTTAATAGCATCTTTGAGAATCGTGAGTGTTTTTAGTCCCAAAAAGTCCATTTTAAGCATTCCTGCATCTTCAATAACTTTTCCATCAAATTGAGTGATAAACAAATCAGACTCGTTATCTGTGCAAACAGGAATATAGTTCGTAATATCATCTGGGGCAATAATGATGCCCGCAGCGTGTACACCTCTGTTTCGTACAGAGCCTTCTAAAATCAATGCTTCTTTAAGCACTTTACTTCTCAGTCCACCTTCTTCTAAAATAGCTTTAATTTCAGGTTTTCCATATTCATCTTTTAATTTTGTACCTGGTTTATCAGAAATCAGTTTGGCGAGTACGTTGGTTTCTTCCAGAGGCAGTTCAAGCACACGTCCCACATCTTTGATTGCCATTTTAGCAGCCATTGTACCATACGTAATAATAGAAGCTACTTGGTGTTTACCATATTTATCTACTACATAATCAATTACTTTTTGCCTTCCTTCATCATCAAAGTCAGTATCAATATCGGGCATGGATACCCTCTCTGGATTTAAGAAACGTTCAAAAAGTAAATTATACTGGATAGGGTCGATATTGGTTATACCAATACAATATGCCACAGCCGAACCAGCAGCAGAGCCACGCCCCAAACCAACGCCCACATCTAACTTTCTGGCTGCATTGATAAAATCTTGTACAATTAAGAAGTAACCCTCAAAACCCATTTTCTGCATGACTTCCAACTCAAAATTGAGGCGTTGCTCTATCTCAGATGTAAGAGCTGGATATTTGTATTTTGCTCCTTCAAAAGTAAGATGTCTCAAGAAATCAAATTGTGTATTAAAGCCCTGTGGAAGAGGGAAATTGGGCATCAAAACATCTCTTTTGAGCTTAATATTTTCAATTTTATCAAAAATTTCGTTGGTATAGTCCAAAGCTGTAGGTACATCTGCAAATAGCTTATTCATTTCTTCTTGTGTTTTGAAATAAAACTGACTATTTGGAAATGCAAAACGCCCTTTGCTACTTTCTTCATCACTGGCTTTTGGGTCAGAAACCTTCGCTCCTGTATTGATACACAACAAAATATCGTGAGCATTGGAATCTTCTTCTTCTACATAATGCGAATCGTTGGTGGCTATTACTTTGAGATTGTATTTTCTGGCAAAACGTAAAAGGGTTTGGTTTACATCTTCTTGGCTCATCCCTTTGCCATTTACATTCTCCAAATGGTGTCTTTGGAGTTCTATGTAATAATCGTCCCCAAACAAATCTATCCACCATTTCAAGAGTTCTTCTGCTTTTTCTTCACTTTCATACATAATTGCTTGTGGAACTTCCGCCCCCAAACAACATGAAGTAGCAATCAGTCCTTTGTGATATTGTACCAAAAGTTCTTTGTCTATACGAGGGTATTTGGAATAATAGCCCTCAATAAAACCCAAAGAACACAGTTTTGCAAGATTTCTGTACCCTTCTGGATTTTTGGCTAATAATAGTTGATGATAACGTTTGTCTTTTTCTCCTTTTTTGAATGTCTTGAGGTGTCTGTCTTTTACCAAATAAAACTCACAGCCTACAATGGGTTTTAAGTTATGGGCATTGGCTTCGGCTACGAATTTAAAAGCTCCAAACATATTGCCATGGTCTGTCAGGGCTACGGCTTTCATCCCATTTTTTTGGGCTTTTTTCATCATTTCTTTGATACTCGCCGCTCCATCCAACAACGAAAACTGTGTATGGCAATGCAAATGTGTAAAAGGAATTATCTCAGACATATTGGGGATTTTTTTAGTAAAAATACAGTTTTTTGAGAGGTTTAGCAAATGAAATTATTGAGTATATCAGGCGGGATATTGAATGCAATAATCATCTATTGTCTTTTCTAAGTTTTTAAGTGTTTTATAAAAATTATCCATAAGAATATCTCCATTATTATCTTTTTTAAAAGCATTTTCTACAATAGCTAATGTTGATTTTTCTGCAACACGAAATTTATTTGGTTTTATTAAGTTTAAACCATTTTTTTTGGCTACGGGTATTATTTGATTTAATATTTGATAGAGTGTTCTAGCATCTCCTTCATAATCTGCTATTTTAATTACAAGTTTAATATTATCTTCTGAATGAAATGAATTTTCTATTTGTATGTGTATTTCATTTATTTTATGTGCACTCTTCCAATGATACCACAAACCTAAAAAACCTCCAGATTTATTAGGAACATATCCCCAATCTGAAAAAGTACCTTTACCTAACAAATTCTGAATTTCCATGTAAAAACCTTGACAAGCTCTCCCATTATTAACTACATTTTCAAGTTTTCTATAAGATTTTGTTTGATTTTCTATTTCCATCAAATAATCTTTAAAATCAATAAAAATATCATTAACTATTTCTTCTTTTGTAAAAAGTTCTAATAAATCACTTCTGCTTATTATTTTATACCCCTTCTCTTCTATTTTTTTCAATTTATACATACTTTCATTCTCTGTTTTTAGATAAATAAATATTAGTTGATGGTGTTTATTTGCATACTCTTTTAAGGCAATTTCTTTATATTTTTCTAATTGATTACTATGTTCTCCAGCCCATTTTTTATCTTCTATAAAAATAGCATACTCATCATTAACTTCAATAGTAATATCAATATTTACCCATTGACGCCATATTTCAACTTTATGTATTTCATAATTTATTTTACCTATGAATAATCTTATTATATCTTTAGATATATTGCTTAAAGGTAAATTATACTCATAATTATTACCATCAGCCCACTCCAATAGCCATGCAAAAAAAGCATCTTGGGATAATTCACTTGTTGCCCATTTAAAAATATTTGGTATCATAACTTTAATAATTTTAGTGAACCTTAATATAAAAAAAATAGCTACCTGAATATTCAAGTAGCTTGTTATTTTTTAGTAAAATCTTTTACTCATAAAAACCTTCCATCGCTTCTTCCACCAAATCAGCAATATCAGGATGATCGCCATTATCGAGTACAACAAATACATATCCATCTTCTAAATCTATACCTAAGTAAGTATTATACCCTTCCCAACTTCCCTCATGGCTTATGAAACCTTCTCCTTCTAATTCCCAGCCAAATCCATAAGTAGTTTTCTTTCCATTAGCTAAGGTAGCTGGTGTAAAAGCCTCATCAAGTGTGTCTTGGCTTAATAAATCGCCATTTATGAGAGCGTGTGCATAAATAACTAAATCTGAAACTGAACTAAAGATATTTCCATCACCCACCAATCCATCTAAATAATTATAAGTATAATCTTCATAATCACCATCATCATTTGTAGTAAAACCTTGTGCTGCTTTTTTAGGTGTTTTATTTGGTTTTCTACATGCAAATGAGTTTTTCATACCCAAAGGTTCAAATACATATTTTTTAATAAAATCTTCAAAAGACATCCCTGAAGCCTTTTCAACAATACATGCTAAAAAGACATAACCAGTGTTGGAGTATTCGTACTTTTCTTCGGGTTCAAAATCTAGCTCTAATTCTTCTCCCGAATAAATTTCTAATAAATCTTTTATTGTAAAAAAATCTTTTTCTGTATCTCCATCCCAGTATTCCTCAACAATATCCTCATAATCAGGCAACCCAGATGTATGATTTAATAAATGTCTAATCGTAATATTATCGTAAGGTAAATTGGTTAAATATGTAGTTATTGCATCATCATAGTCCAGTTTTTCTTGTTCGTAAAGAAGCATAATACAAGTAGCTGTAAACTGTTTACTTACAGATGCAAGGTTAAATATAGAATTGACTGCTAAATTTTCTTCCGTTTCAATATCAGCTATTCCAAAAGCTTCCTCATAAAGAGCTTCTCCCTGATGAGCTACTACTACCACACCATTAAACTCTTCTTGTTCATAGGCTTCTTTAAAAACTTCTTCAAAAGATTGTTCGATACCGTCCATATTTTTGAGTATTTTAAAATGAATTAAACATAGTTTATCATTGCCAATATAAGAAAAAATACTCCTTTTTACATTCTGCAAATATTTTTTTACAAGTTCTGTTTCTTTTCACAAAAACAAAAAAAGTTGCTACCCAAACACCCGAGTAGCAACTTTTCAAATATTATAAAATGAGTTTTATTTACTCAATCTTTCTACTACAGCAGGAGAGATACCCATAGAAGAGAAACCTCCATCATGGAATAAATTCTGCATAGTTACACTCTTTGTAAGGTCAGAGAATAGCGTAATACAGTAGTCTGCACAAGCCTCAGCAGAAGCATTGCCAAGTGGTGACATCAAATCTGCATAATCAAAAAATGCATCAAAACCACCAACGCCCATACCAGCTGTTGTTTTAGTAGGCGATTGAGAAATCGTGTTTACACGAACTTTCTTCAAACGTCCATAACGCTCACCATAACTACGAGCAATAGACTCCAACAAAGCTTTTGCTTGTGCCATATCCGAATAATCAGGGAAAGTACGTTGGGCAGCAATGTAAGTAAGCCCCAAAACAGAACCATATTCATTCATGGCATCTAATTTCTCAGCTACTTGAAGCATTTTGTGAAAAGAAAGAGCTGAAATATCCAAGGTTTTTTGTAACCAATCGTAGTTCAAATCACCATAGTCTTTGCCTTTACGAACATTAGGACTCATTCCAATAGAGTGCAAAACGAAATCTATTTTACCACCCAAAAGCTCCATAGATTTTGTGTATAAGTTTTCAATGTCTTCTACCACTGTAGCATCAGCACCAATTACCTCAGTGTTGCAATGAGCAGCCAGTTCATTGATTTTACCCATACGCATTGCCACAGGTGCATTGGTAAGTGTAAAAGTAGCACCTTCTTCTTTTGCTCTAAGAGCTACTTTCCAAGCAATAGAGTTTTCGTCTAAAGCTCCCGTAATGATTCCTCTTTTTCCTGCTAATAAATTGTAAGCCATATAATTTGCTTGTTTGATTGACGTAGTTTAATACTTAATTTGGTTGGAAATATCTTGATTTTCATTCAGATTTTTTGAAAAAACTTTGAATATTTTTACTCAAAGCGATAAAACTTCTTGCTCTACCACTAAAACTGGCTCTTGAGTAGGCGAATTCCCAACCTTTTACCTTAAATGCCAACCCTCCAGAAAAGCCTGCAAGTCTTGTAGCTTCAGAGAAGCGGAGTTCTCTATTTCTTAAATGATTATACCCAAAACGCAAATGAAAGTTTTTACTCAATAATAGCTCTGTTCCAAATACAAGATGTCTGAACAATTTATCTGTAAAGCTAATTTTTTTGGTTTGAGTTTGTCCAGTAAAGGGGTCAATAGTATTGGAAAATGCAGGGTCGTTATAGGCTATGTCCCAGCGATAAAGATTATGAGTAGTAACCGAAAAACGGAGTGGCATGTGTTCAGGTTTAAAAGAAACTCCTAATCTCACATCAAAGGGCATTTTTAGGTTATTACCTGATAAATAATTTTTGAAAGAAAATCCTAAGTTATTAATTGTCAAACCTATTTTTAAATCTTTAATAGGATGCACAAAAGCCCCACCCAAATCAGTAGCCAGCCCAAAAGCTGTGTAAGAGGCTATATTTGAGCCTATAAACTTCATATTTACTCCAAACCTAAAATTTCCTGACTCAAAAGATTTTCCTGTGGTGATGGCATAATCGGCAGCCGAAAATTCACCAATTACATTACCTGCTTCATCAGTTTCTTGGATATTTCCATAGCGTATATATTGTAGTCCCATGCCTATAGTCCCCACACTGCCTCCAAAATCGTGTCCATAAGTCAGCAAAAAATGAGGGATTCCTGTATAAAACGAGCTAAAATTAAAGGTTGCATTGCCTGCCATAGAACTATCTATCAGAGCAGGGTTATTCAAGAACATATTGGCATCAGTATGTGAAAGAGAATTATTTACTCCACCCACAGCCATTGTTCTTGGATTTGCTGAGAGATTAAGATATTCAAACGATTTACGTCCTCCTATCTGAGCTTTTGTAATAAAAGATATCAATAAAAAACTGATGATATATATTTTCCTATCAACCATTCTCTTTTTTAAGCAAATATATAAAAAAATGAGAAGTAGACTTTCTACTTCTCATTTTTCTTTTGATAATATCTGTTAGATTAAAATTCCTAGACTCAATAATTTTTGAGAAACTTTGAGTTTTGATTTCTCACACTGTTGTTTATTCACTTGGTACATCAGTTTTCCTTCCATGACTATAAAATTAAAACAAGTAACATCTTTCACTTTTTCATCTTCAGTAATAAGCATCACGTTTCTACCTGCTATTTTCTGATAAACCTGTTTGATATCGAAATTGGAAGCATAAGGAACAAACAAAACGTCACAACCTACTATTTCGGCAGGTGTATTAAACTTTTTGATAATGAATTTCAAGTTATAAGTACTTTTGGTGGCAGCCATTCTCTGCAGACCTTGATATAAAGGAGTATTTCCTAAAACCCCTATGGTAATCTCTGTTTTTACATCAGGCCATTGTGTAAAACGGCAGAAATTATAAATATAAATCGGGTGATGGGCGTAATTACGTATCCCTTGCCCTAAGGCACTTTGTCCAATGCTTACAAAAAGCATCAAACCAAAAATACGATAAAGTAAGGCTCTACTCATAAAACTTTTTTGCTGTTTTTAATGGCGTAAATGTATTTTTGCTTAATTTTCCCAAAATTTAGTGAATAAATATGAAACTTTCAAAAACTGCAAATTCTTTTCTTAAAGAGTGCTGTAAGGTTTTAGGCAAAAAATTAAAAATATTTCTATTTTACAGCAAACCTAATGCCACTTTATAACGCAAAATTCTTTTCACAGAATCATAGATTTGCTCTTTGAATAACTCATCTTTTTGCATCAATTCTACCACATCTTTAATGAGTTGAGCCTCATTTTCAGGCATTAATATCATGTCACAACCTGCTTTTACAGCTTCTACAGACGCATTTTTAACTTTTTGTACCCCTCCCATATTCATGGCATCTGTAATGATAATACCCTGAAAACTTAATTCTTTTCGTAATAAGTCTGTTACAATTAATCTTGAGCAAGTAGCTGGTAAACCTTGTGTATCATATTTGGGGTTATTTTTCACAGCAATATGCCCTACCATAATAGATGGTACATCTTTAGAAATCAGATATTTATAAACACCTAATTCTTTTAATTCGCCATCAATATATACCAAGTTTTTGTGAGTATCTCCTTTCACATAACCATGCCCAGGGAAGTGTTTGGCAGTAGCCATAATGCCTTTACTACGCGATGTATTGATAAAAACCTCACTAAGTGTCATTACTCTTGAGGTATCGCTTCCAAAACTACGATTGCCAATGGCTACGTTTTTAGTGGTTAAATCGCAGACAGGAGCAAAATTTTGAAGAATTCCTATATCCAAAAGGTCTTCGGAAATGGACAATGTGGCATCTTTACACTCCGTTGTATCTTGTAAAAGAGAAGTCGCTTTAACCGTTTTTGTACCTTTTATTTTATAATTTATTAGGCTTGGCTCTGCATCTGCACTATAAATGAGAGGTATTCCTTTATTATTTTTTACAATTTCATTGAATTCAGCTACATATTTTTTGAACTCGTTTTTTGTACCATTTAAAAGCAAAATCCCTCCAATTTTCTGATTCTTAACCAGTTCCAACACTTCTTTTTTGGGTTTCCCCAGTTTTCCAGTTGCTGTTACAATCATCTGGGCAACCTTTTCTTCATCAGAAAGAGTATTGAAAATTGCTTCTACTTTCTGGTCTGGCGTCTGAAAAAGCGTAAGAAAAAACCCTACAAAGTAATTATAAAGATTCATTGTGATGTATTTTTGAACTAAAAATAAATATTATGCTCAAGTTAGCTAATATTTTTATTTTTATCTATAAACTCCAAAAAAATTAAATAGGGTAAAAATTCTAATTGGTGTAAGATTAATTCAAACTTTTACCCTATTTTCTTATTTACCAATTCATTGAAAAGTTTAGAGTAAGGGCTTGAGCGTATTGTGGTTTAAGGTCTTGGTCTTGGTCGTAAAGCAAAATTCCTGATAGTTTTACATTGGCAAATTTATTAATTTTTGCTATGAGAGTAGCCTCTACACGCATATCTGTTGCAGCAGGGTCTTTGTAAGTACTAAATGACCAATAATGAGCTTGAAATATCAAGTTTTTAGCAATTTCTTTGTTGAAATCAGCTTCTATTGTAATCAAACCCAGTTCATTTCTAAAACTTTCACCTTCACTTGCTCCATAATTCACTTTAGGGTCAAAACCATCTGTAGCTTCATTGATAATGCCATTACCATTCAAATCCAAAGCTCTGTTATTATTGAATCGCTCTTCCATTACAAAAGTCTGACGCATACTGGCTATACCAAATCGAGCCCAAAAGTACTTAACAGGTTTGTATTCAAAACCTGCTGCTTCTGTTAAGAATGCTGGAGCAAAAAACTTAGAAATCAGATTATCTTGTGTGGATACTACATTGCCATTGGCATCTTTGAAGACTTTATTATACTCAAAACCTGCATCAAACTGACTTAGAAAATTAAGTGAGGCAAAAGCATTCCATGATTTTGAGATTTTATAACCAAATTTAGAATCTATAAGAATACGGTCTGTATTTTTGCGTAAATTCTGTCCTTTATTTTTTACAATACCATATTCTGTCCGAATAGAATTATCCCAAGATATTTTATCTTTCAGGTAATTAGCATTTGCATTAAAAAAACCTCCCAAAGCTATAGAACTGATACCACCTGCTTTCCAGTTATCAGAGAAAGAAGCCTGATTGAACCCAAACCCTAATTGAGCTGTTTTTTTCCAATAAGATGTGTCTTTTTTAACTATACTTATACTATCTTGAGCAAACACATTACCCAAAGAACATAGAAAAATCATAAAAATTGCTAATTTTTTCATAATAGATGGTTTTAAGTTTATATTTAATTGAAAAGCAATATAAAGTCTTTTTTCATATTTGATTTCTGTTTTTTTATCTTTTTTTATTTGCGTTTTATAATAGAAATGAACTTTTAAACTTTATATTTCAAACTACTTATAATTTATTAAAAAAAATGTTTCTAAATAATTTTGTTTTTTTGTGATTATTCGGTTATTTTGAACTTGAATTTTTGTGTAACAGCCAAAAAATACTTAGAAACAAATCGAACATTTCTTAGTTTTTTGCGTATTTTTTGTTATTCTTACAAAACTGATATTAAAAGAGCAGTATGTCTTATACATTCGTTAAGCAGAATTTACAAGGAAAATCTATTATAAAAGTAATAGGTGTTGGAGGTGGCGGTAGCAATGCTGTAAATCACATGTTTAATCGTGGGATTAAAGATGTGGAATTCATTGTTTGTAACACAGATGCTCAAGCTCTGAATGCGAGCCCTGTACCCAATAAATTACAAATTGGTATTGCTCTTACGGAAGGCTTGGGAGCTGGTGCAAACCCTGAAAGAGGAAAAGAAGCAGCCATAGAAAGTAAAGAGGATATTAGAGAGCTTTTAAGCTCTTATACCAAAATGATATTTATTACAGCTGGTATGGGTGGAGGAACTGGTACAGGAGCAGCTCCTGTTATTGCTCAAATAGCTCGTGATTTAGATATTCTAACTGTAGGTATAGTTACGGCACCTTTTGGCTTTGAAGGAAAAAAGAAAATTGACCAAGCCAACAAAGGTATAGAAGAACTTAGAAAGTATTGTGATACAGTGCTTGTCATTTCTAATGACAAACTCCGTGAAATGTTTGGTACAATGACCATGTCAGCAGCCTATGCACAAGCAGATAACGTTCTTACTACTGCCGCAAAAAGTATTGCAGAACTTATCACAGTTCAAGCCCATGTAAATGTGGACTTTGAAGATGTGAAAACTGTAATGCGTAACTCTGGTACAGCTGTAATGGGTTCTGCTAAAGCCGAAGGAGATAACAGAGCTTTACAAGCCATAGAAGAAGCTTTGATGTCGCCATTACTCAATAACAGAGATATCAAAGGTGCAAGAAAGATTTTGCTTTCTATTATGTCTTCTGATAAAGCAGAATTGCAAATGGATGAATTTGCAATGATTACAGATTATGTAACTGAAAAAGCAGGAGAAGCATCTGAGTTTATTTGGGGTACTGGTATAGATTCTACATTGGGCGATGCTATCCGAGTAACTGTGGTTGCCACTGGATTTAGTGTAGAAGATGGTGGAGTATATCCAATTGTACAAGAGATAGAAAAAAAAATTATTCATGATTTAGAAACTGGCAAACAGCTTCAAGAAGTAAGTGTTGAGACCCCCAAACAGAATATACAACCTATTCAACAGACAAAAGAAGAAGAGACAAGGGAGTTTATTTTAGAACCTGTTGTAAATTCTAAAACAAAACTTGTTGAAAATACTCCTCAAACAGAGAAAAAAGTTGAAAAAGTTGTCTATGACCTCAACAATCCTGATAAGGTAAAGACCATTAATGAAGAAGCTAAATCGTTGGACGAGGAAATACAACTCTCTGAAATGGAATTAAAGAAGCTTCAAATTCTTAAAAATAAACAAAAAAGAGAAGAGATTTTAAAAAGCTTGAGTACATCTTACACTGAAAATACAGATGACTTCAAAACTAAAAATGATGTTCCTGCTTATTTGAGGCATAATGTGAAATTAGATGATAATTCACATTCTTCAGAGAAAAAAATGTCAAAATTTAGTTTGGATGAAGATGGCCAAATACTCAACAATAACAAATTCTTTGATGATAAACCTGATTAATCAGGCTCTACAATACAAATTACTACAAGCCTCCAAATGAAAATTGGGGGCTTTTTTTAACACTTAGCCATAATAATCTATGCAACAAGACAATCATCTCATCAATAGTTCAAAAGCTCCTGAACCTGTGGGTTTGTATCCACATGCTCGTAAAGTAGGGAATTTGCTATTTCTTTCAGGTGTTGGACCCAGAGAACGAGGCTCAAAGAAAATACCTGGTGTAGAATTAGATGAACAAGGAAATATTATTAATTATGATATTGAGAAACAATGCCATTCTGTTTTCCAAAATATAAAGTACATCTTGGAGGATGCTGGCTCTTCTTGGGATAAAATAGTGGATGTAACGGTTTTTCTAACCAATATGAAAGAAGATTTCAGCACATACAATAAAGTATATGCTGAATACTTCAAGGATAACTTGCCTTGTCGAACAACTTTAGGGATTACAGCCTTGCCCACACCTATAGCTATTGAACTAAAGGTGATTGCTACAATAGACTAATCCTTTATTATTTGTTGCCAAAAGGATTACCGAATGGGTTACCAAAAGGTTGATTCATTGTCTTATTTGTTTATATTTATTGCAAGTGTAAGAAATTTATATAAAATTGCAAAAAATATGTAAGATTTTATTTTCTGATTTATAAAAAAACTGTATTATATCGAGATGAAACGTGTTTTTACTTTTTTAATTATCCTTTTACTTGGAGTTCTTGTATTTTTTCAAGTAAAAAACTACCGTAAGTTTTCTTCAAAAAATGCTTATGATTATGTAATAAATACTAAAGATATAGATATAAATTACTACGATTCAAAGCTAGTTTTAGAATATTTTGAAACAGCAACTAAATTAGGGAATTTTGCCAGAGAACAATGGGTAAATCATGGTGTAGATGTTTTATTTCCAGAAAACGACAATATCCAGTCTATAAATGCTTCTACTACATATCAAAAAATGTTGAGTAGGGTTAAATTTTTAGAAGCAAAACTTATCAATTCGCAAAAAATAAAAGCTCAAGGCTTTAATAATGATGCCATTGCTTACATAGAAAAACATGGAATTTCGGAAAAACAATATGCTGTTCATAGCATGATAATGGGTAAAGTGTTTAAGAAAGGCGATAGAGATGCCATCATTTGGGAAGTTCAAAAACTAATTAATCAAAAAGGAATAACTATTTTAATAGATGGATTCTTTAACGATGAAACAGAAGTAGCCATCAAGAAAATACAAGAACAAAAACAAGTTTATCCTTCAGGAGTATTGGATGAGAGTTTTATAAAATTATTGTATTAATTCGCAGAATAAATTGAGCAATAGTAAATTAAATTTGGCTTGGCTTCTTGCTAAGCCAAATTTATTGTTTTATAGATAACAAAACTTTGTCCATAATATATATTGTGCCATTAGAAGCTTTCAGATTACTTTTAACAATATTATTCCTATTTTGCGTAATTTAGCATGTTTTAATCACTATGCAGATGAATAAAAAAGAGAAGTTTACGGAAAGTCATGTGATTTATAGCCGTATTTTGTGGGATGATGCCTTAGACAAACAACACTTTTGGATTGGATTTATAGATAGAATATCTGCTTCAGGCATTAGAGAAAAACATTTATTAGACTGGAATCCTGATGGTGATATTCCATGGCATAGAGTAGTGTATATACGATGTAAAGAAGTAACCGTTTGGGATAGAAAAAATCGTATAGATTTATTCAAAGATCAAAAATTACCTGAGTTTGCATGGAAACAGGCTGAAACTCCTTTCAATACTCAAATCATTCTTCAGGGTGATACACAATTATCATTTGAGCATCGTCCTTGTATTGGTTTAATTCAAAATGAATGGCAAGAAATACCTACTTTACCTCCTACCTTGGATGTAGAGAAATTAGTGTTACTTAGTTGGAATGTGCTAAAAGATACACATAACCCAGAGCTTACCTATTCAAATATGCGTTTCCCTGCCATAATAAAAGAAATAGCCAGCTCAAAAGCAGATATTATAGCTTTGCAGGAAGTTACAAGAGGTTTTTATCAGGAACTATTGAAGCAGGATTGGGCAAAAAAATATTTTATATCAGATTTACCCACTACTGAGGTTTTTGAAGAAGATACAATTATAATTTTATCTAAATTTCCTTTTATCGTTACAGAGCATCTCTTTTCAAAGCATAAACGTTTGTTGGTAGCACATTTCCAAACAGCAAATACTCCATTTTATGTAGCTACGGTGCATCTTACTTCAGATATGAGCAATAATTCAACCCAAAAAAGAGCACAACAAATGCAAGTTTTCTTTGATTGGTTTAATACTGTTCAAGGTGATGCATTGATATTGGGTGATTTTAACGCTGATGTGGATGAGCAAACAAAGTTGTTAGCAGGTAAGGGATTTATAGATGCATGGACAGATAAAGATGGTTATACATACAATCCTGAAGTCAATCCTTTGGCTAATATTCTTTCACCTACTAAACGAGTACGTAGATTGGATGCTTTACATCTCAAAAGCCAGCAGTGGCAGACAAAGCAGGCAGAACTTTTTGCCACAAAGCCTTTTGCAGAATTGGCAGGTAAACCTTTTTTTTGTTCTGATCATTTTGGGCTTTTGGTTGGGATAGAGCGTAATACTTCACAAATCTTACCTAATTATTTTGCACAAGCTCAACCTACTTACCATAGTGCTCTTGTATGGATTCCACCTCAAATGGAGAATATTCAAGAAATTCGTGCTTTGCATGATAGCAAATATGAGAGATGGTTGCCTCATATTACTTTAATTTATGGATTTATCTCAGAAGCTTTATTTGAAGAAGCTGCAGTTTTGATAGCTGAAGCGGTAGCAGATTTACAATCTTTTGAGATTGAATTACAAAGTGTGCAATTTTTTGAGCATAGGCAGAGCTTTACGGCTTGGTTACAGCCTGATACAAAGGCTATACATCAACTTCAAATTTTGCAAGCAAGGTTACAAAAACTTTTTCCTACTTGTGATGAGCAAAGCAATAAACCAAATGGTTTCACACCTCATTTAAGTTTGGGACAGTTTGATTCTTTAGAAAATTTACAAAAAATAATACCTTTATGGAAACCTCTCAAAACTCAAGTTTCAGAAATAGTTTTGCAAAGTAGAGAGAAAGATACCCCTTTTTCAATTCGTTATAAGGTGGTGTTGGGTCAAAAAAAATTTACGAAGGTGACACCTACTTGGCAGATGCCTATAGAAATTTTTATGCCTCCACTCACTTTGCAAGATAAACAAAACCGTGAAATAGTTTTAGAGATTATCCAACAAGCTTGTTTGGATGCTATTCCACAAACTGTACAGGTAGAGCAAATGGGTTCTGCTTATCTGGGCATTGTCACACCACAAAGTGATATAGATATTATTTGTATTATCCCCAAAGATGTAGAAAGAGTTTTCTTTCTATCCAAACTACAAGAGATTCTGAGTTTATTTGCCACTTCTGTACGTTTGGTAGAAGATGCTCAAGTACCTATTTTGAAGTTAGTTATCAATGGAGTAGCCATAGATATTTTAGTGGCTCAATCCCCTATTTTTCCTGTTGTATTTTCCTTACCCGCTTTATTACGTCAGCAATCCAAGTTTGATACACTCAGTTGGCAAATCTTGTCAGGTATATTAGAAGCTACGTACATATTAAAAACTATTCAAGAAGTAATAAGCATTGAACAGTTTAGATTGTATGTAAGAGTTGTCCGAGCATGGGCAAAAGCACGAGGATTAGTTGGCAATGGTTGGGGATATTTAGGAAGTTATTCATGGACTATTTTGGTGATAAATGCACTTCTTGCTTACTTAAAACACGAAAAACCACTTAGTTTAGAAAATTTTATGACTTTCTTTTTTAAAATGTATGCCCAGCATGATTGGAAAGAAGTTGTAGCACTTACGCAAGTAGGTAAAGCATATAAAGCAAGCACAAAGCGTGATAAAATGCCCATTATTACTAATATAGAACCTTGTTTTAATAGTGCAAGAAATGTTACAAGAAGCACTTTTAAGCGTATCAAAGCAGAACTGAATCGTGCTCATAGTATTACTAAAAAGCCAGCCAATGAATCAAGTTGGGAAAGTTTATTGGATAAAATTGAAATAATCAATAAACCAAATCATATCTACTTTGAAATCAGAATAAAAACTAATGATTTGCCCATACTTACACAAAGTATCGGTTGGTTAGAAGGAAATATCATCAGTTTATTTGTAGAACTTGAACAAGATGAGAGCCTTACACTTGAGTTTCTACCTACCGTAGAGTATCATGAATTTCAGGCTCTTTTTAAAGTTTGGATAGTAGCTGAACATCCAGATTTACAACTCATAAACAGCATTTTGCAAAATTTTGCAAATAAATTTGATATACCTCAAGCAAAACTATCAATAGACTTACATAAAAATTTTGCTTCTTAAACCTATATGAATAAAAAAGCTATCCTTTTGGATAGCTTTTTTATTTTATGATTGCTTTACAAGCTTTATAATTCTTTGCTTTTTATCTATGGTAGTTATTTTTACATAATAAACCCCAGATGGTAGATTGGATATGTGTATTTCTTTTTGAGGATTTTCAGTATTTAAAACAATATTTCCCAATGTATTGATAATTTTCATCTCTTCAATCAATTGATTGCCTTTGATATGCAATACTTCTTTAGCAGGATTTGGATATAAAATAATTTCTTGACTCAGATTATCTCCTATTGCATTGATAATATTGTTTGTTGTGAATCTCCAAGTATTTTTACCTGAAAACCCACTTGCAAAGCTATTATCAAGTTTATCCATCACAACATTATTATTCACTTCTACATAATAGGTTTGCCCTAATTCAAAATCTTTGGGTGGATTTAATGTAAGTTTTGAACCTGAAACGGTAACAGCCCCACTTGTCTGTATATCAAATGTGTGGAATATACTTTCATCACTTTCTTTACGAATTACAATGTTTCCAAAATTTTTGAAAATACTTTCATCAAATGTAATTTCTAAATTGGCATTTTGTATCACATCAAGAGCTTGGTGTGCAGGTTTAAGGCTTATTATTTTAGGAGCATCTGCCTCCACTACAAGAGCATTATCTCTTGTTAAACTACTTTTAGCTACTAAAAATACTCTTGGATCAAAACTTACACTAGAAATAGCCGTAGGCATAGCCACTCTATGTAATTGTTTATTTGCATCCTGAGCTAAACGGATAACTGTTGTAACTCCATTTACATCTGTAACTGCCAATTCAAAAGGCATTTTAAAGAATGGTGTAACAGAAGGCTTGGATGTAACCTGATTGGATATAATATGCAAATAACCATCTTTCCAGTTCCATGTAATATTATAAGTTGGAAAGCCTTCACCTTTATACCATTGTGGTAAAAAGTCTTGAGTAAGGTTTACACCTGTAACTGTGTTAATTACGCCTGCAAAATCGTTATAGGTAACCGTTTTATGCTGATATTGTGCTGTATAAGCTCTTAAGGCTTGATAAAATTTATCATCATCATTGATGAGGTAACGAATCATGTGTATTAATGATGCACCTTTTTGATAGATTAATCGAGAATTGAACATAGCATCTGTATCCAATGAATCTACCAAATAAACACTACCACCTGGTTGGCTTGTAATGCTATTTACCCAACCACGATAAGTGGTTTGTGCTGAAGCTAAATTTATAAAATATTCTCTGTACAAAAATTCTGAATAATTTGCAAAACCTTCACTCAAACCGATTTCACTGAAAGATTTCAAACTCATGGCATCTCCATGCCATTGATGAGCCAATTCGTGTGCTACAATGGTATTAGGAAAGTTTATCATGGTAGACATCGTTTGGTTTTCCAAGTAAAAATTATGAGGTACTTGGCAATGTCCATACTTTTCTAACTTAAAAGGGTAATCTCCAAAAGATTGAGAAAATTTTTCCAAAGTCAATTTGGTTTGGTCTAGGCTGGCTTGATTAGCCGTTACAGTTGCATTATCATAAACATAGTTTACAATAGGAATATTTGTTCCTCCAAGATTGGCATTGATGGTATAATCCACATACTCTCCTACAGCAAAAGAAATTAAATAATAAGCTATTGGGTATTTTGATTCCCACTCGTGTCTCGATTTTCCTCCTCCAACACTTACTACATTTTTTAAAACTCCTTGAGAACCTACTTTATTTGTATTGGATGTTGTAATATAGACTTTTACTGAATCTGCTTTGTCAGAAAGAATTTGTTTTACAGGCATCCAATCTGCTGTACCATAAGGCTGACTCATGGTGTAAGTATATTTTTTATTACTAGAATTTGTTCTTTGGCAGAATCCAGCATCAATATTACTGTTATCCACAGGACCATTACCACTATAATAAATAGTTGCTTCAAAAAGCTCATTCTGATTGATGGCAGCATTTAAGTTTACTCGTGCTTCATTGCTATTTCTGATAATTGCTGTGCTATTGTAGGTTATTCCTTTTACGACTACACTACTTACCGTATAATTTGGATGAAGTTCAAAAGCAAAAGTTGAAATATTATTGCGAGCTTGAGCATAAAATTTTACATTTCCTGAAACCAGAGTAGTATTGGTTTCAATATTGAGGTCAATATGATATTGTTTGACATCATATAATTCCATCAAATTGTATAAATCTTGAGAAAAGTTAAGTCTTTGATGAGATTCTATGACTCGTTTCATAGATTTATGATGACTACATAGATGTTCTTCTGAAGAAGCTTTAGAGGCTTCCCTGAATCTTTTCATAACTTCATCATGGTCATTTAAATCTTCACAAATTCTAATTGCATTTCCTTCAAATATGTCTGAAAATGTCTTTATCTTCTTTTGAGAAAATACTAATAAACTAATAAAAAACAGAATGGTAGTAAGAAGCGTTGATTTCATAAAAATAAGCGAAATGAATTTTGGCGAATTTACGAAAAAAAATAATAATTCATGTAACCTTCTTCTTAAAAGTTCGTAGAAGTACATAAACGAGCATTTCAGTAGAGTTTAACTCTCAGTCTTTATTTTCCTTATTTCTATTGTGAACAAATTAAAAACAAAAAGCCCGAAGAAGATCTTCGGGCATTTCAGTAGAGCTTAAATCTCAAACTTTATTTCCGTAACAAATATATATCAAGAATTAACGATTTGCAAATTTAGTACTTTGCAAGCCCTTGATTAGCAAGTAACATTTAATACGTTTTAGAATAATTTTTAGAAAATATACGCAAAATACCATTTTATATAATGCGTGATTTTTACAATATTCATACCCACCGTAATTCTGATGTTTGGTCTTTGAGAAATATTACTTTTCCACAAGAAAATCAAGATATTATTCAAGAAAACAAATGGTATTCTGTAGGCTTACATCCTTGGTTTTTAGATAAAAATACTATTCAGCTTTCTTTGAAAGAAGTGCAAGAAACATCTAAAAATCAGAGAGTTATTGCTATTGGCGAAACTGGACTGGATAGAAAAATCACGATAGATATAGATTTTCAGAAAGAAGTATTTGATAAACATATTGAGCTTTCAGAAGAACTTCATAAACCTCTTATCATTCATTGTGTAAAAGCATATAGCGATATTCTTGAAGCTTATAAGTTACACAATCCTAAACAAAATTGGATTATTCATGGTTTTCAGGGAAACTTAGAAACAGCGTTAGCACTACAAAAAAAAGGTATTTATTTAAGTTTTGGAGAAAGTTTATTAAAAAATGAAAAACTTCAGCAAATTTTCTTCAATATTGATAGCCATTTAATTCTTTTTGAAACAGATATAAGTCCTGTTTCTGTGGAAATTATCTATCAAAAAGCAATAAAAATTCTAAATTTAGAACTTGAATATATACAAAAGTTAATTAAAAAAAACTTATGTAATATTTTTCAAGAAATTTATCTAATTTGAGTTTCTCTTTTTAGAAAAAACTACACTTTTTCTGAATAAAACTCTAAGATTGTTTGACTTATAAAGGATTGTTCTTCCAATTTAAGTTCATAATAAAAAGGAAGTCTTACCAAGTTATCAGTAAAATAATCGCTATGAGGCAAAAGTGGAATATGTGAAACTTGAGACTTATAAAAAGGACTTTTATGAAGTGATAAATAATGAAAAACAGCTTGAATATCTTTACTTTTCAAGTAAGATATTAAATTGGTTCTTTCCTCAATATTTCTACAAACAATATAAAACATGTGGGCATTGTGTTTAGCATAATCAGGAACTTTTGGTAATTGAAAGTATGCTTTTTGTTCTCCTTCAAATAAATCTTGATAATATCTCCGCCAGATTTGATGCCTTTTTTGTTGAATATCTTCTAGGTTTTCAAGTTGGGCATACAAAAATGCAGCTATAATTTCTGAGGGTAAAAACGATGAACCTACATCCACCCATCCATATTTATCAATTTCACCTCTAAAAAATGCTGAACGGTTTGTACCTTTTTCTCTGATAATTTCAGCTCTTTTGATAAGTGCTTCGTCATTAATGATAAGCATTCCTCCTTCGCCAGAGATAATATTTTTAGTTTCATGAAAGGAAAAAGCTGATAAATGTCCAAAACTACCCAGAGGCTTATCTTTATAAAAGGATTCTATGGCTTGTGCTGCATCTTCTATCAAAAAAAGATTATGCTTTTTTGATATTTCTTGAATAGTATCCATATCACAGGCAACACCTGCATAATGTACAACAACAATTGCTTTAGTTTTGGGAGTAATTAGTTTTTCTATTTGGTCTGCATCAATATTTGGATGATAGGCTTCGCTATCAGCAAATACGATTTTGGCACCTCTAAGAACAAAAGCATTGGCTGTGGATACAAACGTATAAGAAGGGATTATCACCTCATCATCAGGCTTTATATCTATCAAAATGGCTGCCATTTCAAGGGCATCGGTACATGAAGTTGTTAGTAAACATTTTTTAAACTTGTAACGATTCTCAAAAAATTGATGGCATTTTTTAGTAAAAAAGCCATCCCCAGAAATATGTCCTTTTTCTACTGCTTCTTTGATATATGTTGTTTCTTTGCCTGTAAAATAAGGCTTATTAAATCCAATTTTCATAAAAAACTCATATTTAACCTTTTGCTACAAAAAAAGTTCCTACAATAATGAGTAACGTTCCTACCACTTTTTGCCATGAAAGAGGCTCTGAAAACAAGTAATAACTCATAAACATTACCAAAATAAAAGCTAAACTCGTAAATGGATATGCAAATGACAAATCAAATTTTGTCAAAGCTGCTATCCAAGTAAAACTTGCTAAAAAAGCTGAAGCAAAACTAGAAATTACCCAAAAATCCCAAAAAACTTCCCAAAAATAATATAATTTTGGTATAAAACCTTCAGGCATACTCCCTTTTAAATTCAATCGCCATTTGAGTACAATTTGTCCATAAGCACTTAAAAGTACTGTCAGGAAAATATATACATATCCCATAGATGTGTGATATAGAAATTTTAGTAACTTATATTATAGATAATAAGATGCTGGTATATTATTTTTTTACCAAAATAGTGAAATCGTAAGCCCTGTAGTCATGCAGAAGAGCTACGTTTCTTGAAAAATTTCGCATACAATAATCAAAAACAAAAGACGGATTGGCATAATATAAATCTTCACGTTGTTTGTCTTTATCAGAGTAACTTGTCAGCATATTAAAAGCAAAACCTTTTTTGCTTTTATCATTCATAACTTCAAGTGTTTCAAGAATATATGGAAAAAATTCAAACTCTTTTAAATTCAGTTTTTTATTGAAAATACCACTCGCCACACAATAATCTGCCTCCGCCATTTCTTGTGTCTTTTGAATGGTATAAAAATTTGCTTGCGAAATATCTTGATAAGTTTCTTTTGCTTTTTCAATCATATCAACAGAAAGGTCGTAACCTCTGAATACAAAATCTTGGAAACCAATTTTTTGCATAAAAGGTGCTAATGCTCCATAACCACATCCCAAATCGTTGATAGAAAAACCTTTAGATTCGTTTTCTAAAATTTTGAGTAATTGTACAAAACGCAAAATTTGAGCATCTTCATCTTTCCAGTTCACGCCCTGAGCTGTAGAGCCGTAGAGTTCTAATTGTTCCTTATAAAATTGATTGAGTTTATCTATAATGTGTTGCATAATGTCGTTTATATATTTTCTGAATGATGTATATTGCGTATGATGCTGTGTGGTCTTTGTTTGATTTCCGAAAACATTTTGGCTAAGTAAATACCAATGATTCCAATACAAAAAGTGATAATACCTCCTACTGCCCAAATAGAAATGGCGATACTTGTCCAACCTTCAATTTTATCGTCATAAGCAAAATATTGCCACAAAGCCCAAGCAATATACACAAAAGCAAATGAAGACATCAAAAGTCCTACGTAAAAAATGAAATAAAGAGGCTTATGGCTCACAGAAGTGATGGTATTGAGAGCCATCTTAAATTTTTTGGAAAGTGTGTATGTGCTTGTTCCTTTACTGGCTTTGGTTACCATCATAGCTTTCTGTTTGAAGCCCGCCATTTGAAACAAACACCACAAATCCATTTCCTTCTCGGGATATTTCAAAACGGCTTTTACATACTCTTTCTTCATCAGACGAGCTGTCAAAGTATCAGCAGGATAGTCAATATCTGAAATCATGCTAAAAAACTTATAATACCACTTTCCACTAAAACGTTCAAACCAATTTCCCTTTCTTTGTTGTTGTATTCCGTAAATTACATCTGTATTGAGGTCTTTTTGCAATTCGTTCCAATATTCTAAAAGCAATTCAGGAGCTTCTTCAAGATCTGAGTCTATCAGAAACATCCAATCGCCTGTAGCTTGGTTCAAGGCTGTAAGTAAAGCTTGATGATGTCCAAAATTGCGAGAAAGCTCAACAACTTTTACATTTTTATCTTTTTGGATAAGCTCAATAGCTACTTTTAACGAATTATCAGGAGAACCATCATCTACAATGATAAATTCGTACTCTACTTGCATTTGTTTGAGACAAGCCAATGTTCTTTCATAAAACTCTTTGATGTAGTTTTCTGAATAATAGAGCGTTGTGAGTACAGATATTTTCATTTTGTAGTTTTTAAAAACTTTTCATAAACTTGGTAGCATTGCTTCCTTCATTGAAAATCAAGTCTAAAATTGAGACTTGATGGGTAAATTCTCCATAAAGTTGTTGATATTCAGGGTATCCACTATAATCTAAATAATTGATTTGAATATTTTCTTTTTCAAATAACTTTTCATCCATATAATTTTTAGCAGCAGGACCTGTATAATATATACTTGCCTTGAGTTGCTTACAAATATCTACCAAGCGTTCCGTTTGTCCTTCTTGCGAAATAGGATATGATTCGGAAAAAGTGATTTTGGTTGAAATTTGGAGAATTTCACAAACTATTTTTATCAACTCATAGTTGATTTCAGAAAGGTATTCAAGTGTGTTGTTGAGGTAAAAATCTTCAAAAACTGGTGCCATTTCTTTAAAACAGGTCGCTTTTGAATAATTTTGTTTGATATTATTCCAATGTTTCTTTCCCCAGTCTGCTTCACTAATTTTAGTGTCTTTTATTTTTTGAAAAAAATTGCCTTTTACTTGCACAGGTACACTAAGCCACTGCGAGCCTTGTGGGGTTTTAATCATATTCCTATTACGCCAATCTCGTTTGGTGTATTGTACCTCATCGTACATCACGAATTCATCTGCCATATTGATGGCATCGAAATAGCCTTTCCAAGGAATATAATTGGATTGTGTGATGAGAACTTTTGTCATAAATATCATTTGGCAAGCAAATTAAAAAAATCAGGCTGTTATGACAAAAGAACTGAAACAAAAATCATGTTTTTTCTATTATTTTTGTAAAAACTCAACCTTAAAAAGATTTATTGCCTTGAAAACGCAAGACCTTTTACATATCTATAAAGAAGACGGACTGATACAGTCTATTGCTCAATATTTACAGAACCGAGAACAAAATCGTTTGCAAATCAAGGGTTTGCAAGGAAGTATTGATGCGATTATTGCAGCTACTATTCATCAGAAAACACCTGAAACCAATCATATTTTTGTTTTACATGATAAAGAAGAGGCTGCTTATTTTCATTACGATTTACAGAATTTGTTAGGAACACAAAAAGACATTTTATTTTTCCCCACTTCTTACAAACGTCCCTATCATTATGAAGAAATAGAAAATGCCAATGTGCTTCAAAGAGCTGAAACGCTGAATACCATTTCACAACTCAATAAAAAACTTTCGCCTCTCAATGCCACAAATGAAAAGGCAAAAGGCTTATTGATAGTTACTTACCCTGAAGCTCTTTCCGAAAAAGTTGTTAATAAACAAACTCTTTTAGAACATACTTATACAGCCAAAATTGGTGAAACATTAGATTTGGATTTTATCAGTGAACTTTTGATAGAGTACGATTTTGAAAAAACAGATTTTGTTTATGAAGCTGGTCAGTTTGCTATTCGAGGTGGGATTATTGACATTTTTTCGTTTGCAAGTGAATACCCTTTCAGGATTGAGCTTTTCGGAAATGAAATTGAAAGTCTAAGAACATTTAACCCTGATTCACAACTTTCTTTAGAAATTTGTGAACAAGCTATCATTGTTCCAAATACCCAAACCAAGCTACTTCAAGAAAAAAGAGAATCATTCTTGGAGTTTATTCCTAAAAACAGCACTATTTGGCTCAAAAACATCACTTTAAGTCTTGAAGTAATTGAAAAGTGTTTTGAAAAAGTACAAGCTAATTTTGAGGCAATTTTGGCTGTAAGTAACCAAACACAAGTCATAGCTAACCCTGAAGTGCTTTTTGAAACAAAAGATAATTTTAAAAAATTACTCTTAGAGTTTTTTTGTGTAGAGTTTGGTAGAAATTTCTATTTCAAAAATGCTCAGTCCATTGAATACAAAACACAAATTCAGCCTTCTTTTAACAAAGATTTCCAATTGCTTGCAGATACATTGCATCAATATCAATTTCAGCATTTTACAAACCTGATAGCATCTGACTCTGTCAAACAAACTGAACGTCTCAGAAGTATCTTTGAAGAGATTAAACCAAATTTGAAAGCACAAAATTTAGCAATTTCTCTTCGAGAAGGTTTTATTGACCCCAATGCACAAATTGTTTGTTTTACTGACCATCAAATTTTTGAACGTTTTTATAGATATAAAACACAACAACGCTTTTCTAAATCAAAAGCTCTTACACTCAAAGAGTTGCAAACTCTTAAGCCTGGTGATTTTGTAACTCATATAGATTATGGTATTGGACGTTTTGCTGGATTGGAGAAGAAAGAAACTAATGGTAATTTGCAAGAAATGGTACGTTTGGTATACAGAGATGATGATTTGTTGTATGTCAATATTCATTCTTTACACAAAATTTCTCGTTATTCTGCTTCTGAAGGCACACCTCCAAGTATTAGTAAATTGGGTAGTCAAGAATGGGAAAATAAAAAAGCAAAAGTTAAAAATAAAGTAAAAGACATTGCCAAAGACTTGATTGGCTTGTATGCCAAACGAAAGGCTGCTCATGGTTTTGCATGTGCTTCTGATGATTTTATGCAGGCAGAGCTTGAAAGTTCCTTTATTTATGAAGACACCCCCGACCAAGCAAAAGCAACTGCCGATGTGAAAGCTGATATGGAACAGCCACATCCTATGGATAGACTTGTCTGTGGAGATGTAGGTTTTGGAAAAACAGAAGTCGCTATCAGAGCCGCTTTTAAAGCCGTTTGTAATGGCAAACAAGCCGCTGTACTTGTCCCAACTACCATTTTGGCAATGCAACATTATCGAACATTTGCAGAAAGGCTTTCACGTTTTCCATGCAGGGTGGATTATATCAATCGTTTCAGAACTGCCAAAGAGATTAAAGAAACGCTTAAAAATGTAGCTGAAGGTAAAGTAGATATTTTGATTGGTACACACCGAATACTCAATGATGATGTAAAATTTAAAGATTTGGGTATTATGATTATTGATGAAGAACAAAAATTTGGTGTAAAAGCCAAAGAACGCCTCAAAGAAGTTCGTTTAAACATTGATAGTCTGACCCTTACAGCTACTCCTATTCCCCGAACTTTACATTTCTCTTTGATGGGTGCAAGAGATTTATCTATTATTAGTACTCCCCCACCCAACAGACAGCCTGTTACCACAGAAATGCATGTCTTCAAAGAAGATTTTGTCAGGGATGTGATTAGCAATGAATTGAGACGTGGTGGACAGGTATTTTTTGTACACAATCGTGTCAAAGATATTGAAAGTTTGGGTAATATGATTTTAAAACTTGTCCCTGATGCTCGAATAGGCATTGCTCATGGACAAATGGAAGGAAGTGTACTCGAAAAAACGATGATGCGTTTTATTGAAGGCGATTATGATGTATTGCTTTCTACCAATATCATTGAATCAGGTTTAGATATACCCAACGCCAATACTATTATTATTAATCATGCTCACATGTTTGGGCTTTCCGATTTACATCAAATGCGTGGGCGTGTGGGGCGTTCCAACAAAAAAGCTTATTGCTATTTGCTTGTCCCTTCTATGCTTTCACTCACCAACGATGCCCAAAAACGCTTGAAAACTCTTGAAGAATTCTCAGAGCTTGGAGACGGTTTTAAGGTTGCTATGCGAGATTTGGATATTCGTGGGGCTGGAGACCTTTTAGGTGCAGAACAAAGTGGTTTTATCAACGATATAGGTTTTGAGGCTTATCATAAAATTTTGGATGAAGCCATTTCCGAACTCAAAGAAAGTGAGTTTAAAGAGCTTTTTTTCAAAGAAACACAAACCAAAGAATTGCTCACAGACTGTATTATCGAAACAGACTTACAAATGCTCATTCCTGATAATTATGTACAAAGCATTTCTGAAAGGCTTTCACTTTATAATGAGCTTGATAATGTAAAAAATGAAGAAGAGTTAGATAAATTTCAGAAAAGACTCACAGACCGTTTTGGCAAACTTCCCAAAGAAGTAGAAGATTTGGTAGAAACTGTTCGTTTGCGTTGGATCGCTGAAAAAATTGGCTTTGAAAAGTTAGTTTTAAAAGGGAAATCTCTTAAGGGACAGTTTCCAAGTTCTGAAAAACAAGAATATTACAATTCTGATAGATTTGGTAAAGTTATAGATTTTTTACAGAAAAACCCTAAAGTAGCCAAACTCAAAGAACTCAACAAGCGTCAATTGATGATTTTTGAGGAAATTAAAACTATTTCGCAGGCAATCGAAATATTGGAAAAGGTTTTAGGAGAATAAATTAGGCTTTCTCATAAATTATTTTAATTTTGTTGCATGATATTTTTTAATATACTCTTTAAAATCAATAATTTATGAAATTAACCTATGCCCTTGCTTCAACACTTTGTTTAGCATTATTGCTTTCAAACTGCAAGAAAGAAGCTAAAGAATCAGAAAAATCTTCTGAAAAAACAGAAAGCAGTCAGACTGCTGGTGAAACAGCTAAAAATAATGATGCCTCATCTAGTGATGAGGAGAAAGATGCTACTGATGATGACAAAGCTGTAGTAATTGCTAAAACAGGGCTGAGTTTAAGAACAAAACCTTCAGGAAAAAGCAAATTGGTAACTTTATTGCCTACCAATACCATTGTTAAAATCCTTGAAGAAGGCGAAGAAGCAACTATTAAAGGCAAAACTGCCTCTTGGTACAAAGTACAATTTGGAAAAAAAGAAGGCTGGGCTTTTGGTGGTTATCTCAAAAAAGGGGCTAAAGTTGAGGCTACCAATGATGCTGATGCCGAAACAGAAGGTGCAGGCGGAACAGAAACAGATTTATCGAGTGTTGTCCAAAAAGGCTTAATTACTGCTCCATCAGGGCTTACACTTCGCAAAGCTCCTACCCCAAGGTCAGAAAAAATAACAGTTATTCCACAAAACGAAGAAGTAGGTATTTTAGAATATATGGATGATTCCAAAGAGATTGATGGTGTATATGGGGTATGGTGTAGAGTTCGTTATGGAAAAAAAGAAGGCTTTTTATTTAGCCCATACATCAATTCATCTACTGCTACCATTTCTGCAAAATCGGGGCTTACTTTGCGTACAGAGCCCAGCAAAGAAAGTGAAAAAATCAAAGTGATTCCTTTTGGTAAAGAGGTTTATATTATGCCTGCCACTGACCCTAATGCTTCGGAACCTGATAATGTATTCGTAGATGAAAATGGTGGTGTATGGTATAAAGTTCGTTATGGAAAAAGTGAAGGTTGGGCTTTTGGAGAGTTTTTAGAAATGCTTACAGAAGGTTGTTAATCAAATTTCTATATTTTCCACCAATCAGCTAAATAATTAATATTTAGCTGATTTTTTCGTTTAAAAGCTATGAACAAACAGAAACAACAGTTCATTCAGAGAAAATCTAAAAAATCTAAAAAAGAAATTCTTGAAGCTTTAGAAGAATCTCTAATACCTATGTTTGTATATCAGGGTAATGTAGATATAAGTTATTTTCAGGATGAGCATACAGCAAGTTGGTTAGCTGCTCTTTGTGATGTTCTCATCAATATTCATGATACAAACAATGGTCTATATTTTTGTGCAGATGATGTTTTAACAAAAAAAATTATTGTAGAAGATAACTGTTTCTTAAAGTTTTGGGGTATTATTTATTGGCTTGAAATACCCTCTTTTTACAAAATTAACAAAAGTGGTTTAGATCCTTTCTATGCTGAGTTTATATTAATAAACAACAAATTGTCACTAAAAAAACTTTGTTTTGGTGATTGGGATGAAACCAATTTAAATAAATATGATTGGGTGAATATGGATTTGGACTGGGTTTATAATTTTTCTTAGTCTTTATAAATCTTCCCTTAAACTTTCTTTTTTAATGCTTTTATATATAAATAGAATCGTGTAGATTTGCACTTTAAAACCCTTATAATCAAAAATATGAAAATTATATTTAATTTTTTACTGTTCTTGCTGTTATGTAATGACATCTATGCACAAAAAGACGAGTTAGGAACATTACTTGATAGACTGAACAAAGTACAAGACAAAACCATAGAAAAAGCAGATATTCTTAATCAAATCTCATGGGAATATAGAAATAACAACCCACGATTAGGTGTAACATATGGTAAATTTGCATTGGATTTAGCTAAAGAACTCAAATATGATAAAGGTATCAACAAAAGTTTGAGTTTTATTGGTGTCAATTATAAAAATGTAGGTGAACACAGCAAAGCTTTAGAATATTTCTTTGAAGGTATTGTTGAGAACAAGAGAACCAAAGATATTGAAGCTGAAGGGCATTCATACAATAATATTGGCGAAATTTATAGACTACAAAAAAATTATAAACAAGCAGAAGAATATTTTCAAAAAGCTCTTGATGCTGGTACTGTTAATCAAAACGATATATTAGTAGCTTATGCTCATAACAGTTTTGGTAAATTATATAAAGATTTAAAAGAGTATGATAAAGCCCTTGATGAGCATCTAAAAGCTTTAGAAATCCGTAAACGTATCAAAGATAAAAAGGCTGCAGCTGCATCTATCGAAAATATCAGTAAAATTTATGAGGCTCAGGGCAAAATGGAGGATGCTATCAAATCCTATAATCAGGCTTATGAGTTTGCAAAGAGTTTTAATGATGCAAGAGGTATGGCAACTGCTCTTATTGGTATAGCCAGAATAGACTTAAAACTAGAAAAGTATACAGAGTCAGAAGAAAATGCTAAAAAAGCCTTAGTGATTGTTGAGAAAGTAGGTGATAAAGTTTATCAAAAAGATTCTTATGAGGTGCTTGTAAACAATGCAAAAGCGATAAAAAATTATGAATTAACTGTGAAGTATCAAGATAAATTTTTAGCTCTGCAAGAAGAAATTTACAACGATAAACTCTCAAAAGATATTAACTATCTTACTAAATCGTTTCAAGATGAACAAAATAAAGCTCACATCGACTTATTACAACAACAGCAAAAAAACACTTATATTGTGATTGCTTTGGTAGTAGTTGGATTGATTCTCTCATCTATATTTTCAGTTTTCTTGTTTAGAAATAATCGAAAGTTAAACAAGACTCAAGACGATTTAAAAAGTAGTATGGATACAATTGCCAAAAAGAATGAAGACATAGAAGCCAGTATTCGATATGCTTCTCGTATTCAAAAATCTTTTTTACCAAACCGATTTGAACTCAATGTTGCTCTACCTAATAATTTTATTTTCTACAAACCTAAAAATGTAGTTGGCGGAGATTTTTACTTTTTCAGAGAAATTGATAAAAAAATATTCATAGCTGTGGCAGACTGTACGGGACATGGTGTTCCAGGAGCATTGCTTTCTATTGTGGGTAGTATGGCTTTACAAAAAGTTATTGTGGATCATAAAGTTCAAGAACCCAATAAAATCTTAGGAGAAGTACATGAAGAAATGAGGAAAGCTTTAAAGCAAAATCAAGATGGAGGAGGAATGGAAATAGCTATGTGCGTAATAGATAATGTGAAAAAAACTTTAGAATTTGCTAGTGCAAGAATGCCTATTTATATTTTCCAAAATAATTCATTAGATGTAGTTGAAGGAGAAAGATTGATGGTGGGTGATACACAAGTAGAAAATATAGCCCTTCAGAATCATATATATTCTTTAAAAGATATCAAGAAAATATACATGGCTTCTGATGGTATGCAAGATCAATTTAGTAGTAACAATCATAAAAAGTTTACGAAAAAAAGTTTTAAAGATATTTTACAACAAATTCAAGAAAAACCTATTCAGTTACAAGGGCAAGAATTAGAGTCTATTCTTAAAAGTTGGCAAGGTACAGAACCACAAACAGATGATATTCTTGTAATGGGTATCGAAATTTAATTTAAAAAAGCCACAAAATGTGGCTTTTTTAATGTTCAAAGCATAAAACGCTCAAATACTTGTTTTTCTATAAAATCTTAGTTAGGTTTGTTAAACTCCCTCTTTAAAAATCTAATGGAATATGATAAAGAAACCTACTTTCCAAGAAAAATTTGATTTGGTAGAAAAAGGACATTATCGTAGAATTGATATTCCCATTGCTCGTTTACCATCTCATACACTCATTGATATGCCAGTTTTTGTATATAAAGGTAAACAAGAAGGGCATTCTTTGTTGCTTACCGCAGGTATTCATGGAGATGAAATCAATGGAATAGTTACACTTAGAAGGTTGATTTCCGAAAAATACCTAATGCCTGATGTAGGCACAGTTATTGCTATACCTTTAGTAAATATCTATGGTTTTTTACAAAATACCAGAGATTTGCCAGATGGAAAAGATTTGAATAGAAGCTTCCCTGGTAGCCAAGGAGGGTCTATTGCAAGCCAGATAGCTTATATATTGACTAAAGAAATATTGCCCAATATTGATTTTGGCATTGATTTTCACACAGGTGGTAGTAAAATCAGCAACTATCCACAAGTTAGATGTGTATTGTCTGATGAAAAGAATGTAGAATTAGCAAATTATTTCGCTCCTCCATTTATTATGCAGTCAGATTTGATAGATAAATCATTTAGAAAAGAGGCTGCTAAAACACAAAAAAGCATTTTGGTGTATGAAGGTGGAGAATCTTTACGCCTTGATGAACTTTCCATTCAAGAAGGAGTAAGAGGCATTAAAAGAGTGATGCATCATTTAAACATGAAAATTAACCAAGAAATAGATTTATCAAGAAAATCTATCACTTTGAACAAAACATCTTGGATAAGAGCCAAAATTGGAGGTATCTTTGATTTTCATGTACTTACAGGCGATTATGTAAAAAAGAATCAAATTCTTGCTCATATCACAGATCCTTATGGTTCACAAAAGTACATAGTAAAAAGTCCTAAAAATGGTTATATTATTGGTATTAACAATATGCCTGTTATTAATTCGGGTGATGCCTTGTTGCATATTGGTTTGGAGTAGCAATTAAAAAACCTTTTTTATTTTGAAAGGAACAAAGTTTTTTTTACTTTTCATAAAATTAAATACTTCAAATCCTGCTATGCGTTTAGTTTTGACACTTATTGTATGTTTGTTGACTTTTAATGGCTCTTTTGCTCATCCACAAGACCCTGTGGACAGTTTGAAGATGCTTTTAAAAACACAACAGCCTGATACCATAAAAGTTAAAATTTTAAACCAATTAAGTTTTAGAATATCAGGAAATCAGTCTGATTTAGGCATACAATATGCCCAGGAAGCTCTTAACATTTCTTTAAAAATCAATTATTTAACTGGTATTTCAAAATCATATAACAGTCTTGGAATTTGTATGCGTGTCAAAGGTGATTATGTAAATTCTTTGGACTTTTTCTTCAAGGCTCTTCAAATAGATGAAAAATTAAATAATGATAAAGAAATGGCTAGAACACTTAGTGGGATTGGTGCTGTTTATGTAAAGCTTAAAAATTATGATAAAGGGATAGAGTTTTTTAAAAAATCACTTGAACTTCGTAAAAAAACAAAAGATTTGCTTGGTGTAGCTGTTTGTCATACCAATCTGGGAGATATTTATGAAAAAAAAGGAGATTATCAACAAGCTACCAAATATCATTATCAATCTTTAGAAATAGAAAAAAATATTAGCCCAATAGATATACACTATTCTCTTAATAGTTTAGGGAATATCCATTACAACACCAAAGATTTTATCAAAGCCATTCAATACTACCAAGAAGCGTTAGTCATCCGAAAAAGTCTTAAAAATAAATTCATCATTGCAGAAACTTCTATTGCTTTGGGTAGAGCCCTGACTCAAACAGAAAGACTAGATGAGGCTTATGGTTATTTGGATGAGGGTTTGGCTCTTGCAAAAAACAATCAAGTAAAAGAGCTAGAAGAAAAAGCTTATTTGTACTTTTCAGAATACTATGAAAAAAGAAAGGATAATGATAAAGCTTTATTGTTCTACAAAAAATATGTTCTTATCAACGATAGCTTGTACAATTCTGAAATAAATAAGCAAAGTTCTTTATTACAAAATAAATATCAAGAAGGGAAAATATTGGCACAAGGCAGAGAAAATGAGGTTCTTAAAAAAAATCAAGATGTTCAAGAAAATACTTATAAAAAGCAAAGAACTATTAGTTTATTAGCTATTTGTAGTGGTTTGATTAGCTTAGGTCTTGCTATTTTTTTGCTGATATCTTCAAATAGAAACCAAAAGATCAACCAATTACTAAAAACAAAAAATCAAGCTATCCAAGAACAGCACCACCAACTTACTCTACAAAATCATCAAATTACTGAAACCCAACAACAGTTGGAGGAAATGAATGAAGAACTACAAGTCTTCAATCATCAATTAGAAGAGATGGTTAATGAAAGAACAGATAAAATGAGGACAGCTACAGAAGCTTTACAAATTGCTAAAGACGAGCTTGATTTATTTATGTATCGTGTTTCTCACGATTTTAGAGGTCCACTTGCTACTTTAGTTGGTCTTGCTAATATTGGTAGAAATGATACACTGGACAATACAGCCCTTACTTTTTTTGATAAAACAGAAAGTACAGCAAAGAAAATGAGTAAGATGTTAGATAAACTACTCATGGTCAATCTGATTAGTCATAAAGAACTTCAAAAAAGTAAAATTAACTTTGATATTCTTGTTCATAACATCATTGATAAATTGAACCCTACTGCCAGCAATCTGCAAGTAGAAGTGAGTTTCTCTGATGGTACATTCATTTCCGATATAGAAATTGTAGAGATAGCTCTGATAAACCTATTGGAAAATGCTTTTCAATTTCAAAAAATGGCTTCAAAAGCTCATCAAGTGAAAGTAATTTTAGAAAAACAAGATGACTTTGTTAAAATCGCTGTTGAAGATAATGGTGTTGGTATCCCCAAAGAGTATCAACAAAGAATGTTTGAGATGTTTTTTAGAGCGTCTGAAAACTCACAAGGAAATGGTTTAGGGCTTTATATTGTAAAAAAAGCCGTTGATAAGCTCAACGGCGAAATAGTAGTAGAAAGTGAGGTTGACAACTTCTCTCGTTTTGTTATTATGCTTCCTGCAATGCCTCAGGCTTAAATTCTGTTTTTTTCTTAAAAAGAAATAATGCTCCTACCAACAAAATCGTTCCTATAATTACAGCCATGAAAGGTGCTCTTGTTGTTTCCATAACATCTTGATTTATTTGCTTGGTCTGATACAAATACAAAGCCAATACCTGAATACCATTATTTACAAAATGCCCTATTATTGAATACCAAATATTTCCTGACCATAAGTATAAGTATCCTAAAAGTGCTCCTAAAATCATTCGAGGCAAAAAACCTAAAAATTGAAAGTGAATTGCTGAAAATATAATAGCTGTTACCCATACAGCCACATGCCCATTTTTAAACCATTTCAAAAACTCGTTTTGTAATAAACCTCTGAATAAGTATTCTTCTACAAAAGCTGGAATGACAGCTATTACTACCAAAACTATCAACATATCTATACTACTATTCATCTGAGTAAGAATTTTTGTCAGTTCCATAGCTGTACTTTCCATGGCTCTAATATCCTTATCGAAACTACCAAAATGAATTTGATTATTCCAGTAGGCGATTTCAGAAATGATAGGTAATGCACATAGAAAAGCAATAGCAGCAAGTCCTAAACCTAAAGTTTGGATATTAGAGTTGGTATTAAGTTGTTTAAAATTAGTTTTAGCAACTAATTTCTGGTATAAAAAAGAGCCTCCTCCTAAACCCAACAATAATGAGAGTCCCTGAATAATCCAATAAATCTCCTTGATATGAGGTATTTCAACATTGGGATGCCTTAATATCTTTTCTATTTCAGGAATGTTTAGTTCATAGACAGCTGTCGCAACACCTAAACTTATAGCTTGAGCAACTACTAAACTACCAAATGCAATACAGGCTATGATAACAATATTGAATGCAGGATGTGTTTTGGTCATTTCAATAAAATTTCTTAATTTTGCGACAAAACTACTAAAAAATCAGTGGTTTAGCTAATTACTTTGAAACTTTTAATCAAGGAATCGTAGAAATGGTTAAGATTGGAAATATTGAATTGGGAGATTTTCCTTTGCTTTTAGCACCGATGGAGGATGTTTCAGACCCTCCTTTTAGAGCTGTATGCAAAGCCAATGGTGCTGATTTGATGTACACAGAATTTATCTCTTCAGAAGGACTCATTCGTGATGCAGCAAAAAGTAAACAAAAATTAGATATTTTTGAATACGAAAGACCCATTGGTATTCAGCTATTTGGTTCAGATATTCAAACGATGGCATCGTGTACTGAAATAGCTACTCTGGCAAATCCTGATTTGATTGATATTAATTATGGTTGCCCTGTGAAGCAAGTAGCCTGTAAAGGTGCAGGTGCAGCTTTATTACAAGATATTCCTAAAATGGTAAAAATGACAGAGGCTGTTGTAAAAGCAACTCATTTACCTGTGACTGTTAAAACTCGTTTGGGCTGGGATGATAGCACCAAAAATATTCTGGATGTAGCGGAACGTCTGCAAGATATTGGTATTAAAGCTCTTACAGTACACGGACGTACCCGTGTACAAATGTACAAAGGCTCTGCCGATTGGACACTCATTGCTAAAATCAAAGAAAACTCACGTATCCAAATTCCTATTTTCGGAAACGGAGATATTGATAGCCCTGAAAAAGCCTTTGAATACAAAAATAGATATGGTGTAGATGGTATCATGATTGGCAGAGCTTCTATTGGTTATCCTTGGATTTTTAGAGAAATTAAACATTACTTACAAACACAAACCTTGCTTGCTCCTCCTATCCTTGAAGAACGTTTGGAGGCTTGTAAACAACATCTTGATTTTTCGGTACGCTGGAAGAATGAGAAATTAGGAATCTTAGAAATGCGTAGGCACTACACCAATTATTTTAAAGGTTTTGAAAATTTCAAGTCTTTCAGAATGAGGCTTGTAGAAGCTCCTACACAAAATGAAGTTCATGCAATTTTAGACGAAATGTTGGAGTATTATTCTGCTTTGGTGTAAAAGTTTAGGTTTTTTATTTAAGAATAGAGAAAGGATAAAAGAGTCAAGACAACTCAAATTCTTTCTCTTTTTTCTATATTATTCTCCAAATGACTATATTCAAAAAACATAAAAAAACGCTATTCATAGGCTTTTTTTTATTTATTACCATTGGATTACTCTTACCCCAACGCTTTTCGATGCCTGTGGAGGGTGCTAATCATAAAAGCTACCATCCAAAGTCTTTTTGGTTTTATCCTTGGGGTAAATCTGGTACGCACAAAGGAGTAGATATTTTTGCAAAAGAAGGAACATCTATCAAAGCCTCTACAAGTGGACTAGTGATTTATACGGGAAATGTTGCTTTGGGAGGAAATGTTGTTCTTGTACTGGGTGCAAAATGGCGTATCCATTATTATGCTCATCTCAAAGAAATTAAGGCTTCTAATTTTTCTTGGGTAAATCGAAACGAAAAAATAGGCTCAGTAGGCACAACAGGCAATGCTCAAGGCAAATCTCCTCATTTACATTACTCTATCGCAACTCTTATTCCTTATGTTTGGCGAATAGATGGCTCTAAACAAGGCTGGAAAAAAATGTTTTATCTAAATCCTATTGATTATTTAAAATCTACACCTTAATTTTTCATTCAACAAAATATTGTTTGTCAAAAAAATATCTATAAATATTTTAAGATTAGAAAGTTTCCTTAAATTTGCGTTTCAATTTTCGTTTTAATATTTAATAAAATTCAATGGCATATTTATTTACTTCCGAGTCAGTATCTGAAGGACACCCTGACAAAGTAGCTGACCAAATTTCTGATGCAATCTTAGATGCAATGCTTTCTCAAGACCCTCACTCTCGTGTAGCTTGCGAAACACTTGTAACAACAGGTTTAGCTGTGATTGCTGGTGAGGTAACTACACAAGCTTATGTAGATGTACAAGATGTTGTACGTGAAACAATTGAGCGTATTGGTTATACAAAAGCAGAATACCAATTTGAAGCAAAATCTTGTGGTATTTTGGTTGCTTTACATGCTCAATCGCCTGATATTGCACAAGGTGTAGATGAAGGAAAAGGAGTAGATAAAGAACAAGGTGCTGGCGACCAAGGTATGATGTTTGGTTATGCAAGTAACGAAACTCCTGAATATATGCCTATGGCTCTTGCTTTCTCGCATCGTATTGTAAAAGAACTTGCTCGTATTCGTAAAGAAGAGCCTAAATTGATGCCTTATTTACGCCCTGACGCAAAATCTCAGGTAACTATTGAGTATGATGCAAAAGGAAAACCCAAAAGAGTTCATACAGTTGTAGTTTCTACACAACATGATGATTTTGATGCAGAAGTTAAAATGCTTAAAAAAATCAGTGATGATATCAAGAAGCATGTAATTGCTAAAGTTATTCCTGCTGAGTTATTAGATAAGAAAACTGTTTATCATATCAATCCTACTGGTAAATTTGTAATTGGTGGACCTCATGGAGATACAGGATTGACTGGTCGTAAGATTATCGTAGATACTTATGGTGGTAAAGGTGCTCATGGTGGTGGTGCTTTCTCTGGAAAAGATTCTTCTAAAGTAGATAGAAGTGCCGCTTATGCTGCTCGTCATATTGCTAAAAATATTGTAGCTGCAGGTTTGGCTGATGAGGCTTTGGTACAAGTAGCTTATGCAATTGGTGTTTCCAAGCCTGTTTCTTTAAACGTAAACACTTATGGAACAGCAAAAGTAAAACTTTCTGATGCTGAAATTGCAGAGAAAATCAATGAATTGTTTGATATGAGTCCTAAGGCAATTGTTGAGCGTTTAGGTTTGAAAAACCCTATCTTTGCTCCAACAGCAGCTTACGGACATGTAGGTAGAGATTCTTACAAAGCAAAAGTTGATGTTTCTTATGTAGAAGTAAAAGAAGACAAAAACGGAAAGCAAGAAATTCGTAAGAAAACCAAGAAAGAAGTTGAGTTCTTCACTTGGGAAAAAACCGAATACGTAGATAAAATCAAAAAAGCATTTGGTTTGAAAAAATAAAGTAAAGAGCCTCTTAAAAGAGGCTCTTTTTTTATGATGGATTGGTAATTATTTCAGTTTTTTTTGTACAAAATTAATGATATGAAAATTGGTATTTGTTTGTGTGGAGGCGGTGCAAGAGGCATTGCCCATATTGGCGTTTTACAAGCATTAGAAGAACACGGAATAGAAGTGGAAGTAATATCAGGGGCAAGTATGGGAGCTATTGTGGGTTGTTTGTATGCTTCTGGTAAAAAACCTCTTGAAATCTTAGAAATTGTTGAATCTGCTAAACTTTATAAACTTGTTTCTTGGCATGTACCTATCAATGGTCTCATTGAACTAGCATATCTGAAAAAACTGATTGCAAAGAATATCTCATCTGATAATTTTAGTGGTTTACAAAAGAAAATGTATGTTGCTATTTCTAATCTTCATACAGGACAATGCGAAATTATTGGTTCAGGAAGTTTGTTTGATACTGTAATTGCTTCTGCTTCTATTCCTTTGGTTTTCAAACCTGTTAAATTAGGAAACTATAGTTATGTTGATGGTGGTTTGCTTAATAATCTACCTGTTGAACCTCTCATTGAATCTTGCGATTTTACTATTGGAGTAAATGTAAATGCCAATGTGATTTCAGATAATGAAAAATGGAATTTGTGGGATATTGCTACTCGTAGCTTTGATTTGATTATGTGGAATAATGTTATTGAAAATCTTAAAAAATGCAATTTTATTATTGAAACGCCACAAACTATCAATCATCATGTATTTGATTTTGCAGAAGCCAAAAAAATTTACGAATATGGCTACAGAAATACTTTACTTCAAATTGAACGTCTAAAACAAAGTATTAAAAACAAAAAATAACACAATTCTATGCGTAAAATTTTATGGTTTATCTTTATTGTGGGAAGTTTAGGCTCTTGCAATAAAAAAGCATTGCAAATCCATGCCTCTACTGAAGGCTGTTCTGTTTCTAAAAGTGCTATGCTGTACGATTCTTTGGTAATGGTCAGTATTCAAAAAATGAATTATGACACCACCAATGCCTCTAGTTTACTAAAAAATCGCTTCTCAAATCGTTCTCTCAATATTGCTCAAGATATGGGGATTTATGGTTTGCTTTGCGAATATACAAAAGTAGAATCTACCAAAAATCAAGATAGCCGTTTCAACAGCCTTCGTATTGATTTACAGCAACGTATTTCTCTTGCTTATTCTGACATCAATAGCATTCAGGCTGAATTGGCTTGCGAAATTTCCAGAATGGAAGAGCTTCAGAAACATCTTTCTGGCTGGATTAATAAAAAAGTAAATCAAGCAACCATTTATTCCATTATTATTGGTGGAGCTTCTACGATTCTCGCAGGCGGGCTTGCCATAGATGGTGCATCTACCGAAAAAGAACAGGCTGTAGCTGTAGCTGGTGCAGTTGCTGCCAGTTATTTGGGTTTTAGGTCACTTGCTATCAAAAAAACTATTTTATATGAACACAAGAGAAATCATTTGGAAGATTTTTTACTCAAAAAAACCAAAAGCAATATTTTTTCGCCTTTCATTTGGAATTTTATGACCAAAGCTTTTATAAAAAATGCTTCCACTACCACAGGACAACAACAAATTTTAGCAGATTGGAAAAGATTAGAGTTTCCTGCTCCTGAATCAGATAAGAATTATCAAGCAAAAATAGATTTGTTTGCAGGTTTGGGTGGAAAATACCATCTTGATGACTTAGAAACTCGTATTGATATGTATAAAGTTATTCAAAAAGAGATTGATTTGATTAATTATGATCTTAAAAGGCTTCAACAAGAGATATTGATAGGTTATAAACCTTAAACAAAAAGACAGCTAAAAGCTGTCTTTTTGTTTACCATTCTACAATCTGATAATTTTTAAGCAGTTTACCATATAACTCTGTATCACCATCTCTGATATCAAGTATGGGTTTTACAATACGCATTGCCCCATCTACGGAATCTAAGGGTGGAATTTGAAGATTTTCAAACAAACGATTGCGTTTTTCTTCATTTGCTCCTGTTGAAATCCAGCCTACATCCACAGCATTCATATAAATATTATTCTTGATAAAATCGCTTGCAGAAGTTCGGGTAAGCATATTGAGAGCAGCTTTTGTCATGTTGGTATGTGGATGGAAAACCGTTTTATTGGCATAACTAAACTGTCCTTCTGAAGAGGTTACATTGATAATATGTTTCTCTTTATGAGCACTTTGCAACATCAAAGGCTTTAATTCGGAAATAAGAATGTAAGGCGAAATATGATTGATAAAATTCACTTCTAAAAGCTCTTCCAAACCAATTTCCTCAAGGGTAGAGTTCCAACTATTTTTTTCTCTGTAATCAATGGGTTGCCCAAAACGATTCACTTGGATATTTTCCAATTCTAAAAAATCAGGTAATTGTTCTTTACTCAATTCTGTATGGATAGGTGTCTGGTTGGGTAAAAGCTTAGGATTTTGTAGTAAAGAATATTGTTTTTGTTCGTGTTCAATAAGTGGCTGATAGTACTCAGAAGTATATCTAATTGTTTGAGCAGCATTATTGATTAAAATATCTAAAGATTTAAGATTCTTTTTACAATATTCTACAAACTGATATACACTTTTGACATTTCGCAAATCCAAACCATACATCATTAAATTATCCTTCCAATGCTCAAAATCAGGTTCTTTTGAGAATTGCTCCAATGCTATAGCTGGAAAACGAGTAGTAACCAATACATTTGCTTTGGCTCTCAAAAATTTAAGAGCTGTTGCATAACCGATTTTTACCCTTCCTCCTGTAAGGACAACCTGATAATTTTCAAAATCGGGTTCTAATTGCCTGCATTTGTAATTGGCTTCAGCACAGTCAGGGCATAATTTATGATAGAAAAAATGCAGTTTTGTGTATTCTACCCCACAAGCATAGCAACTTTTAGGGATATGAAGGTCTTGAAAATCCTGATTTTTAGGTGTGTACTCATGAGCATACAAAGTGCTATTGTCTTGTGCTTTTGAGATAATAACCGTTTGCTGAATTTTAGTAATATCTTCAAGCTTTTTTACTTCATATTCTTCTTTTCTAATTTCTTTTTTTGCTTTCTTATGAATAGCAGTAATGAGTGTTTTAAATCTCTGGTTATCAGGATTTTCAAAAGGATTTTCTTTGAGAGTTTCTAAAACTTTCAGACAGATTTCCCATTCTTGGAGTGTAAAAGGATATTCTTTCATAGCATTTTTATAAAAAAAATGGAAAAAGTGAGGAATCGAACCTCAATCTCAAGCTTAGCAAACTTGTGCTTTTCCTTTAAGCTACATCTTCCGTGAAGACAAGGCAGGATTTGAACCTACAACCCCCTACGTGTTGAGTAGGTGCTCTTCCAATTGAGCTACTTGCCTAGTTTTAAAACAATAGAGACACAAGGAATCGAACCTCAATTTTAAACGTGGCACGCTTATGTTTTTCCATTAAACTATATCTCTCTGGCGGACAAGATAGGACTCGAACCTATGACCTCTAGCGTGACAGGCGAGTGCTCTTCCATCTGAGCTACTTGTCCAAAATTATAAAATATCATAGAGATATAAGGAGTTGAACCTCAAGCTTCGCATGCTTGTGTTTTTCCGTTAAACTATATCTCTGGAAGACAAGGCAGGATTTGAACCTACGACCTCTTACCACAATTGGGTGAGTACTCTTCCAACTGAGCTACTTGCCTTATAACTGTGAATATACAATTATTTTTTAGAAATTTTATTCAGATTCTTTGCCAAAACATACCCAAACGTCTTTTTCCAAATTGAATGTATGAATTTGATAATCCTTTTGAAAATTTTGCATGATAATGGAAGCTTGAAAAGAAACATCATCTTCTTGGAAATTACCTACTAAAAAATCTGTTTTAAAGGTGTTACCTCCTTGAGCATAAATTTTATAAAGTACTTCTTTAGCACACCAGATTTTTGTAATCAGGTCTAAATTATTTTTTGAGAAATGTATTTCTGATTCAGAAAAAACCCGTGGAGCAACCTTCTCAAGCTTTTCTTGAGGGCGTTCTATATCAATGCCCACAGGTTTTGTTGGGTGTAAAACTACTCCTATCCAAGGCAGGCAATGACTGATAGATATTTCTGAAGAGTTTTCTATCAAAAAAGGCTTTCCTGTTTCATCTTTAGAAATACCTTTGTAAAATATGTCAAGTTTTTGGGTGATAGAAGCTAAAAGATTTCTTGCTCCTAAAAATTCTAATCGTTTTTTGGGGTGAACAAACTCTCCAAATTCAATTTTTTCAATATCCAATAAATTTTCATACAGTTCATCTTCAGTTTCTGTAACTTTCCAAATCGCTATTTCTAAATTATCTGGGTATTTCTGTTGGAGATACAAAGGCATGGATAATGATAAATTATAAATGGTAAATAAATAATTTTCCTATTTCTTATTTCTCTTGTCTAATGTCTTATATCTAATACTGAATACATACATTTTTTTCTTCTGTAAAGAATTGAAGAGCTTCAAAGCCCCCCTCTCGCCCTACACCTGAGTTTTTCATACCACCAAAGGGTGTACGTAAATCTCTTAATAACCAGCAATTTACCCACACTATTCCACTTTCTATTTTTCCAGCAACTCTATGAGCTTGTGATAAATTATTTGTCCAAAGGCTACAAGCTAATCCATATTCTACACTATTTGCATAGCGTAATACTTCCTCTTCTGTTTTAAAAGGGGTAATAGTTGCCACAGGTCCAAATATTTCTTCTTGATTGGTTCTGCAGTCATAAGCCAAACCTTCTATCAGAGTTGGTTCTACAAAATATCCATTTTTGCATCTTCCTTCTGGTTGTAATCTTTTACCACCTGTTAGAATTTTCCCACCTTCTTGTTGAGCTAATTCTATGTAAGACAACACTTTTTGCATGTGACCTTCTGAAACCAAAGCTCCCATAAAATTGGTGTCATCCTGAGGATCTCCAACTTTCAGTTTTTTTATTTTTTCTACCAAATCATTTCTAAAGCGTTCATAAATACTTTCTTCGACAAAAATTCGAGAACCACACAAACATATCTCTCCCTGATTTAAAAAAGATGCTCTTACAGTAGTTTCTAGAGCTTTTTTATAATCTGCTGAAGCAAAAACAATGGTAGGGTTCTTCCCTCCCAACTCCAAAGAGAGCTTTTTGAACATGGGTGCAGCAATGCCTGCAATATGAGCCCCTGTTTTTGTGCCACCTGTAAATGAAACAGCTTTAATTTTGGGATGAGAAACCATAGCTTCTCCTACTTCGTAGCCATAACCATGTAAAATATTAAGTACCCCAGCAGGCAAACCTGCTTTAAGACAAATTTCTGAAAACAAATAGGCTGTAAAAGGAGTCAATTCTGAAGGTTTAGCTATCACACAGTTTCCTGATGCTAAAGCTGGTGCAATTTTCCAAGTAAACAGATACAAAGGCAAATTCCAAGGTGAAATACAAGCAACCACTCCCAAAGGTTCTCTAAGTGTATAATTAATATTATCTGGATTTTGATAAGTATGGTTGGAGGCATGCAACGAAGCTGTTGCATAAAAACGAATATTCTGAGAAGCTCGCCAAATATCCATTTTTTTTGCAAGCCAAACAGGTTTTCCATTATCCTGACTTTCTGCATGTGCCAAACGGTCAGCATTTTGTTCTATAAGTTCAGCTATTTTGAGAAGAATATGACTTCTTTTTTCTGCTCCTAAGTTTTTCCAACTTTCAAAAGCATTTTTTCCAGCTTCGTAGGCTTTTTGTACATCTTCAGCTCCAGACCTTGCTATTTTTGAAAAAACCACACCTGTTGCAGGCTCAATATTATCTATATATGCTCCTGAAATAGCAGGCACTAATTCACCATTGATATAATTATGAATATATTGCATTTGTTTGTGTTTTACTTAAATTTAGCCAAATTTGTACAGCAATTTAGTAATTTCTTATGAAAAAACACATTCCAAATATCTTAACACTCTGCAATGCCTTATGTGGTTGTATTGGTATCAGTCTGATAGCTCAAGGAAATATAAATATGGCATGTTGGCTAGTTTTCATTGCTCTTATTTTCGATTATTTGGATGGCTTTGTAGCCCGTTTGCTTCACGTAAAATCGGAAATAGGGAAACAGTTAGATTCCCTTGCTGATGCTATTACTTTTGGAGTGTTGCCTGCTTTTATAGCCCAAAGTTTATGGTTGATTTCTTCTCCTGTAACAACATTTCATACTTATTTAAGCTATTTTCCTTTTCTTCTAGCTTTATTTTCTATTTTGCGTTTGGCTAAATTTAATATAGATACTCGTCAGACAGATTCTTTTATTGGTGTTCCTACTCCAGCCAATGCTATGCTTTGGGCATCTTTTCCTTTACTTTTAAGTAAGCATTCATACAGATATGATTTTGGTTTTGGTCCTTGGATTATCTTAGATTTATTGGCAAATAGATGGTTTTTGGGCAGTCTTATTCTTCTTATGTGTTATTTGTTAGTAGCAGAATTGCCTCTTTTTGCTCTTAAATTCAAAGATTTTTCGTGGAAGAACAACCAATTTAAGTATATTTTCTTAATTTTGAGTATTGCTTTGATAGCTATTTTTCAGTTTGGAGCTGTTCCTGCTATCATAGCCATGTATATTATTTCTTCTATTGTTTTGAATCTAAAATCTACTAAATCATAAAAAACAATGAAATTTGCTGCCGAAATAAATGTAATGCCTCTTAAAGAAATTCTTGACCCTCAAGGAAAAGCTGTTATGCTTGGTTTAGGGCATTTAGGTATTGAAAAAGTAAAAGATGTTCGTATTGGAAAGCATCTTACCATAGAATTGGAAGCAGAAACTGAAACAGAAGCCAAAGAAAAGGTAGAAGTTGCTTGCAAAAAACTTTTAGCTAATCCTATTATGGAAAGCTATACATACACTATTAGCCCCGTAAATGAAAAATTTGCTAAAAAGTAAATCTTTGCCCAAGCCAACTGAAAATCCTTGGGAAACTTTAGAATCCAAGCCTATTTATGAAAACCCTTGGATTCATGTACAAGAACATCAGGTGATTAATCCAAGTGGTGGCAGAGGTATTTATGGGACAGTATTTTTCAAGAATAAGGCTTTGGGTATTGTCCCTGTGGATGAACAGGGCTATACATGGCTTGTGGGGCAATACAGATATGCTTTAGAAGAGTATTGTTGGGAAATCCCAATGGGTGGAGGGAAAATTTTGGAAAACAATGTTTCAATAGAAGAACAGCTTTTACAAGCCGCCCAAAGAGAACTTTTAGAAGAAACAGGTCTGATTGCTGAAAAATGGACAAAAATAGCCAGAATTCATACATCAAACTCTGTAACCAATGAAGAGGGCTTTGTTTTCTTGGCAGAAGGCTTGACTCAAACTGATAGTTCGCCAGAAGAAACTGAAAAATTAGAGGTTATAAAAGTACATCTTTCTGATGCAGTAAAAATGGTCTTAAAAGATGAAATTACAGATGCTATCAGTATGGTAGGCATTCTAAAAGCTGCAAAAATTTTAAATATGGTGTAGCATTTCTTTTATGAAGAAGAAAATAGAAAAACATATTGTCTCAAGAAAATGGTATCAAAATTTTGAGGCTTGGCTACATCATTTTCATGTAGGCAGAAAGGTTAAAGTTTCTGCCCATTTTTTTCTTCAAATTTTCTTCAAGAATATCATCAACAATGCTCTGCACATTCGAGCAAGCTCTGTAGCATTTAGCCTTACTCTTTCTCTTTTTCCTTTTTTACTTTTTTTAATCACACTGATTCCTTACACTCCTTTGGAATATGGGCAAGTTATTTCTTTCATGAAAGATAATCTGCCAAAAGATATTTTTAGTGTGTTAGAAGATACTATCAATGATATTATGCTCAATAAACGAACGGACTTGCTTTCGCTCAGCTTTATTTTTGCATTGTATGCTGCCACCAATGGTATGGCTGCCCTCATTGCAGCCTTCAATAGTGTGTTTATGTATGCCAAAAAAAGAAGTTTTATTCAACAACGTTTGGTGGCATTGTGGCTTACACTCATTGTTTCTTTTATATTCTTATTTTCTGTTATAGCTCTTATTATCAGTCGTTTTGCTATTAATAAGCTTGCTAATTTAGGTTTTCTGAATGATGCTTGGCTTTTTATTGGTATTGTAGCTCTTAAATATCTCATTGTATTGACTGTATTTTTTATAGCCATTTCTATGATATATTATATAGCTCCTGCAAGCCATGAGCGATGGAACTTTTTTTCTTTGGGCTCAGTTTTTACTTCAATAGCTACCATCCTTGTAACAAATCTGTTTTCTTTTTACCTAGAAAATTTTGCGAGCTATAACAAACTCTATGGTTCCATTGGGACTTTTATAGCCTTGATGCTTTGGATTTACCTACTTGCCTTTTTACTCATCTTAGGCTTTGAAATGAATTCGAGTTGGATGGAAGCAAGGAAAACAGTACCTAAACAAGGAGCCAAAGTATTGGGAGAAGATTAGTTCTTAAGCTTATTTTCTTCTTAAAGTATCATAACTATGCCTAAAATTTATTCTTTATATCGCTTATATCGTTTTGAAATCAAAAGTACTATTTTATTTAGTATTCCGATTGTCATAGCTCAGTTGGGTGTAGTCTTGATGGGTGTGATTGATACCATCATGATTCGTCATTTGGGTGTTGTAGCAACAGCAGCAGCAGGAGCCACTAACGATACTTTTTTCCTTGTTACGATGCTCAGTATTGGTAGCATGAATATTATTGCTCCTCTTATTTCTCAAGCCTATCAGAAACACGATTTGGCAGAAGCTAAAAAAACGTGGTTGAGTGGTTTAATATTGGCTCTTGTTTTAGGGCTGATTACAATGAGCATTTTATGGTTTATTATTGGAAATTTCGATTTACTACGTCAAGAGCCTGCTGTTACTGTAGAAGCTAAAGCATTTTTGTGGCAACTTTTATGGTCTATCCTTCCTATGCTTGTATTTTTGGCATGCAAACAATTCACAGATGGGCTTTCTCTTACCAAAGTAGCCATGACACTCACTTGGGTGGGTTTGGGGCTGAATGTATGTTTAAACTGGATTTTAATTGATGGAAATTGGGGTTTTCCAAAAATGGGTGTAGCTGGTGCTGGGCTTGCTACTACGCTTGCTCGTATAGTGATGATGCTTTGTATCTTAGGATTTATTTTCACCAATAAACAAACCAAAGCCATTATTCATGCAAAAGTTGGGAAAATGGAATGGACTTCTATTTGGAGAATTTTCAAGATGGGTTTACCAGTAGGTATTACTTACTTTCTCGAAATTGCCGCTTTTTCAGTAGCAGGTTTACTCATTGGAAGTATAGACCATTATTCACAGGCTGCCCACAGAGTTGTAATATCTTTGGTATCAACTACTTACATGATTACATCAGGCATTAGTATTGCCAGTGCTATCAGAATAGGCAAAGCTTATGCAGGCTTACATCTCAGTAAAATCAAAAAAATAGGCAGTTCTGCTATCATTGTGGCAATAGGTATTATGAGCGTATTTTGTGTTATATTTCTTACAGTACCTGAAATACTGATTTTACCACTCATGGAAAACGACCCTAAAGCTGTATCTATTGCCATTATGTTACTTATAGTTGCAGGTTTTTTTCAAATTTCAGATGGGGTGCAGGCTGTTGGTTTAGGCATTTTACGAGGTATGGAAGATGTAAATATCCCTACTATCATTGCACTAATAGCCTATTGGGTTATTGCTCTTCCACTTTCTATTCTCTCTTATATGCAAGGTTGGGGTGCTATGGGCATTTGGATTGCTTTGTTACTTGGGTTAAGTACATCTGCCATATTACTTACAACACGATTTTTTAGATTGTTAAAGCATAAAAGAAAAGAGATTTTAGCTTTGTAGAATAAACAAGCTTTCTTAACGTTGAATAACTGTTATCATACAGTTCTCACGTCTATGAAAAAAGTCCAAATCATTTTTTTATTATTATTTAGTTTTCAATCTACTAGTTACAGTCAAAAATCAGAAAATTTAGACCCTAATTTAGTGAGTGTAAAAAAATGGTTTGCTGCTTGGGAGCTTGTCAGTAAGGATATTCTTAAAATTGAAACCCGCCAAAGTGTTGAGTTTGTCTTTTTTGATAAAGAATATGTGTATTCTACATCAAACAGTACTATTCCCAAAGGTGAGATAATAATAGGTCCTTCTTTTTTGAAGAAGAAATTAATCTGGAAAAAAGCCCTACATGAAGGAAAAATAACCCTCCCCGATAATCAAATTGTACCCATTGGCATGATGGCTTTTGCGTCCAGTTTTGGAGATAAAAATGCTTTTTTTATCATGCCATTGCCCAAATTTTGGCAAGCAATGGGAATAGAAAGTAAAGAATTAGGACTTGAAAATTTGATTACAGGCGTTTTTTTGCATGAATTTGCACATACCCAACAAATGCAAAATTTTGGCAAGCAGATTTCTTTTTATGAAAAACAATATAAGTTTGATGTGGATTTATCAGATGATATCATTCAGGACTACTTCAAAAAAGATTCTGTGTATGTAGCTGGTTTTAAGAAAGAAGTTGCATTCTTTTATGATGTAGCCACTTCAGGACAGAATATAAATAAAGCATTAGAAGAATTTAAGAATCGCCAAAGTCAATATTTTAAAGGAGATAGAGTACATTTAAAAGAGTTGGATAACTTTTTTCTCACAATGGAGGGTTTAGGACAATACTTGATGTATGTCTGGTTTACACATCCTAAAGGAGCTAATGTAGCAAAAGAAGTTGCATTGAAAGGAACAAGGCGTGGTGGTAAATATTGGTCACAGGAGGAAGGGCTTGCTTTATTTTTAGTTTTAGAACAATTTGCCAAACCTCATCAATGGGCTAAAAAAATGTTTGGAAGAGAAGTTATAACAGTTCTTGAGGTAATTGAGAAAGAGGTAAAAGAAAAGAGATAGCTTAAAAGCTATCTCTCTAATTTAGTTATTATTTATTTTTGCATTATCTACCTAACATTTTACCCAAGCCTTTACCCATATTTTGCATTTGATTAACCTTTTTAATCATTTTCTTCATTTCATCAAATTGCTTGATAAGGGCATTTACTTCTTGGATACTAGTCCCACTACCATCTGCGATACGCTTTCTACGACCACCACTACCATTTCCACTGGTAAGTAATTGAGGATTGGTTCTTTCTTTTTTAGTCATTGAGAAAATGATAGCTTCTGTCGATTTGAAAGCATTCTCATCAATATCTATATCTTTCATGGCTTTTCCCATTCCTGGTATCATGGCTACCAAGTCTTTGAAATTACCCATTTTCTTAATTTGTTGTAACTGGGAAAGGAAATCATCAAAATTAAACTGATTTTGACGAAGTTGTTTATTTAATCTTTCAGATTCTTTTTCATCAAATACTTGTTGAGCTTTTTCAACAAGTGACACAACGTCTCCCATACCCAAGATACGCCCTGCCATACGTTCAGGATAGAAAACGTCAATAGCATCCATTTTCTCGCCTGTACCTACAAATTTAATAGGCTTTTCAACAACAGCTCTGATAGAAAGAGCAGCCCCACCACGTGTATCACCATCCAATTTAGTTAGTACAACACCTGTAAAGTTTAGCCTTTCATTGAATGCCTTGGCTGTGTTTACAGCATCTTGTCCAGTCATGGAGTCTACAACAAACAGAATTTCAGAAGGATTGAGAGCATTTTTCACTTTCTCAATTTCTTGCATCATTTCCTCATCTATTGCCAAACGTCCTGCTGTATCAACAATTAGGATTTGTTTGTTATTTTCTTTTGCATATTTTACTGCATTTTGGGCAATCTGAACAGCATTTTTATTGTCTGGCTCAGCATATACGTCTACTCCTATTTGCTCACCAAGTGTTTTTAACTGATCAATTGCAGCAGGTCTGTAAATATCACAAGCAGCAAGCAATACATTTCTGTTTTGTTTTTTGAGATAGCTTGCTAATTTACCTGAAAAAGTAGTTTTACCAGAACCTTGCAAACCTGACATTAGTATAACAGCAGGATTACCACTCAAAACCATGTCTGTTTTTTGTCCACCCATCAGATTTGCCAACTCATCATTGACAATCTTTACCATCATCTGCCCTGGTTCTACGGCAATTAAGATTTTTTGTCCTAACGCTTCTTCCTTGATTTTATCTGTGATATCTTTAGCTATCTTATAATTTACGTCAGCATCTACCAAAGCTCTGCGAATATCTTTGATGGCTTCTGCAATATTTATTTCGGTAATTCTGTTTTTACCTTTGATTACCTTTAAGGCACTGTCTATCCTTTCGCTTAAACTTTCAAACATAATTTGTATGTTATAATTTCCAATCGTAATTTTGAGAACTGCAAAGTTAGTATTTTTAATCATTTTTTCAAAAAAACTCATGGAACATTCTGCTTGGTTTGCCACTTGGTTCAATTCACCTTTTTATCATATTCTCTACAAACACAGAGATGATACAGAAGCCAGAATTTTTATGAGTAATTTGGCTGAATATCTGAATCTTCCAGCAAAATCTAAAATACTTGATGCCGCTTGTGGGAAAGGCAGACATTCAGCATTTTTAAGTAGCAATGGTTTTGAGGTAACAGGCTTCGATTTAGCTCCTGAAAGTATTGCAGAAGCCAAGAAAAACTATGCAGATTTGCCTAATCTTGAGTTTTTTGTGTATGATATTAGAGAAACCTTTAGAGCAGATTATTTTGATTATGTTTTTAATCTATTTACCAGTTTTGGTTATTTTGAAACTGATGATGAAAACGTAAAGACTATTCAGGCTTTAAAGAATAGCCTCCATGAAAAAGGTATTTTGGTGATTGACTTTTTCAATGCTGATAAAATCACCAAAATATTGCCTTGTAAAGACCAGAAGAATATTGATGGAATAAATTTTTCTATTGAGAAATCTTTACAGAATAGAATTATTGTCAAAGATATTCGTTTTGAACACAAAGGGAAACCTCATCACTTTCAAGAACGAGTAATGGCTATTACAGAACAAGACTTTAGAAACTATTTTGAGTCTTGTGGACTTTCTGTACAAGCTTGTTTTGGAAGTTACTCTTTAGACAAATTTGATATAAATACTTCGGAAAGAATGATTTGGATTCTAAAGAAGTAAGCATTTATTTTCATGGAAATTGAAAATCACCCATTCATCGAGTTACCTGATTATAAAGCAGATACAATCATTTTGGGTTCTTTTGCTTGTCTCAAAAATGATAGTTATGGCGAGTGGTTTTATTTGGCAAGTGGAAAGTCAAATTTCTGGCGTTTAATTGAAAAAACTTTTGATAAAACCTTACCTACCACTCAAGATAAGAAAGATTTGATGAAAGAAAAGCAAATCTGGATTACAGATGTAGCCACTCAAGCTATTCGTAAAAAAGAAAATCATGGTTGTTTAGATACAAACCTCAAAATTTTAGAATATAATATTGATTTTATTCAAGAAGTTTTAAATACCAACAAGATAGAAAAAGTGTTGTGTACTTCAGTTTGGGTAGCAGAACTTTGGGAAAAGAAAATTGCTCTCAGACTTACTTTTTCTCAAAAAATAGACCTTATACGTTTACCATCACCTTCTCCAATGGCAGATCGAGCCATCAGAAGAAATGATGAATATAAAAAATTGGTAGAACAAGATGCTACATTCAATCCCTTTCAGTTTAGGCTCAAAAAGTTTAAAGAAGGTTTTGGGATATCTAATTTATAAGGGTGTATATTTTGTAATATTCTTATCTCTATTTTATCCTATTTTATTTGAGATACAATATTTTAGAAAATAAAAGCTCTGACAAAGAACATTTTTCTCAGAAAAATGTTATACATTTGTAATGTAAAATCATTCTAAATAAGACTGTTGTATGAATGAAGTTTTAGTAGAACATATCAATTCTGACTATAAATATGGATTTGTGAGTGCCTTAGAAGCTGAAGAAGCTCCCAAAGGTCTCAATGAAGATATTATTCGTTTTATTTCTGCCAAAAAAAATGAGCCTGCATGGATGACTGAATGGCGTTTAGACGCTTATTATAAGTGGCTAACCATGAAAGAACCTCACTGGCAAAATGTACATTATCCATCCATTGATTATCAAGACATTATATACTATTCTGCCCCTAAACAGAAAGTAAAAATTGATAGTTTAGACGAAATAGACCCCGAAATTTTAAAGACTTTTGAAAAATTAGGAATTTCTTTAGATGAGCAAAAACGTTTGACAGGTGTAGCTGTTGATGCTGTGATTGATAGCATTTCCGTAGCTACTACTTTCAAAACAAAATTGGCAGAATTGGGTATTATTTTCTGCTCTATGAGTGAGGCCGTGGAAAATCACCCTGAACTTGTGAAGAAATATTTGGGTTCAGTTGTGCCTGTAAGCGATAATTTTTTCTCTGCTCTCAATTCGGCTGTATTTTCTGATGGTTCTTTTGTGTATATTCCCAAAGGCATTCGTTGCCCAATGGAATTAAGCACTTATTTCCGTATTAATGCGTCTGGTACAGGGCAATTTGAGCGTACGCTTATTGTTGCTGATGAAGGTAGTTATGTAAGTTATTTGGAAGGTTGTACAGCACCTATGCGTGATGAGAACCAATTACATGCAGCTGTTGTTGAGCTCATTGCATTAGACAATGCTGAAATCAAATATTCAACGGTACAAAACTGGTACCCTGGTGATAAAAATGGTAAAGGAGGTATTTATAACTTTGTTACCAAAAGAGGTATTTGTGCTGGTGTAAATTCTAAAATTTCTTGGACACAAGTAGAAACAGGTTCAGCCATTACTTGGAAATATCCTTCTGTGATTCTAAAAGGTGATAACTCTATTGGAGAATTTTACTCTGTAGCAGTTACCAACAATATGCAACAAGCCGATACAGGTACAAAAATGATACACTTGGGTAAAAATACCAAGAGTCGTATCGTAAGTAAAGGTATTTCGGCTGGTAAGAGTCAGAACTCTTATCGTGGACTTGTAGAAGTACACAAACGTGCTGAAAATGCTCGTAATTTCTCTCAATGTGATAGTTTACTGATGGGCGATTTGTGTGGAGCTCATACTTTCCCATACATTGAAGTAAAAAACCAGTCAGCAACTATCGAACATGAAGCGACTACTTCTAAAATTGGAGAAGACCAGATTTTCTATTGCAATCAGAGAGGTTTATCCACTGAAACTGCTGTAGCCCTTATTGTAAATGGTTATGCTAAAGAAGTATTAAATCAATTGCCTATGGAGTTTGCCGTAGAAGCTCAAAAACTACTTGCAATCAGTTTAGAAGGTAGTGTTGGATAGTTTGCAATAATAAATTTTATAAAGTAAAGTTATAATAAAACCTATAAGGTCTTAAAGACCTTATAGGTTTTTTAGTTTTAAAATGATTTTGTGTATAATTGTTCTCCGTAATCATTTTATTTTTCTATGATAGCCTGCATTAATGGTGTTTTTGAAGATTTAGAAAGTTCTTCTGCTTTGGTATTTAATCGAGCATTTGAATACGGGGATGGCATATTCGAAACGATTATTGTAAGAAATAATATTATTTGTTTTTGGCAAGACCATTTCGAGAGGCTTTTAAGTGGTATGAAGGCTCTTTATTTTAATATTTCTTCCTCATTTACAAAAGATTACTTACAAAATATCATTTTTGAAGTAGCTCAAAAAAATGGTTTGAATCATAGTTTCCGTATTAAAATTAATGTGTGGCGAGAAACTGGCGGACTTTATACTCCTCTAAATAACACTTTTCATTGGCTTGTAAGAGTATTTCCTGCTACAGACAAGCACAATTATATTAAAGAAAAAGCTGTTTTTTTTGAAGATATTCGTTTGATAGCATCCAGTATTTCACCTTATAAAACACTCAATGCTTTACCTTATGTATTGGCTGGCATTTACAAACAACACCAGCAAGCTGATGAAGTGATAATGCTTAGTTCCGAAAATTTTATTGCAGAAACTTTAGCATCCAATATATTTTGGATTAAAAGTAACGTTATCTGTTATCCATCTCTTGCTTGTGGCGGGAAAAAAGGTATTCTACAAACTCAAATTATCAGAAAAGCAAAAGAGTTAAATATTCACATAAAAGAGGGATTTTTTTTAAAAAATGATATTTTAGAGGCTGATGTCGTTTTTACAAGTAATGTGGCTGGTATCGAAAGTATCAAAAAGATTGAAAATACACTTTATCAGACTGAACATTCTTACATAACCGAATTTAGAAAACTGATAAATTTTGATTAAATTACACACTAAATTATTAAATAATAAGCTATGAGTTTCTTATATCCTTCATTTTTGTGGGCTTTATTTGTATTAGCAATACCTATTATTATTCATATTTTCAATTTCAGGAGAGTTAAGAAAATTTACTTTACCAATGTACGCTTTCTAAAAGAACTCAAAACTGAAACCAATTCTTTCAAAACTCTGCGAGAAATCCTGATTTTATTAATGCGTTTGGGTTTACTTGCTTCACTAGTTTTTGCATTTGCACAGCCTTTTTTACCAAATCAGAACAAAAAATCGGTCTATGATGCTGGTAGCATTGTAAGTATCTATTTGGATAATTCTTACAGCATGCAAAATGAGTTAACCAAACGAAAATATCTTTCTTGGGCAAAAGAAAGCATTTCTGATTTGGCTAAAATATTTCCAAAATCAGCTAATTTTCAATTAGTTACTAATGACTTTAGAAACAGAGAGCAGTACACCATCAATACAGCCAAAGTAGAAGATATTTTAAGCGAAACCAATTACTCTAATAAAATCAGAGATTTACAAAGTGTACAAAATAGGCAAACATCCTTACTCAAACGCCTTGCCCCCAACGAAAAAAATCAGATTTTTTGGTTTTCCGATTTTCAAAAAAGTACTATTGGTGATTTGAATAAATTGCCTTTGGATACAAATTATCGTTATTATTTAGTTCCTCTCAAATCTAACGAACAAAACAATATCCACATTGATTCAGCTTGGCTTGCCAATCCCTTTGTGAAAGAAATGGAACAAAATACACTCAGTTTTACAATTCAGAATTATTCGGAAACACCTCAAGAAGATTTGATTGCTAAGTTATATATTGATGATTTACAAGTGTCTACCACCACTCTCAATATCCCTGCTGGTGGAAAAGCAAGTGGAAATTTCAGTTTCACAACACAAGGCAGAGGAGCAAAAAAAGGCAAGATAGTTATTGAAGATGAGCCTATTATATTTGATAATGAGTATTATTTTACACTCAATGTAGCTCCTAATATTCGAATTGCACATCTTTATGCAGGAGGAGGTAATACTTATATCCGTAATGTATACGCAAGTGAAAAAACTTTTAGAATTGAAAGTTATGATGCCAATACTTTTAATCCTGAAATTCTACCCAATATAGATTTATTAATATTGGACAACCTAAATGACATTTCACAAAATCTTTCAAAAGAACTCAAAAGTTTTACTGAAAATGGTGGCAGTGTGCTGATTTTCCCTTCAGCTACACCCAATCTTAGTAGTTATTCAGAAGGGCTTTCGGGTTTAGGTGTACGAGGTATGCAGACAGAAAAAAGTGATTCTTTGGGCAAAAATACTTCTAAAACACTTCTACCTCCCAATATCAACAATCCTTTTTATGAGGGCATTTTTGAACAAAACCCTAAAAATGCAGATATGCCTTACGGAAATCCTGTAATCAGCTGGTTGGGAGTTAATAGTCAGCTTTTAGGGTTTAAAAATGGGAAGAACTTTCTTTCGGAATTTAGAAATGGACGTGGAAAAGTCTACTTATGTGCCTCACCTTTAGACCGTAGATTTACAGATTTCCCAACCAATGCTATTTTTGTACCTATCATGTACAAAATTGCTGCTCGTAGCTCTCAGCAAAATGAAAGAATAGCATATAATTTTCAAGAAAGAACCATTACACTTAGAGTTGCTAAAAGCAATAAAAACCAGGTGTTTAAACTTAAAAATGCTCAATCGGAGATTGTGCCTGCACAACGTTTGAATGGTGAGCAACTTATTTTAGAACTACCAGAACAAAGTATTGAAGCTGGTTATTACGATTTGACTATGGATGGCCAAACTATTGGAGCTTTGGCATTCAATTATGATAGAAAAGAATCACAAATGCAGTTTTATAGCATAGATGAGCTCAAAAAAGTTTTCAATAACAAAAAAAATGTTCAAATTTATGAAAAAGTAACAGATAAAGAGTTTATCAACGATTTCAAAGAGAAAAATATAGGTTCACCTCTTTGGAAATATTTTGTTTGGGTAGCACTTATTTTCTTACTTTTAGAAGTTTTAATTATTCGTTTTTTAAAAAAATCAAAATCAACAACATTAAGCACAGCTAATTAAGATTACATCATGGCAAAAGTAGCATTGATTACAGGTTCTACTGCAGGAATTGGCAAAGAAACAGCCTTAGGGCTTGCCAAAATGGGTATGGATTTAATTTTACCTATACGTAATGCTCAGAAAGGTGATGCTCTTAAAAAAGAGATTTTACAACAATCACCACAAGCACAAATAAAGTTTTATGATTGTAATTTAGCCTCCTTAAAATCTATTCAGGCTTGTGCTGAACAAGTAAAAAAGGATTATCCACAAATTCATATTCTTATCAACAATGCAGGAGTTTGGCAACAAAATCAAGCTCTTTCCGATGATGGTATCGAAATGACTTTCGCTGTGAATCATTTAGCACCTTTTTTACTTACCAATACGCTTTTAGATACTCTTAAAAATTCTGCTCCTGCACGCATTATCAATGTTGCTTCCGATTTACATCAAGGCAATATCAATTTTTCTGACATTGAATTTAAGAAAAGTTATAGTGGAATTGGAGCTTATAAACAGTCGAAATTGGCAAATATTTTGTTTACAAGATTCTTGGCTCAAAAATTAGAAGGAACAAATGTTACAGCCAATGCTCTGATGCCTGGTTTTATAGCTACTGAACTTTTTAGAAATATTCCTTCTTTTTTAAGATGGATTATTCCTATTTTTGCTAAAACACCCAAACAAGGAGCTCAAACAAGTATTTATTTGGCTACTTCTGAAGAAGTCAAATATACTTCTGGAGAGTATTTCAAAGATAAAAAACGAGGAAAATCTTCCTATAATTCAAAAAATACACAAACGGCTGAACGCCTCTGGGAAATAAGTGAACAGTATATTCAAAAAATTTTAGGTTAAAATATTAATAAGTTGGAGAAGAAAAAGATATATATTGGTTTAATCATCTTCATTGTGCTTTTTTTAGCCTCTATGCCTTTTTGGTATAATATTCAGCAAGCTCAAAAGAAAGCAAAAAAAATTGATTGGACACCCACATTTAAAAAAACCGAATCAAAGCCTTATGCCTCAATGGCTTTGTTCAATCTGATGGAAGATTTATTTCCTGAGAAAGATATTATCTTAAGAACAAAAATAGCTCCTAAAGATAGTTTACTGCAAAGCTTAGGTAAAAAATATAATTTATTTTTTGCTCATAAACAGATGGATAGTGATGCAGAGTTTTCTTCTGCCTTATATTTTTTTGTATCAGGTGGTGGAGAGGCTTTTATTGCAACTACACAATTCGATTATCATTTTTCAGAACTTTTGGGGGATATTTCTATTGGATATGAATCTTATGGTTCTAAAAACCTAACTGTTCAATTTACAAATCCAAAACTTCAGACTTCTTCCTCTTACAATTATCCCAATATTCAGGCTTATCATTATTTTACAAATTACAATAAGGAAGAATGTACAGTTTTAGCTTTAGATAATGAAGATAGACCTATTTTAATCAAAGTTCCTATTGGAAATGGTCATTTTTATTTATGCAGTGTACCTCTTATTTTTACAAATTTTGGGATGATTGATAAAAAAAATCATGAAGTAATCGCTAAAAGCCTTTCTTATTTACCCCTTAGAGATGTTCTTTGGGAAGATTTGCCCTCTTGGGAGTTCAACAGAAGAAATAATGGTAATAAAAATGATTCTCCTGAAGGCATCAAAGAACTTGCTTTTCTCAAAAAACATGACTCGCTTTGGTGGGCATTTTTACTTGCTTGTGCTTCTGTATTGGCATTTATCATTTTTAGAGCTAAAAGAGAACAAAGAGCTATTCCTATTCTCGAAAGACCTGTAAATACAAGTGTTGAATTTGCCCAAACTATCGGAAGACTTTATTTCAATCACCAAGACCACAAAAATTTGGCAGAAAAGAAAATTCTATACCTATTCGATTTTATCAGAAATCAGTTACAAATACCTATTCAAGATACTTTTGATAAAACCCTAATTGATAAAATAGCACAAAAAGCAGCTATACCAGAAGATGAAGTAAGTAATCTTTTCAAGCATATTCAAGATATTAAGAGTAAATCTCAAATTTCTGCTGAAGAATTAGCACAGACTAATACTCTAATCAATGATTTTAAGAAAAAATGCATCTAATTTTTTTGGTATTCAACCTGAAAAAAATTAGGAAGATTAATTTGATAATAGTTATTAGTTAGTCAAATACTGATACATCAGTTTTGCTGTGATTTCTGATGCTCCTGCAGTCCCCATCATTTTTTGGAGTGTTTGATAATCCTCTAATATATTTTTTCGAGTTTCACCACCTAAAGTTTTTTCTAATTCTTTTGTAAGATTTTTTGTATTGAGTTGGTCTTGGATTAGCTCTACAACTGTTTGTTTATTGAGTACTAAATTTACAAGAGATATATAAGGAACTTTAATCAGACGTTTAGCAATTTGATATGAAATCCAACTACCTTTATAGCATACTACTTGGGGTACATTGAATAGAGCTGTTTCTAAAGTTGCCGTTCCTGATGTTACCACAGCAGCATGAGCATGGGAAAGTAAATCGTAAGTTTGGTCGTAAATAATAGATATATTTAGTTTTTTACAATCTGTATAAAAACTTTCTGGTAAATTTTTTACCCCTGCCACTACCCATTGATACTCCTTAAAATCCTCATAAACAGAAAGCATCATAGGCAAAATAAGAGAAACTTCTCCTTTCCTACTCCCTGGTAAAAGAGCTATAATAGGTTTATTTTTATCGAGTTTATTGTTTTCAAAAAATTGAGCATTAGGGCTAAAAGCTCGAATAGCATCTAACAAAGGATTCCCTACAAAATCTACTTCATAATCAAATTGCTTGAAAAAGTCTTTCTCAAATGGAAAAATGACAAACATTTTATCAACATTCTGTTTGATTTTCAAAGCTCTTTTAGTATTCCATGCCCAAACTTTAGGAGAGATATAATAATAGCTCTTGATTTGATTGGCTTTACAGAATTTTGCAATACGCATATTAAAACCTGCATAATCTACCAAAATTACCACATCAGGTTTGTATTGGAGTATATCTTGTTTACATTCTTTTAAGAAACGAGCTATTTTTCTGATGTTGAGAAGCACCTCTATAAAACCCATAATAGCCATTTCTTGATAATGGCGTACTAATGTTCCTCCTACTGATTGCATTTGCTCTCCTCCATAAAATCTGTATTCAGCTTGAGCATCTAATTTCTTAATTTCTTTCATAAGATTAGATGCGTGCAAATCGCCAGAACGTTCTCCTACAACTAAATAGTATTTCATAAACTATTTTCTCGCTTTCTGACAATTTTATTCAATTCTATCATAAGAGCTATTAGAAACCCTAAAATAAAACCTATACCACCAAAAAGCATAATAGTTTCTTTTAATGATGATTTTTTAGGTTTTTGGAGATTTGCAAAATCTTTGATAACATGAATATCATTACCAAGTGCAATATTTTCTTTGACTTTTCTCTCTAATTCATAGAGTTTAAGAGCCTCAGTATAAATACTTCCTGAGTTACTCAATATAATTGTATTTTTAGAACTAGGACTTGCCTCTATAATTTTTTTCAAACTATCAATACTTCTAATTTCTTTTTGAATTTGTAACAAAAGGCTTTCTTGTCCTTCTTTATAAATTTTTGTTCTTTTTTGTACATAAGGAACATTTTCCAAATAATTCACTATACCATTTTGAAGCGTTTCCCACTGAGTATTATCTGTTATTTCTACACTAATAGCCATTGTTGAATCTCTACGAATATCTTTTTCTACATTTTTTTGGTAATCTCTATTGGGAATGGCTTTGATGGTTGTGATGGTTTTAAATGTTTCAGGAGGGATACCTGTTAATTTTTTAAACTCATTTTTATTATTCTCTTTTACCAAATCATCAAGTGTTAGAATATGCCCACTGATTTCAGAGCCAGAAAGTGACCTTGAAGAGATAATCATAGCAGAAAAATAACGAGGCAATATAAATAAGCTACTTGCTCCCCAACCTAACAACACTGAAATAATAGAAAAAATCAACATCAATTTATATCTCCTTTTAAAGAATTTATAAATTTTGATAACTAACTCTATCAAGTCTATTTCTTCATATCCTTGTTGTTGTGATGCCTGACTCATAAATCAATTTTTGAAAGGTTTACTGAAAAACTTCAGCAAAACTATGATTTTTTTAATTTTTTAGCAATTTATTTTTATTTTCACCCAGAAATTTAGACTTATATGACAAACATAGATACTTTATATCAAATATTTTTAAAAAACCCTACTATCAGTACAGATACACGTAAAATACAATCCAATAGCATTTTTTTTGCTTTGAAAGGAGCTAATTTTAATGGGAATGCTTTTGCCAAAGAAGCCCTTGGAAAAGGTGCTTTGTATGCTGTGATTGATGAAGCAGAATATAAAGAAAGTGAACAATATGTATTGGTAGATGATGTACTCAAAGCTCTTCAATCTTTAGCACGCAAGTATAGAGATAGTTTTCAAATTCCTTTTATTGCTGTGGGTGGGTCTAATGGAAAAACAACCACTAAAGAACTTATTTACAAGGTTTTATCCAAAAAATATAAAACATTTGCCACACAAGGCAATCTCAATAATCATATTGGTGTACCACTTACTTTGCTTTCTATACCCAAAGATACAGAAATGGCTGTGATTGAACTGGGTGCAAACCATGTTGGTGAAACAGCTGATTTGTGTGAAATTGCAAATCCAAATTATGGCCTTATTACCAATATTGGCTTAGATCATTTGGAAGGTTTTGGAAGCTTAGAAGGAGTAGCACAAGCAAATAGCGAACTATATTATCATTTACTCAAAAACAATGGAAAGATATTTTTAAACACAAACGAAGAACATTTGGTACGGATGGCTAATCGTTTTCCCAAAGAGCAAGTTTTTACCTATCCCAATGCTCCTGATTATTTTTCTGCAACTCTTTTACCATACGATTTTTATTTAAAATATGAAAATGAATCTAAAGAAGTAACTGAAACACAATTGATTGGAAAATATAATTTTGCAAACATTGCTACTGCTCTTTGTATTGGTAAATATTTTGATGTTCCTGCTCATGTAGCCAATGAAGCCATTACTGAATACACACCTAGTAATAACAGGTCTCAATTACTCAGAAAAGGTTCTAACACTATTATTTTAGATGCTTACAATGCCAATCCCAGCTCTATGAAAGAAGCTGTTGAAAATTTGGATACTACTCCATCAGAAAAAAAAATAGCTATTTTAGGACAAATGAATGAAATGGGAGCTTTCAGTAAGCAAGAACACGAAAATTTAGGAAAATTGCTTGCTTCTAAAAATATAGAAACCATTGTTTTGTATGGTGAAGAAATGCAATATGCTTTAAATTTTTTGCCCAAAGCCTATTATTTTACTGATAAGTTTTCGTTACACAATTGGTTACAAGACACCACACTTACCAATAGTCTCATTTTAATAAAAGGTTCAAGGGGTGCAAAAATGGAAACAGTATTAGATTTTTTATAAAAACGCTTTTTTTTCTCTGATTTTTAGTTATTTTTGAAAAAGTCTATTCGTATGGATAAACCTGTTTTTGCTCTAAAATCGTTTTGGTTAGCCATTCGATATTTTTTATTTTTGAATAATGAGCAAACCAAAATACTTCTATTAAGAAAAATTGAAGGCAATAAATCTGCTTTCGATTGGATAAGCACACTCGATAATCTTACAAAATTTGATGAGCATGCAGATAATGCTCGTCATACATGCTTTGTATTAGGTTGGTGGACATTTGGCTTATCTATTGTTTGGATAATTTTGGCAAGCATTCTGCAAAATAATGCCCTTGAGTTTTGGATAAAAACAGGGCTTTACTTTATAGATGGATATATTTTTAAAGTACTTTTGTTTATATTTTTTATCTCTTGGTTTTTTTATTTTTTATTCAAAAGAGTTGACTTAGAAAATCGGTTACGCCTTTTTGTTTATCCTCTTTTTAAGATATTTACAGAAGAAGGAAAAGAAAACTCTTTGATTTCTTTGAGTTGTCAATTGGGTGCTCCTCGTAGTAAACGTTATAAAACTGGTGTTAAGAAAAATTATACTCCTTCTGCTTTCAGCAAATGGATGAACAGAATTATGTTGAGTATCGTTGTATTGGGTGTTGTCATTGCTTTATTATATACTCTTTCATCTAACATTCCAATTTTCAAACAAATAGAGAGGCTACTCAACGAATTTATAGGGTTCTTTGCAGTCGGAAGTTTTGTATTATTATTTGTATGGATATTTAGCACGGTTGGTGGCAAATACCCTAAAATCACCAATACCATTTATACATATCCTTGGTTTAGTTTTTCAGCTCGTATGGCTGATGATACTGTTTTATCCGCCGATTTTGTAGATACATTACTTTCAAGAAAGGTTGTCAAAAGCAATCCAAGAGGTAAAATAAAAACCAAATACAAATATGGTATCAAAAGACTTATAAGTATCACCATCGGTTTTGATAAAGATAATTATAATTATAGTTCTTCATCTTCCCAAAAAGGAAGCTTTATTCAAGAAAAGCCTAATGACAAACGTCATACCTTTAAAATTAAAGATAAACAAAAAGAAGTTGCTATTGTTGAAAAGGTTAAATTACCCAATTTAGATAAATTTTTAGGATTGGTTGCAAAAGCCTATCAGAAAGTAAAACAAGCAGCCTAAAACTTATAAACATTATCAAAACCCCTATGAAACGTTGTCAAATTAAAACTGGTTTTTTTGTATTAAAGGAGTGTGGAGCAGTTGCAGTTGCACAATGTAGCAATTGTAAGAAAAACTTTTGTATAGACCATATTTTTGGAGGGTTACAAACTATCCAAAATAGAAAAAAAGATGAACAAAGTGGGCTGATTAAAACACAAACAGGAGAAGAGCCTATTTTGTGTTTAGAATGCTATGCTCAAAAGAATAAGGAAACTGTAAAAAAACAATATCAAGGAGGCTATACATCTGCCAATACTACTGACGATTTGTTATGGTATTTTTATATGAGAGATAGTTTTTATCATGATACAAGTTTCAGACCTTTTGATGATAACGACAAAGATAGTATCAAAACACATTCTAACGATTTTGATGATGATACCAGTACCAACACATTTCATGATAGTTAAATAAAAAAGGGCTTTTAAAAAAGCCCTTTTTTATTTTCGTTGTCTTACAGCTTCATACAAAACAACTCCTGCCGAAACTGAAACGTTAAGCGAAGATATTTGTCCAAACATAGGTATTTTAGCCAAATGGTCAGCTTGTTTGATAATATCGTTGGAAACACCTACATCTTCAGCTCCCATTACAATAGCCATAGGTGCTGTCATATCTATATCATATAAAAAATTGTCTGTTTTTTCAGTACATGCAACTATCTGAACACCTGCCTGTTGTAAATATTTAACTGTTTGCGAAAGACTTTTCACACGAGATACAGGTAGATAATGTAATGCCCCTGCTGATGTCTTAATGGCATCACTGCTGATTTGAGCCGAATTTTTTTCAGGAACAATGATAGCATGTACACCTGCACATTCGGCTGTACGAGCTATTGCTCCTAAATTGCGTACATCTGTAACACCATCTAAAAGTAGAAACAAAGGGGTTTCTCCTTTTTCAAAAACACCTTGCAATATGTCTTCAAATGAAGCATAACTGACTACTGAAAGGTATGCAATTGCTCCCTGATGATTTTTAGGAGTAATTTTATTGAGTTTGTAATCTGGTACTCTTTGTAAAAAAATCTTATTCTCTTTCGCTAAACTTAAAAGTTCTCCCATCAATTCCGATTTTCCTACATCTACCGATACCAAGAGTTTATCTATCTGCTTTTCTGCTTTGATAGCCTCTATGATGGCTCTAATGCCAAAAATGAAGTCTTTTGATTTACTTTCCACTATCGTTTTTTTTTGCAAGATACAGAAAAAAGCTATTTTTGAGGAAAAAATTTGTGCAAAGTCATTCTTTCAATATTCCTTTAGCCCTACCCCATTTAGCTGGCAACGAATGGAAATACATTCAGGATTGCCTTGAAACCAACTGGATTACATCTGTGGGCAAATATATTCCATTATTTGAGGATAAAGTAGCACAATACACAAAAAGCAAATATGCTATTGCTGTTTCAAGTGGCACTGCTGCATTGCATTTGGCTTTACTTGCTGTGGGTGTAGAAAGAAATGATATGGTTATTTTACCAAATTTGAGCTTTGTAGCAAGTGTCAATGCCATTCATTATTGTGGAGCAGAACCTTTATTTGTAGATATTACGCAAGATACTTGGCAACTTGATTCAACTTTACTTGAGAGTTTTTTAGAAAAAGACTGCTTTATTGAAAATAATAGTTGTTTCATTAAAAACTCTAAAAAAAGAATCAAAGCTATTTTGCCTGTTCATATTTTAGGTAATGTAGGCGAAATGCAAAATATTTTAACGTTAGCTCAAAAATATCATATTACTGTGGTTGAGGATGCTGCCGAGTCGTTGGGTAGTTTTTATAAAAATACACATACAGGGTGTTTAGCAGATGTTGGCATTATCAGTTTCAATGGAAATAAAGTAGTTACCACTGGTGGAGGTGGCATGATACTTACTCAAAACGAGCAAATTGCACAAAAAGTACGACATTGGGCAAATCAGTCAAAAGCAGATTTACATGAATATTATCATGATGAAGTAGGCTATAATTATCGCCTCATTAATCTACTGGCAGCCGTTGGACTTGCTCAAATGGAACAATTAGAGCATTTTTTAAAGCAAAAAAAATACATTTATCATTTTTATCACCAAAATTTATCAGCAAAAGTAACATTTCAGAAAAACTTGAGTGATGTGAAACCTAATAATTGGCTAACAACTTTTTTAAGCAATCAGAGTAAAACTATTCAAGAAGCTCTTGAAAAACAAGGCATTCAGACTCGCAAATTGTGGTATCCGCTTAATCGTTTGCCCATGCACCAAAATGCTACATATATTACAGAAAATGACCATACATGGCAGATTTATGAACAATCAGTTAGTTTGCCCTCTGGAGTTGGTTTAAAAGAAGAAAATTTAAAACAAATAGTCCAAACTATTTTAGAAGCAATTAAATAATACTTTTATGGGAAGAAAAAAATTAGACAGATTTGCTCAAAACGAACAGAGTTACAATGTTGTAGAAGATGGAAAGCCATTTTATGAAAACTGCAAAGGCAAATGGCAAGAAGAACATTTCAAAAATACAAATCCATTAGTATTGGAATTGGCTTGTGGACGTGGAGAGTACTCTGTGGGGCTTGCTGAACAATATCCTGAGAAAAACTTTGTAGGCGTGGATATCAAAGGGGCGAGAATTTGGAAAGGCAGCACCATTGCTATTGAAAAAGGGCTTGAAAATGTAGCTTTTTTGAGAACATATATTCAAAATTTAGAGCAATTTTTTGATAATAAAGAAGTTTTTGAAATTTGGATTATCCACCCAGACCCTCGCCCCAAAGAAGCAGACGCTCGCCGAAGATTGACTCACCCTCGTTTTTTGGAAATGTATAAAAATTTGCTTCAAAAAGATGGCTGGTTGCATTTCAAAACAGATAACACAGGGCTTTTTGATTATACTTTGGAAATTCTACAAGAACAAAAAATTAAAAATTTCTCTTACACCTACGACCTCCACAATTCTGAGTTTGCCAAAGACCATTTTGGTATCAAAACCAAATACGAAATAGCTTTTGAGGAAAAAGGTGAAAAAATTAAATATCTGAAATTTCAGTTTGAGGAATAGCAACTTTTAATAAAGTATGAATAGTTCATATAAAAACTTTTTCTCTATAATTTTATATACCATTCTGGCTATTATTGGCTCTAATGGAATAGCATTTTTATTAGCATACTTTATTGGAGGGATAATTTTTGAAATTCTATTGTTTGGTTCTGCTGTTGCTATCCCGTTTGGAATATTACATTATTGCTTTTTTGAAGATAAAAAACCTGCTTGGATAATTTTCCTTGCAGGTCTTTTAAATTTAGTTTTTTGGTATTATGTAGCTAGCCTAATTACGGATTACCCTTCAACCATTCCAACGTTTTGGAAAGCCCTTGTTTGAGGGGTGTTATTTGGTAACCCAATTCTTTTTGAGCTTTTTCACTGCTTACTTTCCAATCATAAAGGTATTTTTTTACAAAATTGGGGGTAATTAAAGGTGCTTTGCCAAAAGTATTTGCTATAAAAAGCTGTAAACGAGCAAAAGTCATCATCACGCCAATTGGCAAATTGAACAGACGAAGATGTTTGCCTGTAATTTCTCCAAACATATCAAAAAGCTCTTGATAGCTTACATTATCCCCACCCAAAATATATCTTTCGCCATTTCTGCCTTTTTGCATCGCCAAAATATGCCCTTGTACTACATCCTCTACAAATACATAATTGCCAATTCTTTTTCCATCACCAGGCATAATACGCCATTTTCCTTGGTGATAACGCTCCAAAAGCTTTGTTACAGCATTACTTTCGCTACGTTGCCCTCCACCATAAATGCGTGTAGGATTGAGGGTTACAATTTCTAAGCCTTTATCCAAATATTTTAGAGATTCTTGTTCTGAGATTGCTTTGGTTCTTTCATATTCAGTGCTGTGGGGTACAGTTTGGGGAGTATTTTCAGTTACTATTCCATTCACAGCAGGTCCCAAAACTCCAGCCGTAGATGTAAGCACCACTCTTTCAATACCTGCTTCTAATGCTTTTTCTAAGATATGAAGTGTTCCTTCTACATTCATTTTATAAAAAGCCTGTGGGTCTTTATCCCAAACTTTGGCATAAGCTGCCAAATGATACACTTCTGAGCAGTTTTCAATAGCTTTCTGGATTTTAGTAGGCTCTAATAAATCTCCTTCAAATATTTTAAATTGTTCATCAGGAAACATTTTTTTAGCCTTCGATACCGAACGAGCCAATAAATGTACTTCATTACCCTGTTTTACTAATTTTTTGGCTAACTGCTCCCCCACAAAACCTGTTGCTCCTGTAATAAATATTTTTGCCATAATTATATGCTGTTTTTAAACCAAAAAACTTGAAAATAGATTATTTTCAAGTTTCTCAATATATTTTGAATATTAAAAATCTAATCTGAACGGAATCCCAAAATACTTAAAATCGCTTTGATTCTATTTTTTTGAGGTTTTACAACACTCTCTTCTGTTTCCATTGTGGCGTGTTCAGATTTCTCCTTTTCTTGAATTTTTTCTTCAGACTGTTTGAGTTTCTGCTCTTTAAAAGCAGTTTCTCTATTTTCTCTGAAAGTATCATAGAAACTTTTCTCTTTTTCTTCCTTTTGTCTATTGACTTCAGCTGTTTTTTTCTGCTTTTCTACTAAATCGTTATGCTTTTTCAATAAATCATCCAAACGATTTTTATAGGTTTCAGAACTATGAAACACCTTTTCTTTCTCTTTTTTCTCAGTCTTCTCCTGAGTAGTTTTTTTGGTAGTTGTGGTTGTTTCTTGTTCTTTCTTTCGAAAAGAACCTACTTTTGTAGTAGTGGTTGGTTCCACTTTCTTATCTAAAATTGCTTTTCTTAGCTGATAATCGTAATAATTGCGTTTAATGGCATTTGAGAGGGTTGTATATGCCTCTTTTATCTCCATAAACATTTTTTCAGCAATGTCGTCGCCAGGGTTTACATCAGGATGCCAACGTTTAGCCAAATTTCTATACGCATTTTTTATCATCTCCGCCGAAGCACTCTCGGGTATTTCGAGTATAGTATAATAATTCTTCAATTTGGTTACAGATTTGCTAAAATACAGAATACTGATACAATAATGCTAAAAAAACACCCAAAAAACAATACAAAGTCTAGTTTTTTTTATGGTTTTCTATTTTGGGATTCTAAAAACAAAAATCCTCACCAAAGGCAAGGATTTTTATGGGAAACAACGCAATCTGTTTTTTTTTATTGATGAAATTGTTCTTCTTCTGTTGAACCTTTCAAAGCTACTGTAGAAGCTTCCCCAGATGTAATGACATTTTGAACTTCATCAAAATAACCAACACCTACAAAAGCTTGATGTTTAACAGCTTTGAAACCTTTAGACTGTAATGCAAATTCTTTTTGTTGCAATTCAGAATAGCCAGCCATTCCTTTTGCTTTATAAGAGCTTGCAAGTTCAAACATACTTGTATTAAGAGCATGGAAACCAGCCAAAGTAATAAATTGGAATTTATATCCTAAATCTGCCAAATCCTCACGGAAAGTAAGCATTTGTTCTTCTGAAAGTTTAGAAGCCCAGTTGAAAGATGGAGAACAGTTGTATGCCAACAATTTACCAGGGTATTGAGCATGAATAGCTTGAGCAAACTCTCTTGCTTCACCCAAATCAGGATGACTTGTTTCCATCCAAATCAAGTCGGCAAATGGAGCATATGCTAAACCTCTACTAATAGCTTGTTCCACACCACAATTCACATAGTAGAATCCTTCATTACTTCTTTTTCCTGTAACAAACTCTAAGTCTCTTGGATCTATATCACTTGTAAGTAGGTTTGCAGCATCAGCATCTGTACGAGCAACAATTACTGTAGGTACACCCATTACATCTGTTGCCAAACGAGCAGCAACCAACTTTTGAATAGCTTCTTGAGTAGGTACAAGCACTTTTCCTCCTAAGTGTCCGCACTTTTTAGCAGAAGAAAGTTGGTCTTCAAAATGAACACCAGAAGCACCTGCTTCAATCATCATTTTCATCAGTTCAAAGGCATTCAAATTACCTCCAAAACCTGCTTCAGCATCTGCTACAATAGGAAGTAAATAATCTGTATCTCCTTTACCTTCCATGTGCTGAATTTGGTCGGCACGCAAAAGAGCTTTATTGATTCTTTTTACTACAGCAGGCACACTATCAGCAGGGTACAAACTTTGGTCAGGATACATCTCTCCCGCTAAGTTAGCATCTGCCGCAACTTGCCATCCACTTAAATAGATAGCTTGTAAACCAGCTTGAGCTTCTTGGATTGCTTGGTTACCTGTTAGAGCTCCCAAACCTGCCACATAATGCTCTGAATTTAATTTTTTCCAAAGTTTTTCAGCTCCCAAACGAGCTAAAGTATATTCAATTTGTACTGAACCACTAAGTTTTACAACATCTTCGGCTGTGTAAGGGCGTTCGATACCTGCCCAACGAGGGTTAGTTGCCCAATCTTGTAAAAGCTGATTAATTTTTTCTTGGCGAGTCATAGAAAGTATCAGGTTTAAATTTTCAAAAATCTAAAAATCTATTTTATAAATGTTTTGATCGAATTCTGTTACAAATATAATCAGCGAAAAATAAAAGTCAAGCGAAATTTCGCTAAATTTTATTTTTTCGCAAAAATTCTTTTTTAGATTTTATTTTTTCTTGAATAAGTACAAATTTTAGTGCTGATTAGGAAGTTATTAATAAGCATATAAATAAAAAGACATTCTATTTTTTCTGCTTCTTATCTATACTTTTTACTCTTTTTTTCTTTCTCTAAAAAAAATTGGCAGGATAGTTGAAAACTACTACTTTTGTAACCGAACTCTTAACTCAAAAATACTATGTCTAAATTATTTACAATTTCTATGCTTTGGCTTGTTGGAATAACAAGTTGGGCTCAAAATACCATTTCAGGTGTTTGGTATAGTCCTAAAACAATGGAAGTTTTTGTCATTACAAAAGGCAAAACTCCACAGAGTATTGGTAAAGTATATTATGGGAAACAAGCTGAAAAATTTGTTGAAATTCCTGTGGTTTCTCAAGTTAAAACCAAAAATCAAAATGAATTGATGCAAGCTTATTATCAAGCTAAAATAGGGACAGCTACTGAAACTATTGATTTAACTTTTACATTGAGCGTTGCAGGTGAAATTTTGGAACGCAGAAACGCAGGTAAAAAAGCTGATTTTGGGCTAATTTCTAATAAGGTGAATGAAGCTACTATCACAAACGCTTCTGTTCGTTTACATGTAACAGATTTCTTAGTAAATAATAAATTTTCACAGGGAACTGACCAACTTACTTTTAAAGGAACAGACAATAATTTGAAAGCAGTATTTAAAGGAAAAGAAGCTGATGTAAAATTAAGCCCTAATGGACAAATCATTTCCTTCAATATTGCTCCTTGGGGAGCTGTAAAAGCTCGTCTGAGAGTAGAAGGTGCATGGATGTTGGATATTTCACAGGCCTCTGATGATAAAAAAGTAGTTTCTCTAGTTGCTGAAGATTAAAAAATTAAAGGCTGAACATAACGTTTAGCCTTTAATCTCTAAATTATAAAACAAAATAATTTTTTATGATACTTTCTGGTAAAGAAATTGAAAAAAGACTTGGTAAAGATATTTTTATAGACCCCTACCGCCCTGAACAACTCAATCCTAATAGTTATAATCTACGCCTTCACCACGAACTCCTTGTTTATGATGAAGATGTTTTAGATATGAAAAAACCTAATAAATTCAAATCAATTACTATTCCTGAAGAAGGTTTAGTATTAGAAACCAATAAACTTTATTTAGGTAGAACACTTGAATACACTCGTACTGATAATCATGTACCCATGCTTGAAGGGCGTTCTTCTATTGGTAGACTTGGCTTGTTTATCCATGTAACAGCAGGTTTTGGTGATGTGGGTTTTGCAGGATTTTGGACTTTAGAGATTTTCAGTGTACAACCCATTCGTATTTATGCAGGTGTAGAAATTTGCCAAATCTATTATCACAGCATTGATGGAGAGTATGAAAAATACAAAAGTGGAAAGTACCAGAATAACCAAAGTGTACAACCCAGTTTATTGTATAAAGACTTTGAAATATAGTCATTGACATTTTATAACTTAATTATTTGACTATGATACGTTTTGTTCTCATTATTATTAGTTGTAGTTTATTTGCTTGTGAAGATGATAAAAGTCTTGACAAGGTAAAACCCTATAAAGGAGCTATGATCGAATCGTATAATATTGAAACCCTTTATAGTGATTCGGCAAGGTTAAAAATGCGAATGAAAGCTCCCAAACAACTCCAACATCAAAGTGGGGATTTGGAGTATCCCAATGGCATAGAAGTTGTTTTTTTCAATACAAAAAAACAAGAAAGTACTCGCCTTACAGCTCTAAAAGGTTTTTATGATAAACAACAAAATCTTTATACAGCCACAGGCAAAGTGATTGTAAAGGATTTACTTGAAAATAAAACATTGAAAACAGAAGTTTTAAATTGGTCGCCAAACCAACAAAAAATATACACTGATAAATTTGTAGTAATAGAAAATGGGCCAAATATAATTAAAGGAGAAGGTTTTACAGCCAATCAGGATTTTCAGTATTATAAAATTTTAAAGCCTACTGGCTCAGGCATTATGAAGAAAAAAGAACAGAAGTAAAATGGATTTACAGATTAAAGAAGGAACACCACAAGATATACCTGCGTTGTTAGGGTTGATTAAAGAATTGGCTTTGTACGAAAAAGCTCCTGAGCAAGTCATCAATACTGAAGCAAAAATGCTTGAAGATGGTTTTGGTAAACAACCTATTTTTAAGTTTTGGCTTGCATGGGACAATGATATAGCTGTTGGAATGGCATTAGTATATTTCAGATACTCTACTTGGAAAGGAAAATGCTTATATCTTGAAGATTTATACATCAAAGATGAATATAGAAAGCATAAACTAGGTCATCAATTTTTTGATATATTAAAAGAATATGGTAAACAAGAAAATTGTCAACGTATTAGTTGGCAAGTATTAGAATGGAATGAACCTGCTATTAATTTTTACAAGAAAATTGGAGCATCTTTAGACCCTGAATGGACAAATGGATTCATGGAACTCTAAAATTTTCTTTGGTTTACAAGGAACTTTCTTACAAGAATATTGTTACTACATTGAAGTTTTTATATTTTTGCCTCAACCTTAAAGATAAATTGATATGGCTATCATGATAACTGACGAATGCATCAACTGTGGTGCATGCGAACCCGAATGTCCTAATACTGCTATTTATGAAGGTGGTGTAAAATGGACTTGGGCTGGTGGTACAAAACTAACAGAAGTAGAATTAGAGAAAGGCATCGTGATAGATGCAAAAGCACAACAAGCTCCTGTATCTGATGAGTTTTACTATATTGTAACTAATAAATGCACTGAGTGTGTAGGATTTCATGAAGAACCTCAATGTGCTGCTGTTTGTCCTGTGGATTGTTGTATCCCTGACCCCGAAAATGAAGAAGAAAAAGAAGAACTACTTGCTAAAAAAGCTTGGTTACACCAAGAAGTAGAAGCATAAAAAGAAAGCCTCAATTAAATTGGGGCTTTTTCTTTAAAATTGTTTAAATGATAAATTATACTAATTCAATATTTATGAGTTTTCAAGTCTTGAGTATAGAAAATGAACGTCAGTCTATCAACAATGTAAAAGTTGGCGAGAATGTTAAAATTTTTAAGTTTGTGAACCTCTATGGTTGTCAAATTGGAGATAATTCTAAAATTGGCTCTTTTGTAGAAATACAAAAAGGAGTTATTATTGGGGAAAATTGCAAAATTTCTTCTCATACTTTTATCTGTGAAGGTGTAACCATTGGCAATGGAGTATTTGTAGGACATAACGTAAGTTTTATCAACGATATGTATCCCAAAGCAGCCAATGCTGACGGTTCTTTGCAAACAGAAAGTGACTGGACTATGATTGAAACCGTTATAGGAGATAATGCCTCTATTGGTACAGGAGCTACCATTCTTGGAGGTATTCGGATAGGTAATAATGCTATGGTAGGTGCTGGTGCTGTTGTAACCAAAGACGTTCCCGATAATGCTGTAGTGGTAGGAAATCCTGCAAAAATCGTAAAAACACTTTCTTAAAGTAAAAAGCCCTAAAATAGATTAGGGCTTTTTAAGTTCATTATTTTTTCTCTTTATATTCTTGAGCTGCTTTTACAAAACGTACAAATAATGGATGTGGATTCATCACCGTACTTTTAAGTTCAGGATGATATTGTACCCCCACAAACCAAGGATGGTCTAACAATTCTACTGCCTCTACAAGCTCTGTATCAGGATTCACGCCCCCTGCTATCATACCAGCTTTTTCAATTTGTTCTAAATATTTATTATTAAACTCATATCTGTGTCTGTGGCGTTCGCTAATTTGAGATTTTCCATAGGCTTGTTGCACCTTAGAACCTTTCTTAAGTTTACATGGATAAGCTCCTAAACGCATTGTTCCACCTTTCATAGTTACCTTTTTTTGCTCTTCCATCATATCTATGATAGGCGTTTTGGTATCAGGGTTCATTTCAGTAGAATGTGCATCTGATAAACCCAATACGTTTCTGGCAAATTCTATCACAGCACATTGCATGCCCAAGCATATTCCAAAGAAAGGTATTTGATGTTCTCTTGCAAAACGAACAGCTGAAATTTTGCCTTCAATACCTCTTTCACCAAAACCAGGTGCAACTAAAATACCATCCAATTTACCCAAAATACTTTCTACATTATCATCATTAATCTTTTCAGAATGAATCCAATGGAGCTTTACTTTACATTCGTTATAAGCTCCTGCATGTACAAATGACTCCGCAATAGACTTATAAGCATCATGTAATTCTACATATTTCCCAACTAAACCTATTTCCACCGAATCTGTTGGGTTTTTGAGTTTCCCTAAAAACTCTTTCCAAGCATCAATATTAGGTTCTTTTTTGTAAGGATAACGAAGTTTAGAAAGCACTCTTTCATCCAATTTCTCTTTTCTCATCAAAAGAGGTACATCATAAATCGTTTCTGCGTCCAAAGCCTCTATCACCGAATTTACATTTACCCCAGTAAACAAAGCCACTTTCTTTCTGATTTCCATAGGAATAGGCTTTTCAGAACGGCAAATAATAATATCAGGTTGTACACCAGACTCAGAGAGAGCCTTTACAGAGTGTTGAGTAGGTTTGGTTTTGAGTTCACCAGCAGCCGCCAAATAAGGTACAAGTGTAAGATGTATTACAATTACATCATTTCCTCCTAATTCCCAGCGTAGCTGTCTGAGTGCCTCAATAAAAGGAAGTGATTCTATATCACCCACACAACCACCTATTTCTGTGATGATGATGTCGTACTTACCTGTTTCATCTAAGAGCAGAAAATTTCTTTTAATTTCATCTGTGATATGTGGAATCACCTGAACAGTTTTTCCTAAATATGCTCCTTGACGTTCTTTGGTAATAACATTATAGTAGATTTTCCCTGTGGTGACATTATTGGCTTGAGATGTAGCGACGTTCAAAAAACGTTCATAATGTCCTAAGTCCAAATCAGTTTCAGCACCATCGTCCGTTACATAGCATTCTCCATGCTCGTAAGGGTTCAGTGTTCCAGGGTCTATGTTGATATAAGGGTCAAATTTCTGAATGGTTACAGAAAATCCTCTAGCTTGAAGAAGAGTCGCTAAAGATGATGCGATAATACCTTTACCTAATGAGGAAGTTACTCCTCCAGTTACAAAAATATGTTTTGCTTGTGCCATAATGTGTTAAAATCATTATGGGATACAAAGTTAGATAAAAAAATAGTATTTAAAGCTAATCTCTATAAAAAACTTTTTTATATGCACTTTAAATATTAATTATCTGATTTTTATAAAAACAAAAAAGCCCGATTTAATCGGGCTTTTTATTATTCTTTTGTTTCAATTGTTGTAGATTCTGAAGTCTCAGTAGTTTCAGTACCTTTACCTTTACCAGTTCTTCTACGAGTTTTCTTGGTAGCTGTTTTCTTACCTTCTTTCACGAACGTTTCGTTGAAGTCCACTAGTTCAATGATAGCTACTTCAGCAGCATCTCCTTGACGTGTACCCAATTTGATGATACGTGTATAGCCACCTGGACGGCTACCAACTTTATCAGCTACTGTAGAGAATAACTCCTTTACAGCTTCTTTATTCATCAAATAAGAGAAAACTGTTCTTCTATTGTGCATAGATTCTACAGAAGTCGTATTGTTTCCTTCTTTAGCTCTTGTAATCAAAGGCTCTACATATACTCTCAAAGCCTTTGCTTTAGTAACTGTAGTTTCAATACGTTTATTCAATATTAACGAACTAGCCATATTAGAAAGCATCGCTTTACGATGAGAGGCTGTTCTGTTTAGATTTTTTACTTTATCTCCGTGTCTCATGGTCGTGAGTCTTTAAAGGGGTTTATGCCATCTAAGGTTCTCTTCTTTATTTCCAAGCTTTCAAGACCTTAGATAATTAAGATTATTCTTCGTCTAATTTATATTTTGCTACCTCCATTCCGAAGTGTAAGCCTTTTTCAGCAACAAGTTGCTCAAGTTCAGTCAATGATTTTTTACCAAAGTTTCTAAACTTCATCATGTCTGCAATTTCCAACTGAACTAAATCACCAAGTGTCTTAATATCAGCAGATTTCAAACAGTTGTAAGCACGTACCGAAAGATCAAGGTCAGCCAAAGAAGTTTTGAGCAGTTTACGCATACGCAAAATTTCTTCATCCACTGTTACGCTTTCTTCTTTCTGAACGGACTCAAAAGTCATCGTTTGGTCAGAGAATAGCATAAAGTGTTGGATAAGGATTTGAGCAGCACCTTTCAAGGCATCTTCAGGATGGATTGAGCCATCTGTTTCAATTTCAACAATGAGTTTTTCGTAGTCCGTTTTTTGTTCAACCCTTGTATTTTCTATAGCGTATCTTACGTTTTTGATAGGCGTAAAGATAGAGTCAATAGCAATAAAGTTAAGTGTTTGGTCGGGGATTTTATGCTCTTCAGCAGGAACATATCCACGTCCTTTCTCAATGATCAACTCCATTTCTAAAGTTACAGACTTATCCAAGTTACAAATCACTAAATCAGGATTAAGAATTTGGTAAGCACTTGTAAATTTATTGATATCACCAGCCGTGAATACTTCTTTATTTTTCAGTTGAAGGCTAATTTTGTTTTCAGCAACCTCTCCAACTCTCTTAAAACGAACTTTTTTAAGATTCAAGATAATTTCCGTAACATCTTGAACTACACCAGGTATAGTAGAAAACTCATGTAAAACGCCTTGTATCCTCACTGCCGTAATAGCATAGCCCTCTAATGAAGAACGTAACACTCTTCTTAAAGCATTTCCTATTGTAATACCATATCCTTTTTCGAGTGGTTTAAATTCAAATAAGCCGTGAAAATCGTCGGCTTTCTCCATTACCACCTTATTGGGCATCTGAAACGCTAAGATTGACATATATTTACAGTTTTTTTAGGTTGAACAGCCAATAAAACTTGTTAGCTACTCACTAACAAGTTTTTCATGGATTATTTAGAGTACAATTCGACAATGAGTTGCTCTTGTATATTTTCAGGAATTTGATCTCTTTCAGGATAAGAAACAAACTTTCCAGTCATTAAATTTTTATCCCACTCTAACCAATTGAAACGGTTATTTGCACGAGATGCCAAACTGGTAGTAATTGCTTCTAAAGATTTTGATTTCTCACGAACTCCTACAATATCACCAGGTTTTAATTGGTATGAAGGAATGTTTACAATTTCACCATTTACAGTGATATGTTTATGAGAGACCAATTGACGAGCTCCTCTACGACTTGGTGCAATACCTAAACGGTACACAGTATTGTCTAAACGAGCCTCTAAGAATTTCAATAAGTTTTCACCAGTAATACCATCTTTGATACTAGCGATATGGAATATACGAGCAAATTGCTTTTCTAATACTCCATAAGTATATTTTGCTTTTTGTTTAGCAGCTAGCTGTACAGCATATTCAGACTGCTTTCTTTTCTTTCCTCTTCCATGCATTCCGGGTGCATAGTTCTTTTTCTGAACATATTTGTTTGCCCCCAAAATAGCCTCTCCGAATTTACGTCCTATTTTCGCTTTAGGACCGGTATATCTTGCCATTGTAGATTTTTTTAATGTTGAACAATTAGAATTAGGCTTGTAAGCCTACCTTTTGGTTTCTTACAATCTTTAACTCTCAATTTTCAAAATACACAAACGTTTTTGTGTATGAGAATATATTGCGAATTAAACACGTCTCTTTTTAGGTGGACGACAACCGTTGTGAGGTAATGGAGTAACATCTTGGATAGTTACTACCTCGATACCTGTAGCTTGTACAGTTCTGATAGCAGACTCTCTTCCAGAACCTGGTCCTTTTACAAATACATCTACTTTACGAAGTCCTAAATCATGAGCTTTCTTAGCACAATCAGAAGCAGCTACTTGAGCAGCATAAGGAGTGTTTTTCTTAGAACCTCTAAAACCCATTTTACCAGCAGAAGACCAAGAAATTACTTGACCGTTGTTGTTCGTAATGGTGATGATGATGTTGTTGAAAGAAGCTCTGATATGTACCTGTCCCACAGGGTCAACTTGCACTAATCTTTTCTTTACTTTTTCTTTTTTCGTATCCTTTGCCATAATTATAAATTATTTAGTCGCTTTCTTTTTATTAGCTACAGTCTTACGCTTACCTTTACGAGTTCTAGCGTTGTTCTTAGTACTCTGACCTCTTACAGGTAAACCTCTACGGTGTCTAAGACCTCTATAGCAACCAATATCCATCAAGCGTTTGATGTTCAATTGTACTTGTGAGCGAAGTTGTCCTTCAACAGTGAATTCTTCACCGATGATATTACGAATTTTTACAGCGTCATCATCTGTCCAGTTGGCTACTCTCTTGTCTAAATCAATGCCTGCTTGTTGCAAGATTTTTTTAGCAGAACTACGTCCAATACCATAGATATAGGTAAGAGCGATTTCGCCACGCTTATTGTTAGGGATATCTGTTCCTGCAATTCTCATAACTAACCTTGTCTTTGTTTATATTTTGGATTTTTTTTGTTAATCACATAGATTTTTCCTTTTCTACGGATTATCTTACAGTCTGCACTGCGTTTCTTCACAGAAGCTCGTACTTTCATAACAGTATATTTTATTTGTAACGATAAACAATTCTGCCTTTCGTGAGGTCGTAAGGCGACATTTCTATTTTCACTTTGTCCCCAGGTAAAATCTTGATATAGTTCATCCTCATTTTACCCGAAATATGAGCAATCACTTCGTGTCCATTCTGGAGTTCTACTCTAAACATTGCGTTAGAAAGTGCTTCCGTGATCGTTCCGTCTTGCTCAATAGATGTTTGCTTTGCCATATTTTTTTTCTAAAACTTCTTCTATGTATTGAAATGTAGTAAGGATATCTGCTTGGTTACCATTAATCGCCACAGTGTGTTCAAAATGAGCCGAAGGCTTTCTATCTGCTGTTCGGATTGTCCATCCATCTCTTTCTTGAACTATCTCTTTTTTACCTATATTTATCATAGGCTCTATAGCTATTACAGTACCGTTTTTTAGCATAGCTCCCTTACCTCTTTTTCCAAAATTGGGTACTTCAGGTTTTTCATGTAATGATCTTCCTAGTCCATGTCCTACTAATTCCCTTACAACTGAAAATCCAAAACTCTCTGCATGCTTTTGAATAGCATAACTTATATCTCCTACTCTTGCACCAAATTTTACTTGTTCAATACCTTTATAAAGAGATTCTTTTGTTACTTTTAGTAATTGCATCACTTCCTTGGATATTTCACCTACTGGATAAGTGTATGCACTGTCACTATGAAAACCATCTTTATAAACTCCACAGTCTACTGATATAATATCCCCTTCTTTTAATTCGTAGTTACTTGGGAAGCCATGTACTACTTGTTCATTTACTGAGATGCACAAAGCACCAGGAAAAGGAACGTTTGTACTACTAATTTCGTAACCCTTAAAAGAAGGTATTGCTTGGTTATCTCTAATATACTCTTCCGCTATTTTATTTAATTGAGATGTTTTCACACCTGGCTCTATCCATTTGGCTACCTCTCCATGAGTTTTGCCAAGAATAAGAGCACTTTGTCTGATAACCTCTATTTCAGCAGATGTTTTTAGAATTATCATTGTACCATTGCCATATTAGAGGTGTCAGAGATTTTTCCTGACTCCATCAAACCTTCATAATGTTTCATCAATAAGTAACTCTCTATTTGCTGAAGTGTATCTAGTACTACCCCAACCATAATTAGTAATGAAGTACCACCAAAGAATCCAGCAAAAATCATATCTACATCCATTGTAACACGAACTACTGAAGGTAATACGGCAATTACAGCCAAGAATAATGCACCTGGTAGTGTAATTTTAGATAAAACGCTATCAATATATTCTGATGTTGGGTCACCAGGTTTTACACCAGGTATAAACCCTCCATTACGTTTCATATCATCAGCTATTTGCTTAGGATTAATTGTAATAGCCGTATAGAAATATGTAAATATTAAAATCATGAATGCAAATATCAAGTTATATTGCCAACCAAACTGATTAGAGAACATATTGACAACTGCTTGAGCAGATTCATTTCCTTTAAATAAGCCAGCTAATAAAGAAGGTAAGAACATCAAAGATTGAGCGAAGATAATAGGCATTACCCCTGAAGTATTCAACTTCAATGGAATGTACTGTCTTTGTCCACCATATACTTTATTACCTACAACTTGTTTTGCATATTGAACAGGTATTCTTCTAATTGCTTGTGTAAACATTACAACCAATAATACAATAAAGAATAACAATACAAATTCAATTAATAACAAGAAGGGACCTCCTATAGCAGCTTTTTTACCAAAACGAGCTGTTACTTCTAAAATAATTGCTTGAGGGAATCTTGATACAATACCTATCATAATAAGCATGGATACACCATTTCCTATACCTCTATCTGTGATTCTATCACCTAGCCACATACAAAACATTGTACCAGCGGTAAGAATCATAATAGATGAAATTGTAAAGTAGCCTATTCCAACTTCAGGTCTTACAGCACCCAAAACATCTGGGTTTTGTAAGTAAGCATAAGATTGAACTATTGTAAAAATAATGGTTAAGTACTTCGTAATTTGAGTTAGTTTCTTTCTACCTGAATCTCCTTCTTTTTGCATTTTCTGGAAATTCGGTAAAGCTACTGTTAACAATTGTACAGCAATAGAAGCTGAGATGTAAGGCATAATACCTAACGCAAAAATAGCTACATTTTGGAATGCACCTCCCAAAAACGTATTTAATAAATCTAAAAGCCCTTTAGCAGCACCAGATTTAGTAGCTATTTTAGTTGGGTCTATACCAGGCAATACAATGTGTGCCCCAATACGGAATACTAATAATAAAATAAGAGTGTTGAGAATACGTCTTCTCAACTCCTCTATAGCAAATATATTTTTGATATTCTGAATAAGCTTCTTCATAACTTAGAGTGTGGTGGCTGTGCCTCCTGATTTTTCGATGGCTTCTTTCGCTGATTTAGAGAATGCATGAGCAGTTACACTCAATTTTGCTTTGAGTTCACCTCTACCCAATACTTTGATTAAATCTTTTTTAGCTACAAAACCATGTTGTTGTAAGAATGCCATATCAATGACTTGTACAGAGAATTGCTCTGCCATTTCTGCGATGGTGTCCAAATTAACAGGTTTGTATTCTACTTTGAAAGGATTTTTAAATCCAAACTTAGGAATACGTCTTTGAAGTGGCATTTGTCCACCTTCAAAACCTCTTTTAGATTTGTAACCAGAACGAGATTTCGCTCCTTTGTGTCCTCTGGTTGATGTTCCACCCATACCAGAACCCGCACCTCTACCCAATCTTTTATTGGTTTTAATAGAACCTGCAGCAGGTTTTAATTCATGTAATTTCATTGCTTTTTTGGTTTAACTCGCTTACGCTGAACGCTAATTACTAAAATTTAAGTTTTAAGCTTACACAAAGTAAACTTAAAACTTAAAATATTTTTTAAAGATTCTCTACTTTTACCAAGTGAGTCACTTTGTTAATCATGCCTTGAATCTGAGGAGTATTCTCCACCTCGCGTGATTTACCTATTTTGCCTAAACCAAGAGCCTGCATAATTTTGTGTTGTCTCTCAGGACGACCAATAAGGCTATTTGTCTGTGTTACTTTAACTTTTGCCATTGTCTTATCCATTAAATACTTTATCCAAACTTACACCTCTTTGGCGAGCTACATTATGAGGAGCTCTTAACTTTAAAAGGGCATCAATAGTAGCTTTTACCACATTATGAGGGTTTGATGAACCTTTAGATTTTGCAAGTACATCTTTGATACCAGCACTTTCCAATACAGCACGCATTGCACCACCTGCAATTACACCTGTACCAGCTGCTGCAGGCTTTACAAATACTCTACCACCACAGAATTTACCATGAGCTTCATGGGGAATAGTATGTTTTATGATAGGAACTTGTACCAAGTTTTTCTTTGCATCTTGAATACCTTTTGTAATAGCATCTGTAACTTCATTCGCTTTACCTAAGCCATACCCCACTACACCATCACCGTTACCTACTACTACAATAGCAGCAAAGCTAAAACGACGACCACCTTTTACTACTTTCGCTACTCTTTCTACGGCTACTACTCTTTCTTTGAGTTCAAGTTCGCTTACTTTAACGATTCTTTTGTTCATTGTTGTCATTTTTTAGAATTGTAAACCGCCTTCTCTTGCTCCATCAGCCAAAGCTTTCACTTTACCATGATAAAGATATCCGTTTCTGTCGAAAACTACAGCTTTCACACCGTTAGCAGTAGCTTTTTCAGCCAATTTTTTACCTACTTCTTTAGCAGTGTCGATATTTATCTTTGTCGCATTGATATCGAATGAAGATGCACTCGCAAGTGTAACACCTTTTGTATCATCAATAATCTGAGCGTAGATGCGTGTATTAGATCTAAATACTGAAAGGCGTGGTTTGGTAACTGTACCAAAAACATTACCTCTAATTCTACGCTTAATTTTCTGTCTTCTGTTTGCTTTATTTGTAGCCATAGTTCATTATTTTTTAGAGGCAGTTTTACCAGCTTTTCTTCTAATTTCTTGACCAACAAAACGCACACCTTTACCTTTGTAAGGTTCAACAGGACGTAAAGATCTGATTTTTGCTGCAATATGACCTATCAATTGTTTGTCAATACCTTCTAAGTGAATCAAAGGGTTTTTACCTTTTTCAGTCACTGTAGTAATTTTAATTTCTGAAGGTAATGCAAAGAATATAGGGTGAGAGTAACCAAGAGCTAATTCTAAAATGCTACCTGTAGCACTGGCTTTATAACCTACCCCAACTAATTCCAAGGAGATTTTATAACCTTCACTTACACCAACTACCATGTTGTTGATTAAGGCTCTGTACAATCCATGTAATGCCTTATGTCTTTTTTGTTCCGTAGGTCTTTCAACTACTACTGTACCCTCTTCCACTGCAACTTTAATATCAGTGTCGATGGTTTGGCTCAATTCACCTTTGGGTCCTTTTACACTTACAACATTACCTTTAAGTGTAACAGAAACTTTGTCTGGTAGAGCAATCGGTTTTTTTCCAATTCTTGACATTGTTTTTTTTTTTGACGTTATCTTAATAAACGTAGCACAATACTTCGCCACCTACATTGAGGGTGCGTGCTTCCTTATCGGTCATTACACCTTTTGAAGTAGAAATAACAGCTACTCCTAAACCGTTCAGGACTCTTGGTATATTATCTACGCCCACATATTGACGCAAACCTGGTGTACTTACACGAGAAATTTTCGTGATAGCTGGTTCTTTAGTCGTGGGGTTATACTTTAAAGCAATTTTTATAAGACCTTGATGATTTGCAGTTTCTTCAAATTTATAATTTTGAATATAACCTTTCTCATGCAATACTTTTGTCATTGCTTTTTTAATGTTTGAAGCAGGAATCTCAACGATTCTATGTTTTGCTTTTATTGCGTTTCTTAATCTTGTTAGATAATCTGCAATAGGGTCTGTTGTTACCATGATACACAATGAATTAAAGCCCTCAAATTGAGGACGCAAAGTTAAAAAAAACATTTTGATTTGCAAATCAAAATGTTAATTTTTTTTATATTATTTTCCAAATGTTACCAACTAGCTTTTGTCAAGCCTGGTATTTTTCCTGCAGAAGCCCAATCTCTTAATAAAACCCTAGAAATACCAAATCTTCTGATATAACCTTTTGGACGACCTGTAATTTTGCAACGGTTGTGCAAACGTACAGGTGATGCGTTTTTAGGTAATTTATCTAAAGCCTCGTAGTCTCCAGCAGCCTTGAGAGCTTCTCTTTTCTCAGCGTATCTTGCTACTAATTTAGCTCTTTTACGCTCGCGAGCTTTCATTGATTCTTTTGCCATTGTCTAAGATAGTTTTTAAGATTTTTTCTGATTTGCAAAAGGCATTCCAAATGCTTTTAGTAATTCAAAAGCTTCTTCGTCTGTTTCAGCAGTTGTTACAAAAGTAATGTCCATACCAGAAATACGATTCACTTTATCTATACTGATTTCAGGGAAAATAATCTGCTCTTTTACACCTAAAGTATAATTTCCTCTACCATCAAATCCTTTTTCATTGATACCTTTGAAATCTCTTACACGAGGAAGAGCCACAGTCATCAAACGGTCTAAGAATTCGTACATGGTATTTCCACGTAAGGTAACTCTTGCACCAATAGGCATATTTTCACGCAATTTGAAATTGGAGATAGCCTGCTTAGAGTAAGTAGCTACTGCTTTCTGTCCTGTAATAGTTGTAAGTTCTTCTACTCCTTGCTCAACAAGTTTTTTGTCGGCAACAGCAGCACCAATACCTTTGTTTACTACTATTTTAGTAAGTTTAGGTACTTGCATCACAGATTTATATTGAAATTTTTCTTTCAATGCAGATGCAATTTCTTTTACGAACTTCTCTTTAAGTCTGGGAGTTGTTGCCATTATTGTATAAACTCTTTAGTCTTTTTAGAAAATCTTTGAAGTTTACCCTTTTCATTCAATTTTCTACCTGTACGGGTAGGCTCTCCTGTTTTAGGGTCAATCAACATCAAATTACTGATGTGAATACCAGCCTCTTTTTCAACTATACCACCTTGAGGTTGGTTAGCCGAAGGCTTCACATGTTTTTTTACTATATTCAAACCTTCAACAATTGCACGGTTTTTTTCAACAAGGATTTCTTTAATTTTTCCTTTTTTGCCTTTTGAAACTCCTGCAATTACCAAAACCATATCGCCAGTTTTGATATGAAGCTTCTGCTGCTTGTTATGCTTTCTTTCCATATCTTTAAATAACTTCAGGGGCTAATGATACAATTTTCATAAATTGTTTTTCACGCAATTCACGAGCAACTGGTCCGAAGATACGTGTACCTTTAGGTTCATCGTTATTGTTAAGCAAAACTGCTGCATTATCCTCGAAACGGATATAAGACCCGTCTTTTCTACGAACTTCTTTTTTAGTTCTTACGATAACGGCTCTGGATACAGTACCTTTTTTGGCGTTGCCAGAAGGAAGAGCAGATTTAATGCTCACGATAATTTTATCTCCAACTGAAGCAAATTTTTTGCCTGTACCACCCAAAATACGGATACAAAGAACTTCTTTGGCACCGCTGTTATCTGCTACATTGAGTCTTGATTCTTGACGTATCATACTTATTTAGCCTTTTCAATGATTGAAACTAATCTCCAACGTTTTAATTTGCTAAGTGGTCTGCATTCCATAATTTTAACCACATCACCGATATTACATTCTTGCTTCTCATCGTGAGCCATAAATGTGGTAGTTTTTTTCATAAACTTACCATAAATAGGGTGTTTTACCCTACGTTCTACAGCTACTACGATAGATTTATTCATTTTATTACTTACTACTTTGCCTACTTTTTCTTTACGGGCATTTCGTTGTAGTGCTACTTGTTCCATAATCTTTGATTATTTAGCGAGTTCTTTTTCTCTGATAACCGTTTGGATACGGGCAACCACTTTACGAGCCTCTCTGATTCTCATTGGGTTCTCTACAGGTGTAATGGCATGAGCCATTTTGAGTTTCAGGAGAGCATCTTGCTCCTGCGTCAATTTCGCTTTCAATTCATCAAGCGAAAGTTTTTTTAAATCTACTGCTTTCATTGTCTCTTAAGGATTAAGATTCAATGTAGTCTCTACGTACTACAAATTTAGTCTTTACGGGTAATTTTTGAGCTGCTAGTCTCAAAGCTTCCTCTGCTACTTCTTGTTTCACACCAGCTATTTCAAAAAGAATAGTACCTGGTTTGATACAAGCTACCCAATATTCGGGAGCACCTTTACCTTTACCCATACGAACCTCAGCAGGTTTTTTGGTTACAGGCTTATCAGGGAAAATACGAATCCATACTTGTCCCTCACGTTTCATTTCACGAGTCATGGAAATACGAGCTGCTTCAATTTGGCGAGCTGTAATCCAAGCAACTTCTAAAGACTTGATAGCAAAAGAGCCAAAAGCAATTTCTGCTCCGCGTGTAGCGAGCCCTTTTACACGTCCTTTTTGCTGTTTTCTATATTTGGTTCTTTTCGGTTGTAACATTGCTTTGCTGTTTTAGACCTGATAAACACGATAAAAGATGAAGTCAAGTAGTAACGGTACAAACTTCATCTCCTTTAGTTTATTTTTCTTTTCTTCTTCTTTTCTTATTAGAGTTTCCGCCTGCACCTTTGGGTTTGCGGTTCTCTTTATTTCCGCCTGTATTGTTAGAAGAAGCTTCCATTCCTGGGTACAAATCAGGTTTTCCATAAACCTCGCCTTTGAAGATCCATACTTTCACGCCAATTTTACCATATACTGTATCTGCTTCAGCCACAGCATAGTCAATATCAGCACGAAGGGTATGCAAAGGTACTCTTCCTTCTTTATACTGTTCAGTACGAGCCATATCAGCACCTCCTAAACGTCCAGATACTTTAATCTTGATACCTTCAGCTCCTACACGCATAGCAGATGCAATTGCTTGCTTCATAGCTCTACGGTAAGAAATTCTAGCTCTGATTTGTTGAGCAACTGTATCAGCTACCAAACGAGCATCAATTTCGGGGCGTTTAATTTCAAAGATGTTGATTTGAACATCCTTACCAGTAATTTTCTTTAATTCTTCTTTAATTTTATCCACTTCATTACCACCTTTTCCAATAACTACACCAGGGCGAGCTGTTTGGATAGTAAGGGTAATTCTTTTAAGTGTACGTTCAATCAGAATACGAGCGATACCACCTTTTGGTACACGAGCTTCTACATATTTTCTGATTTTATCATCTTCTACTAATTTATCAGAGAAATCTTTTCCACCAAACCAGTTAGATTCCCATCCCTTAACGATGCCTAATCTAAAACCTATCGGATTAACTTTTTGTCCCATTGTCTTTACAAGTGTTTAGAATTATGATAATGCGTTACGGTCATCTACAATTAAGGTAACGTGGTTAGAGCGTTTACGGATACGATGACCTCTACCTTGAGGAGCTGGTCTTAGTCTCTTCAACATTTTACCATGCCCTACAAAAATAGTTTTTACATATAAATCGGCATCTTCCAATCTAACACCTTCATTCTTTTGTTGCCAGTTAGCAACAGCAGAAAGTAAAAGTTTCTCTAAATCTTTGGCTGCATGATTGGGCTGGTATTTCAATACGCCCAAAGCCTTTCCTACTTCCATTCCACGGATGATATCAACCACCAACTGCATTTTGCGGGGTGAAGTAGGTACATTTCTTAGTTTAGCAACTGCTTCCATACTTTGTTTGCTTTTAGGAGGTTTTTCGGATTATCCTCTTATCCATATTGTTATTTTTTGCCTTTATCTTTTTTGGCAACGTGTCCTCTAAAGTTACGAGTAGGTGCAAATTCACCTAATTTATGTCCCACCATTTGCTCAGATACATACACAGGAATGAATTTATTTCCATTATATACAGCGAAAGTGTGTCCTACGAAGTCAGGAGCAATTGTACAACGGCGAGACCAAGTCTTGATTACTGACTTTTTGCCAGACTCTTCCATTACTGTTACTTTCTTGGTGAGTCTGAAATCTACATAAGGTCCTTTTTTTAACGAACGTCCCATAACTATTTTTTACGTTTGCTGATAATTAAACGATTAGAATACTTTTTCTTGGATCTGGTTTTCTTACCTTTAGCAAGTAAACCTTTCCTTGAACGAGGATGACCTCCAGAGGCTCTACCTTCACCACCTCCCATAGGGTGATCTACGGGGTTCATTGCAACACCTCTTGTACGTGGTCTTCTTCCGGCCCAACGGTTTCTACCAGCTTTACCCATCTGTTCGTTCATGTGGTCGGCATTTGAAGCCTTTCCTACAGTAGCAATACAAGTAGCCAAAACCATTCTCATTTCGCCAGAAGGCAATTTAAGAGTTACATATTTGCCATCTTTTGCAAGTACTTGAGCATACGTTCCCGCACTTCTTGCCAAAGCTCCTCCTTTACCAGGACGTAATTCGATGTTGTGTACAATTGTACCAAGAGGCATTTCTCCAAGAGGCAATGCATTTCCTAATTCAGGAGCTACATTTTTACCAGAAGAAACTTTTGTACCAACTTTCAAACCTTCAGGAGCGATGATATAGCGTTTTTCGCCATCTTCGTATTGCACAAGAGCAATATATGAAGTTCTGTTAGGGTCGTACTCAATGCCAAGCACAGTTGCAGGCATATCGAATTTATCTCTTCTAAAATCGATGATACGATATCTTCTTTTGTGTCCTCCGCCAATATAACGCATCGTCATCTTTCCTTGATTGTTACGTCCACCACTTTTCTTGATGGGCTCTAACAAGGACTTTTCAGGCTTGCTTTTTGTTATTTCGGAGAAAATCGGAGCAATTCTAAAGCGTTGTCCGGGTGTAATGGGTTTTAGTTTTTTTACTGCCATTTTTTTCTTCTTTATCAGTGAAGCACTATATTACATTCAAGCTAAGTGCCTTATATAAGGCACTATTTTGAATATCTATGCTTTACGCATTTCCATAAACATCAATAAAATCACCAGCTACTAATCTTACGATTGCTTTTTTGAAAGCTGGTGTACGACCAGACATAATTGCTGCCTTTGTGTAGCGTGTTTTTGCTTTTCCTGCATAACGTATTGTATTCACGCTTTCCACGTTCACGCCATAAAGTTTTTCTACAGCCTTACTAATTTCTACTTTATTCGCTTTTTTATCTACAATAAAGGTATAAACACCAGCATCATGTAAACTTGCTGCTTTTTCGCTTATAACTGCTTTTTTTATAATCGTCTTCATTGGCTTAATCGTTTACAAACAATTGTTGAATTTTAGCTACAGCCCCTTCGCATAAAATCAAAGCATCAGCATTCATGATATCATAAGTATTTACGCTATCAACTGTTGTGATTTTAGTTTTAGGGATGTTTCTGCCAGAAAGATATACATTAGGAGTATGTTCAGGCAATACAAGTAAAGTTTTCTTGTTAGAAAGGGCTAATTTAGAAAGCATTTCTATATAAGCTTTTGTTTTTGGAGAAGCAAAGCTAAAGTTTTCTAAAACTTTGATAGCTGCCTCTTGAGCTTTGTATGTAAATGCCGACTTACGAGCTAATTGTTTTACTTTTTTATTTAATTTGAAGTCGTAATCTCTAGGGACTGGACCAAAAACACGACCACCATGACGGTAAAGAGGGTTTTTGATACTACCTTTACGAGAACCTCCCGTACCTTTTTGTCTGTGCAATTTACGAGTAGAACCGTGAATTTCGTTACGTTCTTTTGCTTTGTGTGTTCCTTGGCGTTGAGCAGCAAGGAAATGTTTTACATCCAAATATACGGCATGCTGATTTGGCTCGATGCCAAAAATCTCATCTGACAAATTGATTTTTCTGCCAGTTTCTGCTCCTGATATGTTCAATACTGATAATTCCATGGCTCTAAATTATTTCTCGATGATTACATAAGAATTGATAGCACCGGGGATAGAACCACTAATAAGAATTAGGTTCTTTTCGGGCAATACTTTCAAAACTTTTAGGTTTTGAACTTTCACTCTATCTCCACCTGTTCTTCCTGCCATTTTGATACCAGGGAATACACGTCCAGGTGTAGAACCAGGACCTAATGAACCGGGAGCTCTTAAACGGTTGTGCTGACCGTGAGTTTGACCACCCACACCGCTAAATCCGTGTCTTTTTACAACACCTTGAAAGCCTTTACCTTTCGATGTTCCAACTACGTTTACAAGATCACCTTCCGCTAAGATGTCTTGAGCAAGTACTGTGTCGCCAAGTTTTACTTCTTTAGAGAAGTCTTGAAACTCTACAACTTTTCTTTTAGGAGTAGTCTCAGCTTTTTTGAAGTGTCCCAACATTGGTTTAGAGGTGTTTTTTTCTTTCGCCTCTGCAAAACCTAATTGAATCGCTTCGTAACCGTCCTTTTCCTTCGTCTTCACTTGCGTAACAACGCAAGGACCAGCTTCTATGACTGTGCATGCGACAAGTTGTCCCTCGGCACTAAAAAAGCTAGTCATTCCAATTTTTTTTCCGATTATTCCAGACATTTTTTGTAATATTTTTCTTAAAGTTCAAAAAATGAGAACCTTACAGATGGTTTTCTGTAAGGGACTGCAAAGTTAGAAATAAAAATCAGAAAACAAAAAAATATTTTATAAATTTATTTTATTTTCAGCATCTTATAGATTTTATCATGACGTTTTATAAAGATAAAGGCTTCCTTTATTATAAAAGAAGCCTTTATCTTATGATTTGTCCTATTGTACTTTATTTACATTTATCTTTTACTTCTTTATAAATGATTTTACAACTTTGTCTGGTAAATTCTTTTATAACTTTTTCTCTACCTTCTTCTGCTGCTTCTCTGGACTTATAAATATATATATAAGTTGAACTTGGATTGATTTGCCCGTTTTTATCGATTTTATCCATAGGGCCTTCATATTTTCCAGTTTTTTTTAAGTCATATTTACCTCTTTTAGCTGGTGTTATAGCGTGAATACTAGTCACAAGAGCCTTACAGCCTTTGAATCCAAAACCCTGCTTTGTATGAAAACTATAATTACATTCAGTTTGAAGCATTTTTTCAGTTTTATTGTTTTCAATAAACTTGGGAGCATTCATACTAATTGTTGTTAGTGTGATTACAAAAAGTATTATAGTTGTTCCAATAATATTTCTTTTCATAAATAAATTAACATTTAAAATTCCCCAATAGCAAATTTAGATAAAAGTTCTATAATGCAATATTTCATCTTTGTATTTTTTGAGTCATTATTGAAAAAACATCATTTTTTTGTTACTTTTGACTTTAAAACTTAAGAAAATGGCTGAAATACGTTGGATACAACGCCCCAAACCTGACCCTAAAATAGTACAAGAACTTTCTAAGTCTGTGGGCATAGATGAAAATTTAGCTTATTTACTTGCTCAAAGAGAAATTACGAGTTTTGATGATGCAAAGTTATTTTTCAGACCTAAATTAGAACATCTCCATGATCCTTTTTTAATGAAGGATATGGATAAAGCTGTTGAGAGATTGGACAAAGCCATTACCAATGAAGAAAAAATTATGGTTTTTGGTGATTATGATGTAGATGGGACAACTTCGGTAGCTTTGGTATATCAGTTTTTACTTAAATTTTATCAACACCTTATATATTATATACCTGATAGATATAAAGAAGGATACGGAGTTTCTAAGCAAGGCATTGATTATGCCAAAGAAAACGGATTTTCACTTATTATTGCTTTAGATTGTGGGGTAAAATCTGTTGATTTAATTGCATACGCCAATAGTTTAGGGGTTGATTTTATTGTTTGTGACCACCATTTACCTGGCAAAGAAATACCAAAAGCTGTAGCTGTTTTAGACCCAAAACGTTCTGATTGTCAGTATCCTTACAAAGAGCTTTCTGGTTGTGGTGTTGGGTTCAAACTTTTGCAGGCTTATTCTATTCATAAAAATATAGATTTGAATGAGTTATATCAATTTTTAGATTTAGTAGTTGTAAGTATAGCCTGCGATATTGTGCCTATTACTGGCGAAAACAGAGTTTTAGCTTTTTATGGATTAGACAAACTCAACAAAAAACCGATGTTAGGGCTTAGAAAATTGATGCAGGTAGCTGGTTTTTCTGAAGACAAAGATATGACCATTATGAATGTGGTTTTTGGTATTGGACCTCGCATTAATGCTGCTGGAAGAATTGAGCATGCTTCTAATGCTGTTAAGCTTTTGGTAAGTAATAATGATGAAGAAGCTAATAGATTTGTAGAACACATACAAGAGAATAATAAAGATAGAAAAGACTTTGATAAAAATATTACCAAAGAAGCATTAGATATGATTTTGGCTGATAATCTCCAGAAGTCCAAATCTACTGTTTTGTATAAAGAAAGCTGGCATAAAGGTGTGATTGGAATTGTAGCTTCACGTTGTATTGAGCATTATCATCGTCCTACTATTATTCTTACACATTCTAATGGAAAAGCTGCTGGTTCAGCAAGGTCTGTTCCCGATTTTGATGTACATGAAGCAATAGAAGCCTGTTCCGATTTATTAGAACAATTTGGCGGACACAAACATGCTGCTGGTCTTACAATGAAAATTGAGAATATTCCTGCCTTTCAACAAAAATTTGAACAGATTGTAGCATCTACTATTACCCCAGAGCAACTTATCCCACGTTTGGATATAGATATGATTTTGCCTTTGAGAAATGCTAATGATAGATTTATGAGGATTTTGAATCAAATAGCCCCTTTTGGTCCAGGTAATATGCAACCTACTTTTGTTTCAGAAAATGTAGTGGCTGTTCAAGGCGAAACCAAACTTGTGGGCAAAGACCATCCTCAATTACATATCAAATTTAAAGTAAAACAAGAAAATTCAGCAGATTTTGATGCCATTGCATTCAATATGGCTCAACACTATGAACAAATTGATAGTGGACAACCTTTTGATATTTGTTATCATTTAGAAGAAAATCATTTTAATAATAAAACAACTCTACAAATTCGTATCAAGGACATTAAATTTAAGTAGTAACAATATTTTTTTTTTAGAAATTCTTGATAATTTGAAAATTTATGTATTTTAGCTCTTTGAGCCAAGAGTGTGGTTAAAACACAACTGAATAAACCTTATATTTTAGAAAATAAAAATCTTATTGATAATGTTAAATCTTGTTATTTTCGGACCTCCAGGTGCTGGTAAAGGCACACAAAGCGACAAACTTATCGCAAAGTATAATCTGCATCATATTTCTACAGGAGATTTATTTCGCAAGCACATCAAAGAGCAAACAGAATTGGGGAAAAAGGTAAAGGAATATACAGATAATGGTATTTTGGTACCTGATGAAATTACAATTGCTATGCTAAAAGGTGTTTTGGATGACAACAAAGGTATAACAGGTTTTATTTTTGATGGTTTCCCTCGTACCGTAACTCAAGCTGAGATGCTTGATAAATTTATGAAGGAACAAGGAACAGCCATCCATGCTGTAGTAGCTCTAAATGTAAGTGAAGATGAAGTCAGAACTCGTTTGGCAAAAAGAAAAGAAATTGAAAATCGTTCTGATGATGAAGAAGAAAAAATCAACAAACGTATTTTTGAATACTATAATAAAACCATGCATGTACTCCCCTATTACCATGGACAAGGCAAATTACACAAGATAGAAGGTGTAGGTGAAGTAGAAACAATTTTTAGCACTATTTGTGCTGCGATTGATAGTGTAAAATAAGTTTAATTTATTAATTTTCTAAAAACCTCTAAGATTCTTAACTTTCTTAGAGGTTTTTAGTTTTTATACAAAGAAGTTTGGCAAAACAAAAATTTTTACCTTTTGAAAAACGTTATCATAAAAAGTTTTACAAGAATCAAATTAAGTTTATGAAAATAGGTGTTGTATGTTATCCAACCTTTGGGGGTAGTGGTGTAGTCGCTACGGAATTAGGGAAAGCATTAGCTCAAAAAGGCCATCAAATTCATTTTATTACATATTCTCAACCAGTTCGTTTAGATTTTTTCAATGAGAATATCTTTTATCATGAAGTGTATATCCCAAATTACCCTTTGTTTCAACATGCACCTTATGAATTAGCTCTTACTAGCAAAATGGTAGATGTTGTATCTAATACTCATTTGGATTTATTACATGTACACTATGCCATCCCACATGCTTCTGCTGCCATTTTAGCTCGTCAAATTTTACAAACTAAAGGAATAGAAATCCCAGTTGTCACTACTTTACATGGTACAGATATTACACTTGTAGGGAAAGATCCTTCTTTTGAACCTGTTGTTACACACAGTATCAATATGTCGGATGGTGTAACTACCGTTTCTGAAAGTTTGAAAAAAGATACACTTGAGCATTTTGATATAAAGAAAGACATTGAAGTAATTCAGAACTTTGTAGATTTAGAAAGGTTCAAAAAGCAGAAGAAAGATCACTTTAAAGGGGTAATTTGCCCAAATAATGAAAAGTTGCTTGTTCATACTTCCAATTTTAGAAAAGTAAAGCGTATGGAAGATGTGGTAGCTGTTTTTGCCGAAGTGAAAAAGTATATCCCTGCCAAATTGCTTTTGGTAGGTGATGGACCTGAACGTCCCAAAATAGAACAACTTTGTAGAGATTTAGAACTTGAGAAATGTGTGCATTTTCTAGGGAAATTAGATGCTGTTGAGGAAGTTCTTTCTGTGGCTGATGTATTTATGATGCCTTCAGAAACTGAAAGTTTTGGACTCGCTGCTTTGGAAGCAATGGCTTGTGAAGTTCCTGTTATTTCTTCAAATGCAGGCGGGTTACCTGAATTGAACATCCATGGTGTAACAGGTTTTTTAAGTCCTGTTGGAGATGTAAATGATATGATAAAGAATACTTTGATTATTTTAGACGAAAATAATCTGCCTAAATTTAAAGCCAATGCTTTAGCAAGAGCCAAAGAGTTTGAACTCTCTAAAATTCTTCCTAAGTATGAAGCTTTTTATCAGAAAGTATTGGAAGAAAGTAGAGGGAAATATGTTGGAAAAGCAAGTCATTTAACTTCATAAAAAACAAAAGCCTGCTTAAAGCAGGCTTTTGTCATTAATATTGTTGCATTCTTGAGAAGAAGAAAGCTCCTTCGATAGCAGCATTCTCATCAGAGTCAGAACCATGAACAGCATTTGCTTCAATAGATTTTGCAAATAATTTACGGATAGTACCATCTTCTGCATTAGCAGGATTAGTAGCTCCAATCAATTTACGGAAGTCAGCAACTGCATTTTCTTTTTCTAAAATAAGAGCCACAACATGCCCAGAAGACATATATTCGCATAAATCATTATAAAATGGTCTTTCTTTGTGAACTTCGTAGAACTGACCAGCTCTTCCTTTGGAAAGTTTTGTCATTCTCATTGCTACAATTCTAAATCCTGCTTCTTCCATCATTTTCAAGATAGCTCCGATGTTACCAGCCTCTACTGCATCAGGCTTAATCATTGAGAAAGTTCTATTAGTTGCCATAAATGTATTTTAAAAGGGTTTTAAATTTTGCTTGCAAAACTGCCAAATATTCTTTGGTTTTCAAAATTTTGTTGGCACGAAATTGGTTATTTTTTACCTTTGAGTATCTCAAAAGTTTAACTGGTGTTCTTATTCCTCATTTAAAATCTAAGTAGATTTATGCAAAAAAATGGATTCATTGCCTTAGCATTATGCTTAGTGGCACAAATGGCTACAGCCCAAAACGAAGTAGTTTTAAAAAAATACTTTGATTTAACGAAGAATACTTATGACTCTCTACTTATTCTACAAAAGCAAACTCGAAATTTACAATCTGCTTCTGAAAAAGAAGCAAAAGAGCTTTATGAGAAAAATACAGAAGCTTTGAGGCGTACAGCTGGTGCTATGGATGCCATTAATAAAAGTACCTCTGCCTTAAAAGCATCACTTTCTGCTACTGAATATTTTACTGCTATTTCAGCTTTGAATAATCCCACCAATGAAGAGCTTGGTTTCAGATTAGAGACAGAAATATTGAAGGTAATTGATGAAAAAATTATCAAAAAAAGCCGTTTAGGTAAAAAAGGCGACCGTTTCAAGAAAATCGTGTCCAACATTATTAATAATCCTATTACGAGTTTTATTACAAGTAATATTCCTGTTGTCAATTCTATCAGTTCGGTTGTCAATTTGGTAAACCAAACTGTTTTGGATGATGATAACATTGCCCCTGATGATTTGAAATTTTTCAGTCAAGAAATTAAAAGATATGTGGAACATTACGAAAATTTAGCAAAGATTTCGGTAGAATTAGAAAGCCAAAGTAAGCAAATGCACACCAAAATAGATGCTTTGGAGAGTCTTCTCAACGATTTTGTTCGTAACTCTTCAACAGATTTGTATCCAACAGAAGCTAAAAACTTAGAAAATTTAGCAACCAACGATTTGATTCGCAATTATTATAGTTATGCCAAAGTAGATGCAACCATTAGGGGAATAGAGAGGAAATTCACTTCTGGAGGCAAAATTGATTATATTAAAATCTTAGAAGATGGTAGAATGAATTATTCTATTGTAGGCAGGCAAAAATTAGACTTTTTGGGCGATGAACTTTCTAAAATATCCAATGAATATCTCAATTCGTTAGATAATTATCATAAAAATGTAACAGATATTTTACAGAAAGCCAATAACTTAACTCAAGATAAAAATAAGATTTCTCAGAAAATAGAATCTTTAAATAGGCAATACAAAAATTTAAGAAACAGTTTTGAACAAAACTTAGATTTAAAAACTGCTAAAAGTAGAATTGTAGAAGTACCTAAATATTAATTTTTTAAATATTTAAAATATTTTTTATAGATAAGATATTTTTTATAAGAGTTTTTAATTATATTAATTCCCTAAATGATATATATGCTATTCATTAAGGTCGATGAAGTTACTTAAATTTTATCATAACATTCTTAATTTAGGTGTTCATGAAGGTAAAGACGAGTTGCATAATCAACGTGTGCAACTCGTTAATTATATTTGTTTTTGGTTGATAGTTATAATTGCAGTTCATTTTACTATTGTAATTATCGCTGGCGATTTTAAGGTTTCTGTTATCCATCTCTCTGCAATTTTTTTTATTTTAATTCCTGCACTTCTACTCAACTATTTTGGAAAAACCAGTATTGCCAGATGGTTTTTCTTTTTATTTGGTTTAGCCACTACTGTTTTTTTAGCTTATTTCAATATTAATAGGCGTTTTTTTGCTGATACTCAAGTGGTAATTTTTGCTTCAGCATCTATAGGTCTATTTCTTTTTAGTGGTTACGAACTGTTTATTGCTTTTTCTGCTGCATTATCAGGTTATTTTTTTATATGGTATCTTGAGTATGAAGCATTATTAGTAGGTTTAAAAGTACCCTTCAGACAATTTACCAATCCTCTTACCACTTTCATTTTAATTTTTATAGTTTTTATTTTTTATAAGAAAGTGCGTAATCGATTTGAGAATAAAGTTTTGGCTCAAAAGCAAGATTTAGAAACCATTAATGAAGAGTTAAGGTCTCAGGCTGAAGAAATTTACATCATTAATGAAGCATTGGAAGAACAAAAAAAGCAATTGGAAGAAGCCAATGCCACCAAAGACAGACTTTTTTCTATTATTGCTCATGATTTGAAAGTTCCTTTTAGAACACTCAAGAGTATGTTCGATTTAATGGAAATTAGTGATTTGACCAATGAAGATAAAGATTTTTTTGTCAAAAAAATAAGACAATATAATCAGGATACTGCTCATTTATTGGACAATTTGTTGCTTTGGTCAAGAAATCAGATGTCCTCTGAAGCCATTAAACCTGAAAGTTTTATTTTGAATGATGAAGTAGAAAATTCTTTGGTTTTGCTTCGTGAAGTAGCCAGCAGTAAAAAAATTGTTATTCAAACAGAAATGCCCGATACATTTTCTATTTGGGCTGATATTCACATGACACAGTTTATCATTAGAAACTTACTTTCTAATGCTATCAAATTTTCTAATCCTGAAAGTAATATCATTATTCGTAGTTATCAATCAGACAATTATGGAGTATTGGAAGTAAAAGATTATGGTATTGGTATGAGTGAAGAGAAAGTTTCTAATATTTTTAAATTATCTCATGAAAGAAGCTTAGGTACAGAAAAAGAAGTGGGTACGGGTCTAGGGCTTCCCTTATGCAAAATTTATATTGAAAAAAATAAAGGGGAAATCTTGATACAAAGTGAAGAAAATGTAGGCTCTTTGTTTATTGTTAAATTTCCTTTAAACAATTCTATTCATCAAAACCCTTCACTTTTATAAAAAAATATTATTTTTACGTCTAAAATCAGATGCTTATGGAGATTCCGAACAACAAAACTACTGCATTACCCGAAGATATAAAGAATAATATGTACGTTTTAGATCATCTGTTTGATATGGAATATGGTAAAGCCTTATCTCGAGATGTTTTAAGTCTCATTGACAAAGTATATTTTCGTTCAGAAATGGTTGGTTTTGAAGAACAAGAATATCCTAAACGTAATAATCCAGACAGACCTTTGATTTTTGCAAGCAATCACTCTGGTATGGCTTTTCCTTGGGATGCTATGGTTTTTGTGAACCGAATTCATGAGCTTACCAATTATAGTTCAGATGCTATCAGAGCTTTAACAGCTCCTATGCTTTCAGCTTCTGTTTTGATGAACCCCTATCAGATTAAGTATTTTTGGAAAAAAGTTGGTGGTGCTGTGGATGCAACAACACTTAATTTTGATACTATCATGCATCAAAATGAGTATAATGTAATGATTTACCCTGAAGGCGTACCAGGTATTGGAAAAGGCTTTAACAAAAAATACCAACTTCAAAGGCTTTCTACTTCCATGATACGCATGAGTGTCAAATATAAAACTGACATTATTCCTTTTGCTGTTGTTAATGGAGAGTATATCAATCCTTATACATATAGTTCCAGTTTTATGAACAAATTGGTAAATATGCTGGGGATTCCTTTTTTACCTTTAGGACTCATCACTCCTTTTATCATTTTATTCCCTTGGATTTTTTACATGGGTTTTCCTGCAAAGCTTACATTTGTATTAGGAAAACGCATCAAACCCTATGAAATGACAGATAAGGAGTTTGAAGAAATGCATTATGATGATTTTAAGGTAATTGGTGATAAAATCCATGAACAGATGCAAGCAGAGCTTTCGGATGCAGAAAAAAAATATGGAAAGAAGCCTTATAAATGGACAGAGCATTTAAAATTGTTATTCAAAAATTTGAAGCATTTTCCTTATACAGTACCTATTGGCTGGCCTTTGTTATTTGCAGAATTTGAGCGTGTCCGTTTGAAGAAAAAAGATTTTACAACTCCTTTAAAATTAGGTTGGGGTTCTGCATTTCGTATTATTTTACAAAACCCTCTTGTTTTAGCTTACTATATTCCCATTTTAGGATGGATTCCTTTGGGCATTAAAGGTTTCAGAAAAGTAAAAGACCCTAAACCCAATCAATCATAACTTATAACTCATAATTTATAACTTTTACAATGTTTTTAATTCAATCAGCCACCATACTTGACTCTCAAAGTCCATATCATAAACAAAAGAAAGATATTTTAATTAGTAATGGGAAAATTGAAAAGATAGCAGATGTTATAGCACCTCAAAATTCTTATCAAATTATCCAATCAGATAGTTTGCACGTTTCTCAAGGTTTTGTAGATATGCGTTGTCATGTTCCTGATTTGGGTTATGAATACAAAGAAACGCTTTCTTCTGCTCGAAGTGCTGCTATGGCTGGTGGATTTACAGAAATTTGCATTTTGCCCAATATGCAACCAGCCTTAGATACAAAAGACAGTTTGGCTTATATTTTAAGAGAAAATTCATCTCATTTGGTGCAAATACGTGCCATTGCTGCTCTTACTTTAAAAAACAAAGGAGAAGATTTATCTGAAATGATTGATTTGCACCATGCTGGTGCAATTGCTTTTTCTGATGGACTACATCCAAGCCAAAATGCAGATATTATTCTGAAAAGTTTGCAATATTTACAACCTTTCAATGCCCTGCTGATTCAACGCCCCGAAGATACTTTGCTCACACGCTATGGGCAAATGCACGAAGGCATTACTTCTACCCAATTGGGGCTAAAAGGAATGCCTGCTATTGCAGAAGTATTGATGATACAACGAGATTTGGAAATATTGAGATATACCAAAGGAAAAATTCATTTTTCTTGTCTCTCTACTGCAAAATCTGTGGAGTTAATTCGGCAGGCGAAAAGAGAGGGGCTAAATGTTACTTGTGATGTATCTGCTCATCAGCTTTTCTTTACAGATGAAGTATTAGAAGGCTTTGATACAAATTTCAAAGTAAATCCTCCTTTCAGATTGGAAAGTGATAAGCAAGCTCTTTGGGAAGGCTTGAGTGATGGAACAATAGATTGTATTGTTTCAGACCATCAGCCCCAAGATATTGAAAGCAAAGATTTAGAATTTGATTTGGCTGCATTTGGTGTTATTGCTTTAGAAACTGCTTTTTCGGCTGTTATTACTCAAAATAAAATTTTGCCTTTAGAGCAACTCATTGAAAAACTTACCGATAATCCCAGAGAAATATTAGGTATTTCATCTACTCCTATCAAAGAGGGTAATTTAGTTAATATAACTGTGTGGGATAACAAAAAAGAATGGGTTTACACAGAGAAAAATATTCTTTCTAAATCTAAAAATTCGCCTTTTATTGGAATGACATTACAAGGAAAAGTTTTGGCAGTTTTCAATACAGGAAAAGCACAAACTTATGGAGCAGAAAAAGGTTAGAAAAGCGACTTCTGTAAAAGGTGCTATTACCAAAATGGCTTCGTTTTGTGCCTATCAAGAACGAAGCCAACAAGAAGTCAGGGAAAAGCTATACAGCGAATACATGCTTGATTCAGAGGAAATTGAATTTGTGATTGCAGAACTAATTGGTCAGAACTTTATCAATGAAGAGCGTTTTGCAAAAGTTTTTGTAGGGAGTAAATTCAGAGTAAAAAAATGGGGCAAACTCAAAATTAAGCAGGCTTTACGAAAATATCAACTTTCTAACTATTGTATCAATCAGGGTTTGGCTGAAATTACAGACGAAGAATATGAGAAAACGATTTTAGAGATTTTAAAAAAGAAAAACAAACAGATTTCTGAACCTATTTTTCTGAAACGCAAACAAAAACTACTTCAATATGCCACCAGTAAAGGTTATGAGATGGATATTATTTTAGATTTATTAGATGCTATTTTAGAATAAAAGCGACCACTTGTGGTCGCTTTTATCATTTTTCTATTGCTTTGATTTGTTGATTAACTTTTTCTTTCAGAGATTCTTTGAATATGACCAGTCTTTCATAAAGCTCTGAATTAGATGTGGCTAAAATTTGAGCAGCCAAAATTCCTGCATTTCTTGCTCCATTTAGAGCTACCGTAGCCACTGGTACGCCCGAAGGCATTTGAAGAATAGAAAGAATAGAATCCCACCCATCAATAGAATTCGAAGATTTTACAGGAACTCCAACAACAGGAAGAGATGTAAGAGATGCTACCATGCCTGGTAAATGAGCTGCCCCTCCTGCTCCTGCAATAATGACACGCAAACCTCTTTCGTAAGCTGTTTTGGCATAATCGAACATTCGTTCTGGAGTACGGTGAGCCGAAACAATTGTTAGTTCATACGCTACTCCCATTTCTGTCAAAAAGTCAGCAGCCTCTTGCATAACTGCCAAATCAGATTGACTTCCCATAATAATTCCTACTTGAGCTACCATATATTTGTAAACTGAATACTTCTTTTATTTGAATCGAATTGAAAAGATTTATTTTTATTATCTTTTTGCAAGTTTATAATATTGCTTTGGTCATCAAACAAATCCAACATAATGGTATTGGACAATGTATAATTTTTCAAATTATCATTAAAAGGTATCTCAAAATACACTGTTATCATATCCACACTTACTTCTTTTCCAATGTATTGTATAGTTGACTTTTTATTTTTCTTAGTAAGAACAAAATGCTCGTTGAGATAAGCCGAAAGAACTGCATCAGGGTTTCTATTTTTGCCTAAACCTCCTACACTATAACTAAGCCCTGAAAATTTAGTCAAGGCTGCCTCTGTATCATCTGCAAATAGTTTGAGAACAACTTGAAATGATTTTGATTTATTATTATAATTCATTTCAGCAAGGCTAGAATGAAAACTATGTTGGGGTTTTGCTCCCAACATAGTCATTACAAAGACAATATGATATAACTGAAATAAAATATTCATAAGTTTTTACTTCAAGAAAATATCAGAAATAATAGCAAATGCCATAAGTCCCAATAGTATGATCATACCTATTTGTTGAGCAACTTCCAAAACTTTTTCAGGAGCAGGTTTTCTACGAATCATTTCATAAAGTAAAAATACAACATGCCCACCATCAAGAGCCGGAATAGGTAAGAAGTTCATGAATGCTAACACCATAGAAAGCATCCCTGTAAGCCTCCAAAAGTTTTCCCAGTTCCAGTATTCGCCATATGCTTGAGCTATTGAGCCAAAACTTCCTAACGATTTACCAGCATCAATATCACCACTAAATATTTTTCCAAAGGCTTTGAGTTGTAAGAAAATAACCTCAAAAGCTCTGTAAGAACCTAAAGGAATGGATTCTACTAATCCATATTCCTTAGTTTTTCTTAAACTATCTAAAGTTGGTGTACTTGCTTTGATGCCTATTGTTCCTTCATCTGTTACTTGACATTTTATTTTTTTAGTTTCTTTTCCTCTTAAAACTTCAAATTCAACTGTTTTGAGTTTATTCTTTTTTAGCTCTGTCACAAACTCATCAAAATATTGAACAGACTGTCCATTAATAGATAAAAACTTATCTCCTTTCTGAATACCTGCAATTCCTGCAAAAAGCTTTTCTTCAACCTGACCTACTTCAAAAGTAGTTCGGGGCTGAGGAGAGATAAATAATTCTTTTTTATTTTTCTTTGCTCCTGCTAAGTGATTGCCTAAATCGTTTGGCAGATTTACTTTTATAATTTTACCTTCTCTTTCTACAGTATAATAAGGGTTTTGACCATAAATTACATCTGCACCAAATAAATCAGCATATTTTTCAGGCTTTATACCATTTATATCTACAATTTTATCACCTGTTTGTAATCCCATTTTCTTACCCATTTCATTGACTACTATTCCATTTTTAGCAGCACTCATGGGTAAGTATCTATCTCCATAATAGAATGTTACACCTATAAAAATCAGCATTCCGAGTAATAAGTTTACAATAATACCACCAAGCATTACTATAAGTCTTTGCCAAGCTGGTTTAGAACGGAACTCCCAAGATTCGGCTGGTTTAGCAAGAGCTTCTTTGTCCATAGACTCATCCATCATACCTGCTATTTTGACATAGCCCCCAAGTGGGAACCAGCCCAAGCCAAATTCTGTATCACCTATTTTTTTCTTCCAAATAGCAAAATTCCAAACATTTGCCATTGGGAAAAGGAAATCGAAGAATATATAAAATTTTTCTACTCTAATTTTAAACATGCGGGCAGCAATATAATGCCCCCATTCGTGCAAACCCACCAATATAGAAAGCCCCAACAAGAGTTGCCCAACCATTACAAGTACATCCATAAATGCTAAATTGATAATTAAATGTGATTTTATGATTAAATAAAAACTGCTTTATTTTTGATTATAACAACAATTGAGCCAATACATAATCGGCAAACAAAATGGCAATAGCACTCGCAGTTACAGCTTTTGTACTTGACTGCCCTACTTCCAAAGCTCCTCCTCTTGTATAATATCCTTTAAATGCTGATATGGTGGCTATTAAGAATGCAAATACAACAGATTTAATCAGTGCAAAAGTAACGTTATAGGGAATGAAACCTTGTCTTACACCTGAAATAAATTGTTCTTCTGTAACCACTCCTGTAAATACTCCAGCAATATAGCCACCCAAAATAGACAAGAATCCAGCTATAACTACTAACATTGGAAATACGATAATAGAAGCTATAATTTTAGGTAAAACTAAATAAGAAACAGAATTGATTCCCATTACTTCTAAAGCATCAATTTGTTCTGTTATTCGCATAGTACCTAAGTTACCCGCTATATTAGAGCCAACTTTACCCGCTAAAACAATACTTGTAATGGTGGGTGCTAACTCCAAAAGTGTAGTATCTCTTACAAGTAAACCTATGACAGTAAGAGGAATAAGAGGGCTGACAAGGTTATAAGCTGTTTGGATAGCTGTAACAGCTCCAATAAAAGTAGAAACAATCGTTACTAAAAAAATAGAGTCTATTCCAATATAGACACATTCATCTATTACTAAATTTACATACACTCTAAATTTTTCTCGATGAACAAATAATTGTTTCAAGAAAATTAGATACCTACCAAGTTGCTCCATTCAAAATAGTTTTATACAATAATTTTATAGAACGCAAATTTAAAAAAATAATTGATAGACAAACTATTTCATACCAAAAAAGGCTACAATTCGATTGTAGCCTTTTTTGAAGTATCTGATAAAAACTAAACTCTTTCTTTAATACGAGCAGCTTTACCCATTTTACCACGTAAGTAGTAGATTCTTGAACGGCGAACTTTACCTTTTCTTACCAATTCGATTTTATCTACCATTGGAGAAAGAATAGGGAAAATACGCTCAACACCTACACCATTAGAAACTTTACGAACTGTAAATGTTTCATTTACAGTGCTTGAGTTTTTTCTTTGGATAACAACTCCTTGGAATTGTTGGATACGTTCTTTGTTACCTTCTTTGATTTTCACATGAACATTTACCGTATCACCTGCTCTGAATTCAGGTATATCTGTACGGTTAGGAGCTAATTCAGCATCAACAGCTTGCATCAACACATTTTTCATAAATTTATAATATTTTATGATGGATTTTCTGAAATGAGGTGCAAATATAACATTGGTTTTCAAACTTTACAAGTTTTTATTAGAACTTTTTTCTAAAAACAAAAAATAAGATTTTATTAAAAAGTTATTAACTTGCAAAACTAAAATATTTAACCATGAAACGAATCCTTTTTCTATTATCTATTACTGTATTTATAGCCAATTCCTGTACTTTTAGGTCAGGTATGATGCTCAATAAGTACCCCGTTGAAGTCTTTTGGGACAAAAGTGAACCAAATAAAGTTTATGAAGTTTTGGGAAATGTAAAATTGGATAATGAGAAGTATTACTCTCGAAAATCTAAGGATGCAAGAAAAGAACTTTTAACACATTATGGAGATTTACCAAAAGGTTACAAATACGATGAAAAAGAAATCTTAATTTATCAATTAACAAGAAAAGCGAAAGAAATGGGTGCTGATGCTATTATGGCAATCAATTACCAGCTTGTGATTAGTCAAGACAAATATGGATACAATTTAAGTTGTATAGCTCTTAAGTATAAATAACATAAAATTTTACCTTTATGAAAATTGCTATTGGCTCTGACCATGCAGGCTTTGAATACAAAGAACTTATTAAAAGGTTTTTAGCTTCCAAAAATATAGAAGTTACAGATTTTGGCACAAACTCTTCAGATTCGGTAGATTACCCTGACTTCGCTCATCCTGTTGCAAATACAGTTGAAAATCAGGAAAGTAATCTTGGTATTCTAGTTTGTGGGAGTGGTAATGGGGTAGCTATTACAGCCAATAAACATAAGAATATCCGAGCTGCTCTCTGTTGGACTGTTGAGCTTGCTGAACTTGCTCGACAACATAATGATGCCAATGTTTTATGTGTGCCTGCTCGCTTTGTAAGCATTGAGGTAGCTCAAAATATGGTGAACGCATTTTTGAATACAGCTTTTGAAGGAGGTAGACACAGCAACCGTGTTTCTAAAATAACAGTTGGTTGTTAATTATATTTTCAATGGGAAATGTACTGTGTTGGCAGTTACAATTACATCATATATTTTATAACGGAGCTTTTTAGGTATGATTTGCAAAAAGTTAAATCTATCTATTACATTTACCCAAAAAGCTCCTGCAAAAAACTGATAAATTCTCCTTTTAATTCCTTTTGCCTCTTTATAATCATATTGATTTTCTTTATAACGTTCAGGATAATATTCTTTTAGCTTTTGATGAGCTTTTTGATATTGTTGTTGTCTTCTGATATAAGACTTACAAGTTATAAAGTCATCATGCCAACCAATAATACTATCATCAAAATAAATACTTATATTATTTTCTATAGCTCTTTTACCCAAATCATAATCTTCTGCATCTGTAAGGCGTTCGTCAAAGCAACCAAGTGTATAAAATATTTCTTTGGCAATAGAGCAATTTGCTGCTGTCAAAAAGAATTTATCCTTTGGTAAAGGTTTTCTATTTTCAACTTCTTTTCCCCATTTTCTACTCAAATACCCCTTGTATTTTTGAAAATCTGTTGTCATCACAGAAAAATCTTCTATAGCACATCCCATTAATATTTTGGAAGATTGTATATCCTGATAAAACTCCATATGTTTTTCAACACCATTAGATTCTAAACGCATATCATCATCTAAGAAAAGTAAAAACTCTGCTCTAGAGTCTTTTACTCCTCTATTTCGAGAACCTGAACGACCTTTATTTTCCTGAACGATAATCTTTAAACTTGGTAAGTTGAATACTTGGCTTTTTAGTATAGCTTCAGTGTTATCTTTAGAGCCATCAATCACCACAATTACCTCAAAATTTTTAAAACTTTGTTTTTCTAAAGATTTTAAAGCATTTACAATCTTATTTTGTCCATTATAAGTTGGAATAATTATACTAATTGCAGGTTTCAAAACAATTATTGATATAAGTTTTTGTCTAAAAAAATCACTTTTTTAATTCCTTTTATTTCTTCAGAATTTGCAAGTGCTGGTCTTCGTTCTATAGCCGTAAATGTAAATACTGGTATAGATTGTACTATTTTTCCATTATAGAAATAGTTATGAAGGAAAAAGCCTTGTCTTACACCCAAACGATGTATTTGGTCAAATAAAAAGTTTCCTAATCCATGAAAGATAGGTTTTCCTTTATAGAACTCTACTTGTTGAACTTGGTGAGCTTGAGAGCCATATACAAAATCAGCTCCACAATCTATAAGATATTTTGTAATTCTTACTTGTGATTTTGTAGGACTATATGAATCCACTTCATCAAATTGTACAGAAACTATCACATAACTAATTTCTTTATTATTTTTTAAATCTTTAATAGTTTTAGCAACTTTTACACTATCATAGGGAGCAGCTCCAACATTATTACCACCCTTGCCAGCACATTCACGAACAGGGCAACTTTCGTTAAATCCAACAAAAGCCACTTTTTTTCCATCTTTTGTATTGATTATCAAAGGTTTATTAGCTTCTTGAGGTGTTAAACCTCCACCAAACACTTGCATTTTGTTGTTTTTATACCACTGCATGGTTTGTGTGTAAGGGTCTTTTCCATGGTCTAAATTATGATTACCTGTGAGTTCCACAATATCCACCCCCAATTTATTTAAAACCTCAAGATGTTCTGTTTTCATACAAAAACGCATACCCGAAACATATTCGCAGTTGTCTTTGGCACTTACTTCATTACTTACATGCAAAAAATCCGAGTTTTTAACCTCGTTTACAATATTAGCTATCAACCAATCCATACCATTGGCTGATGTTGCTCGCCCCATATGGCGAGTAATTGCTGTTGTGCCAGTAAGAGTAAATTTTGTAATTTTACTTTGAAATTCAAACTTTTTTTTCTCTTCTCCTAAAACATATAAATTGTATTTTTCTGGATTTTGAAAGAAGTTAATGGAATCTATTGCCAATGCTTTAAACTGAGGATTAGCATTCTCCAGATCCAAGAGTAAAATTTTTTCTTTTGCTAAAGAAGCAAAGTCTTGAATGTCCTTAAGAATTTTAGTATTTTTACAACCAAAAATTTGGCTTACTCTTTTCTGAGATTTTTCAAGTACATAAACTTCTCCTTTACAATATAAATCTTTTAATTCATTGAGTGGAATACTTGTTCTTTCTACTCCAAAACCAGTAACCGCTAAAATAGCTGTTGTTTCTTCTTGAGCTTTTTTAGCAACATTATCTTTCTGATTTTCTCCTTGCGATTGAGCACAAGATTGTAGAAACATCAATAGTAAGACACTATAAAAAATATTCGACATTTTGGTTTTATTTACTTTCTGGTTTTGCAAATTTAACTTTTGCTATGTAAAAAACATCCTCTTCTGATGTAAAAAATTTATGAGCTTTTGGATTGTATATACCTGAAACTAATATATAGTCATCATACCAACCTAATATTTGACTATTATTTGTTTTAATTTTATCATCTTTTTTGGGTACAACATTATAACTCTTTTGATAAGGAACTGTTTCATTTTCATAAATTACTTCATTTTGCTTAAATACTTTCATGTTAATTCCTTTTTCATGACATTGTAGCAAAATAGATTGTTCCTTTTGAGAAACAAATGTTACATTCTCATCTAAATAACTTTTTGTAATATCTTTGATACGAATAGCATTATCCCATAATAGTTCCCCTTGTAGATTGAAAGCCAACACAATAGCATGAACAAATTGATATGTTGGCGTTGTTGAGCCTCTCCAACCTCTATTAGCATTTGGAAGGTTCATGTACATAGGATTTGTACTCGTTACAGGTGTTGGGAATGTTGTATTATATTGATAAGCAGCATTGAACGATTCAGCTACTACAATAATCTGATTGTTATAAAATATTGGCTTGTGTAATCTGAATCTTAGTTTATAATTATAAGATTTACCTTCTTTCTTTTTTTCAATGACTCTTTCTCTTTCACGCTCTTGTCTGTTTTTTTTGGGGAAATAGACAAAAAAATTCTTCACATAATCAAAAGATTCTTGTTTGATATATGGCGTAGGTGTTTCCGGTTCGTATTTTGACCAAATCCAACCTTGTGAGTAAAAATGACTTTGCCCATCTCCATACAATCCAATTAAATAATGTTGATTATTAACAGTAATAGGTTCTAAATCAGTTGGGTATTTTTCTTTATCAAAAGAAAATTTATTTTCTGATAACTTTTTTCCATTACTTAAAACTCTTCTGATAAAAAAATCTTTATCACCCCGTTTTGATTCTTGTACAACAATATTGGCAATACTTTCTTGATGATTAACCTCTATGTTTTTAATATCATATTTTTCGTCAAAAAAAGCAGGTATGACTTTTACTGAATTATCAAAAAAGCTAAAATCTATAACTACATCTTTTCCTTTATTTTGACCAATCAGGAAAGCATTGTTACCAAAAACAACAAAACTGCTAGGTGTAAAATTAAAAGGAAGTGTCCCTCCCTTATACTCTATTTCTCCATTTTGTGTATAAACTAACAACACAAATTCTTTGTGGTTATCAGTATAAAACAATAAGTATAAATTGGTACTATCAGTATAGCTTTCTTCATAAAGCCACCTTCTATCCAAATTAAATTCTTTTTCTGTGGTTTGTTTGAGAGTAGAATCCAACGTTTTAAAATAATACGTTCTTTTTTTGGTGTTTTCAGACCAAGTTTCTTTCTCTCCAAATAAAATCATTTTCTTTTCTTTGATAAGTGGCAACATTTCAAAGGTATAATCCAGTTTTTTGGGTATTTTTTGTTCAAATCGGCTATCTTCGTGCAGTTGAGCAACTGATAAAAATGGTAATAAAAATAGTAAGAATAAAGTATATCTCATAATTACAAACTTTTTGGAAGCTAATATAATAAATTTTGTTCAAACTTTGTAAATAAAGTCATTTTATAGTAATTTTGTTACATTATATTTTTTGACAAATGGGTTTAAATCACAAATCTCGTAAAGCTGATACTTATACTATGAAAGAGGCTATTGATGCTCTTTTAGACTCTTATAAATTACGTACAAAGCTCGATTCAACACAAATTGTACAATCTTGGTCTGATATTATGGGGTTACCTATTGCAGAAAAAACAACTACTATTTTCATTAAAGATAAAGTTTTGTGTGTGAAGATTATTTCTGCACCCTTACGCAATGAACTTCAAATGAGTAAAGATAAAATCATATATCTCTTGAATCAGAAGTTTCAATACGATGTTATTAATGATATAACCTTTCTATAAAACTTACATCAGCCAACAAGTGGCAAGGTATTTGATTTTACTATATCAGTAAGTTTTAGTAAAAGTTTAAAGATACATTAAAAGCAAATCTTCCTGAGGTTTGCTTTTTTATTTTGAAAATTCATAAAACCCTCTTATTTTTATTCAAAAAATAGGCTGATAGGTATGTTACAGCAAGAAATAGAGATTAGTGAACTTCGTCTAATTACGGACCTCATTAAACAAAAATATGATTACGATTTTGGTAATTATGCTATGTCTTCTTTTAAGAGGCGTGTTGCTCGTGTGTTGGAACTCTATAAAATGGACAGTGTATCTACATTGTTGAGAAGATTAGATATAGATGCTAAATTTTTTAAAGAATTTTTAGCAGAAATCACGGTAAATGTGACCGAAATGTTCAGAGACCCAACCTTTTGGGTTGAACTCAAAGCTCATATTATTCCTCACATCAGACAAAATAACGAAAAGTTTTCCATTTGGCATGCTGGCTGTTCTTCTGGAGAAGAAGTTTATTCCATGGCTATTTTACTTGAAGAAATGGGAATTTTGGATAATGTGAAAATTGTAGCCACAGACATAGACCATGTTATTTTAGATAAAGCAAGAGAAGCCCATTATCATATCAAGAACATGGAAGTCAATAAGAAAAACTATGCAACTTTTGGAGGAGTTTACAACTTAGAAAATTATTATAGAGAAGAAGGTGGAAAAGCTGTAATGGACCAAAATTTAGTAAGAAATGTAGAATTTAGAGAGCAAAATCTTGTAACTGGTTCAGCTTTTAGCAAGTTCGACTTGATTCTTTGCCGAAATGTCATGATATACTTCAATCAAACCCTTCAAAATCAGGTACTAAAACTATTTCATGAAAGTTTGCATAAATACGCTTATTTAGCTATTGGCTCTAAAGAGTCATTGATATGGTGTGAGTTGGCAAATAAGTTTATTGTAGTAAATAATGAAGAAAAAATTTATAAGAAAATTAGGGACTAATTTGGTGAGTGTTTTAAAATAATGAATATCAGTCTTACAAAAAGCAAATATAATCTTAGCAATCAGTACAAAGCCATTGTAATAGGTGGGTCGGCTGGAAGTTTTCAGGTAATTAGTAAAATTTTACAAAATTTACCCGAAGACTTTCAAGTTCCTATTATTATGTGTTTGCATAGACTCAAAGATGTAAGAAATGGATTTGTAGAAGCTCTGAATATCAAAAGTGCCAAACTGATAGAAGAACCTGAAGACAAAGAGCAAATCAGAAAAGGGAAAATATATTTAGCTCCAGCCAATTATCATTTAGGTTTTGAATTAGGAAATACTTTTTCAATCTCTACTGAAGGAATGTTTAATAATTCCAGACCAGCCATTGATATTACATTCACAACAGCAGCTTATGTATTTCGTAATAAACTAATTGGCATTCTACTTTCAGGGGCAAATAAAGATGGAGCTTTGGGCATGAAAAGAATTGCAGAAAAAGGTGGATTAACTATCATTCAAGAACCTTCAGAATGTCTGATTGATACTATGCCAACCTCTGCATTAAAAGAAACTGCCATTGATTACATACTTACTACAGATGAAATTTTAGATTTCCTCAATCAGCTACACTATCATTATGTTTAGACTATTTTTATTCCTTGTATTTTATCTATTTCTTGAAGGAGTATATGCTCAAAACTTCTCTATTGTTCAAAATATAGCAAAACTTAAGGATAATATTCAAGAAAAAATGCATCTTGATGGAACAGACAAGTTTTCTCCAAAAGCAGATGCTTTCTACATTCATAGTTTTGGTTATATTGTAGTAATTAATGATAACAGTCGTCATTTAGAATATCGTGATTTTCAATTAGAAGATTTTATAGAGCCCACTCCAAATATCAAAAATAAAAAAGAGTCCACTAATCCTAAAAAAGAGCTTCTACTCAAAACTCAAAAAACTATTGCTTTTGATAATGAATATAATGATAAAAAAATTAGAAATTTAATACTTGAAAGTATGGATGTAGCTGAATTAGAAGCACATCAGTCTATCCGAATGATATATTTTGAAAGCCAAATAGATACTTTTAACCTTAGGAAAAAAGATGCTAAAGGAAATTTAGTAATTCGTCCAAAAGCATCTTGGGAGCTTTCTAAGAAAGAATTTGATATATTCAAAAATGGTAATTATAGTAAAGATGAGCTTCTAAAAAAAATACAAAAAAATATTCTCTCTAAAGAAGATTCTAAAACCACATTAGGGAAAAAGATATTTGGAGTTATTCCAAACGATGTTATCCAAACTATTGCTGATGAAGACCATATTCAGTATGGTAGCATAAGACAACATTATTATTTTCAGAATTCAGGAATTTATTATATTGACTATCTTTACTTCTCAGAAGATAGTTTCTTCTATTCTGAAAATAAGAAACAAGATTTTAATGAGAATTTAGCTTTATTTCAAGCCAAAATAGAACATTCGAGCAAAGAGTCTTTGATGTATTATAGTTATATTTTACTTCCCCAACTAAAACCCAACGAGAGTATAACTTGGTACATACAATTTGAGTTGAATAAAAAGAAGATAGAATATATAGAAGGTATCCCAACCAAAGTCTTTAATTTCATAACTATCAGCATCAATCAATCTACTATAGAACTTTATCATTCAAAAAAAATCAGTTTGGAAGATGCTATGAAACAAATAAAAATTTCTAAATATTGATTTCATTTCTCATGCGAATAGATATTATTAGTGTTGTTCCTCATCTACTTGAAAGCCCCTTCTCTCATAGCATTCTTAAAAGAGCTATTGAAAAAGGATTGGTAGAAGTGGTTGTACATAATTTACGAGATTACGGATTAGGAAAACATAGAACTACAGATGATTATCAGTTTGGAGGTGGAGCAGGAATGGTGATGATGATAGAGCCTATTGATAAATGCATCAGTAAACTCAAAGCTGAAAGAGATTATGATGAAATTATTTATATGACTCCTGACGGTGAACGTTTTAATCAGAAAATGGCTAATCAGCTTTCACTTAAAGGGAATTTGATTATGCTTTGTGGACATTATAAGGGGATTGATGAGCGTATAAGAGAACATTTTATTACTAAAGAGATCAGTATTGGCGATTATGTACTTTCAGGTGGAGAACTTGCTGCTGCTGTGGTTTCTGATGCTATCATCAGATTACTGCCTGGGGTTCTTTCTGATGAAACATCAGCTCTTACAGATTCTTTTCAAGATAATTTCTTAGCTCCACCAGTTTATACACGCCCCGAAGATTATAATGGATGGCAAGTTCCTGAAATTTTACTTTCTGGAGACCACAAAAAAATTGATGCTTGGCGTTTTGAACAATCATTAGAACGAACCAAAATCAGAAGACCAGACTTATTAAATCACGAATAAAGATTTTATTCCATCATCAAACCGAATTAAGATACAAATGGGTATTCGTTCCTTCTTAGCCAAACCTTTGGCGTCTTATACTGTTGCTCGACAAGAAAAATGGGCGAAACAGCCTATTGTTGCACAAGAAAAAGTTTTTCAGCATATTATAAAAAAAGCTCAACATACACTTTTTGGGAAAGATCATGATTTTCAGAATATTCAAAATCATCAAGATTTTGTCCAGAGAGTGCCTGTCAGAGATTATGAGGCTCTACGCCCTTACATTGAAAAAGTAACAGAAGGGCAAGAAAACATTTTATGGCAAGGAAAACCTCTTTATTTTGCCAAAACAAGTGGAACAACTTCAGGTGTAAAATATATTCCTATTTCTAACGATTCTATTCATAACCATATCAATGGGGCAAAAAATGCATTACTTAATTATGTTTATGAAACAGGAAATAGCGAATTTTTAGATAAAAAACTCATTTTTTTATCAGGTAGCCCCGTACTTGACAAAAAAGGTGGTGTGCTAACAGGTAGATTATCTGGTATTTCAAACCATCATGTACCTGGTTATCTTAGAACCAACCAATTACCTTCTTGGGAAACTAATTGCATTGAAGATTGGGAAGAAAAACTTGATAAAATCATTGGTGAAACATTACATCAGGATATGGGGCTTATTTCAGGTATTCCTCCTTGGGTTCAAATGTATTTTGATAGAGTTATAGAAAAAGCAGGAAAGAAAATTAAAGATGTATTTCCGAACTTTTCACTTTTAATCAATGGTGGAGTTAATTTTGAACCTTATAAAGCTAAAATTTTAGAAAGCATTGGAAAAAAAATAGATTATTTAGAAATGTTTCCTGCTTCAGAAGGCTTTTTTGCTTACCAAGATAAATTTGGTGAAGGTGCTGAAGGCTTGCTTTTGCTTTTGGATACAGGTATTTTTTATGAATTTATCCCTACTGAAGAATATTTTAATGAGAAACCAACTCGTTTAACTATTGGTGAAGTAGAATTGAATAAAAATTATGCTTTAGTTTTAAGTAGCAATGCTGGATTATGGTCTTATTCTATTGGCGACACTGTAAAATTTGTTTCTAAAAATCCTTATAGAGTGATTGTTTCTGGCAGAATAAAACATTTTATTTCTGCATTTGGAGAGCATGTAATTGGCGAAGAAGTCGAAAAAGCATTAAAGTATGCTTTAGAACAATTCCCTGAAACTGAAATAGTTGAAATAACTGTTGCTCCACAAGTAACTCCACAAGAAGGTTTACCTCACCATGAGTGGCTTATTTCATTTGCTAAACAACCTTCCAATTTACAAAAATTTACAGAGGTTTTAGATAAGAAAATGACAGAACTCAACGTTTATTATGATGACTTGATTACAGGAAATATTTTGAGAAAATTAGTCATTACACCTTTACAACCCAATGCTTTTATTGAGTATATGAAATCTTTAGGGAAACTAGGTGGACAAAATAAAGTTCCTCGTTTATCTAATGACAGAAAAATTGCTGATGAGTTATATAAATGGAAACTTAACACATAAAACTTAAACATTTTATTTCAAACAAAACTGCAACGACATGAACAAAATTTGGTTGATTATCCAAAGAGAATATTTAGTAAGAGTTCGTAAGAAGTCTTTTATTATTATGACACTTCTTACACCTATTTTATTTGCGGCTTTAATGGTTGTTCCTGCCTGGATTGCAAACTCTTCAGCATTTAAAGAAGATAAAAATATTCAGGTATTAGACCAAAGTAAATTGTTTGGGAACAAACTCAAAAGTACAGAAAAAATCAAGTTTCAAATCATTGATACCGATTCTTTAAATGCTCGAAAAGATTTTGAAAAGTCTAAAAGCTATGCTCTTCTAATAATTCCCAAAATGACTTTGGCTAATCCTCAAGGCTTTAAACTCGTAGGAAAGAAAAATGTAAGTTTTGATGTAGAAAATTATTTAGAAGATGAGTTAGAACGTATTATTAGAGATGAGCGTATGTTAGCTTTGAATATCAAACAAGAAGATTTAGATAAAACCAAAGCGAAAGTAAGAATTTCTACTGAAACCCAAGAAGGGAAAGAAAGTAGTAGTGGAATTATTTATGCAGTAAGCTTTTTAGGAGCTATCCTTATCTATATGTCTGTACTTTTGTATGGTGTACAAGTCATGAGAAGTGTTATTGAAGAAAAAACCAACAGAATTGTAGAAGTGATGATTTCTTCTGTAAAACCCGTTCAACTGATGTTGGGTAAAATTTTAGGAGTTGCAGCTGTAGGGCTCACACAGTTTTTATTATGGATATTATTAACTTTTGCTATTTCAACTGGTGTTTCAGCAGCATTGGGTGTAGATGCCAAAGATCCAAGAATAGAGCAAATGAAAGAGTTATCTAAAAATAATCCTAACATAGAAAAAGTAGAGAAAAAGAGTTCAGGAGATATGCTTGCTAATATCAATAAAGGGCTTAGCAACTTAAATATCCCTCTAATTATTGGTTGCTTTTTATTTTATTTTGTGTTTGGATACTTGTTGTATAGTGCTATGTTTGCAGCTGTAGGCTCAGCAGGCGATAATGAAACAGAAGCCCAGCAGTTTACCTTGCCAGTCAGTTTGCCACTTATATTGGGCTTTATTCTAGCCCAAAGTATTATCAATGAACCTAATGGAGGATTAGCATTTTGGATGTCTATGATACCTTTTACTTCTCCTGTAGTAATGATGGTACGTGTAGCTTCTGGCGTTCCTACTTGGGAGCTTATTTTGTCTATGAGTTTATTAATTGGAGGCTTTTTAGGTATTACTTGGGTTGCTGCCCGTATCTATAGAGTAGGTATTTTAATGTATGGAAAGAAAGTAAATTTCAAAGAAATTATCAAATGGATGATACATGGATAAATAAAAAGGCTCTTTAAAAGAGCCTTTTTATTTATGTAGTGTTCAATTCTTGAATACGAATCCATTTATTTCTGAATATTGTCAGAGTAGATAACAAAAGAAAGCACACCAAACCAGTTCCCCATATAGAAATCTCTTTGTTTATATTAATCAAAAGACCTGTCATCCAAAATAGTATCACCATGATTGGCATTCTTTGGTTAAAAAATATATTCCCTGTAATGATTAGATGTTGCTTACTAATTTTTCTTTTACCACTACCACACCATGCTATTTTCACTTCTATTTCTTTATCAAAAAAATTGTCTATCTCTATATATTTTTCTTCTCCATTTTTTAGCTCTCCTATTTTTTCTCCATTCATAAATATTATATAGGAGCAATATTTATTAAACCTTTCATAAGGTCGTGTTAAAATTAAAGTTTCCATAGTCATTGCTTCTTATCTATTAGAACTTTCGATTATTTTCCTATTTTTAAGTAAAAGAAGGTCTTTTTTATCTATAGCAGGATTATGTCTATCACATACATAAATATCTTTTTGTCCATCTCCATCCAAATCAGCGACTATTACTCCCAAACCATCTCTTACATATTTCTTTCCTAAAACAGCATCTGTCTCATCTGCAAATGTACCTTTACCATTATTCAGGTATATCTTCAAATAGCCTCCAAAAACATTGGAAACCACTAAATCCAAACTACCATCATTATTTATATCTTCAAAAACAGCATCAATGGTATGGTCTGTATCTGTTGGAAGTCTTGAATCTGTTTCGTCTGTAAATTTTCCTCTTCCATTATTGATATAAAGCCTATTCTGAGGATTTTTATTACCTATAAAATTCACATTAGACAAAAATAAATCCAAATCTCCATCTTTATCCACATCTGCAAAGCTAATTTTTCTAGTTTCCATATCAACACCTTTAGGGAGGTTTGTTTCTGTTACATCTGTAAAAAAGCCTTTACCATTATTGATGTACAATAAATTACCATCTTCGCAACCAACAAATAAATCCAAATCGCCATCTTTATCCACATCCAACAGAGCTAAATCTTGTGTAACTCTTTTTATTTGAGGCAAACGGTTATTTTCTTGGTTAAAAGTTCCATCTCCCTTGTTAATAAGTATAGTATTCACTCCATTATTACCAAATATCAAATCCAGTTTACCATCTTTATTCAAATCAGCTGTAATGATAGCATTGGCTTCTGAATCAGGTAGTTTAAAACTCGATTCTTTAAATACCCCCTTCCCTGTATTGATATAATATTCATGGATTTTATCATCTTCGCTACAAAATATTAAGTCTAATAATTTATCTCCATTAAAGTCAGCAACCACCACATCTTCGCTATCATGTACTACTTGTGGCAATCTTTGAGTCGATTCATTTGTAAAAACACCTTTCCCATTATTTATGAGAATTGTATTTGCCTGAAATTCATTGGCAAGCACAATATCTAAATCTTTATCCCCATCTATATCTATAGCTTTTACATCCATACTTGCTCCTTTTGCTCCATTATCCATCAAGTTTTCACTTGCTTCCCTAAAAAGAGGCTCTTTTCTCTTATTAGGCATTTTTTTAAGAACATCTTTCATCCAATCACAGGTATAGTCAAAAACTTTAGGATTAAATCTGGTAGCTGCATATTGTTGATAGGCTTGTGGATTATCTTGCCATTTCATAAATTCTTCCATTGTTCCAATCTCTTCAAAACCATGTGTAGTTTTAGGAGCAAGCCAAAAAGTTCCATTCCCTGAGCGTTTAGAATTTACATACTTGATAAGATTAATATGGTCATCAGCATTGTTGGCAGCAATATCACATTCGCCATAAATAGCCAATACATCATTTTGATAGTTACTTAATGCTTTTGCCAAATTATGTTGATTTAATTCTTTGTAAGTCAAAGGGCTTCTTGATGATGATGTTATTTTTGTAGCAGGATTATAACCTAAGATTTCTTGCATTGCCATCAATCCAATAGGTTCTTTACAAATTTCATCAATAGGCTTATCTTTATAAAAGTAATCGTATAAATATGGTTTAAACATCTCTAAACTAGCTCTGAGAGCTCCTAAATCTTCACCTCTCCATTGTAATTGAATCAGATATGCATCACAAAGATATTCTAACCAAGGTTTGAAACCTGTACCATACACTACAATCCCTCTTGGCTGAAATTTTTCAGCTAAAATGGGTGCTGTAATGCCCCCCATAGAGTGTCCAAAAAGAAAAATAGAAGACTTATCTACTTCTTTGAGTGTAAGTAAATGTTTATAACCAGCTTCGTACATGGCTAATTCTTCGTGATAACCCATTGTTTCACAAGGAGGCATACCCATATTATCTCCCATATCGGCCTTCTCCATTCTGAATACAGCAAAACCTCTATCTACCATTGCATCAAGAGCTTGTTTAGTTTTGTCTAACTCTTGAAAGTTATCCATGGAATAACAAGCTAAACCTTGCAGAAAATAAACTGTTCCCAGTGGTTTTTTACCTTTAAGTGTTTTGTAAATGGTTCGTACATAACCATTTTTATAAGCAAACTCCCCATATACAACATCTGCTGTGGCACTTGTTTCTTTAGGACGAGCTACCACTTTGCCTTCTAATGTCATTGGGTTCTGGTTACGAACAAGAGAAATTGTTATTTTTTCGCCATCCCTTAAGTTCTTTGCAATGGGAAATAGTTCATTTGGAGCATTAATAGGCTTGTTATTGATTTGAGTAATAATATCATTGGGTTGAATGCCTAAACTGGCTGCCGTAGTATTGGGTACAATAAAGCGAATCAAAGCTCCTTTTTGATATTGTAACTTAGTCAATAAGCTATCAGGAACTTTCTGGTAGAAACCTACTCCAAGACTTCCTTTTCGTATAAGATTCTGAGCCCATGACTTCTGAGTCACTAACAGAAAACATAAGAGAGGTAAAAATAGATATTTCATAAACGGTTTTATTTATTTACGAATATATCAAGTATATAACGTTCTTATTTGTCAAATCCTGCTTATTTTAGCATATACAGTAAAAAACTAATAATTTGTAGAATTTACATTATTTTTTGTATAGTTTAGAAACATAGAGTAAACCATTATGAGAAAGTACATATATCAAATGATTCTATTTATTCTTAATGCTTTCATTTTTGGATGTTTTTGCTTTTATATAATTTTTTCTTTTTTTATAGTGGTTACTGATTTTGGAGAGTTTACTGGCAAAGAAGTAGCCGATGAAATTTCAAATAAATTTACTTTTTATACATTCATTATTTTTTTAATTACAATTGGCATAAATTATTTAATACTTAAAAATATAGTTAAAACAAGAATGTCCTTTTTAAAAAGTCTGATTCTTCCAATCATTGGATTATTCATTTCTATTTTGACTCTTACATTTAATAAAAGCAAATTCATTGAAAGACAAACCTCTGTTACTCAACTTCAACATTATTTAGATAGTTCCATTGAAAATATTGAAGTTCAAAATAAAAATAAGAAATTAATAATTAACAATAAAGACAGTGTAAAAGCCATTGCTTATACAATCTACTCTCTTAGAAAAATAAATGTTGCTTATAAATTTGGAAAGGAATACAGAATCATTATGAACAAGAAAGATACAATTTTCTCTGATGGAATTATTTTTACTTTTAAAGGTAAATACTTTAAAAGTAAAGGTGATTTTTTAGATAAATATTTTGAAAAGTTATAGAAGCATCATAGCATTACCGATTTTGCAGCCTTATACAAATAAAAAAACCTAAACGAATGTTTAGGTTTAGTAGAGAGAGAGGGATTCGAACCCCCGGACCTGTTACAGTCAACGGTTTTCAAGACCGCCGCATTCGACCGCTCTGCCATCTCTCTGTGTTTGGAGTGCAAATATAAGAATTATATTTTACACTCCAAATTTTTTTTATGTTTTTGTAAAAATATTATCTATTGAATAGCTTTGCTTACATCGCAACTTCCCCAACCAAATTGAGGATGACGGTTATTGCCAAAATTGGAATAAATTCTGAGTCTGTATAAAATATCATTGGCTGTAGCACCAGGGAATTTAGACCATACCAAAGCCGCCATACCTGCCATAGTTGCTGTAGCTACAGAAGAGCCTCCAATAGTTGAAGGATATGGACGAGAACTTTTAGACATACCCAATGGAGTTTTTGCAGTACCAGCAGGTAAATTATCATTTTGCATCACTACAACAAAATCTGTTTCTGCACCTACTACTGCTTCATCAGCTCTTGTAAAATTAGTTTTGATACCTGAAACGGCTACTGTTTCATTTACCATATTTGCAGGGAATACAATACTTGAAGCACCATTCCAGTTAGAGAAAACAGATACTAACCAAGGTGCTGTACCTGATGCAACAAAAATTAGTTTACCTCTATTTTTTGCATTACGAATGGCATCTGCTATGGTTGTCACGTTGCCTATTCTACCCAAGCTCATACTAATAATTCTTACAGAAGAAGAATTGGCTGCTGTATTAAAGGCATTGGCTACTGCTGCAACTTCTTCGGCAGTATCTATCACTACATCATTTACAACTTTTGCCATATATAAGTTACAACCATAAGCCACCCCCATCATAGATTGCTCTCTATCAAAACCAAAACCATTATCCATACGAGGAGCTCCTATTACTCCTGCTAAAGCTGTGCCATGACCACAATTGTCTTGAGGATCATTTACACTATTAGAGATAAAAGATTGCTTACGGAAACTTCTGCCTTTAATTAAACCATTGTTAATGTATGTAGTTAATAATTGTTGTTGGTCAAAATGTCCACCATCTAAAACCATAACTTCTATTCCTTTACCTGTAACATTACTTGCCCAAGCACCTTTGATTCTGTGATAACCATAATTCCATGATTCCATTGCAATAGAATTTGGATTAGGAGTTAAAAAACTCACTGTAACTGGTGAGTATGCTCCACAACCAAAATTTTGAGGTAAGATCGACTCCGTAGCAATTTGCTGATTTTCATAATGTTTTGATGGTTCATAAGTTGGTTCAGCATAACGAAGGAAATCACTTTTCTTCATTTTTTTAAGTGTATTAGGGTTTGAAATCCTAATAACTATAGCAGATAGTTCATCCATTTCTGAAACTAATATATCTTCTTGTTTTACAGATGGATTAATTTTTGCTTCTTCTTCTAAGATAAGATTTAATAAAGCCCCCTTCTCACTTGTCCAACTTGTTGTACGACTTCCAGAAGACTCTAAAAGATGTTTTTGTACCTCTAATTCTGATACTTGAGCAGGTTTGTACCCTACAAATAGAAGTTTATCTTGTGAATGTTGAATAGCACTCCAAACTACATTAATTGGAGACTTATTCCAATCAAGACCTTCTTGTGAGTTTTTCATTTGCTCTTCAATTGCTTTGTTTAAGTCATTTTCATTCAAAACCATGACTTCATCTGCAATCTGTGTAGATGCATTTGTCTGAGGCTGAATATCTTGGACAGTTTCAGCTTTTTTACAGCTATACAATGTAGCTACTGAGGCTAAAATCAGGAAACTTTGCTTAAGATTTTTCATACTGCGTACACTTTAGGAAATTAAAATTAAATTGATTATATTGTTTAATTGTTCTTAGAAATATCATATTACTTCCGGACGTTTATGAATTTCAAAAACATGGTACAAAAGTAGCTCCTTGAATTATATTGGCAAATTTTTAAGGAGGATTAGGAGTGGACAATAATCTAAAAATAGAGGACTCTAAGTGGACACTTATCAAATTTATTAGAAAAGTTATATCTAAAAGCAGAAAAGTTTTATTAAAAGATAGGGTATATAAAAAGGTAGGAATAAAAAAACCCTCATGAAGAGGGTTTTTTTACAATTCAATTTCTTCTTCTTGCTTATTTTTAAAACGAAACTCATTGATTCCAAATGAGCTATCAGCAAGAATTTTTACCCATCTACCATAACGGAAGAACCACTTAAATCTTTTGGAGCGGAACCATCCTTTGGTAAAATAAGCATATAAATAAGGATGAACAATGAGTTGAATGCCTTTTTCATTATTTTTTTGAATCAGGTATTCTAAATTTTGTTCTATCAAATCAGAAACAATAATACTTGCTCCAATTTTGCCTGTGCCTCCACAAGCTGAGCAGTCTTCGAGTGTTGCAATATTTACTTCTGGGCGTACTCTTTGGCGTGTAACTTGCATCAAGCCAAAGCGTGTAAGAGGTAAAATAGTGTGTTTGGCTCTATCATCGGCCATAGCTTCTTTCATTTTTTCATAGATAACACGCTTATTATCAGCTTTTTTCATATCTATAAAATCAATAACCACGATTCCTCCCATATCTCTCATACGGAGTTGGCGGGCTATTTCAGTAGCAGCCTCTAAGTTTACATTCAGAGCTGTTGCTTCTTGGTCTGCTTCAGAAGAAGATTTATTACCACTATTTACATCAATTACATGGAGAGCTTCTGTATGTTCAATAATCAGGTAGCCTCCACCCGAAAGAGGTACTGTTTTGCCAAAAAGTCCTTTAAGTTGTCTCTCTATACCAAGAGTTTCAAATATTTTAGTTTTGCTATTGTGTAGCTTTACAATTTTTTCTTGCTTAGGAGCAATTTTTTTGATATAGCCTCTAATTTCTTCGTAAAGTAGTTTATCATCTACCACAATATTATCGAAATTATCGTTAAGCATATCACGCAAAATTGCAGAAACGCGACCAATCTCACCTATTACTTTTTCACGAGGCATAGCCTCTTTGAGATTTTTATAACCTTCTTGCCATTTTTGCATCAGGCTTTGTAAATCAGCTTCTATTTCGGATAGTTCCACATTTTCGGCTACAGTTCTGACAATCACCCCAAAGTTTTCGGGTTTTACAGAATTCACCAATTTAGAAAGCCTTTGTCTTTCATCTCGGCTTACAATTTTCTTAGAAATGCTGACTGCATCTGAGAAAGGAACTAATACTAAATATCGTCCAGCTAATGAAAGTTCACAAGCCAAACGAGGTCCTTTGGTTGATATGGGTTCTTTAGCAATTTGAACTAAAATAGGAGTATTTTTCTGTAATACCTCTTCTATTTTACCCATTTTATCAATTTCAGACTCTAATTTGAAGCCTTTTAAAAAAGCTGATTGTTGTCTTTTGGCTATTACTTCTTTGGTATATTTGAGCAACGACCTCACATTTGCACCTAAGTCTAAGTAATGTAGGAAACCATCTTTTTCATAACCTACATCTACAAAAGCTGCATTCATGCCAGGTACTAACTTTTTGATAACCCCCAAGTAAATATCACCTACTACAAACTGACTGCCTTCTTGCTCTACGTGGTATTCAACAATCTGTTTTTCCTTGAGTAGAGCAATACGTACCCCTTCAGGGCTGGCATTGATAATCAGTTCATTATTCAAATTGATAGTATTTTTTGGTTATACAATAAATAAATGAAGGGCTTTCACGTATTGAAAGCCCAAACGTAAGAGAAGTATGTTACTTCTTCTTGTGACGATTTTTTCTTAATCTCTTTTTACGCTTATGAGTAGCGATTTTGTGTCTTTTTCTTTTCTTTCCACAAGGCATAATAGTAATATTTTTAAAGGTTAACGAATACTTTTAATTTTCTTTTCTAACTCCTTTTTAATGTCGGGAGATATATCCAAAGCCAAAACATTAGTCAAGGCTTCTTTTACCTTTTCGGGTTTACCAGTTTCCTCATAACACTGTGCAAGGTAAATCCAAGCATCAGGATTTTTTGGATTAATAGCAACTACTTGTTCAAGTCTATCAATAGCATCAGGGAAAGCTCCACGTTCTGCAAAGAAAGTTCCCAAATAAAACAAAGCTAATTCATTCTTAGGATCTTTTTTCACTACTGCCGAAACCATTTGGATACCTTTCATAGGTGCTTGAGGGTTTAAGCTTTTATATAAAACCCCCATTTTTGTTTGAGCTAATAAATTACTCTCATTCAAACTTAACACTTTTTCATAGGCTGTATAACCTTTTTGCCCTAGTGTACGAATTTTCGTACTATCTAAGGCAAAGGTAAATGCTTCAAAATATGTTTCGGCTGTTTTAAGCCATGTTGCTTCATTATTGATTTTATTAGATAGTTTTTCTGCATAATTGGCAGCACTATCCCACTGATTAATAGCCTTAAAAGATACTATCAAAGAATCAGTCCATTGACTTTGTTCTTGGATAGATGTAGATTTTAATAAATTTTTCTTAAACAGTGTAATTTTTTGTTTCTGATTTTCAGATATTTCCATAGTATGAGATTCCTCTTTGGTTGCTTCAGTCTTTTTATTATTCAAAGACTCTTGTGTTACCATACCTGAAGGATTTTTCACAACAACTTTGGGTAGGAAGAATAAACCTGCTACCAAAACTATTGCACCTGTTACTATGATTATCTGAGGTTTGAGCACACTATGCTAAGTTTTTCTTTTTAACTTGCTTTGCATTTTTGTCACTTACAGTTTTCTTTACCTGATCAACAAAAGTTTTAGCAGGTTTGAAAGCAGGAACATAATGAGCATCAATGATAAGTGCTGTATTTTTAGAAATGTTACGAGCTGTTTTCTTTGCTCTTTTCTTATTGATAAAAGAACCGAAACCTCTTACATAAACGTTTTCGCCTTTTACCATGTTACCTTTGATCACGTTGAAAAACTCTTCAACTGTTTTTTGAACCTCTGTACGGTCAATGCCTGTGTTGTTGGCGATTTCTGAAATAACTTCTGCTTTTGTCATCTTTTTATTGTTAATTTATGCTAAACAAGAAATTAGCTTTAATTTTTGGAGGCACAAAGATAAGATAATCAAACACATAAAAAAAACTTTTATTAAAAATCTTTTTTATATTGTTAAAATTCTGACTTTAAACCGAATAGTCTGAATAGATTTAGATATTTTTCTTTCTGTTTTTCTGATAATCTTCAAAGATATAATGCCCTAAGCCTTTGAGTGAGCTGTAATAAGCTCTTCCCTGATTAACTTCTGTAAACTCTCTTACAAACTCTTGTAAATATGGGTCTGAAGCTATCATAAAAGTAGTGATGGGTATTTTCAGTCTACGGCATTGAGCACCTAAATTAAGTGTTCTGTTTAATATTTTTTTATCCAAGCCAAAGCTATTTTTATAATATCGGATACCTTCTTTCAGACAAGTGGGCTTTCCATCTGTTATCATAAAAATTTGTTTGTTGGCATTTTTTCTTCTTCTGAGCAAGTCCATTGCCAATTCCAAACCAGCTACTGTATTGGTATGGTAAGGTCCTACTTGTAGATAAGGTAAATCTTTGATATTAATCTGCCAAGCATCATTTCCAAATACCAAAATATCAAGAGTATCTTTAGGATATTTAGTTGTAATCAGTTCGGCTAGTGCCATTGCCACTTTTTTTGCAGGTGTGATGCGATCTTCTCCATAAAGAATCATGGAGTGAGAAATATCAATCATCAGAACCGTAGAAGTTTGAGCTTTGTATTCTGTTTCTACAACTTCCAAATCTTCTTGAGTTAGGAAAAAATTTTCGTATCCATGATTAATTTGAGCATTTCTGATAGATTCTGTGAATGCTATTTTATCCAATTCATCCCCAAATTGAAAGGTTTTTCTATCAGAACCCAGTTCATCACCCTGCCCTGTTTTCTTGGTTTGATGATTTCCTACTTTTGTTTTTTTTAGTTTACCAAATATTTCATCTAAGGCATTTCTTCGAATAGTTTGCTCACTTTTGGGAGTAATTTGTAAACCACTACGTTCTTGTTCATTTTCTTCGATATAGCCTTTTTGTTTTAGATCTTCAATAAAATCTCCTATTCCATAGCCATCGTCTGTGAGATTATATTTTTTATCTAAATTATTGAGCCATGCCAATGCCTCTGCCACATTCCCTCCTGTCATATTAATGAGATCAAGGAATATTTTTAACAAATCCTGAAAGTTTGCTTTTCCTTGTTGGCTACTTTCTTCAGGGGCATAATCAGTAAAACGGTAACCTAACATAGAATTAAAATATTAGATGTGATGTATCAAGAACAAGAAAATGTATCTGTTTTTTGAGCAAAATGTTAAGAAAGAGCAGTCATCAAACACTTTTTTCTGAAAACTCAAACAGATACTAAACTAACATTATTCTAAACTAAAAAGTTTGAAGAAATTTGTTATTCTTCCTCTTCTACAATGACAAATACGTCTTCGTTAGGCTTTTGAAGCAAGTGTTTTTCACGAGCAAATCGCTCAAAATTTTCAGATTCAGTGTAATCTTTCATTTGTTGTTTGAGCGAATTATTTAATTCTTCATAATATATTTTTTCTTTCAGCAGTCGGTCTTGGCGTTTTTTCCATTTATATTGACTGATAAAATCATTTACATCAAAAAAGAGCATCCAAACAAACAAAGCAAAGCCTGTCATAAAGTAAAAATTCTTTGTAAATTTGGGCAAATGAATTTTTTTTATTTGTTTTATTACCTTTCTCAACACACTCATAAGGTCTTCGATAAATTTATGCATAAAATTACACTAAATCATGGGAATGAGCAAACAAATTTTGAAGTAGAAACCTCTCAAGATCAGAAAATAATCAACCAAGAAGCATTTGATTGGGATTTTACAACGCTCAATGATTCTACTTTTCATGTAGTACACCAAGACCAATCGTTTACAATAGAAGTAGTAAAAGCTGATTTCCAAGAGAAAAGTTTCCAGTTGAAAATCAATGGAGAAGTTTTTGATTATACAGCCAAAGATCGTATGGATTTACTTTTGGAAAAAATGGGGTTGAATAGTACAGCTTCTGTTAAAGTAAATCAAGTGAAAGCTCCCATGCCTGGACTGATTATAAATATTAAGATTGAAGTAGGTCAGAAAGTACAAAAAGGAGATATTTTGCTCATTTTGGAGGCAATGAAGATGGAAAATGTAATCAAATCGCCTACAGATGCCACTATTAAGGCTATTAAAATTAAACAAGGAGAAAATGTAGAAAAGAATAAGGTTTTAATAGAATTTGAATAAAGCTTATTAATTCAAATTTTATATACACTTTAAAATAATAGAATAAAAAGCCTATATTTTATAATATTAATAATTAAAATTAAATGCAGAAGATATTCTTGGTATTTATCTTTATTCTTTTTATTCTAAATCACAAGATATTTTCACAAGAGAATAAAAATTTAGTTATAAAGTTTGAAAATGGATTAAGCACAACTAATCAACTTAAAGATAGTGCAATTACGCATTATCATATTGTTGATAGAATGAAACTTAGAAAAGTTCCCTCAGTAGCTATTTCAGTAATTAAAAATGGAAATATTGTTCTATCCAAAAGTTATGGATTAGCTGATATCTCAAAAAATACAAAAGCAGATAGTTCAACGTTATTTCATTTTGCTTCAATTAGTAAGACTGCCAATGCATTGTGTGTGATGAAATTAATTGAACAAGGTAAACTTTCACTTAATACTGATTTTAGAGAGTATATAAAAGATGGAAGTTTTAAGGAAAATAAATTTTCAAAAGGACAAAAAATTACAATTGCTAACTTATTAAGCCACACTGCAGGTATTATTAGGGATGATGGAGCTTCAGGGGATTACACACATAACAAACCTTTACCAAATATTACACAAATTGTAAAAGGCGAAAAACCCGCTTTAGGAAAGGGTGCTATTAGCATCCGTAAACCCAATGAAGATTATCAGTATTCTAACCAAGCAATCTGTATTATTCAAAAAATATTGTCTGATAATTTTGATACGGATTATAACCGTTTGTTAACCAATAGTATTTTTAGACCTTTACAAATGAATAATAGTACTTTTGCAGTAAAGTTAAATAATGTACAAGAAGAAAAATTGGCTCGTGGTTATGTATATGATTATGAAGTTGTGCCTTCTTGGGTTTTTCCTTGTCAGGCTGAGGGAGGATTAGTTTCTACTACTGATGATATTGCAAAAATGGTTATTGCAATTCAAAATGCTTATAATGAAAAAGATAATACATTTCTCAAAAAAGAAACTATTCAAAAAATGTTTACACCACAATTAGGTGAAAAAACCTACGATGGCAATTTAGATGTACCTTATAAAAATGGTTTGGGTATCATGTTGTTTGAAAAAGGAAACAGACAATATTTTACACATGCGGGTAGCATAGATGGCTATACATCTGTATATATAGGAAGTCTTGATGGAAAAGATGGGGCTGTAATTATTGTAAATACTTCTTACGCAGGAATAATCCTTGAAATATTAAATAGCATTGCCACTACTTTTCATTGGGAGAACTATGTAAGTTATCAATATAAGACTGTTATTCAACCAAATATCAAATCAAATGATATTTTAACAGGTAGTTATACCCTCAAAACTCTAAAAAAAGAATTTAATATTTCCATTACAAAGAATAATAATCAGTTCTATATCCAAAATAGCAATGATGGTACACCTGAAAAGCTATATTTCTCATCTGAAAATACTGCTTTTGTATTATCAAGAAACTACTCTGTTACATTTTTAGATAAAGACACTATTCTTATCAAAAACAATGGAGAATTTTCAGGTGAAGCGAAAAGAATAAATAAAAATTAAATAATAAAATTTTATTATTTTTTTTCTTTATATTTGATATATCAATTATATTTACATCAAATACAAATCACAAAAACTTATTACCTATTTTCTCTATTTACAAAGATGATATTATAAAAATATCTTAAGCATATCATTAATAACAAAATTTGACCTTTGAATAAGGTTGAATATTTATAAATTATTCTTTCCAAAATTATTTCGAACAAAAACTAATAACAAAATGAAAAACAGCATCTTTTCTTTAATTTTTTTTGTTTTTGTCCACATTGTGTCAATAGGACAAACCAAGTTAATGGACTTAAAAACTAAAAATACAGTGGTTGATAATATTTGCAAAGCATTAGATAAAAACTAAGTTTTCCCTGAAAAGGCAAAACTTATGACTGACTTTATCAAAGAGCAAAATAAAAAAGGTGTATATGACACATTGAAAAGACCAAATGATTTGGCTCGTCAAATAAACAAAGATATTCGTTCTATTTACCATGATAAACACCTCAGAATTGATTATGACTTTGAACTTGAAAAAGAAATAATAGAATTTTTATCTTCAAAAAAAGGAGCTGAGAAAATAACAACAGAAGATATTGAAAAAGACAAGAAGAAAAATTTCCATTTCAGAAAAGTAGAAATTTTACCCTCAAATATTGGCTATATTCAGTTAAATGGTTTTGCTGTTCCCAGTCAAGCAACCAGTGAAACTATTCATGCTGCTATGCAATTTGTAGCTAATACAGATGCATTAATTATTGATTTAAGAAATAATTTTGGAGGAAATGGACTGGTTGCTGGTGAAGTTTTAAACTATTTTTTCAGTTCCAAAACTTATACAGGTAGACGTTTTAATAGAATTGATAATAAATGGAATGATCAATATATTGAAAACCATTCAAAAAAAACAAGAGGGTTGGTTATGAAAATGCCCATTTACATACTCACTAGTGAAAGAACTTTCTCTGCAGCAGAGAGTTTTGCCTATAATTTGCAAAACCTAAAAAATGCCACAATAGTAGGAGAAATCACAAGAGGTGGAGCTCATTTGACACGAAGTTTTAGTCTAAGCAATGGATTTGTAGGTTTTATACCTTATTCACGTTCTGAGCATGTGATAACAAAAACAGATTGGGAAGGAAAAGGAATCATTCCAAAAATACAAATACCAGAAGAAAATGCCTTACTTACAGCTCAAGGTCTTATTTTAGAGGATAAAAAAAATGCTGCAAAATCAGATACTGAGAAAAATCAAATTAATTTTCTAATCAATTTTCTTAAATCAAAAAGTATTGTATTCACTCTTAATCCTTCTATTGCATCAAAACTTGTAGGTGAATACGACTATTTTGAAGTAACCCTTAAAGATAATCAGTTACTATTTATGGATAAAAAAAATTATAAAAGTCCTGAAAAAATGATTGGTATTACCCAAATACTTTATCAAATTGGCAATGATTATCAAATTGAGTTTATTTTTGATGAGAATGGTTTCTGTAATTCGTTTAAGATGTATTGGGATGATGGTTATACAGATACTGTTTTAAGAAATAAAAAATAGTTTTAAAAAAGTGTGATTAAATCACAAAACCTACGAATAATAGAGAAGAAATTGTCTCACTCTGTTATTCGTTTTTTTATGATTTTTTTTAATTACAATTGTCTTTATGGATTATAGTCAGTGGTTTCAGGATATTATAGAAGAGCATAAGGGCATTTTTTTAAAAATAGCTCGTACTTATTGTTTTGGTGAACTTGATAGACAAGACCTTGTACAAGAAATGATGATACAAGTATGGAGAGCTCTTCCCAAATACAATCAAAGTGTTAAAATTTCCACTTGGCTATATCGGATAGCCCTGAATGTTGCTATTTCATTTTATCGAAAAGGCTCTATTAAAAAATCTAAAGATGTTCCTTTAAACAAACAAGTTTTTCAGATTCAGGAAGAACAAACACCTCAAAAAGAACAACAAATCAGTCTTTTAGAACAATTTATTAGTGAATTAAAAGAACTTGATAAAGCCCTGATTTTACTTTATTTGGAAGATAAGACTCATGCAGAAATTGCAGATATTTTAGGAATTTCTGTAACCAATGTAGCTACCAAAGTAGGCAGAATTAAAGAAAAACTGAAACTACAATTCTCAAAACATTCAAATTTTTAAAACTATGGAAGAATTTAATTTAAAACAAATGTGGCAATCTTATCATCAGAAATTGGAAGATGTATTGCTGATAAATAAACAACAAACTGAAGAAATTAGTACGCTGAAAGCTCAGTCTTTTATCTCTTCTATGAAGCCTATAAAAATATTTACGATTATAATAGGTGTTTTATGGGTGTTAATGGTGGATTATATTGTCATCAATTTAACATTGTATGCTTTTAGTTCTACAAGTATTTTCTTTTTGATTTCAGCAGGTTTGCAAAGTCTTATTACAAAAATTGCAATTGGAGTGTATTTATACCAAATGTATTTAATCCACAATATAGATATAAGCCATTCCATTATCCAAACACAAGAACAAATTACTCGTTTACAGGCTTCTACTCTATGGGTGACACGAATATTATTTTTACAGCTACCACTTTGGACAACTTTTTATTGGGGTGATTATGTGTTTGAAAACCTCTGGGTTTTTGCTTTACAAATGAGCGTTATATCTATATTTGTGTATGTGGCTGTTTGGTTATTTCTGAATATCAAAAAAGAAAACAGAGACAAAAAATGGTTTTTATTAATATTTAAAGGAAAAGAATGGACTCCTTTATTGAATGCCATGAAAGCTCTAGAACAAATAGACGATTTTAAGACTGAAAAAAACTAAACTTTTATTAAATTTGTCTTGGATTCCTACTTCAACAAGCCATGACAAAACTAAGTGTAAACATCAATAAATTTGCCACTATCCGTAATGCAAGAGGGGGCAATAATCCTGATATTCAGAAAGTAACAACAGATATTCAAAATTTTGGAGCTGAGGGTGTTACAGTTCACCCACGTCCAGATGAAAGGCATATTCGTTATCAGGATGTTTTAGATATTGCTCCACTCATTACCACAGAGTTTAATATTGAAGGCTACCCTGATAGACAATGGCTTGATTTAGTTTTGAAAGTAAAACCCACACAAGCTACGCTTGTCCCTGATGCTCCCAATGTACTTACATCAAATGCTGGCTGGGATACTATTAAGCATCAAAGTTTTTTGAAAGAAATTGTGGCAGAATTAAAAAATGCTGGTATTCGAGTTTCATTATTTACAGATACCTCTCAGGAAACTATTGAAGGTGCTGCCAAAATAGGCACAGACCGAATTGAGCTTTATACAGAGCCTTACGCTCATCATTTTGATCAAAACCCATTGAATGCAGTAATACCTTATAAAAAAGCTGCTGAAATTGCTCATAGTTTAGGTTTAGGCATCAATGCAGGACACGATTTGAGTTTAGAGAATTTATATTATTTCCATCAGAGTGTGCCTCATTTATTAGAAGTCTCGATTGGGCATGCGTTAGTCTGCGATGCTTTGTATTTAGGCTTAGAAAATACGATTCAATTGTATTTGAGGTCTTTAAGAAGTTAATTTATAACCCAGCCAAACCAACAATAGAGTGAGGCAAACATTAGCTAATACATTTAAAACGGCTAATAGCATAGATTTTTGAGCTAATACAAAAGTTTCATAACTAAAAGCTGAAAAAGTTGTAAACCCTCCCAAAAAGCCTGTTACTATAATCAGTTTGTTTCTAGTGGCAGGCTCTTGGTACATTCCGAAAAACAAGCCTATCAGAAAAGCTCCTATGGTATTTACTATCAAGGTATTATAAGGAAATTTTTGCCAGTTCAAATATTGAGTCAGAAGTGTTATTCCATACCTCACCACGCTTCCTACCCCACCACCAACAAACACCCAAAGAAATTCTTTCCACATAAATAGTATAATTTATTAAGAAGATAAAATTATAAAAATATTTACTTTTAAGCTCAATTACTATCAAAAGTTCTAAGTTAATTTTTCTATGAAAAAAGCTTACCAAGTTATTGCCATAAGTTCAATATTTTATGTTTTAATAAGGTTTTTTACATTGATTTTCGCATGGAGCAAGACCTTTGAGTTTATTTATTACAACGCAACCAATGATTCTTTTTGGTTTTTTATTAGTTATCTTCTACCCATTTTAATAGGCACATTAAGTGCTTTATTGCTGAGAGAATCTCTATTTTTTATCAATTTTGGAAAGGTATTCTTCCCTTGTTTGGTTGTAACAAGTTTAGTATGCGGAATTCTCAATTTTAATTCGTGGGGGTATTTCTCCAAAAGACCCTCCGTTTTTAGTGAGTTAAAAGAGGCAAACCAATTTCTTTCCATTACTCATTTAAAAAATAATCAAATCAGCAAAGATACCAATCTATTTTCTTTTTTTGATTCTAGCTTAAATCCTGATTACTACTATCAGATTTATGAAAGACCTTTCTTAATGATATTAGAAGGTAAATACTATGATTATTATTTATCCAACTATGAGAAAATTTATAAATCAAAAACTGCTAAAACTTCTGATAAAGAGATACAACAAATTCTAAAAAAGATAGAAAACACAGGATTCTTTAAAAAACAACACGATTCGTTAAGTGGATTGTTTATTAAGTTTGGAGCCAGCATAGATGGTCATCACACAACTCTTATAAACGCAAACGACCCCACAATGCCTCATGCTGTTTTGTATGACAAGGCGTATACTTACGTGATTATTAGGGTAGGTACACTCTCTACCTGCCATCGTGAAGTTTTTGAATTTTTAATTTACAACGATACGATTATAAAAAAGCAAAAGTTCTTTTATGGTTGTTCATATTCTGAAGAAATAGAATATTCAAGATTTGTTTTTGCTCTTGAGCCTATCTTGCTGATATTAACATTAATCATTTACTTGCTTATTGTGCTTATCAGAAAAAAATTACGCAAAACATAATTTTTTGAAAAGAATTTAAGTCTTTCAATTCTCTTCAAATGTCTTCAAAACCAAATCTTTACCATCATAAACAGCGTAAGTACAATGATGTAGCCATTCCCCTAAATTCATATATCTGGCTTTTTCACCAACTTTTAAGTCAAGAGGCAAGTGTCTGTGTCCAAAAACGTAATAATCTCGGTGTTTTTTTTGTTCCTGTTCTTTGGTATATGTCCAAAGCCACTCTCCTTCTCCTAAAAAGTGTTCTTCTCCTTTTTTGGTACTTTGTATTCGGCTATGTCTTGACCAGTATTTTGCAATTCCTATACCCACATTGGGGTGTAAAAAACCAAATAACCACTGACAAACAGGATTGGCAAATATCTTTTTCAAGATTTTATATTTTCTATCACCAGGTCCCAAACCATCACCATGTCCCAAATAAAAAGTCTGGTTTCCAATCACTACGTCCAAAGGTTTTCTGTAAATAGGAATACCCAATTCTTTTGTAAAGTAGTCAAAAAGCCACATATCGTGGTTTCCTGTAAAAAATACAACTTGTATGCCACTATCCACCAATTCAGCAAGTTTTCCCTGAAAACGTATCATGCCCTTTGGGATGGCATGTTTGTACTCGAACCAAAAATCAAAAATATCACCCATCAAAAAAATTACCTGAGCATCCGTTTTAATGGAGTCGAGCCAACGAATTATTTTTCGTTCACGTTCTTGGCTTTTTTCAAGTGTAGGTACTCCCAAATGGAAGTCAGAAGCAAAATATATTTTTTGGTTGGGTTTGAGTTCTATGGATTGCATTTAATCAAAAAGTTACAAAATATTATTTTATAAAACCTGATAGGTTTTAATTTAAAAAGGGCGAAAAAATCGCCCTATATTTTACATTTTCAAATACAATTCTTTTAATTTTTGACGAGTGAGCTTTTGTTCCCAATCATCACCAATAGCATGTTTCCACATGTGAGTGAGTGCCCAACAAACATCAATCATTTTCTCGATTTCTGCATCAGTCCAGTCTTTAGAAAGATTTTTAGGGATAAAAATATTATTCTTCTCCACCATTTCATTGAATTCCTTCACACCCTCTGGGTAGTATTCACCTAAATGAGGGAATATCACACAATTTGCAAAACAATGTCTTGTTCCAAACACATACGAAAGCCCATAAGAAAGAGCATGACACACTCCCACTTCTGAATAAGTAAGGCTTAATCCTCCAAAATAAGAAGCAACCATCAGTTTTTCATCGTTGACAGCAGTTTGCCCATAACCTTCATTGATATACACATCTTTACAAAGTTCAATGGCTTTGTAACCATAAGCCTCACTAAATGTGTTTTTTAAGCGACCATTCATAGATTCTACACAATGAATATAAGTATCCATTCCTGTATAAAACCACTCATTTCTTGGTACGCTGGCAATCAAATCGGGGTCAAGAACAATTTGGTCAAAAACTGTCCAATCACATTTTAAACCTAATTTTTTGGTAGGTCCAGTGAGTACAGCTGTCATAGATACTTCTGCACCTGTACCCGAAATAGTAGGTACACCCACATGATAAATCCCTGGTTTTTTAATCAGATTAAGTCCCTGATACTGAACTGATGAGCCTTCATTGGTAAACATCAAAGATAAGGCTTTGGCTATATCCATGATACTTCCACCACCAATACCAATTACTCCAGCAGGAAGACCTTTCTGAGATAAAAATCTATCTCTGAATTCGTCTATTTGAGATGTTTTAGGCTCCTCTCCAGAGGTGTAGATAAACTCCACCACATCATTGCTTTCAGCAGGAATTCTTGCTTTAAATTCTTCTTTATCTTGAAAATAATCATCTACCAAAAACAAAAAATACCCCTGATTCTCATGGCGTTTTTCAGAAATAATCTCACCCAATTTGGCAAAACTACCACGTCCATAAGCACATTTATTAACAGATTTAAAATTTTTGAACATATTAGCTACGTTTTAGGGCTGCAATTTACGATTTTATCTAAAATCTAAAAAGTTTATTTTTGAAGGCTTGGGTTATCTAATCTGCCCATAAACAATATCATACCACTTTCTTTTTCTTTTATCCAAAATACAAATGGATGATTGGCGTGAAACTCTTTGGGTATGGGTATTTCTCTGGCTTCTTCTGTTTTTAATTCAATTGTAACGGCTGAGGCTTCTGTTTCTTTTTCATTTACATTGATAAATGCCTTATGAAATATTTGACCAAGTGGCATACTTGTATTATTATCAAACATCAATTTAAAATTAGCTGTACCAGAGAACGCTTCTTTCACACCCATTTTGTCTAAAAATTCGCTGATATTGATAACATCCGTTCTAATCGTAAATTTAGGCATACTCAAATTTGTCAATTCGGATTTCATAGCTTTTTCCCAAGCTTCTATTTTATTTGTATTTATCTGATTTTGAATATTTTGAATCTGATTTTTTACTTTAGGAAGAGCTATAAACATACTAATTCTATCGTTTTTGTAAGGGAGTTCAACCACCTGCCACAAAGCGTCTTCTGTGTAAGACAAATTAGCTTCGTATTTGTGCATAAACATAGCCTTTGTGGTGTCTTTGCCCTTCAGATAAAATGTTTTTTCCTGAGTCTGATTTTCATTAAAAGCCTCTGCCCAAGGAGCTTTCATATAAATTGCATTGAGCATGGCAAGTTTGGTATCAGGATCTAATGCTTCAATAATACTAGGTATTGTGCCTCTTGTATTTTTATTGACCCACTCGTTGATAACTTTTACCAATTCTGGGTTTTTAAAATCACCTGATTTTATTTGAAACTCAAAGTTCTTTTTAATTAAATCAGTGAATTCAGTTTTCAAAGAAATGTCTTTATTGACCCAAATAGCATTGGCAATATTAAACTTGTAGGTTGTATCCTGATTGATTTGGTATAAATGCCCAAAAAGATTATAAAAATTCTTCGCTGTATTTGCATCCGACTGAGTATACAGCAGTTTTTCGAGTTCTGCCTTCGTTTTTTCTTGGCTGGCAAGCAGATTTACGCCCAAAATACTATATACACTTGTAGGAGAAAAAAACACATTAGAATCTTTTACCATCATTTGTTTATACAAATCCATTGCAAAAAGATTATGCTTCTGAGCTAATTTCTTTGCCCCTTCATCCAATTTGGCATCTTTGAAGCTATTTTTATCAAACAGTTCACTTTGTTTGGCTGTATCAGCCTTTTTTACAGAAGTTTGCAAACTGTCATTTTCTGATTTTTTGTTTGCAGAATCAGTATTGCAAGCAAGAAAATTTGCTGTAAAAGCAATCAGGGCTACATTTTTTAGTTTTTTTATCATCAGATGCTTATTTTATCAAATCAAAGAAATCTTTTCGATAACTATCCGAAATAGGAATGAGTTTATTGCCTATTTTAATTCTGTCTTTTTCAATGGATTCTATATGCCCAATAGCTACCATATACGATTTATGAACCCTACAAACAATATTTGAAGGTATTTCCTTCTCCAAATCTGTAAATGTTTGGAGTGTCATGATTTTCTTTGTGGTTGTATGGATTTGTCTATAATCATCCATGCCTTCAATATAGATAATATCCTCTAAATTAATTTTTTCCAAACGATATTCAGTTTTCACAAAGATAAATTTTTTCTGACTTGTCAGGCTTTCTTGTTTATTTCCAACAAGCTCCTGAACCCTACTGACAGCCTGTACAAAACGTTCAAATGTATAAGGTTTAAGCAGATAATCAGCAACTTGCAACTCATAACCCTTGAGAGCATACTCCTGATACGCTGTTGTAAAAACAACCTGACTTGTAATAGTGGCATTTTCAAGAAGTTGAATACCCGAAAAATTACCCAGATTGATGTCTAAAAAAAGTAAATCAACAGTATTATTTTTCAAAAAACCTAAAGCCTCTAAGGCGTTATCAAATACTCCCAGAAGCTCCAAAAAAGGAACTTTATTGACATAATCTTTTGCTCTTTCCTGAGCCAAAGGCTCATCCTCTACAATAATACAGTTAATTTTCATCTGTTTTGATGTTTAAATGTACTTCATAGTTTTCATATGTTTGTTTTATTTCCAATGTGTGTTTTTTCGCATACAGAAGCTCCAATCTTTTTTGAATCAAATCATTGCCCAACCCTCCAAAATCTTTTTGAGCTATCATATTTTGTATTTTATTTTTACAAAAAAAATCAATTGAGTTATTATTTACAAGTATCTGTATTTCAATTACATTACCTTCTTTCAAAACAGGTGCATATTTAAAAGCATTTTCAATGAATGGAATGAAAATCATGGGTGCAATTATATGTTTTTGAATATTTCCTTCCACTGAAAATATAGCAAAATTAGGATTAGAAGTTCTTATTTTCTGTAAATCCATGTATTTTGTAATGTATTCTACTTCTTTTTGGAGAGATATTCTTTCTGTTTTGGTTTCATAGAGCATAAAACGCATAATTTCTGAAAGTTTATTTAAGTACAAAGATGCTTGCTGGGCATCTTTTTCAATCAGAATATCAATATTGTTGAGTGTATTGAAAAGAAAATGAGGGTCTATTTGTGATTTAATGAGAGCCAATTCTATTTCAAGATTCTTTTGGGTAATTTGTTCTTTCCATTTAATGTCCTGATACCAATTGATAAAACCCTTTACCACAAGCCCCAACGTCCCATGAATTACAGATAAAACTCCTAGCATAATACCTACTTCCAAAGCTATACCTACAATTTTTTCAAATGTCAAATTTGGATTGATAAAAGGCACAACAATAAAAAAAGTAACAGTAATACTGATAAGAGTTAAGATAACTGCTCCTATTGCAAATTTTTTATGCTTTTTCTGATTGATGAATGGAATTAAGAAAAAATAGCTTCCATAAAAAGAAATAATAGCAGGTAACACTGTAAAAACTCCTATAAAAGTCATGGCTATGTATTTTTCTTTTTGCCAAAAATCTTTTTGTGGTTGTACTGTCAAGAGCAAAATAATCATCAACAAAAGGAAATAACATAGCCAGTAGCCTATATTGAGAATAATAACAAAGATTTTCTTCATTTTTTACGCATGTACTTAATATCTATTGTTTATTTACCAACATACTCAATTTATTGGCAGCATTTTTCTTGGTATTTAATCCCCAAATGGATATCATCCACAATAAATTTAATATTAAAACAATTTTTAATACTTTACCATAATGTAATCTTAAATCCTGATTTCTAAATAAAAACAACACATAACTCAAAATTGTAGCTAAGAAAAAATAGCTTACAGCCCAACTTCTGATATTATTTTGGAGAAGAAGATGTTTATTACCCATTAAATGTTCAATAGCTGCATAATTGTATGGCAATATATAATTATGTTCCCAACCAATGCCTATCAATGAAGCTATCAGTAATACAAAGCCTACTCCAATTGATACAATAAAATTTTTAATATGTAAGCTCAAAAGGTATTGAAAACCCAAAATAGGCAATATTCCCAACATAAAATACAGATTTTTCTCCATAAATATTTTGATAGGAAATTCTCCTTTAGGAAAAGGAACAGAAGCATAAAGCAATGTAGGAACAATACCTGTTAAGTAAATCCCTATATTCAATAGTACAAAAAAACCAAAAAGCATGATAAATACAACCAAGTATTTTGACCAGAAAATAGTATGGAGGCTTTGAGGAGAGGTAAGTACTTGTTTCCATGCGTTGTTTCGGTACTCTATCTGATGAATAAGGCTTGCTACTAAAATAATCCCAACAGGTAAAACCAATATTGCCATATTCTCCCAACAACGATTGAACAATATAAACCATACTTGTTCTAAAGAGTTTTCTTGAATAGTTTGCTTATAACGAACAAGCCTTGCTATTAAAATAATGGAAGGTATCAGTAATCCACCCACCAATGTAAGCCATAAGGCACTACTTCTGCGTAATTTGAGCCATTCGCTCTGGAAGCTATATAAAAAATTTATCATAATTTTTTAGTTTATAAGGTTCATAAATACCGTTTCTATATTATTTTGATTTGTAGTTGCCTCGTAAACAGCTATATCGTGTGTAACAAGCATTTTTACAATAGAAGCAACTTCTAATTCATTCTGGATTTTCACCTCAATTGTATTGTCCTGTACACTAAAAGCATAATTTGTAAGCAATTCGGTTGCTTTAGCAAGAGCATTTGTTCTGAGACGAACGTTATTCGACACACTTCGCAATTTGAAAAACTCATCCAATGTCCCTTCAAATCTCATTGTGCCCTGATGAATCACTCCAATATGAGTGGTCATTTTTTCCATTTCTGAAAGTAAATGACTTGAAATCAGGATAGTTATTCCATAATTTTTATTCAGGTTTTTCAACAAGTCTCTCATTTCTATCATCCCATTAGGGTCTAAACCATTGGTGGGTTCATCTAAAATAAGTAGTTTCGGATGATGCAAAAGGGCAATAGCAATTCCCATACGTTGTTTCATTCCCAAAGAAAACTGTCCTGTTTTTTTCAAACCCACATTTTCGAGTCCAACAAGTTTTAAGACTTCTTCTATTCTATTCTTAGGGCATTGATAAATCCTTCGCCAAATTTCCAAATTTTCTTTTGCTGTTAAATGGCTATAAATAGAAGGCATTTCTATCAGAGAGCCTATTTCTCTCAATACTTCTATCCTATTCTTTTCTAAAACTTTACCCAAAACAGAAATATCTCCATTTTGCTTTTTAAGTAAACCTAAAATAAGTCGAAGAGTAGTGGTTTTACCTGCTCCGTTAGGTCCTAAAAAACCATAAATACTCCCTTCAGGAATACACAAGCTAATATTTTGAAGAATAACATTGTCTTTTGAAAACTGATAACCTAAATTCTTAATTTCTATGGCATTCATAATTTTTTTTCTTTGATGACGCACCAAAGAAAATCATCAGTTTTCTTTCTAAAAATTAAATTAGGTATATCAACCAAACATCTCCATCAGTTTTACAAATTATTCGGTGAAAGTTTTTTAAATTTTCGTCTAATCCGATTTCTAAAACTATTTGCCATGAAAAATTTTCCTTTTATTTCTATTTGTTAAATGCATAATTTTAGGGCTTATAATCGTAGCATTCACAGATAAAAAACAATAAAACACACTGCCATTCTGTCATAAAAAACCTTTGGCAAAAAAATTGATAATTGCATCTCAAAAGCTATTTATTTTTATGGAAAATATGAATCAAGACGAACTTAAAGAAACTAAAGTAGGAGAAGAAACTCCTCAAGAATCAAAAGAAAATACAACTCCTGAAGAAAAAACAGAAGAAGTAAAAAATCAGGACAATGCTTCTGCTTCTTTAGAAGAAAAAGTACGTTTGCTAGAGAAAAATTTAGCTGAACAAAAAGATTCTTATTTGAGATTGTACGCTGATTTTGAAAATTTTAGACGCAGAACAGCTAAAGAAAAAATAGATTTTTTAGAGCAAGCCAATGCCAAATTACTGACAGATATTCTGCCAGTATTTGATGATTTTGAAAGAGCCCTCAAATCTTTTGAAACTCCTGAATTAAAAATAGAAACAGCAAAAGAAGGTGTTAACTTGATTTATCAGAAGTTTTCTAAATTCTTAGAAAAACAAAGCTTGGTGGTGATGGAGTCTAATGGGCAAGATTTTGACCCAGACAAGCATGAAGCCATTGCTCAAGTACCTGCCCCATCCGAAGAACTGAAAGGTAAAGTGATTGATACAGTAGAAAAAGGTTATTATTTAGGCGAAAAAGTAGTTCGTTTTGCCAAAGTAGTAATAGGAAACTAAAATACAACTATGGCAAAGAGAGATTATTATGAAATATTAGGGGTAGCACGTACAGCTACACCCGAAGAATTAAAAAAAGCATATCGCCAACTTGCTATCAAATATCATCCAGATAAAAACCCTGGTAATCATGAGGCTGAAGAGAAATTTAAAGAAGCTGCAGAAGCCTATGAAGTTCTTTCAGATACAGAAAAACGCAAACGTTATGATCAGTTTGGACATGGAGGTTTAGGAGCTGGTGGAGCTGGATATGGAGATTTTGGTGGAGGTATGGATATGGAAGATATTTTCTCTAGATTTAGTGATATTTTTGGCGGAGGGAGTGGTTTTGAAAGTTTTTTCGGAGGTGGAGGTGGAAGAGGTGCAACCATGAGAAGAGGAACAAATTTACGTATTAAACTCAAGCTTACCCTACAAGAAGTAGCTGAAGGTTCAGAAAAGAAAATAAAAGTAAAACGTCATGTAGCTTGTAAGTCATGTAATGGCAATGGTTCCAAAAATGGAGTTTCTCTACAAAATTGTGGAACTTGTGGAGGCACAGGGCAAGTAAGAAGAGTTACTAACACCATGCTTGGTCAGATGATAAGTACAGCCACTTGTCCTACTTGCGAAGGTACTGGAAAAATAATTAGTCAAAAATGTGATGTTTGTGTAGGTGAAGGACGAGTATTAGAAGAGGAAATCATTCCTATTCGTGTGCCTGCTGGTGTGATGGAAGGTATGCAACTTTCTATTGCTGGAAAAGGAAATTATCCTCAGCGTGGTGGACAATATGGAGATTTATATGTAGTAATTGAAGAAGCTGAAGACGAACAACTCAAACGTGATGGTAGCAATATTATATACGATTTATATATCAGTTTTGTAGACGCAGCTCTTGGAGCATCTGTAGAAGTTCCCACTATTGATGGTAAAGTGAAAATCAAAATAGAGCCAGGCACTCAAAGTGGCAAGATTTTAAGGCTTAAAGGAAAAGGAGTAAAAGATATTCAGAGATATGAGCGTGGTGATCAATTGGTACATATCAATATTTGGACACCAAAAAAATTAACTCCAGATGAAAAAATTATTTTAGAAAAACTCCGAAATTCTAAAAATTTTATGCCATCCCCAGATAAAAGTGAAAAAAGTTTCTTTGAAAAAATGAAAGAATTTTTTCAATAACATTAAAAGCCTCCTCTATTTGGAGGCTTTTTTATTATCATACCATTATCCCAAATAAATTATGTAAAAGATACAACCATTTTCTTTTTTAGTCGTAAACATGAATGAGCATGTATATCACTAAATCTCGAATTTTATGAAAGTATCTAAGCAACATTCCATTTCACAGATTATTATATTTGCTTTTTTGGTAAGCATTGTATCTGTCTCGTTTCAAATGAGCATTGTACCAGCCAAGTTACCTTCAACCATGCTGGGAAAATTTAAAGGTGATTTAAACTATGGAGGTTCTAAAATGATAAGTGCCAGTGGTACTGGAATAGCTAATATAGTAGAAACAGGAAAAAACACTTACTCCATTGAGTTTAATAAAAATGTACCTCCCGTAGAAAATATTAGTTTTCAACTTACTTCTAAAGGAACTTATATTGCAACCCATGTAAAAGGTGAAGTAGCTGGTATTACTCTTTCACAAAACTCTCTAGACATCGCTATTGTAGCAGGTACAAAAACATGGAACTTTAGTGGTAAAAAATAATTTGCATATTTCAAGATAAGTAAGCCTCCATTTAGGAGGCTTTTTTTATGACTATAATCATAGCATTCCTTACTTTTTTTCATGTTTTTATGATGTTCAAACATCTATCTTTATATCATACAATCCATGACAAAAGCTTTCAAATTCATATTGGTCTGTCTGATTTGCATTTTACTTGTTTCTCTTATTGTATTAAGTATTCAATATTTCACGTCTTAATTTCTACTATTATGAAAAAGAATGTAGGTTCTGCTGATAAAATCATCCGTTTGGTGATTGCTACTATTTTTGTAGCTCTATATTTTACCAATATTGTTACTGGTACTTTGGGTATTATTTTGTTAGTTTTAGCTGGAGTATTTAGTTTAACAAGTGCAATAGGCTTTTGCCCTTTATATAGTATTTTTGGACTTTCTACTTGCCCTGTAAAACGAGCAGAATAAAAATTTATTTTTAGCCTTTATTGGGTTACTTTTTTTCTATTGGGAAATTAAAAGATGAATTTATATTTTAATTTCCCATGAAAATAGCTTTCAAACCCATCAGAATTCTCAAAAGAGTAGGTATTGCGATTCTTTTCTTTGTAACAACGTTATGTACATATGCTCTTTCTGCCTATACGCTTTCAAGAATGAGTGTAAATGCTGAACCCAATACGTCTAAAGATATTTCGATTTATATTTTAACTAATGGCGTTCATACAGATATTGTATTGCCTATCAAAACAAATTTTATTGACTGGAGTGAAGAAATTAAATTTGAGAATACTAATAGTAAAGATACAGCATTTCAGTATGTAGCTTTGGGTTGGGGTGATAGAGGCTTTTACTTGGAAACGCCTACTTGGGCTGATTTAAAATTCTCAACTGCCTTCAAAGCTGCTTTTGGATTAAGTAAAACAGCCATCCATACTACTTTTTATCAAGAATTAAAAGAAGGAAAAAATTGTGTAAAAATTAAAATTTCAGCAAATCAATATCAGAAACTCATAGAATATGTAAAAAAGAGTTTTAAAACTGACTCTGAAAATCATTTTGTTTGTATCCAAACTGATGCAAGATATGGAAAAAATGATGCTTTTTATGAAGCTACAGGCAGTTATAGTTTATTTCATACTTGCAATACTTGGACAAACAATGCCCTGAAAATAGCTGGGCAAAAAGCTTGCGTCTGGACTCCCTTTGATACAGGAATTTTTTATCATTATCAACATAACTAATTTTGCCTTTTCCATATTTTACAAACAAAAAGCCTGTGTAGTACACAGGCTTTTTTTATTTTACTTCTACTTTATACTCTTTTTTCTGAGCTTCTTTAGTTTTGGGTAAAGATACTATCAAAACTCCATTTTCAGATTTTGCACTAATGTTTTCCACATCTACTTGCCCATTTAAGTTGAGTGTTCTTTCAAAATTTTTGACAGGAAACTCTTGGCGAGTGAAATTTGGAGAAGCTTCTATTGTTTTTGTTCCACTGATATAGAGTACATCATCTACCACTGTAAGAGAAATATGTTCTTTCTCAAAACCTACTGCAAATACATGCACTTCATAAGCTGTTTCCGACTCTACAACGTTCATGGGAACATTGTATTTAGGTCTGCGATAACCTCCTTTTGTAAAATGAGGCATAAAGTATTGTTTCTGATATGCAGAGCCACAACCATGTGAGCTACCTGCTGAATGAAATCCTTTGAACATAATTATTTTGAGGGTTGAGGGTTTGTTTTTTGATTTTCTTTGATATTTGATTGATGACAAGCATGTTTATGCTTATGATGTGGTTTTACAAAAGCCACAAGACTTCCGAAAGTGATGGCAGCAGCCAAAAAACCTACGATTATTTTTGATTTTCTATTCATAGCTGTACGAGTTTAAGAGTTGTAAATAGATAGACGAATGAGAAACTTTTTTACTTTAAAGGCGTAGCTTCTTTTTGATAATTGCACCTTGCAGATGCTAAAGAGACTCTAAATTGTGTATATTCATCTTCACTCATATTGCGTATTTTTTCAGCAAAACGAATTTGATAGTACATCCATTTTTCTCTGCGTTTGCCTCCGAAAAGACGAGCCAGTCCAAATAAAATAAACATACTGACCAAAAAGACAGGTACAAAAAATGCCATCGCACCAAGCAATACACCTATCAATACCGATTTAAAAATTGATTTCACCATAGTTGTAGAAATTTTGGGTTACAACTATGCAGACGTACAAATAGAATTTTTACTTTAATTATTTTGAAATTATTTTGAAAAAAATTAAAAAACCCATCAGTTTAGTTATCTGATGGGTTTTGTTTATTACAACGTTGTTTCCATTCTTCTTTAAATTTCAGCTTTTCCTCATCTGTCATATTCATAAACTTTTGTTTAAAAGCTTCTTTCTCGAAGGGTGTTCGATGATGTGATTTTCTAGAACCCCACCCTCCCACAAGTAATCGAGATAGTACTAATAATCCCATCGCTTGCCAATACGAAATTTGAGGTAGTTTGAATATTTCAGGCATCAACCAATTCCAAAGAAGCCATACAGCAGCACTTCCAGCAGCCAAAGCCACCAGTAAAATTGGAAAGGCAAGCCATCTTTTATCAGAATTGGGAGATGCTTTCATCATTTTAATAGTTTAGTTCTTCATACAAATAGCCTAGCTTATTTCTCAGATGTTTTATAGCATATTGTTTTCTGCTGATAATTGTTTTGAGATTTTCACCTGTTTGGTCTGCTATTTCTTGCAAAGTTAAGTCTTCTATTTCATTCATCATAAAAACCTGCCTTTGTTTTTCAGGTAATTCTTCCAAAGCCTCCATAAGCTCTCGCCAGAATGTTTCTTTGAAAAATTCTAAATCTGGATTGTTACTATCATCTAAAAGAAGTATTTCTTTAAAATTCAACTCTCCTTCTTCATTTTCATAAGCATAATCTTCTAAAAGTTCATTTGTTTTCTTTCTATAACTATCTGTTACTTTATTTCGAGCAACTCGGTGCAACCAAGCATTTACATTCTCCAAATTATCCGGATCTATATTGCTTAACTGATACCAAATATCTTGTAAAATGTCTTCGGCATCTTCCGAAGATTTTACTTTACCCCGAATAAATCCAAATAACTTTTTGCTGTATTTCTTGACAGTTTCGGTGATGGATATGGAGTTTTTTTGAGCCATTGATAAATTCATTACGGTCTTCATACACACGAAGACGAATGAGCAAGTTTTTTACTTTAAATCTAAGAAAAAAAGCTTTTAATCTGTTTCTTCAAGGAAAAAAATTTCTTCAACCATTACACCAAAATATTTCGCAATTTTTAAAGCCAACACAGTAGAAGGAACATACTTGTTTTTTTCCATTGTATTAATAGTTTGCCTGCTCACACCAATAGCTTGAGCCAATTGCTCCTGTGAAATATCTTTAATGGCTCTGTGTATTTTGATTTTATTCGTCATGGTTTCCTCCTTTCTGAATCAAATATAATTTAATTTGAAAACGAATAATGAAAAAAACTAAAGATGAAATCATACTAATAATCATAAAATTAAAATAACCAACTCCATAAATGAAAGCTGTCCCCAAAATCACAAATGTGATATTAAAATAGGTTGCCCAAACCAGACTTTCATATCGAATTGCTGTGACCATTTCATCCTCAATTTTTGTCCTGCCAAACCCCACCATCAAGCCTCCTATCAAACAAGTAATCAATAGTAGCTCATCTAAAATATGATTTTCTATGATTTGGAAAAACCCAGTCTTTCCTAAAAACTCATCATGATAGATAGCAAAGACCTTTGTTTTTAATATTGCATCCATTGAACTTTCTGTTATCCAGAAATACATACAAACTATTATAGGAATGATAAAAAGCCCCCATCCTACTTTTTTCCATGAGTTTGGAAATAAAAAAAGTGTTGTCATAAAATTATAAAGTTTAGTTCATGTCATAAATGTAAAATAAACCTTACAAAAAATAAAATTATTTTTACATTATGTAAAAATAATTTTACATAAAACAACAAAAACATCTTTTAATACATTTGAAATGTGTTTGTTAAGGGTTTTGAAGTCTTGAATATAATTTTTCATTCTTTTTTTTTTTCGTATCTTTGCACTCTGAAAATCAGCGTTGATAACATAAATTTTCAAAAAAATGTATCCTGAACACAAAAATCTCCATTACGCCGAAGTAGCCAATCAAATCTTGAAGTTTTGGAAAGACAATCAAGTATTTGAACAATCGGTAACAAAGAGAGAAGGTAAGCCTACATTTACCTTCTACGAGGGTCCTCCATCTGCAAACGGGACACCTGGTATTCACCACGTAATGGCTCGTACTATTAAAGATATTTTTTGTAGATATAAAACCCTTCAAGGCTTCCAAGTACACAGAAAAGGTGGCTGGGACACCCATGGTTTGCCTGTTGAATTGCAAGTAGAAAAGATGCTGGGCATCACAAAAGACGATATTGGAACAAAGATTTCAGTAGAAGCCTACAACCAAAAGTGTAGAGAAACAGTAATGATGTACACTGACCAGTGGAATGACCTGACTGAAAAAATGGGTTACTGGGTCGATTTACAGAATCCATATATCACTTACGAGAATACTTATATTGAAAGTTTGTGGTTTTTACTCAAAGAAATCTACAAAAAAGACTTGTTGTACAAAGGTTATAGTGTACAACCCTACTCGCCCGCTGCTGGTACAGGCTTGAGTTCTCATGAACTCAATTACCCTGGTACATATCAAGATGTGTCTGATACTTCTGTTGTAGCTGAGTTTAAAGTAAAACATTCTGAAAAATCAGCATTTTTATTTGAAAATACTGATGAAGATGTACGAATCTTAGCTTGGACAACCACCCCTTGGACTCTCCCTGCAAACTGTGCTCTGGCTGTTGGTGAAAATATCAGTTATGTAAAAGTAAAAACTTTTAATCAATATACATTCAAAGCTGTTTCGGTGGTATTAGCCAAAGATTTATTGGGTAAGTATTTCCCTGAAAAAGCTAAAGAATTACGCCTTGAAGAATACAAAGCAGGCGATAAACTGATACCTTTTGAGCTGGTAGCTGAGTTTAAAGGCAAAGATTTGCTTGAAATCCGTTATGAGCAGCTCATGCCTTATGTTACCAATGAAGATTTAGAAAAAAATGCCTTTAGAGTAATTGCAGGTGATTTTGTAACCACTGAAGATGGTACAGGTATTGTTCATACAGCTTCTGTATTTGGTGCTGATGACTTTAGGATTTGTAAGCAAAACAACATTCCTTCTGTCATGGTGTTTGACGAAAATGACAAAGAAGTGCCTGTAGTGGATAAAAAAGGCAAATTTGTAAAAGAAGTAGGCAGTCGTTTGGCTGAAAGTGTAAAGCATTTTGGTATCAAAACGCATAAAGTCTATGGCGAAAATGATTTTTATGTAAAAAATTATCTCTCTGAAGACGAAACCCAAGAAAATTATAAATCTACAGATGTTTTAATTTCCATCATTTTAAAACAAGAAAACAAAGCATTTCATGTAGAAAAATATTCGCACAGTTATCCACATTGCTGGCGTACTGGTAAACCTGTATTGTATTATCCTTTGGATAGCTGGTTTATCAAAACTACTGCCCTAAAAGACAGAATGGTGGAACTAAACAAAACAATTAACTGGAAACCTGAAAGTACAGGTTCTGGGCGTTTTGGTAGCTGGTTAGAGAATTTGGTGGATTGGAATTTATCCCGTTCACGTTATTGGGGTACACCTCTGCCCATCTGGAGAACAGAAAATGGTGATGCTGAAAAATGTATAGGTTCACTTACTGAACTCAAAACTGAAATAGAAAAAGCTAATCAGGTATTAGGCTTAAACCAACCTACAGAACTCCCTGATTTACATAGACCTTATGTGGACAATGTGGTTTTGGTTTCGGATAGTGGCGAAAAAATGATTCGTGAAACAGACTTAATAGATGTTTGGTTTGATAGTGGAGCTATGCCTTATGCACAATGGCATTATCCTTTTGAAAATCAGGAGATTTATAAAAATGCTTACCCTGCCGATTTCATCTCAGAGGGTGTTGACCAAACAAGAGGTTGGTTCTTTACACTTCATGCCATTGCAGTAATGCTTTTTGATAGCGTAGCATTCAAAAATGTGGTTTCTACAGGGCTTGTATTGGATAAAAATGGCGAGAAAATGTCCAAATCAAAAGGAAATGTTGTCAATCCTTTTGAAACCATGGAGAAATACGGAGCAGATACCACTCGTTGGTACATGATAGAAAATGCCAACCCTTGGGATAACCTTAAATTCGATTTGGATGGTATCGTGGAAGTAAGAAATAAGTTTTTTGGAACGCTTCATAACACCTACAACTTTTTTGCTCTTTATGCCAATTTGGATAAATTCAAGCCCACAGGTTTGAAAAACCAAGCATTTACCGAGCTTGACCGTTGGGTACTTTCTAAACTCCAGACTACTATTTTGGAAGTAGAAAAGGCATTTAACGAATACGAACCAACTAAAGCTGCTCGTACCATCAGCGATTTTGTTACTGAGCATCTTTCTAATTGGTACGTAAGGCTTTCTCGTAAACGTTTTTGGGTAGGTGAAATGAATACAGACAAACAAGCTGCCTACGAAACTTTGTTTGAGTGTTTGAAAGTAGTTGCTCAAATGATGTCACCAATTGCTCCGTTTTATGCAGATTTCTTATATAAAAATTTGGTTGGTTCTGAAGGTGAAGAAATTTCGATACATCTTACTAACTGGCAAAAAGCAGATGAAAACCTCATTGACAAAGATTTAGAGCAAAAAATGGATTTAGCTCAGAATATTTGTTCGCTTACTCATGCCTTACGTAAAAAGGAGAAACTTAAAGTTCGTCAGCCATTGAGCAGAATATTAATTCCTGTACTCAATGCTCATAGCAAAGAGCAAGTTACTACTGTTCAGGAGCTTATCAAAGCAGAAGTGAACATCAAGGCGATTGAATACATTGATGATACATCTGGAATTTTGGTAAAAAGCATCAAACCTAACTTTAAGCGTTTAGGTGAAATCTACAAAACCAAAATGAAAGAAGTAACAGGCATCATTCAACAGTTTAGCCAAGAGGATATCAATAAATTGGAGAAAGAAGGACTTTTTGAAGCTCAAACTTCTGATGGATTCATCACACTTACAATGGAAGATGTAGTAGTAGAAGCCAAAGAAATTGCAGGCTGGTCTGTATCAAGTGATAAAGGGCTTACTGTAGCTTTGGATATTACACTCACAGACAATTTGAAGCAAGAAGGTATAGCCAGAGAGCTTGTAAATCGTTTACAAAATCTAAGAAAAGACAAAAACTTAGAAGTAGCTGATAAAATTAAGGTGCAAATACAACAAGCTTCTGATGAAGTAAATACAGCTTTAGAAAAACATAAAAATTACATTGCTGGTGAAGTACAAGCTCTTTCTTTTGAACTTGTTCCTGCTCTTAATGGAAACTCTGAAGAAGTTGATATGGAAGATTTTGTATTGAAGGTCAATATTGAGAAGGTCTAAAAACTGAAATTTATGTAAGTTAATGATTTTTGTGTGTAAAGTTTATGGATTTTTTTTACTGAACTTTGTCAAGTAGAATATCTACAATCACTTAAATTTTTTCTAACATGGACTCAAACAAAAATATTGTAACTTTGGCTTCTGAAAGTGCCAAAACGCTTGCTGCCGCTGTAAAAGCAGCAGGATTAGTAGAAACTCTAGAAGGAAAAGGACCTTTCACAGTATTTGCACCAACCGATGCCGCTTTTAGTGCCATTCAGAAAGATGTAGATAGTTTATTAAAGCCTGAAAACAAAGCTAAACTTACTAAAACACTTACCTATCATGTAGTAAGTGGTAAGCATTTGGCTGCTGAACTCAAAGATGGACAAGAGCTTACTACTGTAGAAGGTGGGAAAATAAGAGTTTCTGTCAAAGATGGTAAAGTAATGGTTGGAGATGCCCATGTATCTTCAGCAGATGTTGCTGCATCTAATGGTGTGGTGCATCTTATTGATAAAGTATTGATGCCTAAGTAGAAATACACAATATCAAAATTCTATATTCCCAATACTATTATTTGTATTGGGAATATTTTTGATGTGATATTAAAAGTGTAAATTTTGTTTGCAACTCCATATTGAAAGATTAAAATGAAAAAATATGTTCTAAAAACTCAAATATTTAAACAGAAGTCCAAGAAATTCTTATTTAATATCATCAAAAACAAGAACTAAGATTAGAGAAATTGACTCAAAAATCAAAAGAGCAGGCTTTAAGCCTGCTCTTTATTAAGGTTTCCCTTCTTTCTCTTTTTTCTTTCTTTCTTCTTCCGAAGCTTTTTTCTCATCAAACTTATCGTCTTTTATTCCTTTATTAGAATCATATTTATCTTTAATTTCTACACCTTCTACTTCCAATACTTCAAATTCTACCCTTCTATTTTTAGCTCTACCTTCTTTAGTATTATTGGTTTCTATGGGTTTACTTTCCCCAAAACCTTGCCATTTCATTCTTTCAATGGGTATTCCTTTAGAATTGATATAGCTATAAACAGATTTTGCTCTTCGATTTGATAAGTCTAAGTTTTTAGCATCTGTACCTACAGCATCCGTGTGAGCATACACACCTATTTTTAAACTCGGATTTTCCTTCATCAATTCGTAGATATAATCTACTTCTTTTTTGGATTGTAGAGTCAGTTTATCAGAATTAAACTCGAAATTGATATTGTTTACTACCAAAACCATATTTTTCTTTAATCTTTTAAGCAAAACAATTTTTTCTGTTTTTTTCTTATTATCTACAATGCTCATGGTGTCATTCTTGAAGAAATACCCTTTTGCAGTTACATTCAAGTCAAACTTTCCATTTCCTATCTTTTCTACAGTCGTTTTACTGACTTCCTTCTGCTCAAAAACTGCTTTTTTGGTTTTATCTACTATTAGTAAGTGTGATGCAACAGGCTCTCGAGTTTCTTCATCCAAAATTACCACAACAGGCATATTCTGAGGAATTGGAACAAGAGGAATCTCTATCAAATCTCCATTTTTATAAGTCTTAAGTTGCTCGGGTGTCAAAGTCATTCTTTTTTCTTCAAAACCTTCTTTTTTCACAACAAAGCTATAAGTTTTTGTTCTGTTAAATTTACCTTCTACCATTCCATTTTCCCCTGAAACACTGCTACTAACCACCTCTTCAACACTAATATCTACATTAGCCATTGGAATTGGATTCTTAGTTTCAGCATGAATCGTAATTGCTTTGAGCGTAATAAAATTACCAAAAGGTTTTCCTGAAAATTTGTAAATATCATCTTGAGCAGCAGCACTAGCTCTATCAGATGAAAGATAGCCTGCCATTCCTGTTTCATCTACAATAATACCAAAATCATCTTGAGAAGAGTTGAGTGGCAAACCTACATTAGTAGGTTTCTCAAATTGTCCATTTACATTCTCAGCAAAGAAAATATCTAAACCTCCAAAACCTCCGTATCCTGTTGAAGAGAAAAACAAATGTCCTTTACCATCCATAAAAGGAAATTCTTCTTTACCTTCTGTATTGATACCCTTACCCATATTTACAGGTTTTCCCCAAACACCATTTTCGAGTTTAGACATATAAATATCTGTCTCTCCTAAACCACCAGGCATATCAGAAGCGAAATAAAGTGTTTGTCCATCTGGCGAAAGTGTAGGATGCCCAACACTATATTCATCACTATTATATGGAAAAGGAACTACATTGCCCCAAGAACCATTTTCAGTTTTTTCTGCAAAAAACATTTTTAATTTATTTACTCCTTCAGAACTTTCTTTGTATTTACCTTCAAAATAATTGTTACGAGTAAAAACAACCTTGTTATTTCCTTGAAAAAAAGCTACAGGTCCTTCATGATAACGACTATTAAGTTTTTTGTTAAAAACTTCTACATTGCCATTTGCATCTACTACATACAAATCTAAAAAAGAGGTTTTCGTCCACTTAAACTCATCTTTTCTGATACCATTGCTTGTAGAATGGCGATTTGAGCAAAAAACAATTTTATCTCCCATAAAAGCAGGGCTAAAATCAGAGCCAGTTTCAGAATTGAAAGTTGCTTTTTCAATACTATAATCATTTGCACTTTTCTCTAAACTACTCATTTCCTTAGTATAGAAATTTACAAAGTTATTGCCTCTGCTATCACTTGCCATTTCCTGAGCATATTTAGCATACCATACTTTTGCTTCCTCATATTTCTTTTCATTGGCAAGAGATTCTGCATAATAAAGTTTGGCAATAGGTTTAGAACCTGCTCTTTGAGCTACTTTACCATACCATTTTTCAGCATTTTTGGTATCGTTAATTTGGCGATAGCTTTCTGCCAATTTTTCTTCAGAGTCTGCATCTTCAGGATTTTTAGCCACAAGACTTTCATAATGTTTGATAGCTTCAACATAATGAAAACTTGAGAAATCTTTGTCTGCTACTTTCTTCTTGAGACTTTGACCATACACCAGTATGGGAAAGAATGCTACTATAATAAATATCTTTTTCATGCTTAAAAGAATCTTGGAGTGATAATTTTAGTTTTATCAGATTTTAACTGATAACGCAACATCAATTCATGACTACCACTATTGTATTTTTGTAGGTCTGTCGTAGAAAAATCATAGGCATAACCAGCACTCAATTGTTCATTGATTTTATATCCTACCAGAATATTGGCAGAACTAAATGAACGCCAAGAAGCTCCCACTCCAAATCTATCTAAATACCATAATGTTGCATTCAAATCTACTTGTAAAGGTGCTCCTCCTACTCCTTTAAATAAAACAGAGGGTTTCAATACCAAGTCTTCTTTCAAATCAAAAGCATAACCTGCTGTAATGAAATAATGTCTGTACTGTCTCGCTCCATTTGTATCATTTAAAAATTGATACTCATCTGTAAGTGAATTATTTATCAAATGAGGAATAGAAACTCCTACAAAAAGTCTATCTGTATTATACCATGTTCCTACACCTACATTGGGTTGTAAATGGTTGATATTATTGGAAAAAGCTGGGTCATTAGGGTCTCCTAAATTTACTCCTTGCAAATCTGCTGTATACTGGCTAAATCCAACTTGTAAACCTAAAGCCAATCTACCCTTTTCAGAAGTTTTGATGCGATAAGCATAAGAACCAAAAGCACCAATAGTACTTATAATCCCTATTCTATCTGCAACTAAATTCAGACCTACTCCCATTTTTTCACCTCTAAAAGGTGCATCTATCGAAAATGTACCTGTATTAGGAGCTCCTTTAATACCTACCCATTGGCTTCTAAATAAACCTGTAAATGTAAGTGCTTCATTACTACCTACATAAGCAGGGTTTACAGCAATTGGATTGAACATATACTGCGAAAACATCGCATCTTGTTGGGCAGATGCTATCAAACTTGATAACATCAAAAACCCTAAAACAATATTTTGAATCTTTTTCATTGTCTTTGTTGGTTTGACTTACAGAAGCTCTCTGGATACCCAGAGAGATCTGCAAGTTGATTTGAAATTAACGTTTGATAGTTAGATAACGTGCATAACGTTCACCATTATCCTTGAATTCAGCTGTATAAAAATATGTGCCATCAGGAAGTTGGTCACCTATACGGATACCTATATTAGCTGTTCCATTCCAATTATCTTCATAATTGTTATTTTCATACACCAAATTACCCCAACGATTATAGATTTTCAAGACTAATGGTCTTCCATTTCTACCTTTGATGATAAAGAAATCGTTTGTACCATCATTATTAGGAGAAAATCCTTCAGGAATAATCACTGTTGGTTCAATAATATTGATAGTTACAGTTGCCGTACTACACTGTCCAAACTGATTACATACTTGGTATGTGAATGTTACTGTACCCACAAAACCATTATTTGGTGTGAATGTAAATGTACCATTAGGGTTTATAACCAATGTACCATTATCGGCTGCTGTACCGCCATTTACAAGGCTAAATACAGGAACTGAACCAATAGGAAGTATGTCATTTATTGATAAAGAATCTGTAATAGGATTATTTACACCTATTGTGTAGTTATCATCAACAGCTACTACTAGAGGAGCTACATTAATTGTTACAGTTGCTTGTGAACATCCCATTGGATTACATATCTGATAAACAAATGTCACTGTTCCTACAAAACCATTGTTTGGTGTGAAAGTAAATGTACCATTAGGGTTCAATACTAATGTACCATTTTGTGTTGCTGTACCACCACTTACCAATGTAAATGTTCCACCACTTGTATTCTGGTCATTTGTTCCAACATTTCCATTTACAGGTATGCCTGCACCTGTATTGTATGTATCATTTACAGCTAAAGGAGGTTGTCCTATAGTGATAGTTACAGTTGCTGAACTACACTGTCCAAACTGATTACATACTTGATAAACAAATGTTGTAGTACCTACAAAACCTGTTGCTGGAGTGAAAGTATAAGTCCCATCAGGGTTCATCACTACTGTTCCTTGAGCAGGGTTAGGAGGTGTTGTTACTGTGAAGGTATATGTTCCACCAGCAGGTAACACATCATTGCCACTTACTCCACCACTTACTGGTGTATTTAGAGATGTTCCATTGGTATCATTGTTAGCAGTAGGTGCAAGATTAACTGGTACTGGAGTAGAGGTAGAAGTATTGTTTCCAGGTGTTGGGTCTGTTTCATTACCCGAAATTGTTGCTGTATTAGCATAACTTCCTGTTGCATTCACTGTCACTACTATATCTAATGTTGCAGAAGCTCCATTGGCTAAGTTTCCAATTGTCCAAACTCCTGTTCCACTGTTATAAGTGCCAACTGATGGTGTTGAAGATACAAATGTATAGCCAGCTGGTAATACATCATTAATTACCACTCCTGTTGCATTACTTGGACCTGCATTGTTAGCTGTAATCGTGAAAGTAATGTTACTTCCAACTGCTGGAGTATTGTTACTTGCCACTTTGGTTACTCCTAAATTCGCTTGTGGAACTGGTACTGGAGTAGAGGTAGAAGTATTATTTCCAGGTGTTGGGTCTGTTTCATTACCCGAAATTGTTGCTGTATTAGCATAACTACCTGTTGCATTCACTGTCACTACTATATCTAATGTTGCAGAAGCTCCATTTGCTAAGTTTCCAATTGTCCAAACTCCTGTTCCACTGTTATAAGTGCCAACTGATGGAGTAGATGATACAAATGTGTAACCAGCAGGTAATACATCATTGATTACCACTCCTGTTGCATTACTTGGACCTGCATTGTTAGCTGTAATTGTGAAAGTAATGTTACTTCCAACTGCTGGGGTATTGTTACTTGCTACTTTGGTCACTCCCAAATTCGCTTGTGGAGCTGGTACTGGAGTAGCAGTAGAAGTATTGTTTCCAGGTGTTGGGTCTGTTTCATTACCCGAAATTGTTGCTGTGTTAGCATAACTACCTGTTACATTCACTGTCACTACTATATCTAATGTTGCAGAAGCTCCATTGGCTAAGTTTCCAATTGTCCAAACTCCTGTTCCATTGTTATAAGTGCCAACTGATGGAGTAGATGATACAAATGTATAACCAGCAGGTAATACATCATTAATTACCACTCCTGTTGCATTACTTGGACCTGCATTGTTAGCTGTAATCGTGAAAGTAATATTACTTCCAACTGCTGGGGTATTGTTACTTGCCACTTTGGTTACTCCTAAATTCGCTTGTGGAACTGGTACTGGAGTAGAGGTAGAAGTATTATTTCCAGGTGTTGGGTCTGTTTCATTACCCGAAATTGTTGCTGTATTAGCATAACTACCTGTTGCATTCACTGTCACTACTATATCTAATGTTGCAGAAGCTCCATTTGCTAAGTTTCCAATTGTCCAAACTCCTGTTCCACTGTTATAAGTGCCAACTGATGGAGTAGATGATACAAATGTGTAACCAGCAGGTAATACATCATTGATTACCACTCCTGTTGCATTACTTGGACCTGCATTGTTAGCTGTAATTGTGAAAGTAATGTTACTTCCAACTGCTGGGGTATTGTTACTTGCTACTTTGGTTACTCCTAAATTCGCTTGTGGAGCTGGTACTGGAGTAGAGGTAGAAGTATTGTTTCCAGGTGTTGGGTCTGTTTCATTACCCGAAATTGTTGCTGTATTAGCATAACTACCTGTTGCATTCACTGTCACTACTATATCTAATGTTGCAGAAGCTCCATTTGCTAAGTTTCCAATTGTCCAAACTCCTGTTCCATTGTTATAAGTGCCAACTGATGGAGTAGATGATACAAATGTGTAACCAGCAGGTAATACATCATTAATTACCACTCCTGTTGCATTACTTGGACCTGCATTGCTGGCTGTAATGGTGAAAGTAATGTTACTTCCAACTGCTGGAGTATTGTTACTTGCTACTTTGGTCACTCCCAAATTCGCTTGTGGAGCTGGTACTGGAGTAGAAGTAGAAGTATTGTTTCCAGGTGTTGGGTCTGTTTCATTACCCGAAATTGTTGCTGTATTAGCATAACTACCTGTTGCATTCACTGTCACTACTATATCTAATGTTGCAGAAGCTCCATTGGCTAAGTTTCCAATTGTCCAAACTCCTGTTCCATTGTTATAAGTGCCAACTGATGGAGTAGATGATACAAATGTATAACCAGCAGGTAATACATCATTAATTACCACTCCTGTTGCATTACTTGGACCTGCATTGTTAGCTGTAATCGTGAAAGTAATATTACTTCCAACTGCTGGAGTATTATTACTTGCTACTTTGGTTACTCCTAAATTCGCTTGTGGAACTGGTACTGGAGTAGAGGTAGAAGTATTATTTCCAGGTGTTGGGTCTGTTTCATTACCCGAAATTGTTGCTGTATTAGCATAACTACCTGTTGCATTCACTGTCACTACTATATCTAATGTTGCAGAAGCTCCATTTGCTAAGTTTCCAATTGTCCAAACTCCTGTTCCACTGTTATAAGTGCCAACTGATGGAGTAGATGATACAAATGTGTAACCAGCAGGTAATACATCATTGATTACCACTCCTGTTGCATTACTTGGACCTGCATTGTTAGCTGTAATTGTGAAAGTAATGTTACTTCCAACTGCTGGGGTATTGTTACTTGCCACTTTGGTTACTCCCAAATTCGCTAGAGGGACTTGTCTCCAATCTCTATCTCCTCCCACTGTAATCACATCTGGATAACTTGTTGGTGTTGTTCCATTGGTTGGATTCCATGAAGCATCATTGTTATCAAATCCATCTAATAAACCATCTCCATCTGTATCTGTTGATCCTCCTATTCCACTATCCGCTGGTGAACCTGCATCTGCTACTCCATTTCCATCACTATCATGACCTTCTATTAAATCTGTTAAGGCATCATTATCTGAGTTTAAATCTGTATAATCAGGATTATCCACTCCATCTGTATTTACTGGTGTAATGCCTGCTCCTCCTATACCTACAATAGCATCATAAGCATTGTCTAAGCCATCTCCATCTGTATCTGTTCCTGTTGGAGCAATATAGCCTGCTGTACTCTGACCTTCCACATTATCTACAATTCCATCATTATCAGCATCTATATCTAAATAGTTAGGCAGACCATTTGAATCTGTATTGGGTGCAGTAGGGAAATTTCCTCCAACTGTACTGTTATTATCAATAGTTGCATTGTTGATGATTCCATCTCCATCAGAGTCTGTTCCATCTACAATACCATCATTGTTGGCATCTAAGGCTGGATTTGTCTCATCAATATCTGTAATTCCATCATTATCTGAATCAATATCCAAATAGTTAGGTCTGCCATCTCCATCTGCATTGGCTGGGGCTGTAAAGTTACCTCCAATTGTGCTGTTGTTGTCAATAGCTGTATTGTTGATAATTCCATCTCCATCAGAGTCTGTTCCATCCACAATACCATCATTATTAGCATCTAAAGCTCCATTGCCATTTTCAGCAACATCACTAATTCCATCATTATCTGAATCTAAATCCAAATAGTTAGGTCTAGTATCTCCATCTGCATTGGCTGGGGCTGTAAAGTTACCTCCAATTGTGCTGTTGTTGTCAATAGCTGTATTGTTGATAATTCCATCTCCATCAGAGTCTGTTCCATCCACAATACCATCATTATTAGCATCTAAAGCTCCATTGCCATTTTCAGCAACATCACTAATTCCATCATTATCTGAATCTAAATCCAAATAGTTAGGTCTACCATCTCCATCTGCATTGGCTGGGGCTGCAAAGTTTCCTCCAATTGTGCTGTTGTTGTCAATAGCTGCATTGTTGATAATTCCATCTCCATCTGTATCACTACCATCTACAATACCATCATTGTTGGCATCTAAAGCTCCATTGCCATTTTCAGCAACATCACTAATTCCATCATTATCTGAGTCTAAATCTTGACTATTGGGTACTCCATCTCCATCACTATCCACATTTGGATTGTTTACAGGTACACCTAATATCAACACAAGACCTTGAGCATTTACTGTGGGTACTCCTGTGCCTGCTATTCCATTTCCATCTGGATCACTACCTCCTGATTCACTCACATCACTAATACCATCATTATCTGAATCTAAATCATAAGCATCAATTACACCATCTTGATCTTGGTCATAAGCATCATTTATTCCATCGCTATCTGTGTCCACAAAAGCTGGTACACCCACTCCTGGTGTTGTATCTATGTAGTTTGGTATTCCATCTCCATCTGCATCTGCTAATGGATCTACTCCTCCACTTTCATTCAAATCAGTGATACCATCATTATCATCATCCAAATCCACTAAATCAGGTATGCCATCTCCATCATGATCTCTAATTTGTCTCCAATCTCTATCTCCTCCCACTGTAATCACATCTGGATAATTTGTTGGTGTTGTTCCATTGGTTGGATTCCATGAAGCATCATTGTTATCAAATCCATCTAATAAACCATCTCCATCTGAGTCTGTTAATCCTCCTATTCCACTATCCGCTGGTGAACCTGTATCTGCTACTCCATTTCCATCACTATCATGACCTTCCACCAAATCAAAACTTCCATCATTATCTGTATCTAAATCAATATAGTCTGCTACATCTGCTCCATCTGTATTTACTGGTGTAATACCATTATTGACATTTCCACCAAATACAGCATCATCATTGTCATAAGCATTATCTAAACCATCATTATCAGAGTCTGTTCCTGTTGGAGCAATATAGCCTGCTGTACTCTGACCTTCCACATTATCTACAATTCCATCATTATCAGCGTCTATATCCAAATAGTTGGGTAAACCTGAAAAATCAGAATTTAAGAGATTTAATGACACTAGAGCATCCACTACATCACTCCAACCATCTGATCCTGTTGCTCCATCTGGTCTTCCATCATTGTTAGCATCAGGCAATCCTGATTCAACAAAATCTATAATACCATCATTATCTGAGTCAATATCAAGGTAATTAGGTCTGCCATCTCCATCAGGATTATCTAGTGGATAAGAGCTAGGCCTTCCATCATTATTACCATCAGGACCAGTAGCTGTGATAGGTGTACCAGATGCACCTGCATTAGAATCATATAAGTCTATAAAACCATTGGCGTTTGCATCTGTATAATTATCTGCAAGTCCATCATTATTAACATCTACTCCCCCTGCTTCTATTACATCAGGAATGCCATCATTGTCAGCATCCAAGTCAAAAATATTGGCAATGCCATCACCATCTGAATCAGGATTACCTAAACCTAAATTATCAAGAGGATCAAACAAGCCATTTGGCCCAACTGTAGCACTTGTTGCTCCATCTACAATTCCATTACCATCTGCATCTACACCACCTGCTTCAATTACATCAGGAATACCATCATTATCACTATCCAAGTCTAAGTTATTGGCCACTCCATCACCATCATTATCTCCTGTTCCTTCATCTGCATCAATAATACCATCATTATCATCATCTATATCTACAGTATCATTAATCCCATCACCATCTGCATCGTTACAGTTTCTAGCAGAAACAACAAAGTTGACACTTTGACTACAAGTACCAACTGTAACAGTAAGTATGTAAGTTCCTGCAATATTTGCAGTAATGGTGGTAGTAAAATTAGGGTTTGAACCTGTATTGGTAGAGGCAATGGTTACCCCATTAGGATTGACCCATGTAAATGTGGGTGAGCCACTTGGTACTGTAACAGGAACACTTACACTTACCGAATTAGGTAAACCAACTGTACAAATAAAAGGATTTGTAGGTGTTGGTGTTCCTACTGTAAATGGTTTGGTTCTATTCTCGAAACGTAAACACACCTGACTCGTAATACCAAACTCATTTTGAACGCTTACAGTTACAGTTTCTCTTGCACAAGAAGGAGCTCCTGGTTGCATTGTGTAAGTTACACAAGTACCAGAAATTGTTACTGTTCCTTCAGTACCAGCACCTGCATAACCACTTGCTGTTGCTCCAGTAATGGTATTATTAGAACCGCAACCTGTTACCAAAAGACAATGTGTAATGGGAACACCAGGATCCACTTCTCCTGCTTGGTATCCGTTTGTTGGTTGGAGAGTTACTGGATCTAAAACTTCTATGGTTTTCTCATAATTAGAATAAAAAGCATAATTTCCTGTCCCTCCTGTACGAGAGTTTACTCCTAAGTGAAACTTTTCGTTACAAGTAACCCTATTATTAACACCAATAGCTGAAATATTAGCATCTAAAAATACAACATACGAATAACCTGATGTACCAATTGTATTTGCCTGAGCAGCAGGAAGAGCTCCTCCACCATCAGGGTCTATATTTGCTGCAAATACTGTATAGGGCTGATTTCTAAACCTAAGTGTAGAAAGGCCTGATGTAGGAACAATTACAAAAGCTGAACTGGTTGTTCCTGGACGTTCAAAATCTAACTGTTTACTACCTATACAAGTACTGATTGGTGGTAAAATATCCATACCAAATTCACTTGTACCATAAGTACTTGCATGATAAACGTACAAACGATTGGATGCTTGTAAATTGTAAGCTTTATATTGAATATCATCAAAATAGTATGTAAAATACTGACCTGCATTCAATGTTGTAGGAACTGCTCTGCCTCTACCATCTGTACCGCCAGAAACACCATTTACAGTAAAAGTTGTGTTATTTTCTACTGAAATGATAACTAAATAATCTTTTACATTATTTACATTTCCACCATCTAGAGCTATATAGTTTGTTTCTAATGCTTGTGTAGGTACAATTTGATGAAATCCCGCATCTGAATCACCACCTTGAGTAGTGTTGGTATGTTGTGAGCCACTGTTTACAACAATATCTTTATCAGAAGTTATACGAACACCTGTAACACTCATTCTTTCATCTAAAGTAGCTATCATATAGCTCTGTCCAGCATTGAGTGTAACTGTTACTTCTCTGCTTGCTGGTAATGCAAGAGCAGATGTTGTATTTTCTGAGCCATCAGAGAGAGCCATATTTACAACTGTATTATCAAATAATCTAAATGTAGGAGGTACATAAAATGTAACTTGTGTATTATTTTGGGTTGCCATCACAGATACAAAATGTCTTTCTTGATGGTGACCCGTTGAATTTGTCATATCTGTTTGGCTGGCTGCATAAAAAGAACGACCTAATGCAGCTCTTCCTTGTAATTGCAATAAATCTTGGTTGTTTGTAGCACAGCCAGCCCTTGAAAGCAATCTGTAAGTTGCTTGTAGGGGTTGGTCAGCCTCAATAATTAAACCTTTATTACTTTGTACTGTGTTTAAAGAAGGGTTATTACTCATAATTTGAGTAATAGGTATAGAGACTCCATCAATAGGGATATTTACAGGATTAGCAATAGGAATATTGACTGTTTGTAAAATTGTTCCATTAGGGGCTTTTATTGTTACTGTTGTAGCTCTTCCTAAAGTAGAGATTACCAAGTCTTCTGTACCATAATAATTACAGTTATAACTTACTCTATCTCCAAAAATCGGAGGCATGTAATAAGTATAGGGAGCTGTACACTCTAAAGAAGGGTCGCAACTGGGACAATCTGGGTCTTGACAATCTATTAGATTGTCATTATCATTGTCGATTCCATCAGTACAGTTAGTTTCTTGGGCAAAGGATATCAAAGATATAAGCCAAAAAACACTTATAAATATTAGTGTTTTTTTGAATTTTGATAACCATTTTTGAGGCGTAGTCTTCACCATCATAAATTTTGGTTTGTTTTGAAGTTTAAAAAGTATCAAAAAGGCATTGTTTGAGAATACAATAATAATTTAAAAATAAATAACCTATATTGGTTATTCATTAATATATACACTATACTCGATGAAATAAGTTTATTTCTCGGTAAAATTATTTTTCAGAGATTTAAGATGCTTAAGTATTGGTGATTAGTATTATTTAAAAATCAAAAGTGTTTTAATTTTTCTGTTTCTAAACAATAAAAATTAAGATGGAAATCACCTATATTAAGTATAAGGAAATAATAAGAAGCTCTATGAAAAGTATGATTAATTTCTCAAAGATACAAGATTCTATATGATATTTTTTTGTCATATAGAATCCATTTCTTTTAAATTTATCTGTATGGATAGTATTTAGAAACTTAAATACTTAAATAAAAGTCCTAAACGTTCTTGCTCAATATCATCAAAAACAAGAGCTTGATGGTATTTGGCAGCTATATCATAGCCAAAACGCTCAAAAGTAGCCACTATTCGACTAATATCTATTTGATTTATTTTGAGTGTAACTAAAAGTCTAAAAGGTTCTTGAGGAATTGTATCTGTAAAGAGATGTAAGATTTTCGCATTATTCGTCTCAACAAGCCGACTAATTTCTGACAAACTATAATCTGTCTGATTGACAGCAAGTATTAAGATAGAGCCTTCTTCTTGAAAAGAGTAAATATTTGCTAATTTATTGATAAAGTTTTTGGCAGTGATAGCTCCTAAAAACATACCTTCTTCATCCAATAGAGCTATCATTTCCTTGTCATTTTTTAGAAGAGATATGCCATCCATCCAATTTTGGTTTTCATATATGAAGGTATCAGGGTATTCGAGAGCTATCAAGTTCCACTCTATTTCATTCTCCCAAAGTTCAAGAAGTGTATTTTCATAGATAAGACCTTTGTAAATCCCCTCCTCTGTAATTACAGGTAAGGCATGACAATGCAACTCTTCCATCCATCTGAGAGCTTTTTCGAGGGAGTCACCCACTTTAAGTGGACTAATATTGGGATTAGTAAAGTCTTGCATTGTCATAGTGGTAAGGATTTATGTAAATATCATCAAAATCTATGCTACATTTTCACTTACATATCCAAGCCTATGTAAGAATTGATGCAAGATTGCATTAAATTTTTCTGGATGTTCCATCATCGGGGCATGTCCACATTTATCAATAAAACGCAACTCTGTATTAGGCATTCTATCATCAAATTCATAAGCAACCAATGGAGGAGTAATTGTATCATTTAGTCCCCAAATTAGAAGTGTTGGGATTTTTATTTTAGGGATATCCTTTGCCATATTGTGTCTTTGAGCAGATTTGGCAATGGCTACAATTTTCATACATTTCGGAATACTTTTAGTAATTTCGAAAACCTCTAACACCAAGTCTTCTGTAGCTGTTTTGGGGTCAAAGAAGGTATATTCTACCCTATCTTTGATATAGTCGAAACTTCCACGTTTGGGATAAGAGCCTCCCATTGTATTTTCAAAAAGTCCAGAACTACCAGTCAGTACTAAGCTTTTCACATTACTTTGATTACGAAGTGTATAATTTAGTGCAATATGTCCACCTAAAGAATTTCCTAAAAGGGTAACGTTCTGTAATTTTTTAAATTCGACAAAACCTTCAATAAAATCTGTTAATGATTCTATACCTGTATTTTTGAGAGGTAAGTCATAAACAGGCATCATAGGAATTACTACTCTATAACTATTTGAAAATTCATTTATAACTGCTTTCCAGTTGCTTAAAGCTCCAAAAAGTCCATGAAGCAACAATAAAATCTCTCCTTGTCCTTCATCTATGTATGTATAATCTCCTTCTTTTTTAGTCTGTAAGTCCATAATTTGAAAAATAATGCTGATTTGAGAATACAAAATTGTTTTTTTTTCAATAGAAAACAAGAAAAATATTTTTTTTATGGTAATCTTTTAATGTTTAGTCTAAAAAAGGTTCATGTATTTTTTATTTTTCCTTTCTATTTTTTTCCTAAAAAACGATTTATCTACCTTAGTAGTTTTTAATAAAAACGTTCTGATAAATTCTTGTCTGGGTATTGATAATATAAAACAACTTTAATAATAAAAATAAAGGTTGATATGTTTATATCAACCTTTCAAATATATTTTTTAGCTATTTTTCATATCAGGAACAGCAATAGCTTCACCAGCATAAGCTCCATCTTTAAGTTTTACAGCTACTTCTTCAAAAGCTGCAATAGTTATATCTACATCTTCAAGTGTATGAACAGCTGTAGGGATTAAACGCAACATAATTCTATCTTTAGGGATTACAGGATAAGCTACTACAGAACAGAAAATATTGTAATTTTCACGTAAATCTAATGCCATTTTAGTAGCCTCTCCTTTACCTCCTTGGAAAAACACAGGTGTAACAGGTGATACTGTACGACCAATATTGAAGCCTTTAGCTCTTAATTTGGTTTGTAAAGCATTTACTATTTTCCAAAGGTTTTCACGTAATTCTGGACGAGTTTGTAGCAATTCCAAACGTTTCAAAGCTCCTTCTACAAGAGGCATTGGAAGTGTTTTAGCAAAAATTTGTGAACGCATGTTATAACGCAAATAATCACACACTTGAGCATCAGCAGAAAGGAAAGCTCCAATACTTGCCATAGATTTTGCAAATGTAGAGAAATAAATATCTATACCGTCTTGACATCCTTGAGCCTCACCAGAACCTGCTCCAGTTGCACCCATTGTTCCAAAACCATGAGCATCATCTACAAGCAAACGGAATTCGTATTTCTTTTTAAGAGCAACTACATCTTTTAGATTGCCCATTGTTCCCTCCATACCAAATACACCTTCTGTAATTACAAGGATAGAACCTCCTGTTTGTTCAATGATACGAGTTGCTCTTTTTAATTGCGTTTCTAATGACTCCATATCATTATGAGGATACACAAAACGCTTACCCATATGTAAACGTACTCCATCAATGATACAAGCATGCGAAAGAGAATCATAAACAATTACATCATGGCGTGTCATCAAACAATCAATTGCTGACATAATACCTTGATAACCAAAGTTTACAAGCACTGTATCTTCTTTACCTACAAATTTAGAAAGACGAGCTTCTAACTCTTCATGTTGGTTTGAGTTTCCTGACATCATTCTTGCACCCATAGGGTAAGCCATTCCCCACTTTGCAGCTGATTCTGCATCTGCCTTACGAACTTCAGGATGGTTAGCCAAACCTAAGTAGTTATTTAAACTCCAAGTCAAAACTTCTTTGCCTCTAAAAGTCATTCTTGGGGCAATTTCACCTTCCAACTTAGGGAATGTAAAATAACCATGAGCCTCTTTAGAATGTTGTCCTAAAGGTCCTCTATCTTTCAATAATCTTTCAAATAAATCCACTTTGATAAAATTTTTAATTAACGATTAATATTCTATAGACAAATTTTGCAAAAGTACACATTTTATAAAATTTATCAAAAATTTACATTAAGGTATTATTAAGTAAGCTCTTTTGAGTTAGTTTTTTGTAATAAGATGTTTTTGTAGCTTCTTTTAGAGCCTCAAAATGTTTATGACCATGGCAATCGGAGGCCGCAAAATGAACTAAGTTTGCATCAATTAATTTTTCTACCATTTTTTTTGCTTCTCTTGAGTAATATCCAGTAAGAGAGAGCAAGTTCACTTGTAAATACACCCCTGTTTCCCAAATGCGTTCAAGCATAGAAAAATTATCATACAGATAAATATATCTTTCAGGATGAGCAAATATCGGTTTATAACCTTCTGTTTGCATCAAAAATATAGCTTCATCCAAAAAAGGTGGTGGATTCATAAAACCTGTTTCAAAAAGCAAATAACGTTCTTCACCAAAAGAAAGCATTTTTTGTTTCTTTTTAAGCATTTCTAAAAACGATTCATCTACATAATATTCGGCAGCAGCCTCTACAGGAAAATAAAAGGCTTTGCTATCTAAAAAGTCTTGTAAATCTTTGAGTTTTTTCTGAATGATTTCAGGAGTATTTCTATAAAAATCACTCATAATATGAGGTGTTGTAATGATTTTTTTGTACCCCAATTCTCTAAATTTTCTAATAATTTCAAAAGATTCTTCCAAAGACTTAACACCATCATCAATGGCAGCAAGCAAATGCGAATGCATATCTACTTGCAAAGTATTTTGCTCAGAAGATTTTTTTCCTCCAAAAATAGCATTTAACAGAGAGGTCATTTTCTTTTAGGCAATTTATCAAGAATGGGTTGTAAAAAACTCCACCATTTTTGTTTTTTAGTATCTTCTTCATAATACCCTCCATAATCATAACCATACCCATAACCATATCCATAAGTACCTTTGGATTCAACAGAGTTGAGTATAAGTCCAATTTTGGTAATTTGATGTACTTTCGTGATTCTTTGAATATTCTTTGCAAAGCCTCGTTTTGAATAATTCGCCCTCATCACAAAAAAACGAACATCCACTTGACGCATAATAATCATAGCATCTGTAACCAAACCCACAGGAGGAGTATCTATTAAAATCACATCATAGAGTTCTTGAAGATTTTTAATTAAATCATTAAATTCATCTCTTAAAATAAGTTCTGATGGGTTAGGAGGAATGGGACCTGATGAAATATAAGAGAGGTTATCAATTTCCGTACTACGCAAACATTCTTCCAACGAATGTCTGCCTATCAAAATGGTGCTTACTCCTTTTTCGTTTGTACCATTTAACCCTAAATGAACTTTTGGTTTACGCATATCCAAGTCGAGTATGACTACTCGAAGTCCAGACATGGCAATAATACCTCCTAAATTAATTGTTACAAACGTTTTACCTTCTCCACTGATGGTTGAAGTTACAGAAATAACTTTTTGAAAATTTCGGCTTTTGTCTTTCTCAGAATGAGAAAACATAAAATCCAAGTTTGTTCTTACATTTCTAAAAGATTCACTAACAGCCGATTTTGGATTTTTATGAACAACTAATTTGGATACTTCGAGCTTTTCTTTTCGATACTTAGGAATAGACCCCATAATAGCTAAGTTTACCAACTTTTCTAGCTCGTTTTGAGTACCTATGGTATTTTTCATGATGTATTTCCCTAAAATCAGTAGTAAACTCAAAGCAGCACCAGCTATTCCTGCTATGATGTAAATAAGGGTCTTTTTGGGAGATATAGGGATTATTGGTATATTGGCAGGGGCTATGACCTCGAAACTTGGTACAGTACCTGCTTCTGCTAATCCAATTTGTATTTTTTGTTGAATTAAGCTATTATAATAACCTTGTACTGTTTCATATTTTTTTCGGAGTTTATTAAACTCAGTTATTTTAGATGGTAGTCCATAAAATGCTTGTTCTATGTCTGAAAGTTTAGAACCTATTTCTGTCATTTCTTTGATGAGCTTTGTTTTATTACGCTCTATACTCTCTGAAATACTTTTTTGCAAATTACCAACTTGAATACCTAGTTTTTGATAACTATAAGTATTCGTATTTTCTGAAAGTTCTTGTTCTTGTCGTACTGCTTTAAGTTTATTAAGTTCAAAAATTTGTTGCATAATAGCTGCATCAATTTCTGGCATGATGGGTACTATTTTGTTATCAGCAACTCTTTGTTGTGTATAAATTTGTAATTCTACTATACTTTGAAGTTTGGCATTTAGTTTTATTCTCTCTTCTGTGAGTTGTTGTATTTTAGTTACTAGCTCTCCTATTTTGGCTTCTACGTTATTGGTTTTATTTTCTATGATAAAATTCTCCATTTGAGTCTCATAAGCATTCAACTCTTTTTCAGTTTTTTCTATCTGAGAATCTAGATATTCTTGTTTTTGTTTGTTTGCTCTATTTTTTATCTCAACACTTTTATTACGATATACTTCGCTGAGTGTATGCAAAATATCACGAGCTTTGGATGCATTATAGTCTTTAAAACTAATTCCTATAATTTTTGCCTGTGGGTTGACTATTGCAGCCTCCAACCCAGATGATAAGTATCCCATGATAGCACCTCTACTATTGGGTATAAAAAATATATTTTCGTAGTATGCCTTTAAATCCTTTTTTTGACTGATAATAAAATTAAAATCTGTATTTTTCAGTTCTTGGTCAAATACTCCTCTATATTCTGCTAAAATCTTACCATTTAGCTTTCGTTTGAGGATATAATTCCTGCCATCTTCTACAAATATATAGAATACCTGTCCATAGATGCCTTCATTATAAATAGTAGATTGTACATGGATAGGTGAGTATCCATACATTTCATTATCCAATATCCTTCCTTCTGCAAAGTAACTTACAGACAAGTCAAGTTTTTTGGTAACTTCTTCATAAATGATAGGGGAACGAATCACCTCTAACTCACCAGCAATATTATCTTGTGGAGCTGTAATTAATGGATTTTGGATATTAAGTCCACTTGATTCATCTTTGATTTCCATTTTCAGATTAGAAGAACTCTGAAATAATGGTTTTGTATAACGAAGATAAAGGTAAGCTGCTAAAAGAAAAATAGTGGGAATAATAATGACCCAATACCAATTTTTACGTAAAATATGTAATATTTTATCAATATCAATACTATCTAATGGGCTTTGTTCCTCTTCTCCCAATTCAGAGTTTTGCATCATTTGTCTGAATTTTTCTTCCTCTGTCAGAAATTGAGCCATAAAATCTTTATATCACTAAAAAGGCTTAAAATATTCAAAAAAAATTATCATGTAAATCTACAAAAAAAACTTAACAAACCAAATTTTAGCTATTTTTGGGTTTTAAAACACTACCCATCATGATTCAAATTGCATCTTTTGAGTTTAGTCCTTTTTCTGAAAATACATACGTCTTATACGATGAAACCCTTGAAGCAGTTGTGATAGACCCAGGTTGTTATGACCATTATGAAAGACAACAATTAAAAAGCTTTATAGATACTCATAAACTAAAGGTTGTAAAACTACTCAATACACATTGCCATTTAGACCATGTTTTTGGCAACGAGTTTGTAAAAAAAACTTGGCATGTACAGGCTTATGCTCATGATTTAGAAAATTTTAATATTGGCTTTTTAGAAGCATCTGCTCGTATGTTTGGTATAGGGCATATTGAAGCTACCAGAATAGATAGTTTTATAGAAGAGGGCGATGTAGTTGAATTTGGAAAATCTTCTTTAGATGTTATTTTTACACCTGGACACTCACCTGGACATGTTGTTTTTTATAACAAAGAGCAAAATTTTTGTATCAATGGAGATGTTTTATTTAAAATGAGTATAGGGAGAACTGATTTACCAGGAGGCAATCACCAACAACTCATCAAGTCTATCAAAGAAAAAATGTTTGTGCTTCCTGATGATACAGTTATCTACACTGGGCATGGAAATCCCACTACTATTGGTTTTGAGAAAGTTCATAACCCTTTCCTATAAAAGATAAATGAGAAGCATGGCTTCCCAATATCCTTCAACCAGCTATGTAGAATAGTTTTTACTATTCTATGTTATACAAAGCTAACATTTTTTTGATAAAAACCAAATACTTTTAAGGTTGGGGCTTATATTCTCTGAAACCAGCTTTTCCATCACTAACGCCTTCTAAATAATCTTTAACTTTTGCAAATTGCCCCATTTGAATTTTTACTATTTTTTGATTGAAACAATTTTTTGATAAATCATTTGCTAAGAGTACAATGGAGAACTCTGCTGCTTGTTTGTCATCTTCTTTTTTGTATCTGCCTTTGGGTTTGCCAAATACTTTGATGAGGATAGTATCTTTTTGGGTATCAAATAATTGATATTTTTTTAGGTCAAGTTTTTCTTGTGTTACATAATCCAATAAACATTGGGCTTGGGCTTTATCTTTCAGGTTCTCAAAAGATACTCCATAATCATGATTATTTAATGTATTTGCATTTTGGCAAGCGTATAAACACATTGTACTCAAAAGTATTAATAGTATTTTTTTCATGTTTTTTGATTTTATATTTCCACACCAAATATACATTAGTGTGGAAATATAACAACTTTCTATGCCTCTATCAACTCCAATTCTTTTACTTTTGCAAAAGCTTGTTCAAAATCGGCAATAATGTCTTCTATATGTTCGATACCAACACTCACACGCAAAAGCGTAGGCGTTACACCTGCCGAAATCTGTTCTTCCTCTGTAAGTTGTTGGTGAGTAGTCGCTGATGGCTGAATGATAAGTGTTTTCGCATCTCCTACATTGGCAAGGTGGCTTGTTAATTTCAAGCTATCTACAAAATTTTGAGCTGTTTGTTTATCTCCTTGAATAGCAAAAGACAAAACACCTCCAAAACCATTTTTAAGGTATTTCTTCGCCAATTGATGATATGAGCTACTCTCTAACCCTGGGTAATTCACATTGGCTACTTGTGGATGGCGTTCTAACCATTTGGCTAAAGCCAATGTATTATCTACATGACGTTGTACACGCAACGAAAGGGTTTCTACACCTTGTAAAAGCAAGAAAGAGTTAAATGGACTAATCGCAGGACCCCAATCTCTTAAACCTTCTACTCTTGCTCTGATAATAAAATTCAAATTACCAAAAGGACCATTCACACCAAATACATCATTGAATATGAGTCCATGATAGCCTTCAGAGGGTTCTGTAAATTGAGGAAACTTTCCATTACCCCAATTATATTTTCCAGAATCTATAATAACCCCTCCAATACTTGTTCCATGCCCTCCTATCCATTTGGTGGCAGAAGCCACTACCACAGCAGCACCATGCTCAATGGGTCTGAATAAATAACCTGCTGCCCCAAAAGTATTATCTACAATAAGAGGCAAATCATGTTTTTTAGCCAATGCTGCAATTGCTTCAAAGTCAGGGATATTAAATCCTGGATTACCAATAGTTTCTAAATATAAAGCTTTGGTTTTTGAGTCAATGAGCTTTTCAAATTCTTCTACTTTATCGCCTTTAGCAAAGCGAGCTTCAATACCCAATCTTTTAAATTGTACTTTAAACTGATTGTATGTACCTCCATATACAAAAGATGTAGAAACAAAATTATCACCTGTTTGTAAAATATTGGTCAGAGCAATAAACTGTGCTGCCTGTCCAGAGGCTACTGCCAAAGCAGCAATACCACCCTCTAAAGCTGCAATACGCTTTTCAAATACATCCGTAGTGGGATTCATCAAGCGTGTATAGATGTTTCCAAATTCTTTGAGAGCAAATAGATTAGCTCCATGTTCGGCATTTTCAAACACATACGAAGTAGTTTGATAAATAGGGACAGCTCTTGAACCGGTGGTAGGGTCAGCTTCTTGTCCAGCATGTAATTGTAGGGTTTCAAAACGATAGTTTGACATGATAGTAATGGTTTTAAAAGTGAATATTGAATGAATAAAAAAAATGGAATGAAGTATTTTCTGACCCAAGCATATTACAGCAAAGGCAAAAATTGGGGGAAGCAAAATATCTATAAAAGATATAATGCTAACAGCAACAACAACAAGCTAAACAGATTAGCAAGAAATTGTTTGAAGTGTTTTTCTGAGATGTTTTGTTTGGTTTTTCCATGAACGTGAAAATTTATAACTCCTAAAAATTAGGCAGGTTTTGGCACCTTTCTCTTACAGAGATGGTTGTCAGAAGTTCATAGAGCCTGTTCTCTCCCTTCTTCTTTATAAACTACGCCTTTTGATAGGTGAAGTCGTTGCAAAGATAATTATTTTTTGATTATTCCAAATTTTTATTTTAAAAAATCAGTTTTACTTGTCATATATATTGTTAAAATCATATATTTTAACTATCATTCGGAACAATCTATTTTCAATAAAATACCATTTCGTTATCAAAAGTTATGTTGATTAAATGAAGACTTTTCTGTTTATTTATATTTTCACATTCTTTTTCAATAATCTGTATAGTCAGGTAGTTGCATTACAAGAAAGTAAGCCCTCTCAAGAAGTTGGTGATTTTTTAACTTTTGTAGAGGACAAAACTAATAAACTTACAATTGATGAAATATCTAAATCTGAATTTCAAAAAGAGTTTCAGATAAATAAACAAAAAGTTTTCAATGTTGGTATCAGTTCTTCTACCTTTTGGCTTAAAATTAGAGTACAAAATACAAGTCCACAAGTTCGAGATTGGCTTATTTATAGTTCTTATACCTTTTTGGATGAAGTTGTTTTATATAAAAAAAACAACCAAAATGTTTGGATAGGAGAAACGACTGGTATTAAACATTCTTTTACCCAACGTTCCATAAAACACAGATATATTGCTTTTTCTCTTACTTTCCAAGATACAACTCCCCAAACAGTTTACCTGAAAATCAGATCTGAAACACCTATACAATTCCCCCTTTATATAGAAAGAGGAAGCTATTTTGCAGAGCCTTCTCGAACGTTAGAACTTTTTTATGGTGTTTTTATTGGTATTACAGGTCTGATGTTTCTAGGTAGTATATTCTTTTTTGTATATTTTAAAGACAAAGAATATCTGTATTACAGTATTTTCTTAACAGGAGCTATCACATTTTATTTGTCATTAAGCGGGCATTTCTTTCAATATATTTGGCGAGATAATGGACAAACAGGTAAAGTATTTTTAGGTTTTTCCATGGGCCTTTGGGTGATTGGTGCTGGACTTTTCACTAAAAATTTTTTACAAACATTTCGATACTTTCCTTTGGCAAGTAAAATCATGAATATCTATGCTATTTTGGGTGTATGGGTGTGTTGTAGTGTTTTTTTCTTGTCATATCCATTTTTTGCATTACAAATTATCATATTAGGTAATCTTGGTAATCTTGGTATTACCATTATTGGTATTGTTTGTTGGCTTAGAGGAAACCCTTTTGCCAGATATTTTGCTATTGCTTGGATTTTTTATGTAACAGGTACTATTTTGCTTGCTCTTTCAATAACAGGTCTTTTACCAAGAACTTTTATAACAGCTCATTTAGGCGAAATTTCATGCGTTTTTGAGGTCATTATGTTCGCTTTGGCTTTAAGTTATAAAAATCGAATAAAACATGAAAAAGTACGTCAAGATAGACTAAAAAGCCAGCAGAAAGTTATTGAACTTCAAAAAGATAATAATGTTCGACTTGAAAAGCAAGTAGCTGAACGAACAAGAATATTACAACAAAAACAAGAAGAAATAGAGATTCAAAATGAAGAACTTAAACAACAACAAGAAGAACTTGAATCTAGTAGAAATCAATTGTCTGAACAAAATAAAATTATAGAACAACAAAACTTGTATTTAAAACAATATAATGAAAATTTAGAAGTGTTAGTTGCACAAAGAACTCAACAACTTACAGATGCTAATTTAGAACTTGTAAACCAAAATATGCAATTAGAGCAGTTTGCCTTTATTACTGCTCATAATCTACGCTCACCAGTAGCTCAGTTATTAGGATTAACTCATCTTTTCAATACAGTAGACATTACAGATCCTTTAAATAAAGAAATATTAAAACATATACTTACTGCTACCAATTCTATGCACCAAACACTACAAGATTTAAGTGAGATTTTGGATGTAAGGAAAGGTAAAGAACAAAACTTAGAATATTTATCTTTTCAGATTATAGCTAAGGAAGTTATCAAAGATTATTTTGATAAAGTTTCAGATATGCAAATAAGTCTTGATTTTGAGCAAGTTGATTCTATTTATTTTGTAAAAGCTTACCTAAAAAGTATTTTTTACAATTTTATTAGTAATGCTGTCAAATACAAACACCCTAAAAGAAAACCTATTATAGAGATTTATACAAGAAATTATCCGCAAGAAGTTTGTCTAACTTTTAAAGATAATGGAATGGGCATTGATTTAAAAAAATATATGCACAAGTTATTTGGTTTATACCAAAGATTTCATTTGGAAAAAGAGGGTAAAGGTATGGGACTTTATCTTTGTAAAACTCAAGTAGAAGCTTTAGGAGGACGAATACAAGTACAAAGTGAAGTTGATATAGGAACTCAGTTTGATATTTATTTTAAAAAAATAAAATAAAAAGCGTCAGAAAAATCTGACGCTTTTGTTTATCTTCCTAAATATTGGTTTTTCAATTGATCATCTAAAGTGTCAGCCCACCATTCCAAATCAGCGATACAAGTACATACTTCGTTGTAATCTATACCCTGAATATCACGTTCATAAGTAGCATAAACAGTATCCGAACCAGGCATAATAGTCATTTTAACGCCTAATTTAGAGTCATTTAATTCTAGTAAGTGGCGATAAAATTGCTGCTCATTAGATTTAGGTACTTGCATAAGAGGTGAAAAAATGCGTAAAAAATAACGTTCTGTGCCATCTTTCATTGGAATAGATTGAACGAAAACTTCGATTTTGGCAGAACCTATCGTCCAATACCAAGCTCTACGTTGTTCGTTAAATGTACCTTCTTTGGTTAAACCAACAGAAGCCACATATTGGTTAATCATGTCTTCTACTTGTTCGCGTGTAACTGCCATAATTGTAATTTTTTTTGTGATACCTTAGTTTCTATTGGTAAATCTATTTTTTTTTTTGAGGAAAACAAAATTTTTAGTTTTTTTTTAAAACCTCTTTTTCAATAGAAAAAAATATAGCTTTTCTTTAAGAGAAAGTTATATTTTGACAACACCCACTGCATAAGCTTGTCCTTCGGCTTTGACAACACCTCCCTCTTTTTCAAGAGTTATGATAAATTTTTGAGGTTTTTTGAAACACTTTACTGGCGAGAACTTTCCCCAATGAAAAACTCCAGCATCCCAGACAATATTATCATCTGTAAGAGCCCAAAGTTGATACTGTTTACCTTTAGGAGGTTTGGGTAGCGAATTGGTAAATATATATGCTTGTTGTTTTTCGTCATTCCAAAATACAGTAGCATGACTTTGAGGTGCCATATCTTTCATACCTTCTAAGTAGGTAATATGATAAGCTGGATTTTGTACCATAGAAAGCTCACTTTCTAACTCTTGATATCTTGTTTCTAAAACTTTCTGATTATTGGCTATTTCTACATTTTGATTTTTGACAATGGCAAGATCATTTTGCGTTTGTTGCCATTGTCCATAAAAATAGAAATTCCCCAATAGACTTACAAGCAACAAAGCAATAGAAGCTACCATTCCATACTGGAAAAAACCTCTATTTTTAGATACTCCAATAATCGCATTGGGTGTATCTTTTTCTATACTTTGCATCACTTTGCTTTTGAGGCTTTTTGGAGGTGCTACCTCAAATTGAGATGCATACTCATTTAAGGAAGCCTGTAAGCTATGAAGCTCATTGGCTATTTCAGGATACTGGTGAGCCATATCCTCTACTTCTCTTCGTTCTTCCTCAGAGGCTATACCAAGTACATAAATACTTAAAATACCTGATTCGATATATTCCTGAATTTTCAAGTTCTTTATTATTTAAAATCTATTCTAAAAATTCCAGTCGCTTTTCAGCAAATTTCTTAAATATTCCAAGGCATTTCTTGCTCTCGTTTTTACTGTTCCCAAAGGAATAGATAACTTTTCAGCTATTTCAGATTGAGAATAACCCTCAAAATACATCATATCAATAATTACCTTATGCTCATCTTTCATCTTACCCATAATCTCTTTAAAACCTATGTATTCGCTCATTTGCCGAGTTGAGTCATCTGTTTTTTTATAAGCTTTTAAGGTTAGAGAATCATTTTTTTGTATTTGTTTGATTTCTTTAGACCTTAATTTATCAATAGCTGTATTTCTTGCAATATTGAGTACCCATGTAAACAGTTTTCCTTTTTCCGTTGAATATTGAGCTATATTACTCCATATTTTCACAAAGGCTTCTTGTACAACATCCTGTGCAATTTCTTCCGAACTTACAATGCGTATTACCACCCCATATATAGTAGGTGCGTAGTTATCGTACAAATACTCAAATGCTTTTGTGTTTTTGTTTTGTAACTGACTAACTAACTCGTTTTCCGAAAAAAATGTTTTCTCTTTTTCCAAACTAAAAAACCATTATTGATGATTAACTCCTAAATATAAAGAAAGTTTTTTTTTCGTTGTAAAAAAATTTATGCAGCATTTTGAGAAATATATTTTATCAGTATTCTTTTGGCAAGTGGTAACAGAGTTTCTTCCAAAGGGTACGATAGTTTAGCATTTACTAAAAATGTTGCTGGATTTGGCATTTGTTTATACTTACGAAGTAACTGGATTTTTAGATTTTCAAAAGTTTCAAAAAAGCTTTTTTGTATGGTTTCCATGTGTTGGAGATGGATAGCTCTAAAAGAATTTTCTATACTTGTAAACATAGATACCTGATAATAATAAATTTGTATATTTCTTAAAAACTCTTCGTGAAGTAAAAGATAGCCTTCTTTCTGATACAATGGAGATATACCAATAGGCAAAAATTCAAGATTTTGCTCTATATATTCATACATATTTTTACCCTCAAGGAGTAAGCTTTTAAAATTAGGCAATGCAAAACTGATGATAGATTCTAGTTCCTCCATGAGTTCATCATCTTGTACTAAATTTTCATATTCCAAGTGTAATTTCTCAAAGTCTGCTTTACTAATTTGCTTAGGAAAACTCTGATAAAGTATTTTTTTATGTTCTTTTACACTTTGTAGATTCTGATAATGAAAAATTATATCTGAAAGATAAGGATATAATTTTGAGGCTTTAAATTCTTCTTGAATGCCTTTAAAGTAGGCTAACAAAATATATTTTTTATACTCAAAATCTATCAAGCCTTCTGTAAGCCAATTAGGATTTAATACTTTCATAAGCTGGGGGTTTTAGGTAGATTATAAAAAATGCCTCTTTCTAAAAATACAAAAAACTTTTTTTCTTTAAAAATAACTTTTGGTTTTCTTCAAGAAAAATATTAAAATAGTGGACATTATTGTATCATCAAAACTCATGCAAAAATGATCTTAAAAAATCTATTGTTTTTTTGTGCATTAACCTTTTTAGGTTTGAACGCTTATGCTCAAGATACTTTTACTGGAAAAATTGTAGCGAAACCTTGGAGTAAAACAGGAGAAAGTTATTGTGCTCAAGGTAGTAGTTATTATGTTTTTGAACAAAAAGATCAATCTGCTATTGTAATTAAGGAAAACAAATCTGTTGATTTAAAAAAGTGGGAAGGAAAATATGTTCAAATTAAAGGTAAAATAGAAACAAAGGAAATCAAACCTTCTAATAATCCTATGGAACAAAGACCTATCAGTACAGATATCAATGGTAAAGAAGTTCCTTTTACTTGTTCAGTTTTAGTTATTGAAGAAATAATGAATCTCAAGAAATTCAAATCAAAAAAGTAATTTTTTTTATAAATTTTATAAATCATTCATCTCTCATGAAAAAATATAATATTTATTTTGATGAGTCTAAAAACACTGTTATTTTAGAATTTATAAGTTTTTTGACTTTTGATGAGTTTAAACAAGTATGGCTAGAATCTATGCATCTAATAGAAGAAAAAAAAGCTTCTTATTTTTATATTGATGCCAGTAAAGAACGTATTATCCCTCCTGGTTCTGAAGAGTGGCTTGTGAGTGATTTCTTTCCTGCTGCTCAACAAGCAGCCCAGCGTTTAGGGTATAGACTAAAGGTGGCAAGGTCTGAATCAGTAGATATTTTTAATAGACTAGCTTCAGAACGTAGTATTAGTCATTTCAGTAGTAATAATCCAAATTTTGATTTTCAGAATTTTCCAAGCCCTGAAAAAGCTTTAGAATGGCTCTATGAAGCATAAAAAATTAAAGTATAAAACAAGCAATTATGCTTGTTTTATACTTTAATTCCTTTCTAGAAATGATTCATTTCATATAATTAGGCTCATAAATCTATTCTAAAGGTAGCCCATAAGGTAGTGCTTTCCCAAGCAGGTGTTCCTGGTGATACATCAGGTCCTCCTGCATTACTATTCATTGGGTATAAGTTATTTTGATTGGTGATATTTTTTATTTGTATATCTATACTAGATTTGTTAGAAATATCATATCCCAAGCCTATATTTACAAGTAAACTACCTTGAGCGACTGTACCCACAGGTGAGACCCAAGAAGAATAATAGAGCATGTTTAATCCTACATTAAGTTTTTTGAAAGGTTTAGCAAGTGCATTAAAACGAATAATATTTTCGGGAAATGCTTTATAGCGAAGTTTTCCATCTTCTGATGCTAAGTACATACTATTAGCATTCTCTGCTAAATCTTTTTGTTCTTGAGTAGCATTGATTACTTTGACTAAAGAATGGCTCAAAATAAAAGAATATTTAGGTTTTGTAAAACTTAAAGTGGATTCACTACCTAATTGATTGAATGTTCCAGGTGTATTTTTAAAATACCAATATCCATTCCAGTCTCCAGGCACATCAGAACCTATACTAATCATTGGAAATACATTAGGATCTTGGTAAATTACACCTACATCTATTACATTTTGTACTGTATTATAGAATCCTACAGTATTTAGTACAAGATCATCAGTAAAGTTATATTTCAAAGACAGTTCTATATTATTAATTCGTTCAGGAACAATAGAAGCTATGTTATTTGCATTAGGAATACCTAAACCGTTGATTTGTGAGTAATTTTCGGAACGAAGAAAACCATCTTTTCTATATCCTCCAGAATAATGAAGTCCTACAGCCCCTCTAAAGCCTGCTTGATAAGAAGCTCTAATCAATAATTTTTTAGATGGTGTATAAATTGCTCCAAAACGTGGTGAAATATTTTGTCCCCAAAATGGGTGTTGATCATATCGAAAAGCAGCGAATATATCTATTTTTTCATTAATAGAATAAAAATCCTCTGCAAAAACACTAAGTAGATTTATTTTTTGTTGAAAAGACATTGTTAAATCATTATTGGCTGTGGCAGGGTTAAAAGAACCCACCACATTTGCGATGAAATTATTATTGTCTTTATTAGGCAACCCCATGGAAAAGGTTTTATATTCTACTCCTATTGCTGTTTTATTACGCTTCCACAAATCATCTATGTTAAAAACCGTTTTACCACCATATCTTTGTTCTGCTGTTCCTCCCATAACAGTTCCTGAAAGAGAATACAAACCATAATCATCATTGATAAAAGATGCTGTAGTAGTATTGGTGATTTTTTCTGAAATTTTAAAATTATAACTCACTCCTAAACTTAACAAATCTTGCCTAATGACTTCTCTATCTCTATAAAAATTATATAAATCTCTCTTTTGTTCTGTTTTTAAGATGTTAATAATTAAATCTTTATATTGAGTTGTATTAATAATTGTAATATTATCATTCCTTCGCAATCTATGCCCCATGTCTGCAACTTTTCCTCCTGCAAAACCCTGATTATTTTGTAAAGCTGCCCAACCTTCACGTCTAAACTCTTGTCCTTGATAATTTAACCCTGATATATAAGTATAAGATTTAATCCCTTTCATATTAAGTTTAACTCCTAAAGAGCCTCCATAATAGTCGTTTAAACCTACAGAAGTAGCAACCTGTGTACTCCCACTTGTTTCATTTTTAGCATCTTGCGTAACAATATTAATAACCCCCAATAAAGCTCCTTGCCCCAAAGTAACTGATCCAGAACCTCTTATAACTTCTATACGTTCTATATATTCTAGATTTTGGCTATTTAGAATTGCGTCAGGAGGTCCCCAAAAAAACTCTGTATTCAAGTTCTGCCCATTGACTAATAGTAATACCTTAGAGTTGTTATCAGGTGCCATTCCTCTGAAGCCTGCAATAATATCATCTTGATCTTCTACTGCAAAATAACCTGGTGAAAATACTGTAAGAACCTCAGAGAGAGTTCTTGCTCCACTCAATCTAATTTGCTCTTTACTGATAACAGTTACAGAAGCGGGTTGTTTATCGATATCTTTTACAATATTAGATGCAATACTAACTTCTTTTTTCTCCTTGACAGGTATCAGAAGTAATTCATCTACAGAAGATGAGAAGAGTTTACCTTTTTGAACTGAATCTATTTGTGCAAATACGGTACTATTTGCTAAGCATAATACAACAAACAAGATTGTATGTACTTTTATGTATAAAAGTTTTCTTTGATAATGCATAAGAATAGTGTTTATTTTTACTATATAAAAAATCTCATGATTATACTAAAAATAAACATATTAACCAAATATTAATTTAAAATTAAATCAATATTTGGTTCAAAATTCTACCAATACTTGTTTTTTCAATATTTTATATTTATAAATAAATTTTAATTTAAGAGTTTTGATATAATACTTTGTGCAGCCACAGAAATAACAGTACCTGGCCCAAAAATACCCATTACTCCTGCCTCATACAGAAATTGATAATCTTTTGGGGGAATCACTCCGCCTACTATTACTAAAATATCTTCTCTACCTATTTTTTTAAGTTCTTCAATGAGTTGTGGTACAAGTGTTTTATGACCAGCTGCAAGAGAACTTACACCCACTACATGTACATCATTTTCAGCAGCTTGGCGAGCAACTTCAGCAGGAGTTTGGAATAGAGAACCTATATCTACATCAAAACCTAAATCAGCAAAACTAGTAGCAATTACTTTAGCTCCTCTATCATGTCCATCTTGTCCCATTTTAGCAATCATGATACGTGGCCTTCTTCCTTCCATTTCTGCAAATTGATCTGCCAAATCTTGTGCTTTCTTAAAATTTTCATCGTCAGAAACTTCTGAAGCATACACACCTGAAATAGCTCGGATGGTTGCTTGATACCTTCCAAAAACAGTTTCCATCGCATCTGAAATTTCGCCTAAAGTGGCTCTTAATCGAGCTGCCTGTACAGCCAAATCTAACAAGTTTCCTTCTCCTGTTTTAGCAGATTCTATAATTGCCTCTAATGCTTTTTTAACAGCATCACTATCTCTTTCAGCTTTTATTTTTTGCAAACGAGCTATTTGTTCATTACGAACAGTTGTGTTATCTACTTCTAAAAGTTCCAATTCTTTCTCTGATGTAGGTTTAAACTGATTCACACCTACAATAATTTCTTTATTAGCATCTATACGAGCCTGTTTTTTAGCAGCAGCCTCTTCTATACGCATTTTAGGCAACCCAGTTTCAATAGCTTTTGCCATTCCTCCTAATTCTTCTACCTCTTCAATTAATTGCCACGATTTTTCTACCAAATCATGGGTTAGTTTTTCTACATAATAAGAACCTCCCCAAGGGTCAACAGTCTGGCAAATGCTACTTTCTTCTTGCAATATTAATTGTGTATTTCGAGCAATACGAGCCGAAAAATCAGTTGGCAAGGCTATTGCCTCATCTAAAGAATTTGTATGTAAAGATTGTGTATGCCCTAAAGCAGCAGCCAATGCTTCAATGGCTGTACGAGCTATATTGTTGAAGGGGTCTTGTTCTGTAAGGCTATATCCTGATGTTTGACAGTGTGTTCGCAAAGCCATTGAAATAGGCTTTTTGGGGTTGAATTTTTTAACAATTTTTGACCAAAGTAAACGCCCAGCCCTCATTTTAGCTATCTCCATGAAATGATTCATGCCTATTGCCCAAAAGAATGAGAGTCGAGGAGCAAAATCATCAATATCAAGTCCTGCTGCAAGTCCCGTTCTGATATATTCTAAACCATCTGCAAGTGTATAGGCAAGTTCCAAATCAGCTGTTGCCCCTGCCTCATGCATGTGATAACCTGAAATACTAATATTATTAAATTTAGGCATATTTTTGGAAGCATAAGCAAAAATATCTCCAATAATACGCATACTTGGCTTGGGAGGGTAAATGTACGTATTACGTACCATGAATTCTTTCAAAATATCATTCTGAATTGTTCCAGAAAGCTCTTCTGCTTTTACTCCTTGTTCTTCAGCAGCTACAATATAAAATGCCATGATAGGAATTACAGCCCCATTCATGGTCATAGAAACGGACATATCGTTTAATGGTATTCCATCAAATAATATTTTCATATCTTCTACACTATCAATGGCAACACCTGCCTTTCCAACATCTCCTACTACTCTTGGATGATCAGAATCGTAGCCTCTGTGTGTTGCCAAGTCAAAAGCAACAGAAAGTCCTTTTTGCCCTGCTGCAAGGTTTCTTCTATAAAAAGCATTGGAGTCTTTGGCAGTTGAAAAACCTGCATATTGGCGTATTGTCCAAGGGCGTTGGAGATACATAGTGCTATATGGACCTCTTAGATAGGGTGGTTTTCCTGCTATGAAGCTTAAATGACTTAGGTTTTTAGCTTCATTGGCTGTATAAAAAGTATAGATATCAATGCTCTCAGGAGTTTTCCAAACTTTATTATCTCCAATACTTGTAGGTTGTTTGGATACTTTTAAAAGACTCTCAAAAGATATATTGCTAAAATTTGGCTTCATAACATTAAACGTATTTGGGCAAATTTATAAAAATAAAGTTTAAAGAGAAGTATCTATTACCTAGAAAATAGCTTTTACAGAAAAAACATGTGAATATAGCCCTGCATCATTACTTACTACATCTGTAAGAGCATAATCAATTGTAAAACGTTTCAATTTAAAACCTGCTCCAAAATTACTTTGAATGCTAGTATATGTACTACTATCAAAGTTTTTGATTTTTTGGTAGTTACCAATCCCTGCTCTTAAGAAAATAGTTTGCTTATAATCGCCTTCAATCCCCAAAGCTGGAGCGATTGAAATAAAATCGGAGGAAATTAGTGTATTTCGTTTACCATCAAAGGTGTTTTGCAATTCAAAAGCTGTAAGTAACCCAAAGTTTTTTTGAATAGGAAAACGTCTGCTCATTCCTACATTAAGTTTAGGAACTGTAATTTCTACCGAATTTTGAGGAATGGGATTTCCTGTTTGTGCATAAATAGCATACAACAATGCTAAATTATGCCTCCAAGCCGTAAATGTTCCTGTAATATCTCTTGCCATAGCTCCCACATTCCATTTACCCAGTTTAATTTGAGCTCCTGCATCCAATCCAAAGCCCCAAGCTGTTGCAAAATCGCCTGCTTGCCTGTATATTACTTTAAAATTCCCTCCTAGTTGGAGATTTTTTAGTTTAGGGAGACGTTTGGCATAAGAAACCTGAAAGGCATAATCGGCAGCTGAAAAAAACTGAACATTATTATAGTTAATAGCTCCATTGACATCATAAAGAAAACGAGTATCGGGAATATCATCTACGCCAAAACGAATAGCTGAAATAGCAATATGACTTGTAGAATCTACGGGTGTTGCAAAACCTATATAATCGTATTGTGCTATACCTGCAAAATACTCAGCATGCATCAGAGATACCTCATATTTAGATTTGATATGAAGTAACCCCGCAGGATTCCAGTAGCTGGAAGTAACATCATCCACAGTAACTGTCATTGTTCCAGACATGGCAAGCCCTCTTGCTCCTACTCCAATATTCAAGAATTCATTGCTGTATTTTGGAGCAAATTGAGCATCCAATCTGTTACAAGCAAGAACAAACAATAATACAAGAAGAATTAAAAATTTATTCATTGATCATCATTGATTATTGTTTCAGGACCATTGTTATTTATTTCTATTCATTAAGAGTACACCAAAGATAATAAAACTCATCCCAATTAAATGCCACATTGTAATAGTTTCCCCATTCAATACTCCCAAGCTTACTCCTACAATTGGAATCACATAAGTTACAGAACTTGCAAACAATGGTGATGACATTTGTAATAATTTGTAAAATACCATAGAGCTTATTCCAGAACCTACAATGCCCAATGCCATTACTAAAATTAAAGCTAGTTCTGTTTTAGGAACATCAATAAATACGCCAAAAGATGTTTTGGTAACTGGAGCATTTTGGTAAACGTCTACAAAATCTGTAAAACCAAACAAAAATATATTAGCCATCATTCCTACCATAAAAATAGAAATACTTGTGATATGAATGGGGCGAACATCTGAGAGGTATTTTCCTGTTAGGTTTACATTAAACCCATAACATATGGTAGCTAATACTATCAAAAGAGCGTATGAATTGAACTCTATTCCTTCTTTCTTTACAAAAATAAGAACAGTTCCGACTATTCCTAAGCTAATGCCTATTGCTTTTTGCCAAGCACTTTTCTTACTAAAAAACAGAACCCCTACCACAAATGTAAAAAAGGGTGTTAGAGAGTTCAAGATACTTGCCACAGAGCTTTTAATTTCTGTTTGAGCAATGGCAAATAAAAACGCAGGTATTAAATTACCTAATAAACCTGAAAGTAATAAAAAGCCTATTTTTTGTTTGGGTACAAGCCTAAAATGCCACAGAGCAGGTATCACTATTACTAAAAAAGCAGAAGCAATACGCAAAGAAGCCACCTGCACAGGTGGAAAAACTTCTAACCCTATTTTAATCAGTAGAAAAGATGTTCCCCAAATAATAGAAAGTAAAAAAAGTAAAACCCAAGCCAAAACAGGATAACTGCTGGTTTGGGTAGCTGGTGTAAGAGTTTTCATGATTTTGGTTTAGAAAAATAACATTTTGATTGCTGTAATGGCTGCCTCATCTCCTTTGTTGCCATGTTTACCACCCGAACGGTCTATGGCTTGAGCAAGATTGTCTGTTGTAAGAACGCCAAAAATAACTGGTTTGTTATATTTTAAATTTACTTCAGTAATACCTATAGCTACAGCATGCGAAATGAAATCAAAATGGCGAGTTTCACCTTGAATAATACAACCCAATGTAATTACTGCGTCAATATCTCTGCGTTCAGCAAACCATTGAGAACCTAAAGAAAGCTCATAACTCCCTGCTACTGTTTTGATTATAATATTTTCTTCTTTTGCTCCATGTTTAAGTAAAGTATCATAAGCTCCTTTCAAAAGGGCTTCTGTTACTTCACTGTTCCACTCAGCAACTACAATACCAAAACGTTTTTGGCTAATATCGCCTATATTTTTATTTGAATATTCACTTAAATTTTTGAGAGAAGAAGCCATAAATAGTGATATGTTATAAGTTATTGAGGATAATCATTGACTTACCCGAAAAGTTCATACAAAAATCTTATTTTTCTTGAAAAAAAACTATTTTTACAGCCACAAAAAAATATCAGATTCAATTAATCACTTATTCAACGCTTTATATATGCAATCTGTTTTTGACCAAATCAACGAAAATAATCATGAGCAAGTCGTCTTTTGTAACGATCCTCAAACTGGTTTAAAGGCTATTATCGCTATTCATAATACTGTTTTAGGTCCTGCTGCGGGTGGTACTCGTATGTGGATGTACAACTCTGAAGCAGAAGCTCTTAAAGATGTTTTACGTCTTTCTCGTGGAATGACTTACAAAAATGCCGTCGCTGGTTTGAACATTGGAGGCGGAAAAGCTGTCATTATTGGAGATGCTCGTAAACATAAATCGGAAGCTTTGTTCAGAGCTTTTGGTCGTTTTGTAGATAGTTTAGGCGGAAAGTATATTACTGCCGAAGATGTAGGGATTGGAACGCAAGATATTGAACAAGTGGCTATGGAAACTAAATATGTTTCTGGAATGCCTAAAAGTTTGGGTGGAAGTGGAGATCCTTCACCTGTTACAGCTTATGGTGTGTATGTGGGCATGAAAGCAGCAGCCAAAAAAGTATATGGATCTGATAGTTTGGCAGGGAAAAAAGTTGCTGTACAAGGCGTTGGGCATGTAGGGCAATATTTGGTGGAACATCTTGTAAAAGAAAATGCTCAAGTAATTATTTCTGATATTTACGAAGACAGAATCCAAGCTCTTACAAAGCAGTTTTCTAATTTACAAGTAGTTGATAAAGATAATATCTATGATGCTGATATGGATATTTATGCTCCTTGTGCATTGGGTGCAACTGTAAATGATGACACTTTAAGTCGTCTAAAATGTAAAATTATTGCTGGAGCAGCCAATAATCAATTACAAGATGAAAATCGTCATGGAGATTTGTGTGGAGAAAAAGGTATTTTGTATGCCCCTGATTTTCTTATCAATTCTGGAGGTATCATTAATGTATATTGTGAAATAGCTATGCCTACTTATAATTCGGAAAGAGCTTATGAACAGACTGAAAGAATCTATCAATATACTTTGGATATTATTGAAACTGCTGAAAGAGAAAAAATCAACACTCATAAAGCAGCTGTACAACTTGCTAACAAGCGTATTGAAGCAATGGCAAAATTAAACTCCAATTCTAAAAACAGATATGGTTTTTAAAATCCTCAAAATATATTTTTTTCTTTTTAGGGGCGAATCACATTCGCCCTATTATTTTGGTAAAAATATTTCAGCTATCATGCAACGGGCACTTCCACCTCCATAAGTTTCGATAGTATTGAGTGGACATGGTAACAACTTTACATAGTTTTCTAAACGCTTTTTTTGACTTTCTTCTAAATGTTGGTAAGCTCTTTCCGAAAGAATTAAAATTTTTTCTCCCTTATTGTTAGTAACTTCTAAACAGTTTGCAACAAAATTTTTCATTTGTTCATACGAAATTTTAAAAACTTCTTTTTGTGTTTTTCTAAAGGAAGCTATCAAATCTTCTTGGTCTGAAAGCTCTTTGATGGCATCCATACAAATAATCACAAACTTATCTCCTACGCTCATCAGTACATTGGTATGGTAGATAGGCTTATCAAACTCATCTACCGCCTGAAAAGTAATAGGCTGAAAACGCATGGAATTACAGAATCTATCTAAAACTTCCGTATTTGTTCTTGTAGAAAGACTTGCATAAGCTATTTTATGTGTATGTTCAAAAATCATACTACCTGTCCCTTCCAAAAATTTCCCTTTTGACTCATAATGAGAAAGATTTACAACATTATGTACTTTATACTGTTTTTGTAGAATTTCAACAATATCTTGCCTTCTTTCGACTCTTCTGTTGGGGGCTTGCATTGGATAGAGTACAATCACACCTTCTTGATGAGTGGTTATCCAATTATTTGGAAATACAGCATCAGGTTTATAAGGTTCTATGGTATCATCAATCACCATTACATTCAAATCTTCTTTTCTAAGCAATTCAACCATATAATCAAACTCTGCCAAAGCCCTTGTATGAATTTCTTCTGAAAAATCAGAAGCTTTTTTTTGAAAAACATTGGTCTGGGCTGTTTCTGGATTGAATCCAAAAGCAGCAGGGCGTATCATGAGCAAGTGTGATGTAGTTTGCATAAAATTGTTTTAAAATATAAAGCTCAGAAATAAAATAATCTTAATTGGTGTATGATATGGTAAGATAATGAAAAAATCATTTTTTACAAAATATCTCTTTGTTTTTGAAGGCTTTTTTCCGTAATTTTGATTTATTTACTTCATCTTAAAACACCTATGTTTACAGAGCTTATCATAGAGACTCCAGAAGAAAATGTTGAACTCCTTATAGCAGAATTAGCCGATTTAGGCTTTGAATCGTTTGTAGAAAATGAAAATGCCTTACAAGCCTATATTGCTTCAGATATATTTGATGACCAATCTGTAAAAGAACTACAAAATCAATATGAGTTTACTTATACTTATCAGCATTTACAAAAAGTAAATTGGAATGAAGAATGGGAAAAAAACTATCAGCCTGTTGAAATTATTGATAAAGTAAGAATTAGAGCAGTATTTCATGAACCCAATCCTAATTTCACTTATGAAATCTTGATAACACCCAAAATGTCTTTTGGGACAGGGCATCACGAGACTACTTCTCTCATGGTAGAACATCAATTGGGTATTTCTCATCAAAATAAAACAGTTTTAGATGCTGGCTGTGGAACTGGTGTACTTGCTATTATGGCACATTTCTTGGGGGCTAATGATATAGAAGCATTTGACAATGATGATTGGGCCGTGGAAAACACCCAAGAAAATATTGAATTGAACCAGTGTAGCCATATTAAAGCTTATTTGGGAACTATTGAAACCGTTGATACAAACAGAAAATTTGATATTATTCTAGCTAATATCAATAGAAATGTCTTGCTCAATGATATACCATCTTATGCTAGTTTACTTGTAAAAGATGGTTATTTACTTTTGAGTGGATTTTATGAAGTAGATATTGATGATATTCTTGCTGTTGCACAAACCAGTGGCCTAGAGTTGGTAAGTAAGAAATCCAAAAACAACTGGGTTTCGTTAGTTTGTAAAAAAAATAATTAGAGTCTTGAATCTTGTGAGTTATGAAAAAAATCATCTTTTTAATTGTATTATTGTTCTGCTTTATACAAGGCTTTTCTCAACGTTTTTCTACCAATCCTGATGAGTTTATAGGGCAAATAGACAAAATTTTAAGAGAATCCAATCAAATTAAGTCAGCTGAACAGATTAGGTCTGCTTGGACAAGGGGAGCATTTACAACTGACCAACAAACTAAAATAATTATTCTAAGCCAAAAGATTGTTAACAAAAGAGGCAAAGTAGATACTGAAATCAAAAACTTATTAGAAGCTTTTATTGGTGGATTAGAAGGGCAAACCGTTACTAGTAACCAATTAGATAATTTGCTAATGGTAAGCGATAAACTCGTAAGTACAGCTTCTTTAGCTAAAATTAATGTTTTTTCTAATCGAATCAATAGTCTATTACTTTACAAAGCCCTTTATAGCTCTAATTTTAATAAAATTTATGTAGATGGAGGCTTTGAGTTTGTTTATGCAGATTCTTCAGTTAGAAATCAAAATAGTTGGTTCAAGGATTGGAAGGAGGCTAGCAGAGAGCCTGATTCTCTAGGAAATATTCAACCCTATCCACATCCTTTGGTGGTTGGTCCTGTAATTTTATTTCCCAAAACCAATTTATATTTTTCATCGCCACATGATTCTGTAAGTATTACTAACACAAAAATTGCTTTTTTTCTTGAGTTAGATATGTTTGTAGCTGATAAAGGTCGCTTTTCTTGGGAAAACCTCTACAATAAAGGAACTGTTGATTCCATAGCACTAGGAAATATTCAGAGAAAAAATATTTATGTAGATTTTGATAAATTTAGCCATAAAGTAACAGAACAAAGAATAAAAGCTGAAAATGTAAGCATTTCTTATTCTGAAAAATTAAAAAACCCAGAAAAAGGTAGTTTTGAGTTTTTGAGTGAAAAGAGAAAAAATATGCAAGACCTTCGTTTCCCTATATTCAAGTCATACAGTGAACGAACTGATATACAAAATATAGGAACCAATATATCTTATACAGGTGGAATGAAAATGGTAGGTCTTAAACTATATGGTTATTCGCCTAGTAAACGCCCAAATTGTAGATTACTGGTTACTAAAGATGGAGAAGTGAAGTTTCATGCTAACTCCAAAGAAATTTATTTAGGAGATGACCAAATATTATCTAAAAATACCTCTTTTGGTTATTATATTAGTGGTTCTGACTCTCTTACACATTCAGATGTTGTATTGAGTTATAACAAGATTAAACTACCAAATGATAGTACTCCTGCTAATGCATTTAAACTTTATAAAGAAAAGGTAAATGATGATATTCCTTTTATAGATGAATACCATAAAATGTATATCATTGCAGATATGGCTATTTATCAACCTGAAAAAAATATAGTTGATTTTTACATTGTAGGAGCCAATACCAAAATACCAGCTATTTTTGAGTCCTTTAGTTATTTTGATGGTGATCGTTATGAAGAAATTCATGGTTCTTATAATTTTCATCCTCTCAAGCTAGTTCAATATTATGCAGGAAAATATGGTTCTACTAATTCTCAGGGAGTAAGAGAGTTTAATATTGCTGCTATTTTTGATGATTTATCACAACAGAATAACAACAAGAAAAAACAACAATCCAAAATAGATCCAAATGCTGTAAAAATGGCTATGCGAAAGCTATCCAGAGAAGGATATGTAGCTTATGATGAGTTTTCGGGTAGTATAATTGTTCTCAACCGTACAACACAAAGTGCTAACTCCTACCAATATAAAAGGGCGATGGAGTATGCAGAAAAAAACCCTAAAAAGAAACTTCCCATTGAATTTTCTTCCTATGCAGATAAAGATTTTGATGATATGATTATAGAGTCTATTTCTCCAAGAAATGCTCGTAAAGATAGCATCAAGGTTGATACCATTAAGTTTAAATTTAATCAAGGAAGAATTTTATATCCTAAACTTGAAGGAAAAGATGTTTACATCACTAAAAGAGTTTTCAAACCCAAAACAGACTCTATATCAAGAGATACATTGTTTAGAGATACAACTATTACACTTACTGACACTTTTAAAATTGACAGATTTACAGAAGTAAAAAAAGTAATATTAGGGCAAGAATTAGAGGTTAATCATCTAAACCCTAACAATTTTGTTTTACTTGAATTAGATGGTTTCTTTACACAAGGCGATCGTAAAAAAGGACCTTATATGCCTAATGCAACTATTGATGCCAATGGTGGAGGTATTGTTATTAGAGGCATTGAACGATTTGCAGTAAGTAAAAAGCTTAATCTAAACTTTATACCTAAAAATAAAGAAATTCGGATATTTGGAGATAGAGTAATTATGATGGAGGAAGGTGAGGTAACAGTAGGTAACTTTAGATTCATTGGTAAAAATTTTACACTTCCTTATGATGAGTTTAAACTTACCATGGAAACTATTGATACTGTACTTTTTGCTGTGCAAGATCCCAAAAATCCACAACTCAAATATGATTTAGGTGGTGAAATCAAGATGAATGCAGGTGATTTATATATCAATCATCCCAATAATAAATCAGGTTTGAAAAAAGGACAAATCCCTGGTGGTAAAAAAGGAGAAACTTATGAATCATTCCCAAAACTAAAAGTAGAAACTGGTGGGCGTATTTATTTTGATGCGTTCTATAGAGAGAAGTTCGCTTACCACAAAAAACAAGTCTATTTTGAGATTCCAAATGTAGAATTGGACAGTTTGACTAGCAAATTACCTAAATTTAGTGGTGTTTTCCATTCTAATATTTTCCCTCCTATCAAAGAGGAACTTGTACCTGTGTACGACCCCAAATATAATGGTATAGAATCTAAATATGCTTTGGGTTTTGTACATCGTCCAAAAAAATCTTTAAAGTTGTATAGTAAACATGGAGAGATAAAAGCAGATTCTATTGTTATGTATAAAACAGGCCTTGTGGCCTCTGGCAAAAATCTTGAAATTAAAAATCATACTTATAGTGTAAAAGCTCGCTCTGTAGTACTTACACCTGACTCTGTACATACAGAAAATGCTACTTTAGAAGTAAAACAAGGTTTTGCTGGTAAAACTTTATATCCCAAAGCAAGTGGAGAAAATTTACGTCTTGCATGGTTTACAAGCAAAGATTCTGTACAAATTGATAGTATCACTTTTAAAAACAGAGATAAATTATTTAAGTTGTTTGATGATAAAAATCCCGCCAGTTTAAAAGGAACATTGGCCATAACTCCTGAATCGTTATGGGGTATTGGAGAGCTTTCCAGAAAAGATTTTTTCTTATTTGCTCCCAAAGGTGTAAAAGTCTCTCCAGAAAGAATTTTCACTCCTGATATACCAGATAATATTGTAGAGTTTAAAGTAAATTCTACTGATAAAGATCCTTTTGCAAAAGAAGAAGTTGAAACGAACAAGCCTCTTATTGATGCAAATGCTATTTTTATAGATTTCGACTTAAAAAAGTCTATTTGTAAAATTACTTATAACAAAACAATTGCTCAGCAAAACCCTAATTACGATTTTATTAGCTTTCCTTATGCCCAATTTAAGACATCTGTAAAAGAAGCTGTTTGGGATGTTGCTAAAAAAAATGTAACCATGCATAGTGATAGTGCTTCTATGTTTGCTTCCACTAAATTTGCTGAAGAAGAAAATACACCTCAAAAAGATATTATATTTAAAGCAAAAGGTGGAAAATATGATTTAAAAGATATTAATAATCCTATTTTAGAGTTATTAGGTGTTGATTATATCCCTTCGGCAGATGCTCGTATTATCCCAAATAAAGGCAAAGTTACCATTTTGAAAGGTGCAGATATTCAAGAACTAAAAGATGCAACTATTGTAGTAGACACTATTAATTTTTATCATACACTTGTGCATGGAAATATCAAAATCAACCATCGAGAAGATTTTGAAGGTGATGCAACTTATAGATATGTAAATGTAATCAAAGATACTACTAAAATAAAGTTTGATAAATTTGAATTAGTTGGCAGAGATAGTCTTTCAGAGGCTGGTGTAGTTAAGAAAAAACGTAGAAAGAAAGATTTGGACACACTGCATTTGCCTAGTCGTTACACACAATCTCAAGGAGAAGTTTTAGAAACAGATAATTTCTTCATTACCTCTCGTATACAGTTTAAGGGTAAAGCTGAAATGTTGGCTTATAAGAAAGATTTAATTTTAGATGGTTCTATTCGTTTGTCTTTGAAAAGTAGAAAAGACTTTGACTCTTGGATTCCATACCAAAGAGATGCAGGAGATGTTTATATAGAATTAGACGAAAAAACCAGTGTAGAAGATAAAATTCTAACTTCTGGCTTACATTATGCAGGTGAAGCAGGAAAGCTTTATACAACTTTCTTATCAAGTAAAAAAGAAGATTTGGATGGTGATTTATTTCTAACAAAAGGTGTTTTATCTTATGTTCCTGAACTCAATGAATTTAAGATTACAGACAAAGCTCGTTTGGAAAAAGAAAGTTATCAGGGTAGTTTATTTACTTTTGATGACTCCAAAGCAACCATCGAAATGCAAGGTAAATTCAATATGGTAGATGAAGCTTTGCAAAAAAATGTTTTTTCTTCTGGTAATGTCAAAATTAATTTGAAGAAAGATGATTACCAGTTCAATCAGTTTTTTGTAATGGACTTTTCTAAGTTCAAATCAGCTTTTGCTGTAATGGGTGATATGTTGAATTTGAATAAAATGGATGGTGGAGAAGCTGCTTATAGTACTGAGGACGTTTCTCTAATGAGTAAACTTGCTGAAATAGTGGGTGATAGTAAAGCTAAAAAGTATGAAACTACTGCAAGAACTAAATTTACTCCTTTGTTCAATGCTGACAAGAAACTATTAGCCAAAGGTATTGTACTTTCTAATGTAAATATGCATTGGTCTGACACAACCAATAGTTTTTATAGTGTTGGTAAAATAGGTGTTGCAAATGTTTTAGATAAAGATTTGAATAGTCTTTATGAGGGTTATTTGGAAATCCAGAAAATGACAGATGGAGATATTTTAACACTCTACATCGAAGGAGCAAATGATATGTGGTTTTATTTTTCATTCCATCAAGGAACTTTATATGGAGAGTCTTCCGTAGATAAATTCAACAATATTTTTAGCAAAGGTAAAAAAGCAAAAAAAGTTGGTGAATTGAGTATGGAGATAGCAGATGATGGTGCTGCACAAGCTTTCAAAGCAAAATTCAAACACTATTATATTGATAAAAAATTAGGTGCTGTGCCTGAAACTCCTAGGAAAGACAAAGAGGAAAAAGAAGAAGAAGAAGAACCCAAAGAAGAGAAAAAATCGAAAAAGAAGAAAAAGAAAAAAGGTGATGAAGAAGAGGAAGAAAATATAGAACCGAAGGAAGAAGAACCTAAAGAGGAGGAAAAACCCAAAGAAGAGAAAAAATCGAAAAAGAAGAAAAAGAAAAAAGGTGAAGAGGAAGAAGATGAGGAAAATGTAGAACCGAAAGAGGAAGAGCCTAAAGAAGAAGAAAAACCTAAAGACGAAAAGAAGAAAGATGAGAAAGTAAAAGAAGAGAAACCGAAGGATGAAAAAGAGAAGCCCAAAGAAGAAAAGGAAAAACCTAAAGATGAAAAGAAGAAAGATGAGAAAGTAAAAGAGGAGAAACCAAAGGACGAAAAAGAGAAGCCCAAAGAAGAAAAGGAAAAACCTAAAGACGAAAAGAAAAAAGACGAAAAGAAACCTAAAGACGAAAAAGAAAAGAAACCAACTAAAGACAAAAAGAAGAAGAAAAAAGGTGAAGAAGATGAAGAAGATGAGCCAAGAAAAGAAGAGAAAGACGAAAAAGATGGTTTCTAAAATAAAAAGAGGAGCAACTGCTCCTCTTTTTATTTATGCTACTTTTTTTCTTAAAGAATTTCCTATCATCTTGACTTGAATGGATTTAGGGATAATATATCGCATCCAAGAGTATAACCTTACCAAAAGTTTAGGCACATACATATTGCGTTTATCAAACATTGCCTTGATAGCGAAGTGTGCTACGTATTCTGGTGTAGAACTAAGGATTTGTGCTGAGCGACCTATTCTTGCTGTATCTTCTATAATTTTTTCATTCGTTAAAATACCTCCAGGACACAATGCCGTTACACTTATCCCAGAACCTTTTAGTTCCTCTCTTAATGCTCTTGAAAATGAATAAACATATTGTTTAGAAGCAGAATAAACTGTTTTATAAGGCATTGTAAATAATCCAGCCATACTTGAAATATTTAACAAATACGATGGACTGTTATCTTTCAGCATAGGCAACAGTAAATGTGTTAATTTTGTAGGAACTAATACATTTAGTTTCAACAATGTATCAAAGAAACCAACATCAAAACTGTCAAATCTGCCTGTATAGCCTATTCCTACATTATTGATAAGGTATTTTACTGGCAGTTGTTTTGATTCAACAAATTCTAAAATTTGTGCTGGAGCATTATCTTGTGTAAGATTAATTCCTAACACTTCTACATTTACAGAATATTTAGTTTGAATTTGATAAGCTGTTTCATAAAGTTCTGGACTATCCAAAGCCACTAAAATCAGGTTGATTTGTTTTTGAGCCAACTCCTCAGCCATTGCCTTTCCCAAACCTTGACTACCACCTGTTATAAGAGCATAAAAATTCATAGCAAAAATAGTTTCCTCCAATTCTCCGCAAGATTACGGTTTTTCAATCAGAAGTAATAATTTTTACACGAAAATATTCTACCCCTTATTATTTATAGGAAGTATTAATTCTATAGCTGTAAACTGATTTGGTTCGCTTTCGAGTAATATCTCACCTTGCATTTTATCAATAGCTTTTTGTACAACATGCAATCCTAAGCCATTTCCTTTAGAAGTTTCATCTCCTCTAAAAAACATTTCAAAAACTCTTGTTTGATAATGTAGTTTGATACCAATACCTTGATCTGTTATTCTGATATGATTTGTGCCTGTTCTTTCAACAAAAACTTCTATCTTTATTTGAATAGGTTTAATAGAAGAAAAAACTATTGCATTTTCAATAATATTTTCTAAAGCAATCTCTATCAGAGCTTTATCTCCTTGTATTTCTTCATCTCCTTGGTAAGAATACTGTATATCAGTCGTTCTGACATGCAGTTTTTCAGAAAGTTGCTTGATGATTTTCTCACATAAACTTGGTAATAAGAATGTTGTATAAACAATATCCTGATGAGCTACTTGATATAAACCAGAAAGTTTTCTGAGAAGAGAATCCATTTGTTCCAATGTCAAATCGACTTTATCAAAAATTTCTTTTATAAAATCTTTTTGCGACTCCATTTTACCCAAATTGCTCAATCCCATCATGGTAGACAGTGGACTTCTAAAATCATGAGCAAAACGATACACATAAGTATCTAACTCATTATTAACGTTTTGCAATTTCAGATTCGATTCAAAAAGTTTTTTAGTTCTTTCCTCTACAATTTTTTCCAAATTGTCATTCAAAGCTAATAATTCTGCATTTTGTTGTTCTATAATGCCTTTTTGATTGCTGATTTCATCATTTTTTTGTAATAATACCTTATAGAATTGTTGTTTTCGTTTTGCCCTCCACAAAATAGCCCCTATCACTCCTATCAAAACAAGTGTAATAATACCATAAATGATATTACGAAGTTGATTATTTTGGCGTAGAATCGAGATTTGTGACTCTTTTTGTTCTATATCTTTTTTTCTATTTATTTCTGCAATGATAGAGGCTTTATCTTGCTTGGCAATAGAGTCCAACATGATTTTATGGTCTTGCAAATATCTGTAAGCATTTTGATAATCTCCCATTCCTTCATAAATTTCTGCCAGTGTAATCGTTGCTTCTTTTATTCTTCGCTTTTGGTAATAGGTTTTGGCTAATTTTAAACTTTGTAATGAGTTTTCTAATGCTTCTTTATATTGCTTTTTTCCTAAGTAAGAAATACCAATATTATTTAAAGTTGCAATATTTCTTTCACTCTCTTTATATTTTTCTCTGATAGCTTTTGCTTTAAATAAATATTTTAATGCCTCTTCATATTGAAATAAATGATTGTTAATGAGTCCAATATTATTGTAGGTTACTCCTAATTCTTTTTCTAAATTTAATTTTTCTTGTATTTTTTTATTTTCCTCAAAAAAATAAAGCGATTGTTTATAATCTTGCCTTTCCCAATAAATAATGCCTATTCCATTCAAACAATAAGTTTGAGCTTTTATAATATTATGTTTTTTACCTACCTCAAGCCCTTTTTGATACATTTCTATGGCTTGGTCATAAAGCCCTTGTTCATTGTTAATAAAGCCTAAGTTCATATAACTTTCAGCCACACCATGCCAATAACCAATTTTTTCAGCCTTTTCAAGAGCTTCCAAAGCCTTAATGAATGATTGGTATTCATCTATTACTCTGTATTGTCTGCTAATAAGATTTAGTAGAATAATTTGCGTTGTATCTGTTTCAGTTTTTTCCAAAATACTCTCCAAGCTATCTATATGTCTTTTTACAACTATAGGATACTCCAAACCAACACCCGCTTCTTGTCCAAGGGCGTTGATTATCGAAAAATTTATAAGTAATAATATGAAAATGATTCTAACCAATATATTTAAAATAAAATCCTATTGAAGCAATATAAAAAAAAAGTATCAAATAATTGCATTTAAGTAAGATAAAGCATCACTTATTTCTGATGAATTTACTTCTATATCAAAAATGCCTTCTCCAATAGATTTTAACAAAGTGAATTTATGTTTGCCTTGTTCATTTTTTTTGTCTTGAAGTGTAAGTTTCACAATATTTTCTATCATTTCGGGCGAAAAATGGAATTTAAAATAATTTTGCTTGATAAATTGGGTGATTTCCTCAAGTTCCAGCTCTGTCAAATGCCCCATTTTTTGAGCTATCCAACTTTCAGCAACCATTCCCCAAGCAACAGCCTCACCATGTAAAAACGAATTCTTTGTATCAAGGAAAAAACTTTCAATGGCATGTCCAATCGTATGTCCAAAATTTAAGAGTTTACGAATATTTTTTTCATGTGGGTCTTGTTCTACAATTTTAGATTTAATAGATACAGAATGGTTTACTAAAAAATCCATATTTTGATTTTCAAAATCTATCTTAGAAATCTTTTCCCACATTTTCTTATCATTTATCAAGCAATGTTTGATAATTTCTGCAAAACCTGATCTTTTTTCTTTTTCAGATAAAGTTTGTAGGAATATTGTATCAATTAGAACTGCATTTGGTTCTCTAAAAACTCCTATTTGGTTTTTAAACCCTTCAAAATCAATACCCAATTTTCCTCCTACACTTGCATCTACTTGAGAAAGCAAAGTAGTTGGAATTTGTATAAAATCTATTCCTCTTTTGTATGTAGCAGCACAAAATCCTCCCATATCTCCTATCACTCCCCCACCCAAATTGACACACAATGCTTTTCTATCAAGGTTATGAGTTGTCATTGTATGCCAAATGGTTTGGCATGTTTCTATATTCTTATATTGTTCTCCTGCTTGAATACTAATAACCATTGCTTTTTCTGCAATGGAACCCAATTTTTTTAAACAATAGTGATGCGTATTTTCATCACAAATGATTACATAACTCTGATAATTGTGTTCTACTATCCAGTTATGAAGGGTTTGTTCTATATTATTTTTACAAAATATAATCATGAATTTTAAAAGAGAAATTTTATATTTTATTACAATATTAACAAAAAAAGCCCTTTTAGAAAACTTATAGAGAGCTTCTTGTAGTTTATGTTGTGGTTTTTTGAAAACTTTTATTAGCTTTACCTCATTATTTCAACCAAAAATAATTCAATATTATGAGTCTTCAAGTATTCACAGAAAAAGTACAAACAATTGTAGGCGAGGACAGTCGTTTAAACGCAACTGTAAAATTTTCTACTGATGAAGGTGTATTGTTTGTAGATGCCAAACAAGTTCCTAATATAATTAGCAATGAAGATAAAGATGCTGATTGTACGGTAAGCCTTTCTGCTGCTGATGCAGTAAAATTATTAGAAGGTAATTTAAATCCTATGAATGCCTTTATGATGGGTAAAATCAAAGTAAAAGGTGATATGGGTATAGCTATGAAAGTCATGCAACTCATTGGAGGATAAACAAAAAAGCCTGAAGAACATTCAGGCTTTTTTTATGTAAATTCTGTTTTTTATCCTTTTAAAACTAATATTACGACTCCTGTAATCATTACGTTTAAAATTGCCAAAGGTAAGAGTGTTTTCCAACCTAAATTCATAAGTTGATCGTAACGGAAGCGAGGAAGTGTCCAACGTACCCACATAAAGAAGAATACAAAGAACAATGCTTTGGCAAACAATGCTCCCACACCTATCAAAGTAGCAATATTTTGACCAGCATTTTCAGTAACCCAAGCCATAAACGGATAATTATACCCTCCAAAAAATAATATAGAAATTATAACAGACGAAATAAACATATTGATATACTCCGCAAATAAATAAAAGCCGAGTTTCATACTGCTATACTCTGTATGGTATCCACCAATCAATTCTGTTTCGCATTCTGGTAAATCGAAGGGTGTACGATTACATTCTGCAAAAGCACAAGTAATAAATATGATAAAACCCAAAGGTTGATAAAACAGAAACCAATTTGTTCCAGAAGGCATAAAAGAAAGTCCATATAAACTACTTTCTTGTACTGTAACAATGTCTCTCAAAGAAAGAGAACCCACCATCATCACAATAGAAATGATAGAAAGTCCCATAGCAAGTTCATAACTAATATTTTGAGATGCAGCTCTAATAGCTCCCAAAAGAGAGAATTTATTGTTAGAAGCCCAACCTCCAATCATGATGCCATACACACCTAAAGCTACTACTGCAAAAACATACAAAACGCCAATATTGGCATCAATGCCTTGAACATAAAACTTTTCCCCAAAAAGTTCCATTTGTCCCCCAAAGGGAATTACAGCACTTGTCATGGTAGCAGCCATCATAGCAGCTGAAGGTCCCAAAATGAAAAGCCATTTATTGGAATTGGCAGGAATAAAATCTTCTTTAAAAAACATCTTACCTGCATCAGCAATGGGTTGTAACAATCCGAAAATACCCGCTCTATTAGGACCTATACGATCCTGTAAAAATGCAGCAACTTTTCTTTCTGCATAGGTAGAGTATGTGGCAATCAGTAATGTGATGCCAAAAATAAGTAGAATAATTACTCCTTTAATCAATAATAGTGTATCCATTGATTTCTATTTTTATTTCAGATAACTCTAAACTATGTGCAATTTGTTTAAAATATTGAAATTTATCAGCTTTTTTTTATTTTTTTTTATTTGATAAAAAGCCATTTTATTTTGTTTTGGTGTATTCATATAGTTTTTCACCTTTGTTATTGATAAACGTAAAGGTTATCTTTTGATTATCCACTTTAAAGAGTGTAAAACCATAAGTAGAAGCTGTATATTTAGAAACATCATAATTAGAAATAGGTGTTATATCTGCTCCCCCACCTCCAGAAACAACATACTCTGTATGATTATTATCTGGTTTTAAATGCCCTAAATGGTGTTCGTGTCCAGCTACATAAAAATCTACTTTATATTTATCAAAAATGGGTTTAAAAGTTGCAATATAATTCCCCATTGTTCCTTTTCTTGGTCCTGCAGTATATAAAGGGTGATGCCCAAAAACCATTTTCCATTGGGCTTTAGAATTGGCAAGGGTGCTATCTAACCACTTTTTTTGTAGAGTTGTATCTTGCTGTGTAACATCTGTATGCACTCCTGATGTATGCAGGTTTTTATCAAATGGAGAAGTATCCAAAAATACCATCAGAAGCGTAATACGAGGAAATGATTGAAGTGTTTTTTCAACAGTATAATAACGTTTAGGTAGTTTCCATTGACTATTTTTGGTATTATAGTCAAGTTGAGCTTGTACATTGCCTTCATAATCGTGATTACCCAAAGTAACATACCAATCTTTACCTAAAAGGCTTCCATTATACATATTTTCGTAACGTTCAGTCCATTTAGAATCATCGATGCTTTGTACACCATTATAATAAAAATTATCTCCTGTTGAAACTAGATAATCTATTTTAATGGTATCTGCTACACTTTTCATGATGTTGGCTGTTTTGGCCTGTTCAGTAGAAGTTACCCAACCCCAGTCACCAATTACCATAAAAGAAAAACTATTTTTACCTTTTTCAAGAGATGTTTTACATGAAAATAGCATCATCAGGATAACATAAGCGAGATTTTTCATAAGCCTTTAAAATAAAAAAAGCCCTTTCGGGCTTTTAGTAATTATTGAATAATTTTACCTCTTACTTCTTTTACTTTTTCCAGTAATGGCTTTAAATCCTCAGTAGAGACTGGCATTTTTCCACCTTCTGATTTGGCAAATTTTTCTGCATACTTATTATCGCTGTATATTTTCTTTAACTCTTTTAAGCCTTTCAACAGTTCGTCTCCTTTTGCATCTCTTTGTACAGATTCTAAGGAGGCAATTGCATCATCTAAAGATTTTTCTTGATCAGCAATAATCTTTACCATTCTACCAAAAATCTGGTCTTTGGTATTTTTATCTAAATCAGAAGGTAAATTGATGATATTGGTAGATAAGTATAAACCTTCTACAAACATTCCTCCTAAAATAACAGCCGACATAGCTGTGCGTTCGTTATCTCTCAAATATTTATCAATATTTTGAACAGCCTCATTTGCCATTTTAATAAGTGTATCTTTTTTATCCAAGTTTTTACGGAAACGCTCTAACGTTTTCTCATCAATAGCGGAAGAAACACCTACTTTATCAGCTAATTTTTTACATGCTTGCATGTAGTCTATACCTAATTGTATTTTTTCGTAGTTTAGTACATATCCTAAGTCTACAGCATAAATACCAAAATTAACTCCAGCTAAATCATTGGTAGTCAAGTATTTATCTGCATTTTTTGGAGTATTAATTAAATTTTCATAAAAATCATCTATTCCTGCTGAAGCTAACAAATCAGGCAATTCTTGTACACGAGGCATTTGCTTTACAGCATCTCTTACATTTTTCTTTACTTCCTCTGTGTTTGTTTGGGTTTGAGTAGTATCTTTTTTATCAGTTGTATTTGTTTCTTTTTCTCCACAACTTGCTAAAAGTAATGCACAAGTAAATATAGCAAAAAGGTTTTTGGACAGCATATAGACTATGAGTTTAGTAAAGTTTAGATTTGAAAGCAAACATAATAAAAAATTTAGAAAGTCAAATCATAGTGTATGAATAAAATTGATAGAATTGATGAGTATTTTTCTATATACATAAAAAATTATAAATATTTTTATAGAGAAATGTGTTTTAGCAAGTTATTTTACAATATTTTTAGTATTTTTGCTTAGGACAAAAATCGTAATATCCACTAAAAGCATTTTTTCAATGTTATTTGCTGAAAAATCTTATTTTACCATCGAGCAAACTGATTCTCCTGAAGATTTATATTGTTTTGCAGTGCATATTCCTGAGAAAGAATCAGCAGAAAAAAAAGCAAAAAAACTACTTCAGGATAGTAAAAACTTAGATGCAGCTGATTTTTTTGGGTTATTACACCAAAGTGGTTGGAAAATGATTGTTTGGATTTATCAAAAATCAGCTTTCCCTAATGACCAAACCAAAGAAAAGCTTATTTTTCCTTTGATTGAAAGGAAACTTATCAAACATAACCCTGATTATCTAATTATTACTCCAAAATCAGAGGGTTTTCAAGAATCTTTTGCTCATTTTTTGGAAAGTAAAAGGAGTTTTAATCTATTTGAACAAAGCCCTAATAGAATTGCTGTTATAGAGAAATCTCCCCTTTTTGAGTTAAACAAAAAAATAGCTTCTTATTTTTCACAGAATTTTGATAAGAGTAATTGGAAAACTATTTTAAAAATGTGTTATGCTGTATATCAGTGGCCCGAAAGCTTTCAGCCTTTTGCATATGAACAAGAAGATTTCCCTGATTTTGAACCTCTAATTGCTCAATTGAGTTTGCAATTGGCTTATGATTTTAACCATAGAAAATCAGCAAGTGATGTTCCTTCTGAAAAAGACCAAGTAGCTTGTTTACAATATCTTATATTTTATTTCAAATACATTCATCCTAACAAATATATTTCGACTTTTGAACTCATGGGACATCTTAAAAATTTCAAAGGCAAGCCCATCAGCGAACATTATTTTAGGTCGAAAGTAATTGCAAAACTAAGAGACGCAGGAGTTCTGATAGCCAGTTCGCACAAAGGCTATAAATTACCTGCATCCCAAAAAGATTTGTTAGATTTTATTGAGCATTCCAATACCTACATAGAACCCATGATTTCCAGAGTTTTGGCATGTAGAAATGAAATTTTAGTCGCTACAGAAGGCAAAGTAGATTTGCTGGCTGACAATAAGTTTGCTTATTTAGCTAAAATAGCTGAATAGTTATTCTAACGTAATGGTTTTGATAGTTTTATAACGAACTTTTGTTCCCTTTGGTGATTCTGCCTCCAAGAATCCTTCTTTGATTTCTAAGACTTTTCCTTTGGGGACAACACATATTTGATGACCTAGACCAGCCCAGAAACCTGCACAAGCAGAAATAGCGTTTTTAGGAATTTGATATTGTGATTGTCTGAATGAGTCTTTCTCCAATTCATGAAAAACACCCATTCCTTTTACAAGTAATGTTTTTTTCTCATTTACAACAACATAGATTGTTGTTCTGGGTATGCCCATATCATCTTCAACACTTGTAAATTCCCAAGAAATTTTTGGTGAGTTGTTTTGAGCAAAGCCATTTGAATAAAAAATGATAGAAAGTACTAAGGCTAATAAATAACGCATAATGTTGGGGTTTAAAATTTAATAGCAAAGTACAATTTCCTTGCTAGTTTTTCTCTTTAAGAAAAAGTTTTTTTGAATAACAAAGATAATAAATTTTATATTCAAATTTATTTTGAACCTATCGGTTTTATTTTTACCTTTGCGACCTATTTAAAATTTTAAATTAGTTTATTATGTACGCTATCGTAGAAATCGCGGGACAGCAATTTAAAGTTCAAGAAAATCAGTATATCTATACACACAGATTACCTGAAGCTCTTGACGCTGACGTGAAATTTGACAAGGTAATGCTTGTTGATGACAATGGTTCTATTACTGTTGGTGCTCCTGTTATTGCTGGAGCAAGTGTGAGTGGCAAAGTGCTTGCTCATGTAAAAGGTGATAAAGTTATCATCTTCAAGAAAAAAAGAAGAAAAGGATATCGCAGAAAGAATGGACACAGACAATTCTTGACTAAAGTTCAGATTTCTAAAATTTCCTTATAAAAAATTACTCAATTTTTTTGATAATATCTAAATATTTACTAATATGGCACACAAGAAAGGTGTGGGTAGTTCTAAAAACGGACGTGAATCACACAGTAAAAGATTGGGGATTAAGTTGTTCGGTGGGCAAACTTGTATTGCTGGCAACATTATCGTGAGACAGAGAGGTACACAACATCACCCTGGAAATAATGTAGGTATCGGTAAAGATCATACATTATATGCTTTGACAGATGGCGTTGTGGTATTTAAAAAAGGCAAGAATGACCGTTCTTTTGTTCATATAGAAACGGCTCAAGCCTAACTTACTTAAGAAAAGTTTTCATAGTTATAGTGGTTTAAAAAACTTCACCCTTGGTGGAGTTTTTTCCTTTTTATATATTTGTAAAAAAACAAGTATGCAAAAAGTCTTATTATTTGTACTACTGGGCTTACTAACTTCTTTGAGTATTGTAAGCTATCAAAAATACAACCCTATCAAACAAGAAAACTTCCAGAAAATAAAAGATAGAGATATTATTTTCCATGTTTCTCTTTCGGGGCAGGGCAAAGCTATTCAACTTGCTACCAAATCGAAATATACACATTGTGGCATTATTTATGAAGAAAATGGAAATTTCTGGGTGTATGAAGCCATACAACCTGTCCAAAAAACACCTTTGAAAGAGTGGATACAAAGAGGTGATAAGCAACACTATGTAATTAAAAGACTCAAAAATGCTTCTAATGTTTTAATACCTGAAGTTTTACAAAAAATGAAAGACTATGGTAAAACTTTTCAAGGTAAAAATTATGATATTTATTTTTCGTGGTCTGATGATAGAATTTATTGTTCTGAACTTGTTTGGAAAATCTATTATAAAATTACAGGTATTCAAATTGGCAAGCTTCAAAAGTTAAGAGAATTTGACCTAACAAGCTCTGAAGTCAAGCAGAAAATGCAAGAAAGATATGGAAATAACATTCCTTTTGATGAAGATGTCATTTCTCCTGCAAGTATCTTTCATTCAAAGTTATTAACCACTATCATTTCTAATTAAATATTCATCAAAATCAATTTATCTTTTATCACTCATTCTTCTTATTCATGCTAACTTTTGTATTGAATTTAATCGTTTTCTTGGCTGTATTGGGCTTGGTTTTATTCATTTTCTACTTTAGAATCACTGCTCTTCAAGAAAGCAAAAAGGTAACTAATTATTTGAGTGTGCTCAATAGAAAACTGAATTTACAAGAAGATTTTTCAAGAAAATCTGGAAATGATTGGCTACCTAAACTTAATGGTGTGTATGAAAATAGAGATTTGGTGATTGAAAGAACTATCCAAGAAAAGTATAAGTACTTAGTAATTAGTTTATCATTTCAAAACCAGAATAATTTTTTTCTACAAATTACACCTCAAAGTCATTTAAAAGGCAAGGAAAAGCCCGAAGAATCTCAGATTATACAAACAGGTCTAGAATCTATTGATAATGAATATTTTGTTAGTTCCAATCATTTAGAAAATACAACCCAAATCATCCAAGATTTTTTTCTCCCTATACAAAATAAGTATAAACAAATTTGGTTTTTATTCAGTACATTTTTAGTTTTTCAAAATAGAATTACCTTTGTATTGCTTTCTGTTCCAACTAAACTCAAATACGATTTGATATTGGAACAAATGGTACAAGATTTATATCAACTAGCTAAAACCATAGAACAAAATGACAAACAAACTTCCTAAAGGTGTTGGTGTAGCTTTGGTTACCCCTTTTGATGCTAACTTAAACATTGATTTTTCTGCTTATAAACGCCTTTTGGAGCATACGGCTCAAATTGGTGTAGATTATTGGGTTGTACAAGGTACAACTGGCGAATCTCCTACTACTACATTTGCTGAAAAGGCTCAGTTGTTAGCCTTTGCCAAAGAAAATAATCCAAAGAAATTGCCTATTGTATATGGAATGGGTGGCAATAATACTGAAACGATTATTCAAAACATAAAAAATACAGATTTGGAAGGCGTAACAGCTCTTTTATCTGTAAGTCCATATTACAACAAACCTTCTCAAAGGGGTATTATTGCTCATTATCAGAAGATTGCAGATGTTTCACCTGTACCCATTGTACTTTATAATGTACCTGGCAGAACAGGCTCTAACATTACAGCCGAAACTACTTTAGCATTAGCAGAACACCCCAACATCATTGCAACTAAAGAAGCTTCAGGAAATCTAGTTCAATGTATGGAGATAGCTAAAAATAAGCCTAAAGACTTTATGTTAATTTCTGGAGATGATATGCTTACTGTACCCATGATAAGTTTTGGAGCAGAAGGCGTTATTTCTGTGATGGCAAATGCCTTCCAAGAATTTAACGATATGAGTCATTTAGCACTTGAAAAGAATTTTGAAGCTGCTTCACAAAAACTGTTCAGCCTACTTACCCTCAACGATTTGATGTATATAGAAGGAAACCCTGTAGGTATCAAGCAGGTATTAACATTTCAAGGTGTTTGTTCTTCAAATGTTCGCTTACCACTTGTAGAGGCTTCCGAAAAACTTTCTGAGCAAATTAAAAAAGGCTTGGAAGAGTTGAAAAAATAAATAAAAAGGCTGTTTTAAACAGCCTTTTTAATATTCAAAAACTCCTTTATCTGTTTTGATAGTCAATTTTGTACTTTCTGAGGCTTCTACCCTACCTACAATTTGAGCATCCACACCAAAAGATTTACTAATCTGGATGATTTCCTGAGCATATTGTTCTGGCAGATAAATTTCCATACGGTGTCCCATATTGAAAACCTGATACATTTCTTTCCAAGCTGTTTGGCTTTCTTTCTGGATTATTTCAAACAACGGAGGAATATTAAATAGATTATCCTTAATAATATGTACATTTTCTACAAAATGAAGCACTTTTGTCTGCCCACCTCCACTACAATGCACCAAGCCATGTATATTTTTTGAGTGTAGTGATAAAATTTCCTTCATGATGGGAGCATAGGTACGAGTAGGTGAAAGCACCAATTTACCTATAGGTATTTGTTTGCCTTCTATTTCAATAGTGTCTGTTAAATTATATGAACCTACATATACAACACTATCATTCAAGGCATTATCATACGTTTCAGGATATTTTTTTGCAATTTGTTTACTAAATACATCATGACGAGCTGAAGTAAGTCCGTTACTTCCCATTCCTCCATTATACTCTTTTTCATATTTAGCTTGTCCAAACGAAGCCAAACCCACAATCACATCTCCTGCCTGTATGGTATGATTTGATATAATTTGAGAACGCTTTGCTCTTGCAGTTAGAGTACTATCAACAATTACAGTTTTTACCAAATCACCTACATCTGCTGTTTCACCACCAGTTGTACGAATTTGAATTCCATATTCTCTCATTTCCTCCACAAACTCTTCTGTTCCATTGATGATAGCTGCTATTACTTCTCCAGAAATAAGTTGTTTATTTCTGCCAATTGTTGAGGAAAGCAGAAAATTATCCCAAACGCCCACACATAACAAATCATCGATATTCATTACAATCGCATCTTGGGCAATACCTTTCCAAACAGATAAATCACCTGTTTCTCTCCAATAAGCATACGCCAAAGATGATTTTGTTCCCGCTCCATCAGCATGCATGATGTTACAATAAGCATCATCACCTCCCAAAAAATCAGGTACTATTTTACAAAATGCTTTAGGAAATAAGCCTTTATCTACATTTTTAATGGCATTATGAACATCTTCTTTGGTGGCTGAAACACCTCTTTCGTTATATTTAGTCATAAGAAATTATTTACTTGGATTATTTACTTTACCCATAAACATGACATTTGTTGACTCATTATCTACAATTATGAAAATAAAGGGTCTGTCTATTTTCACCTGTAACCTTGAACCTCCTCTTTCTACCAAAGCAATACTTGTTGCAGCAGCTATTCGTGTTCCTGTTTCATCAAATTCCATTTCACAGATATGCTCAAGAACTTGTACTTGTAAACCAGCTTTTTTTTCTGTAATTCGAGAAAAGTCTGCATTATCATTAAATGCCTCTCTTACTCCCATTTTTATCATTGTTGAAATAGGATCTGCTAGTTTTGTATTTATTTTAAATTTGGGTAATCTTACCAACGCTGATTCAAACTTTAAGTCTGACTTCATATACATGATTTTTTCATTATCAAAACTTTCAGATGTTTTTTTCCAATATTCTTCTATATTTTTCTCCAAGTGTTCCATTTTTTTCTCTTTGAGAGGCATCATAATAATCATTGTAGCTTTATAATCTTTATAAAAAAGTCCTAATGTGATTATAGAGTCTTTATTTCTATAAAGTACATCTTGATTCTCTTGCATAAATGGCACAGATACCTGTGCATCTTGGGTATAGAATATATCATTTTTAGTGTTGCTTGTATTAAAAGTCTTTTCCCATTTTGCATCAAATAAAGCTATATTATTAATCACTACTTTAAATAAAGGATTATAGCTTTGGAGTATTTTTTCTAATATTCCCTTACTATTCTTTTTTCCCCAATCATTAATTTTTTTGTGAGTATTGATATCAGAAAAATCTACTGAGAAAATATTAGATTTATAATATTGCTCTATAATTCTCTGGTAGCTAGGCAAGAAACTATACTTTTTTTGTAACCATAAAGCATTGGCTATATGTAGATTTTCATTTTGATATTTTTGTAATTTATTTAAAAATTCTCCATAAGCCTTATGATGTTTCAAAGAGTCATTTTCCTGAAACCCAAAAACACTTTTTATTTCCTTTTCTGTATTTTTATTACTCCCAGCATAAAGCATAGAGAATGCTGTTGAAAAGCTCAATGGAGAAAAAACTATATTTTTATCATTTTCTTTAATAATATTTTTATACAAACTCAAAGCAAAAGTATTATTGCTTTCTGCTATACGAATGAAAGATGTATCGTTATTTTCTTTATAGAATTGACCATATACCAAATTTACATTAAAAAGCAATGACATCCATAAATACCTTCTTATCATTATTTCTTCTTTTTAGGGATTTTAATAGAAGTTTTCATTTTCTTTTGGTTGGTTACATGAATTTTCTCAAACCATTTCTCATCCATTTCAGGACAATTTTTAACTATAAAGTCTTGTATATACTTCACCTTTTTACTCAAATAAGTATCTTCTTTTATCCATTCTTTGACCTGCTGATAACGATGAGTAGCCATGATATAAGAATAAACTTCTGCTTTATCTTCTTCTAAGGCATATCTTGAGTATGCACTCACAAAACCTGATACAGGATGGTCTTTGGGTGTGTACACACCATCTGTATAGGCATTTGCCCCTTGTGTACTAATATAAGGATACTCAGGAGGATTTAATACCATCCATTTAGGGTCTTTGAAATAGAAATCTCCAAAATAATGCTCTTCAAGCATATGATAAAACTCATGGTGTATTGTTTCCCTAATATATTTCTCTCCTGAACTACCCAAATATTCAATATCTAAATACAATACCTCACCATAAGCATCTGGCATGCCCGCTCTATACTGAGAGCCAACTGCAAGTTTTTTGACAAGAGCAATTGCCTTTAACTTTGATTTTTTTATCCATTCTATTGGGTATTTTTTCCATTCTTCGATTAATAAATTTCCATATCTGTCCAGAGCAAACCCATCTTCTTCTGAAAGTGTTTTCCAAGTACACCATTGTTTGGCATAACTACTTGCCTCAAAATCACCTGTATAGATTTCTATATTATAGCCTTTCCCTAATGTTTTCTTTAATCGTTGGGAGCTTGATTCATAATCTTGGCTTTGTCCTTTGTAACCCATAAAAACCAACAGTAACATAAAAAACAACTTTGCTTTCATACAAATTTTTGTTTAGTTTGAAAATGATATACAAATATAATACATCCTTACGTTCTAAAGAATATATTTTTTTATGAAGAAAATATTTTTTCGCAAGCGAATGCTTTTCATTTATTTTCTAATTGTTTGGGTTGTTTTTGCTCATTCAGGTTGTCTTTCATTTAGAATGTCTGAAAAGAAGCAAAGAGAGCATCTTCAAAATAAAGGACAAAAAGAGATTCAATTCTTTACATCCCAAGTAGAAAAAAGAAATATTCATTATACACAGGTTGGATATGATAAGAAACATGTTCTTATTTTTGTACATGGCTCGCCAGGCTCTTCGAGTGCATGGATAGATTATTTATCTGATAGCACATTGAGCAGTCAGGCTATTTTATGTTCCATTGATAGAGCGGGCTATGGAGATAGTGATTATGGGCGATCGGAAGGTTCTTTGGAAAAACAAGCAAAGCAGATAAAGCCAATTCTTGAAAAATATGGTCAGGACAAAAATATAGTTCTGATAGGTCATTCTTTGGGTGGACCTTTGGTGGCTCGTTTGGCAATGGATTATCCAGATTTTGTGGATGGTTTAATTATTATTGCTGGCTCTTGTTCTCCTGAACTAGAACCTAAAGAATGGTTTAGACCTATTTTGGATTGGATTCCGATTCGTTGGTTGATGCCTCCTTCATTCAAAGTTTCCAACCAAGAAATTATGCCTTTGCGTAAAGAACTTGAAAAAATGCTTCCATTTTGGGAAAAAATTAAATGTCCTGTGCATTTAATTCATGGAGATAAAGATACTTTTGTTCCTGTTGAAAATGTTGATTTTTGCAAAAAGATGCTTCAGAATGCCCCAACAGAAACAACTATTCTAAAAGATAAAGACCATTTTATAGTTTGGAGTAGCTACAAGACCATTCAAAATATTATTTTGAGTTTTTTAAAATAAAAAAGCTCCATAAGGAGCTTTTTGCTATAAACTGTCTGCAACAAATTGCGTGAATTCCAATTTCAAATCGCTGTATATCTTCTTGAAAGTTTGAAGTTTATCTTGCATAATACTATGGTCTTCAAACAAACGATGCTCAATAGCAACGGGGTTTTCTTGAGCAAATTTGGCTAAAGACTGCTCATGAATCTTAACTTCATGATTTAGAATATCTAATTGTTCTTTCTGAATAATAAATTGATTTTGGAAGTGGCTTATTTTTTTACTGATTTCATCACCAGTATTTTTGGAAGCTATTTCATCCAATCTATTTTGATAAATTTTTAACTCATCTGCAAAAAATTTAGCTTCTGATTGCCAAAGTTGATGCTCAAAATGTAAATCGCTGAGGTGTTTTTTCTGACTTTTCATAAATAAGATAATTTTATAAGAACAATAATAAACATCTTTTTTTTAATAATACATGACTTTCATTAGCTAAATCTATGACTTTTATAAAAAATAAAGGAGAACATAACTGTTCTCCTCACATATTAAGCCATTACTAAATTTCCTTGATACACAGCACCTTTTTTGGTAGCTTCTGTGGGATTGGTAACATGCCACTCAAATTCATCTCTGAAGTGACGAACAGCAGCCTGAACAGGCCAAGCAGCAGCTTCACCAAGTGGACAAATTGTTTTTCCTTCAATATTATTAGCAATACCTACAAGCAAATCTATATCACTTATTTTACCTTTACCATACTCAAGATTATGAAGAACTTTTTCTAACCATCCAGTTCCCTCACGACAAGGTGAGCATTGTCCACAAGATTCATGATGATAGAATTTAGCTAGACTCAAAGTATTTTTCACAATACAAACACTTTCATCCATTACAATAAAACCACCCGAACCAAGCATAGTACCCGTTTGGAAACCTCCATCACTTAAGGATTCGTAGGTCATCAAGCGTGATTCTCCTTTTGCTGTTTTTACAATTAAGTTAGCAGGTAAAATCGGTACTGAAGAGCCTCCAGCAATCACTGCCTTTAACTTTTTACCATTCTTGATACCACCACAATATTCATCAGAATAGAGAAACTCCTCAACAGGAACACCTAATTCTATTTCATAAACACCTGGTTTATTAATATGCCCACAAGCTGATATCAGTTTTGTACCTGTACTTTTACCAATTCCGATTTTTGCATATTCATCTCCACCATTATTGATAATCCAAGATGTAGCAGCAATAGTTTCCACATTGTTTACTACTGTAGGACAGCCATATAAACCTTTTACAGCAGGGAAAGGAGGTTTATTTCTTGGATTACCACGCTTTCCTTCTAAACTTTCTAGAAGAGCAGTTTCTTCTCCACAAATATATGCCCCACCACCAGAATGTACATAAAGGTCTAAGCTATAATCCGTTCCTAAAATATTTTTACCTAAAAGACCCGCTCTATACGCTTCTGCAATAGCTTTTTCTAAGATTTTAATAACATAAAGCATTTCTCCTCTTACATAAATATAAGACGTTTTTGCACCCAAAGCATAACTTGCAACTATCATTCCTTCTATCAAGGCATGAGGAATTTTAGCCATCAAATGTCTATCTTTGAACGTACCAGGTTCAGATTCATCAGCATTACAAACCAAGTAACGAGGTACTCCTTCAGGTTTTGCCAAAAAGCCCCATTTCATACCTGCAGGAAAACCTGCCCCACCACGCCCACGCAATCCTGATTTTTTTACTTCTTCAGTTACTTCATCAGGAGTCATGGTTTTAAGAGCTTTTTCAACAGCTCTATATCCTCCCTTTTGACGATACACTTCAAGAGTATCTATATTTTCAACATTAATATGTTCAGTAAGAATTTTAATACCTGCCATGATTATCTAAATTAATATGACTAATGTTCTTTCAGTGCAATATATAATATTTTGTAGGTTAATTTTGTTTTTTTATTCACAAAATATTTATTTCTCTTCTTCCTCCTCATCATCTTTGGGAGCATTCGGGTCAGGAGGAAGGGTTGCATCTTTGATTTTACAAGTAAAACGAGTTGCATTTACTTTTTTTGTAATTTCTACAGATGTAGCTTCGTTTGCCCCAAGTTTAGGAAGTGTTTTTTCTTCTTTTTCAACTACATCACCTGCTCCATTGTAGTACGAAACCAACAAAACTACATTTTGAAGTTCCATATCTTTATTACTATTGAATATCTCTACATTGATTTTATAATCTCCTAACTGATTGCTCACAAATTGACCATCCACAATTACTTTTTTGAAAGCTTGCTCTTTTCTTTCTTTCTCACGTTTTTCTCTGGCTTCTTTTTTGTCTTTCTTAATTTTATCTAAACTATCCTTTTTCTTTTCTTCAGGTGTTTTCTTTTCGTCATCTTGCTTTTCTTCTTCTTCTTTCAATTCTGCTTTTTTAGTATAGTCTACTGTATCTTTAATCACTACTGGTGAATTTCCTTTAAAACTAACTTCTTTAGGCTTTTTATCATTGGATGCCAATAGCCCTTTGATCAGTAAAATAAAAGCAATAGTAGCTACTAAACCTGCTCCTCCAAATACAAAAGGCATATATTTATTTTTCTGAACTGGTTTTTCTTGATGCGAAATCATGAAAAATTCAGATAGCAGATCTGCTTTCATGGATTCACAAGTCTGGTAACGTTTGTAAGAATCTGCATCACAGGCTTTTGCTATTATTTTTTGTAAATTTTGAGGTGGATTTGGAAATAGATAATTCAAGGTTTTTCCTAATGAAAAAATATCACTTCTTGCATCTGTATAGCCTTGTTGCAGATATTCGGGAGAGGCAAAGGCATTTGCATTGGGCTCACTGAATACAGAAAACCCAAAATCAGTAACATAAACCTGATTTTTAGAATTAATAATGATGTTTTGTGGGTCTAAATTCAGATGGTAAATTCCTTTCCGATGGCTGTAAGCCAAAGCATCTAAAATCTGAATAAAAATTTCTTTTCTAATTTGTTCTGTTGGGTTTTTCTGGATGAATTTATCCAATGTAACCCCATCTATATGTTCATAAACAAAAAATATCCCTTGTGAATTTTCTAAGTAATCGTATAATAGCTGAATATGACTATGTTGCAAAGCTGCTCCTTGTGTAGCCAATGTTCTTAATTGTAATTTTTGGGCTTCAGTTTGTAGCAAATGTGTTTTCATTTGCTTGATACGAGCATTTCTATTCAAAGAATGATGCCTACCTGCCCAATTACGAGCAATGGGGCTTTCTGCAATAAGTGATTGTATTTGATACTGATAAAAATTCTTTCCTATTTCCATAAAATGAGTAAAACTACAAGGAAAGCAAAATTATAGAATTAGGTGTGAAAAAAGAAGTAACACCCTGAAAAAGATTTGAATTATTATGTTTTTATCCAACTACTAAGAGCTTCTTGTACCTGAGAGAGCATACTTTGTTTACAACTTAGTGTAGCATGGCAAAATAAATCAAAATTTTGACTGATAATTTTTAAGCCAAGTTTATTGACTACACTCATTACTTCGCTGGTTTCTGGATAGTTATAAGTTATTTGTATTTGGACTGTCAAAACCTTTTCTATTAATTTTGTTTCTTCCAAAGCTAGCAATGTTGATGTTTTATAAGCTTGAATCAATCCACTAACACCCAATTTTGTTCCTCCATAATAACGTACAACTACTACCAAAACATCACTTACTCCTTTTGCTTTAATCTGATTTAAAATAGGTGTACCTGCTGAGTGATTAGGCTCACCATCATCATTAGCTCTCCATTTTTCCTGATTAGCTCCTAAAATATATGCATAACAATGATGAGTCGCATCAAAATATTCTTTCTTTAAAACATTTAAAGCATTTTTAATTTCTTCTTCTGTTTCTATAGGGTAGGCAAATGCTAAAAATTTACTACCTTTTTCTTTATAAACTCCTTCTGTGGGATTTTCTATACTATAATAAATATCTGTCATTGACCTTCTTGATAATCTAACGGCAACAAATCGGCTACTTTTTTGAGAGGCATATATCCTTCATAAATTAAGTCTAAGGCTTCAATTACGTAACCATCTTCTTGCAAAAATACAAAAGGTTTGAAGAACGTAATGATAGAAGTTTGCATTTTTTCAGAATTACCTTTAGGAAAATAATTAATTTGAATATTATCAGAAAAAGTAAGTTTTTTTAGTTTGTTATCGGCATTTGTCACCAAACTATCAGCAGGTTTTAAAGGATTGGAATGTAAAAACTGTATAATGGATGGTATTTTTTGTTGTTTTATCCAATATCTAACACTGTCTTGCTTATTTTCTTTTAAAAACTTTTTTATTTTAGCTCTAATCAAACTATCAGGCAAGCGTTCAGGATTAGGTTTTCTTTCTAACCTTCTCAAAGTAAATCTTTGTTCTTCCCAGTTATTCTGATACATACTACGCATCAGATGTAAAGAAGAACCCAAATAAGTTTGTAGGCGTCTTTTTTTCCATCTTTTTTCTTGACTTTTTGTACCTTTCATCAGTTCAAATAAAGGATAACCCAAAATCACAAAGTACCCCTTGTCAAAATCTACAACAAAACCAGATAGTTTGTATTTGATGATATATCCTAAGTTTTTATTCTCAATTATTAACATATCATCTGCTGAAGCCTTAAAAACTCTTTTCTGAAATTGCAGATTGAGGATTTCAGGATTTTTGATAATACAATTCTTTGCATTTTCTGTTTCTCCCAAAAAATGTAGCTTAAAAATATTATAATTGGTTTGCCAATTAGGGTTTTTATCTTTGACTACAATACCTTCTATTTTATCTACTTTTTCTTTTAAAAGAACAGTTAAAGGTTTATTGCCAAGTGTATCTAATAAGATTGGAATGGCTAAAGTTTCATAGCCAGTCATAGAAAAAATCAAATCTATATTTTTTTGTGGGCTTTTTGGAATTAGAAACTCTCCTTTTTCGTTACTGACCGTACCCACAGAAGTATTAGCTATAAATACATTTGCTCCAACAATAGTCTCTTTAGTATTGGCATCTAATAGTTTTCCTTGTATAGATTGAGCAAAATTTGCGTGAATAACTAACAAAAAAATTAAATTGCAGAAAAAAAACTTCATAAGCATAAAATATTTAGTGGTGAAAAAGCACATGAAAAAAATATTATTTTTATTCCCTTATCCTCATGCAACGGCTGGCTCACAAAGATTTAGATTTGAACAATATTTAGATTTTCTACAAACACAAGGCTTTTATATTGTTCTAAAATCTTTTCTTAGTCAAAAGACATGGAGCATCTTGTATAAAGACAAACATTTTATGCAAAAAGTTGTAGGTATTGTAAACGGATTTTGGAAGCGATTTATTTTACTTTTTTCCGTCTGGAAATACGATTTCATATTTATACATCGAGAGGCTACTCCCATTGGATTGCCTTGGGTGGAATGGTGTATTGCCAAAATATTTAGAAAAAAAGTCATTTTTGATTTTGATGATGCTATTTGGCTACCCAATACATCTGAGCAAAATAAAATAGTGGCAAAAATAAAATTTCATGAAAAAACAGCCTTGATATGCAAGTGGGCTTATAAAATTTCTGCTGGTAATAATTTTTTAGCTGATTATGCAAAAAAATACAATTCAAATGTAATTATCAATCCTACAACCATTGATACTGAAAACTGGCATAACCCTGCTCTAGTTTCATCTAAAAAACATATTAAACCTATTATCGGCTGGACAGGCACACATTCCACTATTCAATATTTGTATTTTTTAATTCCCATTATTGAAAATTTATCTAAAAAATTTGATTTTACTTTTTTGGTTATTTCAGACAAACAACCTGATTTTCAATTGGACAACTTACTCTATATCCCTTGGAATAAGGCTACTGAAATAGCAGATTTGGCTCAGATGGATATAGGTGTGATGCCCTTAGAGGATGATCCATGGGCAAAAGGAAAATGTGGATTCAAAGCACTTCAATATATGTCAATGGAAGTTGTACCTGTTATATCGCCTGTAGGGGTAAATACAGAAATCGTAGAACATGGTAAGAATGGTTTTTTAGCTCAAACAGAGCAAGAATGGCTTGAAACTTTAGAGTTTCTATTAAAAAACAATGCTTTGAGGGCTGATTTAGGTAAAAATGCTCGAAAAACCATCATTGAACGTTATTCAGTTCAAGCAAATCGTGGCAATTTCTTAGGTTTTTTTACATAATACTGAATGGTGTACATCATAGAAATATAGAAAGGAATAAAAGGAATTCGGTAACGGTCTAATGAGCCATAATTTCCACTTCCAACACCTGTGCCAAAAGCCAATACCAATGTAAAACAAAGGCAAAAAGCTAAAAATGGATGATTAATTATGATTGAAAAAAACTTAAATCCTGATTTTAAGAAAGTTTGGATAGTCAGAAAGATAATAAATGAAGCCTGTAAGGCAGCCAACAGCATTACTACATTTCGGGCTTGCCAAATAAATGGTTGAAATAAAGAAACAAAAATAGCAGCAGGAAATTTTGTAACCACACTTGTTATAGTTCCATCATATTCTCCCAAAGAGTAAGATGCATTTCCAGATACTGCATTCCACTCTGTATTTGTTTTGGTAGTTGCCCCTATCTCTTCAAATGAAAATCTTGTGCCTTCTGTTAATTTACTTACAGAGTATAATCCTATTGGTAAGGCTATCAGTAAAACTAAAGGTAACATCAATGCTCTTGCCAAAGCCATTTTCATACTTGATCTGTATTGTAAAAATATCCATACTGCAGCAGAAGGCAAAAAACACATGGCTATATAAATTTTTACAGCTTGCATCAACCACAAGGAAGCTATCAGAATCAATATATTTTTGGTTAAATTTTTTCTTTTAATTACTCCAAAATAAAAACTATGAAAAACCCAACCCAAGGCTCCTATAATTAAGGTATCTTTCATCAAACCCGAACCCCAAAAAAATGCTGATGGCATCATAAAACAAGCAAAAGCATAACGTTTGTAAAGCATTGGATAAATATCTACAAAAGCTTTATACATTGCCCAAAGACCTGAAAAACTAAAGAATGCCAAACAAAAAGAGTTTGCCAAATAAGTGTGATAAGAAATTACTCCCAACAATGTAGAAGCCTTTACAATGATCATGGTACTTCTATCAGGATAAAAATACATGTAATTTGTATAAGCTTGCGTAGCTGGGTTTAGAGTATCCGGTGTATCTGTGAGTATTTGTATGCCAATATCAGGTTTATCTAATAGAACAGACCAGATGATTTGACTATCATGAAAAAAGTTATAGGTATCTCCTCCTTGATAATAAAACTGATATATCAATCCTAGTGCTAAAGCTCCAAACATTCTTAGATGCAGAGCCATAAAATAGTACCTTTTTGTAAGTGGATTGGTTTGTTTTGCTTGCCTTAAGTATGCCCATAAATACAATATGGCTAAAAATACAGGAGCAAGCAAAACATCTTTCAGTTCCATAGACTTATTTTTTATGTCTTTTCTCCAAAACTTCTATCACTTGATTCAATGATATATTTTTAGCTTCTAAAAGCACCAAATAGTGAAATAACAAATCAGCTGCTTCTCCTAAAAACAAATCTTGATTGTTGTCTTTAGCTTCTATTACGAGTTCTATTGCTTCTTCTCCTACTTTTTGAGCTATTTTATTAATCCCTTTTGCAAATAAAGAAGCCGTATAAGAAGTTTCAGGTATTTGGTTTTTACGTTCTTGTATTACTTTGCGTAAATGATTGATAAAAAACAGATTATCCTTGTTTTCTTCTTCAAAACAAGTATCTGCTCCTGTGTGACAAACCACACCTAGAGGCTCTGCCTTGATGAGTATAGTATCTTTGTCACAATCAATTTTTATATCTTTTACTTTCAAAAAATTACCTGAAGTTTCTCCTTTTGTCCAAAGGCGTTGTTTGGTACGACTGTAAAAAGTTACAACTTGTTCCTTTTGTGTTTTTTCAAAAGCTTCTTCATTCATATATCCAAGCATCAATACTTTTTGTGTATTATTATCTTGAATAATAACAGGAATCAGCCCATCTGTGTTTTTATTAAATTGCATTATAAATAATGATTAAATAGCCAATTGATTTATGATTTCTTCAATGTTTAACTTTTGTTGAGTACCTTCTTGCATATTTTTAAGCGTAAATATACCACTACTCATCTCCTCTGAGCCTATCAAAACTACAAAAGGAATTTGTTTTTTGTTTGCATATTTAAGTTGCTTATCCAGTTTGGTACTTTGTGGATAAATCTCAGCTTTGATGCCTATATCTCTTAATCGCTTCAGAATTGGTAAAGAATAGGCTTCAGCTTCATTATCAAAATTACTCAACATTACTTTAGTAGTACTTTGTGTTTGGCTTGGAAACAGATTCTGTTCTTCCATCACATCATAGATTCTATCCAGACCGAAAGAAAAGCCGACACCAGCTACACCTTCCAAACCAAATGTACCTGTAAGATTATCATAACGTCCACCACCACTGATACTCCCAATAGCAGAGTTTTTCACTTTTACTTCAAAAATAGCTCCTGTATAATATGAAAGCCCTCTGGCAAGAGTTATATCTATATCTACTTCAAATTTCAAAGTGCTTGAAAAAGAATTCAAATATTTTAAAACCTTATTTACCTCCTCTATCCCTTGTTTTCCAATATTTGAGTTTTCTAAAAACTTCTCTAAGAAAGCTATTTTTTCTCGATTATCAGTTGGCAGACTGAATATAGGAAGCAGTTTCTCTAAATTTGTTTCTGTAAAACCTCTTTCTTTTAATTCATTTAAGACTTTTTCCTTACCAATTTTATCAAGTTTATCAATAGCCACACACAACTCTGCTTCTTTTCCTTCTGCTCCTACTGTTTCAGCGATTCCTGCCAAAATTTTTCGATTGTTCATCTTGATGGCATAATCTTTAATTTTCAGGCGATTGCCTAAGACTTCATGCATCATCAGGATAATCTCTGCTTCACAAATCAAGGATTCAGTTCCTACTACATCAGCATCACACTGATAAAACTCTCTGTAACGCCCTTTCTGGGGAGCATCACCACGCCAAACAGGTTGTATCTGATAGCGTTTAAACGGAAAAGCTAAATCGTTTTGATTCATCACCACAAAACGAGCAAAAGGTACTGTTAAATCATAGCGTAAGCCTTTCTCAGATATTTTCAAAGCTAAATGTTTTGAACCTTTTTCAATATCAGAGGTTTCTACTTTACTCAAAAAATCTGCTTGATTTAAAATTTTATATAAAAGTTGGTCACCTTCTTCGCCATATTTACCCATCAAAACAGAAAGATTTTCCATTGCAGGTGTTTCGAGTGGCATGAATCCATATTTTTCAAAAACTTCTTTGATATGCCCAATAATAAAATTGCGTTTGAGCATCATAGAAGGTGTATAGTCACGTGTTCCTTTAGGTGTTGTTGGTTTAGCTGGTTTCATGAATTATCTTGTATTTTCTTCAAAATTGTCGCAATATACAGAAAAAATAGCTCAAAAGTTTGATAAAAACTGAAAATATAGTATCTTCAATGTTTCTAATAATTTTAGAACTTTTCTAAGTAAATCATATTATTTTAATTATATTGCTTATTTAAAATCATCACTGCTATGTCTGTTACCCTCAATTCTACCCAAAAACAATACAAAACATTTTCATTTCCTACAAAATTTCCAGAGAAATCTTCTCTCAAAACCTTGATAGAAAAGTTCTATCATTGGGAGAAAACCACTCCTAATAAGGTTTTTCTAAGACAACCTTATGGTAAAACATGGAAAGATTATACTTTTGCAGAAGTTGGTGTACAAGCAAGAAAATTAGCTGCATGGATTCGCCAAAATTTTCCGCCAAGAACTCATATTGGATTGGTTTCCAAAAATCATAGTTTTTGGATGATTAGTGATTTGGCTATTATGATGGCTGATTGTGTTTCTGTACCTTTTTTCCCTACTCTTAATGCAGAACAAATCAATCAGGTATTAACTCATAGTGATTGTCAATTACTTTTAGTGGGTAAATTGGATGATTGGAATGGTATGAAAGGAGGTATCCCCTCTTCTGTAAAAACTTTAGCATTACCAGATAGCCCAGCTAAAGAACTTCCACAATGGGAAACTGTTTTGGAAGATATTACCCCACTCCAAGAAAATACTAAGCCCAATATAGATGATATTTTCACTGTTATTTATACATCTGGAACAACAGGAATGCCGAAAGGAGCCATGCTAACATACTTTGCAACAGCCATGGCTACAGAAGTAAATTTAGAGTTTATGCAACTTAATCATGATGATAATAGGTTTTTTTCGTATTTACCTTTATCTCATATTGCTGAACGTTGTTTTACTGAAATATTTAGTATACAATGTGGAGGGACAGTTTCTTTTGTTGAATCTCTTGATACATTTGCTCAAAATCTGAAAGATACTCAGCCTACACATTTCTTGGCTGTTCCTCGTATTTGGACAAAATTCCAGATGGGTATTCTCTCTAAAATGCCTCAGAAAAAGTTGAATCTATTACTTAGCATCCCTATTATTTCAAGTCTTGTAAAGAAAAAAATAAAAGAAGGTTTGGGTTTATCACAAGGGCGTTTGGTTGTAACAGGTGCTGCTCCTATGCCTGCTTCTATGTTAAGTTGGTTTCATAAACTGGGTGTTAGAATACAAGAGGTATACGGTATGACTGAAAACCATGCAGCGGGAAGTATTATGCGAGAACATAATATGAAAATAGGAACAGTAGGACAATCTTTTCCTGGTGTAGAAGTACGAATAGATCCTGATAATGGAGAAATACAGATGAGATCTCCTTGGATTATGAAAGGCTATTATAAAGACCCTCAAAAAACAAACGAAGTATTAGATCCAGAAGGCTGGTTACATACTGGCGATATGGGAGAGCTTGATAGTCAAGGATTTTTAAAAATCACAGGACGTGTAAAAGATACTTTTAAAACGACCAAAGGAGAGTTTATTGTACCCGCTCCTATTGAATGGGGTTTTGCAACCAGTCATTTTATAGAACAAATTTGTGTAACAGGACGTACCTTAGACCAACCTGTCGCTTTGGTTGTACTTTCAGAGTTAGGATTAAAAGCCTCTAAAGCTGAAGTAAATGCAAACCTTCAAGAAATATGTAAAGAAGTAAATGCTGGACTTGCTAATTATGCTAAAATAGATAAAATTATTGTTACTAAAGATGCTTGGACTGTGGATAATGGCATTTTAACACCTACTCTCAAAATTAAGAGAAATATATTGGAAGACAGATATACTAAACTTCTTGAGAAATCGGCTGGTAGCAAAGAAATAGTTATTTGGGAATAAGATATAAAGCGTAACATATGTTACGCTTTTTTTATAAAACTCCTATAAATTTAGGTGGAGCTCCTTGTACTTGTTCTGTTTTAAGAAAAAACTTTGTAGCAGAAATGTTCAAAATCACAGAAGCAAATCCTCTCCAATATAATTCAGAGAATATTTCTTGAAATTCAAAGAAACCATCATCATAATCATTATAGTTAGAAATTATATAACAAATTTCTGTATTTTTAAAGCCTAATAATTTCTGTATTGATTTTTCATCATCTTGTTCTCTAGGCACTTGCAATAGGTATTACATTTTAAATATATTTTCCCATCCATGATTAAGTTTATTAGTAAAATTATTCCTTTTTAATGGATGTGTAAGTTCCCATAAAGCTCTCTCAGCTTTATATTTTTGTATAAATGTTTTAACGAAAGCTTCTAAAATAGAATTTTTATCCTTTTCCATTTTTAGTTTATATTTGAACTCAATTTATATATAAAAATATATGCTTACAGCTACTTATGAGCTTAACAATCAAAATTATACTTTTGATTTAAAAAAACCTATTGATATTTCTATTCCTATCAGAGAAGGTCAAGATAATCCTAATTGTTATTATGCTAAAAGTCCTATTTTTGAAACCATCCGTTCAGGTAGCTTTGTTGGAAGTGTTGTTTTAGGTGGTAGCTGTAATTATCAGCAAATTACACTTACTCCACATGGTAATGGCACTCATACAGAATGTTATGGGCATATATCAGCAGATGGAGCTACTATTAATCAGCATTTACATGATTTTTTTGCACTTGCTCTTTTAATAACTATAGAACCCAAAGAACAAAAAGGTGATTCTGTTATTTTTTGGGAAGATATAGCTACAAAAATTCCATCAGATTTACCTTTAGAAGCAATTATCATTAGGACTTTACCAAATTTCACAGGTAAAAAAACAAGAAATTATAATGAGACGAATCCTCCTTATTTAGAATACCAAATTGGAAAAGAATTGGCTAAAAGAAATGTAAAGCATCTTTTAGTAGATTTACCTTCTGTGGATAGAGAAGTGGATGGTGGAAAATTACTTATGCATAAGGCTTTTTGGCAATACCCAAACAATATACGTACTGATGCCACTATCACAGAATTAGTTTATGTGGAAGATTATATTTTAGATGACATTTATCTACTTAATTTACAGATTATTAGTTTAGAAGCGGATGCTTGTCCAAGTAAACCTATTTTATACCCTATTAAAAAATAAAACGGAAGAATATAAATCCTTCCGTTTTATATGTACTATAAATACATTGCTTATCTTTTAAATCCTATTACGCTTGAGCCACAGAATTCTCTACCTTCTTTTACTTCATAAGCTAAGTAGTAAATTCCTGTACGAGAACATTTAATTGTAATAGCCGAAAGATATTTTTTATCTCTTTCTACATAACTACTTGCTACTGGTCTTTTTTCAGAGTCTAATAAAGTAACATAAAGTCCTTTATTATCTTTTTGGTTATTAGCCAATGTAACAATGTAATTTGTACCATTACTAAATACATAAGAGTACATAATCTGTTTTTTACTACCATTCAAGAAATCGAGTTTATAACTCTTAAGATACTTGAACCCTAATGGCTTCAAACGATCCGCACACTTATTAGTGAATTCAGTTACGTCACATTGAGCTTGAGCGAATGATGCAATAGTCATCAAGAACACGCTGAGGATAACAATTTTTTTCATCTTCTTTAATTTTTTTCTGATACAATACTTTTTTTAGCTAACAATCTTATTACGAACGTCTTTAAGAGCCTGATTGAGCTTTGTAAAATCTTCTTTGGTCATTTTTACTTCAGAAGGTTTTCCATCTACTGGTGTTACGCTTATATTCTGATAAGCCCCTTCTATTTTCTTTAAATCAGCATAAAGCTCCTCTATATGTTTAGATGAAGATTTATTTGGTTCAATCATTGTAATTAATGAAGTAATTACGGCTTTTTGGTCTGCAATTTTTTCTTTTAACTCTTGTTTATCAGCTTTTTCAGCAACCTGAGCGGCAATATAAATAGATTCTAACCATCCACCTATTACTACTAATGTTACTGTTTCAGACCTTTTTTCATCTTCCAATCCTTGTCTCATTTTTTCTAAACCTTGTAAAGTTACTAGAAGTAATTCATTTAAATCTTTTTTCTCTTGTGTAACTTTTTTAATTGCTTCAAAATCAAAATATTGAGAAACTTTCAAACCTTCTGCCATTTTTTTGGTGGCATCCAAAAAATTAATTGCATCTTGTGTTTTATTATGTAAATTGGCATAACCTAAATCAACACTATAAATACCTATATTCAGAGCCATTTTATGTTCTGCATTATATTTTTCAGTATTTGCAGGTTTGTTCAAAATACTATTATCATATTCAACACCTATACTTTTGATTAAGTCCACCATTTCGATAGGGTCAGGCATTGAATTAATAACATCAAAATTAACTTTAAAATCTTTTTTGTCTGTTACTTTATTTGTATCTACATTTCCTTCTTCTTTAGGCTTTTTTTCACTTGGTTCAGGGCATCCTGTGAGAGATATTATAGTCAATGCAGAAATAACAATTTTTTTCATAATTTAATAAATATAAAGTTTAAGATTAAAAATTATCTTTTAAAGCCTAATACGCTTGCTCCACAATAATCCTTAGGGCTTTCATGAGAAAATTTTAGTTTATAAATCCCTGTACGTTGTACTGTCATTTGTACAGAAGGAAAATACTTTTTAATATCAGTATTATAACTTGATGCTATCATCTTTCCTTCAACATCATATAATGATACTCTTAATTTAGTTGAAGGATCTGAATTTACCATAGAAATGAAGTATGTTATACCTTTACTTAAAGTATATTCATATTCTAGTGGTTTAGACGATTTACCTTCCAACTTATAACTTTTCAGAAACTTGTATCCTAAAGGCTTTAGAGATTCTACACACTTATTCAATTGAGCACCTGTATTACATTCTACAGTTGTGTTAGTTTTTACATTATTGGTAGTTGTTTTTGTATTTTGAGCAACTACTCCATAACTTACTACCAAACTCAAAAGCATTAGAAATATTTTATTACGTTTCATAAACCCTTTCTTAAATTTGAATTAGAAACTTTCTTAATTTACAATTTTGTTTCTGATTGTAGATATTTTTGCAGTAATTTTATCAAGGTTTTCTTGTGTCATTTCTGCTTCTTCTCTATCTCCTTGCTCTACTACCATTGTTTCATTTTTTGTTTCTTGTTTGTCTTCCCCTTTCACAAGAGTAATTTTGATTTCAGCAAACATCTTTTCTAATTCAACCAATTCATCATGTAGAGCTTTCATTTTAGGTGTTGAATCATAATAGTTTAATAATTCTACTAGTTGCTTCAATACTATTTTTTGGTCTGCAATAGTTGTTTCTAAATCTTTATTACGTTTCTTTTTTGCTACATTACATGCTAAGTACATTACTTCTACCCAACCACCTGTGATAATCAAAACAGTCATATCACTTCTATTATTGGATTGCAAGCGATTATTTACTTCTTGTAGGTTTTCTTCTGTTACACGCAAAAGCTCATCTAATTTATCACTACTTTTAGCTAATTCTTTAATTTTTTCGAATTCAAAATACTGACCAATAGAAAGAGCATCTGCCATATCTTTTACTCCTACAAGTAAATTAGTAGCATCTTGTGTTTTTTCATAAATATTTGCATAGCCTAAATCAGTGCTATAAATACCCAAGTTAAGAGCTCTTCGATAATCATTATTATATTTCGATTCGTTATCTATGGAATTCAACAAACCTTGGTCATACTCTACATCCATTTCTTTGATAAGTGAAGAAATAACCATTGGGCTTGGTATTTTGTCAACAAAACTTTTAATTACTTCAGGAGAAATAGCAGCTTTAGAGGATTGTTTTGATGTGCTGTCATCTTTTTTTACATCAGACACATCTGCATCACCTCCACAGGCATATAAAGAAAAACTTAAAATTGCTGTAGCAAGTATTTTTTTCATAACCAATATATTTTTATATAACGACTTAGTGAATTTTTCTTTAGACAAATGTAATAAAATTATAATAATATTTTTACTTTTTCACCTTTGATTTATTTTTCTTTGAGAACAAAGATGTTAGAGAAATATTAAAGCCTTTTTTAAATGTCTCATAGTATAATGTAAAATACAATATAATTGACATTGCCCACATTACTGCAATATTAAAATAGTAAGTGCCAAAACGTATGCCAAATAGATGTTTGCTAGGAGCAAGAAACTGTGTTCTATAGTCTAATGCATTAGCAGGTAATAATGGGTCTTGGAATATTGGGTCTATTTGTTGTAAAAATCCTCCTCTATATTCTAAAACTTTATCTCGAATATTGGCATTTCGAACAAGATCAGAAAGGCTTTCGTTAAAGTATTTATTTTTATAAACATCTAATTTATAACCTTTTACCTGCTGTTCCCTATATTCTTGATTATCATTTTTGAGTTTATTTGCAGCAGTAAATCTATCTCTATAATAATTACTTACAGAATCTAAATATCCTTTGAGCTTTTCTCCTGTTTCTGGAGTATATCGTCCCACTGCCAAATCTGCTGCAATATTGGCATATTGATACAATTTGGGTCTATTTGCTTTGGAATACGCTGTTTGTGCATCTATTAGTTTTTCTCTTCTTACTTCATTTGCCAATAAGTCTAAATTAGACTTTACTATTCTTTTTGCAGAATCAGACTGATTATTGAACAAATTATTTGTCTTGGTAAGCGTATTTCTCATGGCATCTACCCAAAAGTTTCTACGGTAGTCTGCAATACTTTCTTCTTTTTCAAACTCAAAATAAGGCTTTTGATATAAATTGTTTTTGTATTGCTCTACAGCAATGGCTTCAAACCCCCACCGAGATACCATCAAGTCAGCTAATATAGGCACTTGCCCTCTATCACTCACCAACTGATTGAGTTTATCGAAGTTAAATATAACACCACTCAAAATCATTTGAGGGATTAATAACAAAGGTATTGTAATATAGATTGTTACAACAGAGTTGAATGTTGCAGAAATATTTAAACCTAAAATATTGGCAAAACATGATACTGTAAATAATACAAACCAGTACAGCATGTTCATAGATTTTATTTCTAATATTGCATTGCCAATAACCACAAAACTAAGTGTTTGAATTGCAGAAAGGGTAAATAGAATAATCAGCTTTGAAGACAAATAACTATGCCTACTTAAATTCAGGAAAGATTCCCTTCTCTGAATTTTTCTGTCTTTGATAATCTCCTCAGCACTAACAGTAAGACCCATAAACAATGCTACGAGCACACATATTAATATATATGCAGGCATATTGTCATTATAACGATATGTATAACCTCTTGTGAGAGGGTCATTTTCGAAACGAATAATAAAAGCTAATAAAAACGCTAAAAGAGGTGCTTCCAACAAGTTGATAGCCACATATTGTCTATTTCCTGCTTTTGCTAAGAAATCTCTCACTGTAAAAATTACAGTTTGTTTTATCTTATTAGGTAGATCTAAAGCTTTAGGTGGTTTTTCTTTATGTTCTTCAACAGCCCTTACTTTATCACTAAAGTTTTTATTAAATAGTTCATTCCATTGGATAGCTGTTTTCTTACGCTGATTCGTATATTTCCCTTGTTCATCAATGGTACGAGCTTCAATGATGTCAAAAATTTGTTCAGGATTTACGTTACCACAGCTAGGGCATTGTCCTTCATCTGCTTTTAGTTGGTTATCCTGTTTTTTAAAGTACATTACAGCATCCACTGGATTACCGTAGAATGCCTGATAACCACCTGTATCCAAGATAATTAGTTTATTAAACATCTTGAATATATCAGATGATGGCTGATGAATAACCACGAATATTAACTTTCCTTTTGCAGAAAGTTCTTTGAGCAAATCGAGTACATTTTCAGAGTCTTTTGAAGATAATCCAGAAGTAGGTTCATCCAAAAACATTACTGCAGGCTCACGAATAAGCTCCAAAGCAATATTTAATCTTTTTCTCTGACCACCACTAATGGTTTTATTCAAAACATTTCCTACTTTGAGGTGCTTAATATGAGCCAAACCTAAATCTTCAAGGGTTTTCATGACCCTTTCATCTAATTCTTTTTCAGAAAAACTCTTAAAGCAAAGTTTTGTATTATAATATAAGTTTTGATAAACTGTAAGCTCTTCTATAAGAAGATCATCTTGAGCCACATAACCAATTACTCCTTGAGCTTCTCCAGTTTCACCATGTATGTCTATTCCATTTAGTAGAACTTGTCCTTTAGATGGTTTTTCTAATCCTGCTAATACATTTAATAAGGTGGTTTTTCCTGCCCCACTTGCCCCCATAATACCAATGAGGTTTCCTGCTCCTTCTGCAACAGTTACACCACGCAAACCTAAATTACCATTTTTGAACTTATATTCAATTTCAACTGCATTGAACGAAAGTTTTTGTCTTTGTTGCCCTGAAGTGAAGTTTGCAATAATATCACTGAAATAAAAAGCATTACCAGCTTGTGTTCTGATGATACTACCAGAAGTAAACTGATAAATTTTATTAGGCTTCATCAAGAAGTCGTTGAGCTTAATGTTTTCGTTACCTGTATATTTCACGAAATACATATTAGCATCTGGTAATCGGAGAAATATCATTTCTCCATCCAAACGCTCAACCTGAATATGCTTGATGGTATCTGTACGAGGGATGTAAACAGAACTTACAGTCAAGATATTTTCTTGTCCTATCAGTTCTTGAGCAGTCTTGAATACAAAGTCACTAGTAACTTTATAGAGTTTTTTGTCTTTAACAAGATACTCTGCTGAAGTTTCAACAACTTCTAATCGTCTTTTGGTGATACGATTATCGGAGGCTAATAGCTCCAACATTCTTACCAAAATGAGGATTTTTTGACTTAATACTAATTTACTTTCTTTCTCTGGTGCAATTTCTTTTCTGAACAATCCTCCAAGTTTTACAGAAAACTTTTGGAAAGCTCTTTCTTCATCAGTAATTTTTTTTGGAGCACCTTCTTCCTCACCAGGCTGAATTTCTTTTTCGTTTTCTGCAACCCTGATTCCAAAATCAGCCCAAAGTTTTTCGTAATACTCTTTATACTTTGCAATATATCCTGCAATAGCATCTTGAGCGAGTACCTCTTGGAAATACTCTTCCACAAAACTTTGCTCTTTTGGTGATGTGCCTCCATCTTGCAAAGTAGTAATGGCAAAAACTTTGGTTAGAGCATCTAAGACTTCTTCACTCATAGCTTAGCAGACTAAATAAATTTAAGTGTAAGGTGTTAATATTTGAATTGTAATAAATTAATATGTTTTAAAATCGAATGGAACACCATCAACAATATCAGAGAATTCTTTACCAGCCTCTTCCATATCTTCATCATCTTCGTGGTAATACCATAAAACTTTTGCACCACCTACCGCTTCTAATTTTGAAAGAATATCCAAGATAAGTTTAGAAGAAGCTGTATTGAAGTATTCAAGCTTAAAAGTGAAGGAAGTTTCAGGGTTGGGGGCAGCAGCATACTTATCCAACCAATTAAGTACTGGTGAATAGAATGTTGATACATCTTCAGGTAGTGAACGTCCTGATATTTCAAAAATGCCATTATCTTTATCTAAAACAACTTTGGGTGTATCCTCTTGCCCTTCTAAATTAATAATTTCCATAACATCTATAAATTTTTACTATGACTTTAACCGTTTTTTTAGTTATCTCTTGGGACTGTAACCCTTAAAGCAAAGAATGAGTATTCATCGTTGATAGGCTCAAAGCTAAAACCAAGTTTTTCACCTGATTTTCTTGCCATATCTACAAACCCTAATCCTGCACCACCTTTATCAGAGATTTCTGTATTTTTGATGATTTCTTTGTAAAGGTCTTTCAATCCATCTTTATCCAAAGCATTAATTTGCTCTATTTTAGATTGAATTTTAGCAACAGTGTTGTTGCGTACGGGATTTCCAGAGGTAACAATATACTCATTGATTTGCTTGCCCAGCATAAAAATGGCATTATTCTTCAATCCATCATCATCTTTTTCGTTAAGGTCTTCTGCGTGTTTTACAATGTTTTGGAGACATTCAACCATTACGTTAAAGACTTTCCTTTTTACATTGGCAGACTCCCCAATAGCGTCCATATTTCGTTCTGCCATTGCCAAAACTGATTTTGTAATTTCCTGAGTAAATTCACCTTCGTAAACAATAATCAGGTTATTGGCAATCATTGTTTTGTGCAGATCATAAACATATTTCATAATATTCTTGACATTTTAGGAATGACGACTCAAATTTAATAATTTTTTTGCTGTAAGATACTTATTTTTCACAAAACAAAAAATTTTGCTTAAAATATTGCTTAAAATCTAATACCAATTACTAATATATCATCAGTTTGTTTAATTACGTAATCTCTACCATCAAATTTCATCCAAACTCTGAGTTCATTTTCAATAGCATCATTCACACCCATCATAGGAGTATTAACATTATTTTTAAGGATATCACGAATACGTTTTGGAGAGAATTTTCTGTTATCAGGACCACCAAATTGATCTGGCAATCCGTCAGAAAACATCAAAAGCATGTCACCTTGTTTGTATTCACGTTTATGTGTTGCAAATGCTCCTCTATTTTTATATTGTCCACCACCTACTGGCATTTTATCGCCTTTTATCTCATCTAAAACTTCTTCTATTTCAGGTTTGTGAATATCCATGTAGTATAAAGGTCTGTGAGCTCCAGAATATTCTAAAATTTGATTCGTAATATCTATTTTACATAACGAAACATCCATACCATCTTTACTTACACTATCTTCTTCTGTTTGTCTTAGAGTTCTTACAACAGCTTCATCTAACAAATCAAGAACTTCACCTGGTGTTAAGTTTTGATTTTGTTCTGTAGTAAATATATTACTTAATAAGAAATATCCTATCAAAGAAATCAATGCACCTGGTACTCCATGTCCTGTACAGTCCACTACAGCAATATAAACATGTTTTTCGGTTCGTAACATCCAAGGAAAATCTCCACTTACAATATCTTTGGGTTTAAACATTACAAATGAATCTGGGAATACAGCTTGCATCCATGTACTGTCTGGCAAGATAGAACCCTGAATACGTTTAGCATAGTTAATGGAGTCTGTAATTTTCTTATTAGCTACAGCAATTCTCTCTTTATCGGCTTCTCTATCAGTAATATCGTGAGATACTAACAGGAAAGTTTCTGTACCACCCTCTTCATTTCTTTCAGGGATAGCATTCACACTCATAATTTTCTTACCTTCAATAGTTTCGAATTCAACCACGTCACTGGATTTTTCGCCTAATCGGAACGACTTTTCTACCAGCTTAAACCACTTATTCAATACACTTTGTGGCACAAGTTCAGCATCAATGCTCTTTTGTAAGAATTTATGAGGATTATGTCCTGTTAAACTTTCAATAGTTGGGTTAATATAATAAACTAAACCTTCACGATTCATACGAAGAATTAAGTCGGCAGAATTTTCAGATAACGCTTGCATCTGACCACGCATCCTTTCTTCTCGTTCAGCTCTACGTCTTTCTGTAATGTCTCGTGTGTTAATTACAATACCTTCAATTGCTGGGTCATCTAAAAGGTTTGTACCTGTTGCTTCTAGCCAAATACTATCTCCATCTTGAGTTTTATAAGAGAACTGAATTGGTGTAGTTTTTTCATCAGGGAATTGCAACAAGTCTTCAAACATTTTTTGGAATATTTCTTTTCCTTGCCCTTCAATATGCTCCATATCTGTTTTTCCAATAAGTTCTTCAGGTTCATAACCTAAGATTTTGGTTACTGATGGAGAGATGAATCGAATTTTACCATCAGAGTTGTAAATTGTGATTACCTCAGATGCATTTTCCAAAAGAGCTTGAATTTTACGTTGCTCATTTTGTACATTAAGGTACTGTCTTTCTAGCTCTTCATTGGTTTTTTGAATTTCTAAGTTTTTATTTTCTAATTCTTCAGCACTTTTACGTAAAATACCTTCGTTTTCTTGTAATTCTTGAGAAAGTTTCTGTTGTTCTTCCAAAAGTTTACGAGTGTTTTCGTTTACGTTAATGTTGAAAATAGTTCGGGCTGTAATTTCACTAATACGCTTGATAAAAGCCACTTCTCTATCTCCAAATTCTTCAAATGCTGCAAGTTCAATTACACCAAATACTTCTGTGTCGTTAGTGATTAGTGGAGTAATAAGCAAACATTTAGGTTTTTTATCTCCTAATAATCCAGAAGATATAGTTGCATATTCATCAGGTATTTCAGTTCTTTGAATAATATCTTGCTCAATAGCAGCTTGTCCTACTAAACCTTCTGCATATTTATTTTTATAAAATTTGAATTTTGCATTGAGGTATTTTTTCTTGTTGTAGGCATAACTGGCTATCATTTCAAGAAAGTCTGTCCCTGATTTTTCGTCTTTTTTCATTACATAAAAAGCTCCTTGAATTGCTCCAGACTCTTTTACTACGTAAGCTAATACTTGGTCTGCAAGTTCATCTAACTGGTTGGTTGAACGTAAGATATCACCTACTTCAGCCAGTCGGCTTACAACCCAGTTTTCTTTACTGTTTGCTTCAGCAGAAGCCACCAAACTGTCACGAGCGTTAATTAAAGCGTTTCCAAGAATGTCATTTTTACTAACAGGTGTGAATTCTGTATCAAAACGCTGATTACCAATATTTTGGGCAAAGTTTGCAGTTTTATTTAAGTTTTCCACCAAACTGTTAATTCGGTTAGTCATTTCGCCAATCTCATCTTGTGATTCAGAAGTTAAAACAGGAGGTAGTTCGCCTCTACCTAATGAATCAATAGTTCTTTGAAGACTACTCAAAGGTCTTGTGAGAAGTTGCGAAAATAATATACCAATGATTAAAGAGGCTATAATTACAAAAAGACCTGCTATCAAAAATCGGTTTAGTAGTGCTTCAGCAGGAGCATAAATCTCAGCTTTGTCATTCTTCACAACTACTCCCCATTCAACACCAGGAACAAATCTAGAAACAGCCAAGTAGTCATTTTCATCAATTGCTTCACTGTGTTTTTGTTCTTTTTTGAGAGATCTTAAAACAACTTTGGAAGTACTAGGGTCATCCTTATTGCCAGCATTATCTAGTGGTGATATTTTTTGTTTTTTATTGATAAAAGAATTCAAATAAACAAATCTTTTTTCTTGATCTTGTAATAACCAAATTTGTCCTGTACTACCCAATCCAGCTTTATCAGCAATAAGTTGCTCTACCCTTGCCATATCTATTTCATAGATAAGTTGCCCCAATACCTCTCTTCCTGTCCCTTCTAATTCATCCCGAATGGGTGCTGCAACCAAGAACACTATTCTTTTCTCTTTTCCCAATTGTTGTAGAGTTACCTTACTGAAGTAAATAGTATCTCTACCTCTTACCAAAACTGAAGGGTCAACAGCAGGAAGTTTAAATTCTTCACCTCTAGTTTGTTCAGGTGTCTCTCTAGAAATGTATTTTACTTTTTTATCTTTATCTACAATATAAACATTATTAATTTTATATACATATTGGATTCTTGAAACAACATCATCAAGCTCTGCATCAAAAGTTATTTGCTGACCTTGTATTTTTTCTATTGGCTTTATTTGCTTATTAGCTGTATCATCAGGTTTTGTATCTGTTTTTATATCAGGAGTATCTAATTTTATTTCCTCTTCAAAATTCAAAGTTCCAACTTCATCTTTTTTTGTATCACCTCCACTTGCATTACCTTTTAAGAAGTCTTTAATAGCTTTTAACTCTTGTCCTATTTGAACAGCTGCATTAATATCGTTCATAAAGGTTTGGAGCTTTTTTACTTCTGTATCAGCAATACGATTGAGAGATTGTAATTTATCTGCTTCAATAGTATTCTTACTTTGCTGATAAGCAAAGAAGCTTTCAGAAAGTACAGACACCAATACCACTACTAATAAAATAGCAGAAATTTTAGCACCAATTTTAAGTTTTGAAAACAAGCCAAACATAACTATTCCCAACAGGGCTTTAAAATGAATACCTAAATTAGTTTACACTGTAGCAACCAAACTATCAGCTATTTGCTCTGATAATAATGTAGAAACTTCTTGTAAATAGTTCTTTTGTAATTCTGTAAAATTCACAAAAGAAGCTATTTCAAAAATACCAATTACTTCACTTTCATTTTGAGAACGAATAGGTACAATCAACAAACTTTTTGGTGAAGCTTGTCCCAAGCCAGATATTACTTGCATATACCCTTCTGGTACAGACTTTAAAAGCATTGAGTTACCATCTTTGGCTACCTGTCCTACCAACCCTTCACCCAGCTCATATTGCATGATTTGACTTTCTGGAATATAATAAGCATAACCTATTTGAAATACATACAAACTTTTTTTAGATTCTTTTTTAAGAGCATAAATAGCACCTTGACATGCCTCAAGATTTTTACAAACCAAGCCTAAAATTTTCTCTAATCTTTCTTCTCCAGTATAAGACTTTAATATTTTATTGACTTCACCAAGAGCTGATAATCCTAAAGAACTCTTTGTATTCTTTAAATTATTAATTTCATTCACTAAATCTTTATCTGGATCAAGAGATGGATCATGTGTATTTATGTTATCTCCATATCTATAGCTCGAATTAGCTATATTTGTTAGTAAGATTGTTAGAAAACCAGAAAAAAACGCAATTCCAGCAAAAACAGCTAATCTTAATATGATACTTGATAAATTCTTTTTCTTACTAACCTCTACTATTTCTATTTCTTTCACAATAATCTCATCCAAATTATAGAAATCGTAACCAACTTTTATTGATATAAGTATAAAAAGAGCCATACTAATTATTGCAAATACTTTATAAGTTCCAGATTTCATTGAAATATTTTTTTAATGAAAATTATACAATAATAATAAACCTCTCATAATTATTCAATTTTTTTACAAGTAATTTCGCTTTATTATGTAAAAAGATTGCTTGCGAAAACACAAGCAATCAAATTATACATGATACTTTTAAAATATCATATCAAAGTAATAGACATTATTTGTACCCTAAGAGTTTCAACATAGAATCGCTATCTTGCTCAGGGGCAAATAATTGTGTACTAATATTTCCTTTTTTATCTCTATTAATAATAATATGTTTGGGAGCAGGTACTAAACAGTGTTGAACTCCTCCGTATCCGCCAACAGACTCTTGATATGCTCCAGTATGAAAAAATCCTAAATACTGTACATCATCTTCATCTGCTATAGGTAAGAATACTTCTGACATATTAGCTTCCGTACTATAATAATCTAAACTATCGCAAGTAAGCCCCCCTAAATGAATTTTTTGATAAGGTTTATCCCAATTATTAATAGGCAATAAAATAAACTTCTGATTAATTCCCCAAGCATCAGGCAATTGTGTAATAAAAGAGCCATCAATCATATACCATAGCTCTTTATCGTTCTGCAATTTTCGTCCAACAATAGAATAAATAGCAGCACCACTTTCACCAACTGTAAACGAACCAAATTCAGTAAATAAATTGGGTACAGGAACATTATTTTTTTGGCAAATCCATTGAATATTCTCAATAATCTGCTCCACCATATACTTATAGTTATATTCAAAACTCAAAGAAAGTTGAATAGGGAAACCTCCTCCAATATCAACCGTATCCAATTCTGGACACATTTTCTTGAGTTCGCAATATTTATACATGAAACGACTCAATTCACTCCAATAATAAGCAGTATCTTTGATACCTGTATTAATGAAGAAATGTAACATTTTAAGTTTAAACTTAGGATTATCTCTGATTTTTTCTTTATATAATGGAATTATATCGCTGTATCTCACACCTAAACGTGATGTATAAAATTCAAAATTAGGCTCTTCGTCAGCAGCAATACGAATCCCTACTTCTACTTCATCAGCTTTGGTAACTTGATACGCATCTATTTCTTCTAAATTATCAAGAATTGGAACTATTTTAAAGCCATCATTGAGCATTTCATTGATGTATTGTGTGTATAAAGGTCTTTTATACCCATTGCAAATCACATATTGTTTTTTAGTAAACTTCTTCTTTTTATACAAAGATTTGATAATAGGCAAATCAAAAGCAGAAGATGTTTCTATATGGATTTCATTTTTAAGAGCTTCCTCCAAAACAAAACTAAAATGTGATGATTTTGTACAATAACAATAGGTGTATGACCCGTCATATTTAAACTTTTTAATTGCATTTGCAAAAAGTTCTTTACAATACTGAATATGTTCAGTAATTTTTGGCAAATATGTCAGTTTCAAAGGTGTACCATATTCTTTAATAATATCCATCAGAGGTACTCCATTGAATAACAGTTCATTGTGTTTTACTTTGAACTCTGGTGTGGGGAATTCGTAGGTTTGTTCAACTAAATCGATGTAGCTTTTCATTGGCAATAAGGAAGGCTATAAAATTTTGAAGCGAAATTAGGGATTTTTTTTACTTTTTTTCAATAAATTGCTATAAAATTTTGCGATGAGGAAAAAAAATGACATCTTGCTAAAAAACAAATTTTTCTTGGTAAGGTACAAAAATAAAAATAAAATCTTGATTATTCCTTATCAAACTATGTTCCACCAAAATATATTTTTATGAGATGTATAAGATTTTTAGAAGTAAAATCGGAAATTGGAGCTGGCACACGAGGAGCTAGTTTAGGAGTAGATGCTCTCAAAATTGTAGGATTTAATAAAAATGATTCTTTTTTTAGTCTTTTTCCTAGCAAGGAAGTAAAAGTTTTTAATGAAAGTTTATTTGAAGAAACACCCTATTTACACGCCAAACGCATCAATCATCTATTACAAGTCCAGCAAAATGTTTGTGAAGAAGTTTCACAAACCCTCGTTCAAGAAAATTTCCCAGTTATATTAGCTGGTGACCACTCCACAGCAGCAGGTACTATTGCAGGTATCAAGAAAGCTTTTCCTTATAAAAAATTAGGTGTTATTTGGATAGATGCTCATGCAGATTTACATTCACCATATACCTCGCCATCTGGTAATATGCATGGAATGCCATTGGCTATGGCACTTGCAGAAGATAACTTAGATGCTCAAATCAATGAAATTGATGAAACAACACATAATTATTGGGAACAAATTAAAAATCTTGGTATAAAAGGAGCAAAATTTGATATTTCAGATTTAGTATTGATAGGTGTAAGAGATACTGAAATTCAAGAAGATTATTTTATAGAAAAGAAAGATATAAAGATTTATACAGTAGAAGATGTCAGAAATAGAGGTATCCAAACTGTTGTACGTGAAATTTTAGAAGAAAAACTTGCTTATTGCGACTTATTGTATATTTCTTTTGATGTAGATAGCATGGACTCCTCTATCTCTATTGGTACAGGAACACCTGTAGAAGATGGTTTTACAGTAGCAGAAACACAAGAATTAAATGCTCTTCTTATTGCTGATGAACGAGTGTGTGCCTGGGAAATGGTAGAAATAAATCCAATCTTAGACGATAAAGGTAACGTGATGGCAGAAGTAGCATTCGATATATTAAAAATTAGCGTTCAATCTCTTCAAAGTCAAGAAAATCAATTATTAAGTGTATAAAAAAAGGGCTTAAAGCCCTTTTTTTATTTAACTACAATTTTCTCCTGATATATTTTACTCTCTGTAACAATCTGAGCTATATAAATACCCTTTGATAAACCATTTTTGATTTGTTTATCAATTCTACCATATATATCAGTTTCTATAGTTTCCTGATATACATTTCTACCCAAAGCATCTGTGATGGTTAATATACCTTTTTCATTACTTTTTGTTTGCAATATAATCAATACATTTTCACCGTTACTTGGATTAGGTATTATACTCATCCCGTCTTTCAAAAGATTTAGTAAGTTAACAGCTTCTATTTGAGAATATTCAATATTATTTTTGTCATCTTGGCGTTTTAAACGATAGTAAGATACTCCTTCCAATGGTGTTTTATCAATCCACTGATAATCAGATTTATTTTCAGATTTTACAATACCTATTTTTTCAAACTGAATACCATTTCCTGAACGTTCTATTATGTAGGTTTCATTATTTACACGTTGAGCAATTAACCAATTTAAAGTTACTATATTATTTTCTGCCTGAACCGAAAAACTTAATAACTGAACAGGTAAAGGTCTAATTTCTCTTGAAACTACAAAAGGAGAAAAATCTCTAATATTTTGAGCTGTTACAGAACCTATTCCAGATGTAACCCCAGCACTCGAAGCTGTATAAGGAGCATCCCATGCTGTCCCACTCCAATGCTGTACAGCCAAGTTATCAGTTCTTGGATTTGCTAATGTATTTTCTACACCTCGATAACTAAATGTAACATTAGCTCCAGGAGCAGGTAAAGGATTCACAGTAGAGGTAATATCCCACCATCTATCTACAACATCATTAATAGCTGTAGCTCCTGAAACACCTACTACATTGGTTACTCCTGTTGTCCAAGGAGTATTATCAGAAGTTAATGTACCTCTTGTTGAAATACAGATATTTGCATTAGAATTTGTTTGCTTATTGAAAGTAACAGGAATATATTCTGAAGCAGAAACTCCAAACGGATATACATAAGCTCCTATAGTTGTTCCTATATTCCAACAGATACGACTATTATTGGTAGCAGAGTTTGTTTCACTACGAATATAAGCATTGTTATTTCGTGTAATAGCTGTCAATGCTGAATTATTGATGGTTAGTGTATTACTATTAAGATTCAACTCCCCATTATTAAGTGTAAGTTGATTATTTACTTGAATATTTGTAAGTAAGCTGACAGTATTATTTAACTTATCAACAATTAAATTATGGAAAGCACCTATACCTGTAACTTGTATCTGAGAATTAACAGGTGTAGCATTATGAACTATTTGTACTGAGCTATTGGTATTAGCCACTAAAGTACCTTCTTGTATATAGTTACCATGCACATCTAAAGAAAAACCCGTATTGATGGTTAGTGTAGCTCCAATAGCTATTTGTATATTACGAGCTTCTGCTCCTGTAGCATTAATAACTGGAAAATTTGTTACCCCACCACCTGGAATAATTACATCTGTAATATCTGAAGGAGATGTAGGACACCAATTTCCAGGGTTAAACCAATTAGTGTTGACAGCACCTGTCCAAATAGCTGTACTTGGTGATCCTAGCGAAAATCCAATACTTAAACCACCATAAGATCCTCCACCTGTATCTTGTGTAATCAATTCTACTGTGGATGTAGCGTCTAAAAGACCTGACCAAACATTAGGTACAAATCCACAGCACCCACCTGTTGCTACTTGAACCCCATTAACTAATAATCGATAACTATCATCAACAAAAACGCCAATGGTGTAAAGTCCGCAAGAAAAGTTTGTTCTTCTCCAAGAAATTGAATGATTGTCATTATTTACAGTACAACCACTGTATCCAGCTGAACCATCACCTAATGTAACTGCTAAAGTTGGATTATTCCCTTGATTCCAACGAGTTCTTGAATCAAATGTAAGGCTTTTTTCCCTATAATATCCTCTATACTCTACTGTACCAGGTGTAGAGATAAGCCTTCCATTATAACAATGAGCTATCCACTCCCCATTTCCAAATTCTGTACCAGTCAATGGAGGTGCTCCCTTAGGAACAACTGTAATTGTAACCGTTGCATTGATAGTTGCACAATTATTATTACCTTCCACTCTAAAAGTTGTAGTTGTAGTAGGGTTAACTGTAAGTGTTGCACTTGTTCCTATTAAAGTTCCCCCTACAGCTTGATCATACCATTGATATGTATTTGCTCCTGTAGCTGTTAATACAGAATTTTCTCCCACACAAATCGTTGTTAATGATGCACTTGCACCTGTAGCAGGTAAGGGGTCAACTGTAATTAAAATATCTCTATTAATACTACATCCTGTACTAGGATCTGTCGCCGTATATCTAATTGTAGCTGGATTGGGTGTTGGTGTTACATTTGCTGTAACTGTTGCATTTAACCCTACAGGAGTAATTGTAAAATCACCAGGGTTACCTGTTACTTGTGTCCATGTGATGTTGGCATTAGCTCCAAAAGTATCAAATGTAGTTCCAAATGTGCTACTATAAGCAAATATAGGCAATCCAGTAGTTGTAATATTGGTATTAGAACCTTGACAAATAGTAACCGTCGTTGGAGAAGTTACTGGACTTTGTAAAGCACTTATTTCTGTGAAACGCAATCCTCCATGTGAACCGCCACCAAACTCTCTCCATCTAAACTCTACTGTAGAAGTAGGTCCAAGGAAACCTCTCCAAACATTATCTTGAGATGTACAACAAAACAATTTTTGAGAAACTAATGTACCATTTATATATAAATAAGAATAGTCATCATGATTTGTTATATCAATCTGATAGTAACCACAAGTAAAATTAGTTCTTCTATAAATTACAGAGTGTTGGTCATCAGGGACTACACACCCACCAGTATAACCAGAGGCGTTAGAAGGGCTTGCTCCTGTACCCCATCTATTTCGAGAATCAAATGTTAAAAGAGGCTCTATATAGTTCCCAAAATATGTATTAAAATTATTTCCTCTATAACATGCCACAAACCATTGTCCATTTCCAAAAGTACCAGGGTCTGGAGCGGGTGTAGTAACATTAACTGTAATATTAGTCGTTGAGGTTGTACAACCATTGCTTCCTGTGACTGTATAGGTTGTAGTAGTGGTTGGGGAAGCTATTACAGTAGCTCCTGTAGTAGCACTTAATCCTGTAGCTGGAGACCAAGTATATGTATTTGCTCCTGAAGCAGTTAGTGTTACTTGCTCACCAGGACATATGGTAGCTGTATTAGGAGTAATTGTTACGGTTGGTACAGCATTAAAATTAACAGGTACATTGGCTGTTTGGACACAACCTGTTGGTATATGAGTTACTTGTAATGTGTATGTTCCTGCTAAACCTACTGGTGTTGTGAAAGTTGCTGCTGTACCAGTAGCACCATTGGGGGCTGTCCACAAGTAAGAATAATTGGCATTATTGATATTAGCAACAACTGAAAGATTGACAGAAGATGAAGCACAGATACTGGGTATTGGTTGTGTTACCATATCCAAATCAGGAAGTTGTGTAATTTGTAAAGCTCCATAAGAAGCCCCTCCACCTTCAGCCCAACGAAATTCAACAGTTGATGCAGGTCCTAAAATACCTCTATAAACATCAGGTCTTGGAGCACAGCAACCTCCATTACTAGCGACTACTACACCATCTACTAAAAGTTGATAAGCATCATCATGACCATTAGCATTGACAAGTCCTACAACATCAAAACGATAATAACCACAAGTAAAATTGGTTCTTTTATAACTCACAGAATGGTTATCCACAGTAACAGGACAACCTGTATAACCTGAAGCTGCTGAAGGTGTACTGCCATCTGCCCATCTGTTTCGAGAGTCAAAATTAAAAGCTGGTTCAATATAAGTTCCTTTGTAAACCAAACTTGTATTTGTAACAATATTACCTGTATAAGCATATACATTCCATTGTCCATTTCCAAATACCGCAGGACTTCCTGCTATAGTATTGACAGTAAGGGCTCCACTTGTATTGGAGCTTGTAATAGCAGGGTCAGAAGCAATTATTCGAACTCTATAATTTGTTCCATTAGGTGTTGCAATAGGAATAGAAGCTCCTATTGTACCTGATGTAACACTAATAAGTGTTCCAATAGCTGTTGGACTTGCAAAACTTCCTAACGCATCTGAAAGTTCAGCAGTAAAGAAATTTCCAGTATTAAAACTGCTAGAAACTGTATATGTAATAGATATGTTATCTCCTGCACATAAATTATTGGGCGTAACAGAGCCTACTGTAATAGTCTGCCCCTGAAGGATATTTGTTCCTAAAATAAGAGCAAATATTAATAAAAACGCTTTCTTCATGTAAATATAATGACATAGCTGAATAATTTTATAGTGAAAAATAATATTTAGTGGAGCGTTTATACTTATTCTATATACGTTTAATAATAAGAAAGTAAATGATGTTATAGGTTTTACTGACAAAAATCATACTGTAATTACTTGATAACCTTATTATTTTTTCTTAACATTGAATTAATATATTGTTATCACAACTAAAAGTTTACTTCTATGCTTACAAATGAAAAATTAATAGAAACCAAAAAATTTCTTGTTTCTCCAAATACAAAAGTTAGCCTCAAAGATTATTCTACCAAATATGAAGGCAAAGAATTAAACAAAGAACAGGCTGAAAAGTTATTGGAAGAAGGCAGAAAACAGTTAGCAATGATCCAAGACAAGTTGTATGCTCATAATCAATACAGTATTTTGATTATCTTTCAAGCGATGGATGCAGCAGGAAAAGATGGAGCTGTCAAACATATTATGTCAGGTTTTAATCCTTTGGGGGTACAAGTTTCAAGTTTTAAAGCTCCCACAGCCAATGAATTAGACCATGATTATTTTTGGAGACACATGCAAGCACTCCCACCTCGTGGCGAAATAGGCATTCACAATCGTTCTCATTATGAAAATGTTTTGGTCACTAAAGTGCATCCAGAATATATTTTAGGGGAAAATATTCCTGGAATTGATAACATAAAAAAAATCAATAAAGAATTTTGGGAAAATAGATATACACAAATCAAACGTTTTGAAAAAAACTTATCAGAAAATGGGATGATTATTCTCAAATTCTTTTTGCATGTTTCCAAAGATGAGCAGAAAAAACGTTTTTTAGAAAGAATAGATGATGAAAGCAAAAACTGGAAATTTTCTGTATCCGATTTAAAAGAACGTGGTTATTGGGATGATTATCAAAAAGCTTATGCTGAAGCAATTTCTGCTACATCCACAGATTATGCTCCTTGGTTTATTATTCCTGCTGATAACAAATGGTTTACAAGACTCACTATTGCTTCTATTATTTATAAGCAGTTTGAAAAACTTGAGTTAAAATACCCAACTGTTAGCTTGGCTCAGAAAGAGGCTCTACAAAAAGCAAAAATTACACTTTTATCTGAAGACAAAAAAGTTGATACTTTAGAAAAAAAAGCAGTCAAAAAAGTCAAAAAAACGAAGAAATAATTTTATTTTAACAGCCTCTTATAGAAAAAGAGGCTGTTAAAATTTCAGACCATGCCCCAATATCTTCAGCTTTCAGCTATCCAAATTCAGAATTTTAAAAATTATAAATACATTCAAGTAGAGTTACAAAACTATCAGCATACTATTATTTGTGGGGCAAATGGTATTGGCAAAACAAATCTTTTGGATGCCATTTATTTTTTATCACTTACCAAAAGTGCATTTCATACAGATAGACAAATCATTAAACATGAAGAGTTTTTTTGCAGAATAGAGGCTTCTTATAAAATAGAAAATGTAGAAAAAAAAGTAGTTGCGACTTATACCCCTACTGAAAAAAAGAGTTTTTCAGTCAACAATTATCATTATCCATTATTAGCTGAGTATATTGGACAGTTTCCTGTAATTTTAATAGCCCCCAACGATACCGATTTGATCCGAGAAGGAAGTGAAGACAGAAGGCGTTTTTTTGATACTTTATTATGTCAAATAGACAAAGAATACCTACAAAAGCTTTCTGAATATAATAAAATTTTAAAACAGAGAAATGCTACTCTTAGCTACTTCAAAGCACAAAAAAGTATCAACCCAACACTTATTGAAGTCTATGATGAGCAACTTTTGCCTTTGATGAATTTCATTTATATATCTCGAAAAAAGTTGCTTGAAAGTATCACACCTCTTGTACAGAAGTATTATGATGCTATTGCTCAAAGTACAGAAAAAACAACTATTCATTATACATCTGATTGTTTAGATATAGCTTTTGAGATGAATTTTAAAAATGCGTTTCAAAAAGATTGTTTTTTAGAACGAACTACAAAGGGTATACACAAAGATGATTTTGAGTTTTTATTGGGTGAAAATCCTATTAAAAAATTTGGTTCTCAAGGGCAACAAAAAACATTTGTAATTGCTTTAAAATTTGCTACTTTTGAAATCTTACGTAATAGGCTCGATATTACACCTATTTTACTTTTAGATGACATTCTTGATAAACTTGACCAAAATAGAACAGAGCATTTAATGGAGATTGTAACTCAAGAGCCTTTTGGACAAGTCATTGTTACAGAGGCAAATATCCATCGAGTAGAATACATTAATCAAAAAAAGAATTGGAGAATTATAGAAATTGATAAATTGTAAATAGATTTTTTAGAATTATTTAAAAAAGAAAGAATGGAAGCACTTTTAGAAACCACTAAATTTTTAGAAAGTAAAATTCAATCAAAGCCTCAGATAGGCATTATTTTAGGTACAGGGCTTGGAGGTTTGGTTAATCATGTAGAAATCTCCCAAAGCATTCCTTATGGAAATATTCCAAATTTTCCTGTTTCAACTGTCGAAAGCCACAAAGGCAAACTTATTTTAGGAAAAATTAAAGATAAAGAAGTAATCATCATGCAAGGACGTTTTCATTATTATGAAGGTTATAGCATGGAACAAATTACTTTTCCTATTCGTGTCATGAAAATGCTGGGTGTAGAAACACTTTTTGTATCTAATGCCTCAGGAGGTTTACAATCTCATATGGAAGTAAGTGATTTAATGATTATTACAGACCATATCAATTTATTGCCTGATAATCCTTTACGTGGAAATCCATATCCCAAATTGGGTCCTCGTTTCCCTGATATGAGTGAGGCATACGACAAAGCATTGGTTCAGAAAGCAGAAGAAATAGCCCTTAGAGAGCAATTTCATGTACATAAAGGAGTCTATGTGAGTGTGGCAGGTCCCAATTTGGAAACAAAAGCAGAATATAAATATTTACGAATTATTGGAGGAGATGCAGTAGGTATGTCCACTGTACCTGAAATTATTGTAGCTAAGCATCAAGGAATGCGTTGTTTTGCTATTTCAGTTATCACAGATGTAGGTTTTGAGGACAAGATCAAGCAAGTTTCTTTACAAGAAATTATTGATGCAGCTAATAAAGCAGAACCTGCTATGACCAAAATAATCAGTGAACTAATCGCTTGGTGTTAATTTAAACTATTTCAAATTAAAGAAACTATGCCCTCATTACAATATCCTCTTCGCTTTGATTTTAAAATTTCAACATTAGCAAGTGATTTTAGTATAAAAGATAATACAGGCAATTCAATAGCATTTGTAAGGCAAAAAATTTTCAAACTAAAAGAAGATGTTGTTGTATTTAGCAATGAATCTCGTTCACAAGAACTGTTTAGAATTAAGGCAAATAAATGGTTAGATTTCAATACAACTTATAGTATTACAACCAAAGATGGTCAGAATATTGGTAAAATTGCCCGTAAAGGTATGCGTTCTATTTGGAAAGCTAGTTACGATATTTTTGACCTTAATGATCAACATCTATTTACAGTACAAGAGGCTAACCCTTGGATAAAAGTCTTAGATGCTATTGCCAATGAAATACCAGTTATTTCAATATTTACAGGTTATCTTTTCAATCCTAAATATTTAATCAAAGACAATAGTGGTAAAATTATATTGGAACTAAAAAAACAACCCTCATTCTTTGGTCGCAGATTTTTATTGGATAAAGTTGGTTCTTTGGATGAATCACAAGAAGGGCTTGTCAATTTAGCAATTATGATGATAGTTCTTTTAGAAAGGTACAGAGGATAGTTTTCTATTTATTTCATTGTTTATCAATCTTTTAAAATTATATTTTATTATGTATAATCAACCCATGCTTAAAGAAAATAGCCTTCAAGGCAAAACGCTTATTGTAACTGGAGGAGGAACAGGTTTAGGATACTCTATGAGTAAATATTTCCTAGAATTAGGGGCAAATGTCGTAATTATGAGTCGAAAACTTGATGTTTTAGAGGAGTCTGCTCAAATTTTAACCAAAGAAACAGGAAATGCAAATGTATTGCCCATAGCTTGCGATGTACGCAAATATGAAGAAATAGAAGCTGTACTTAAAGCTGCCATTGATAAATTTGGCAAAGTCAATGGTTTAGTAAACAATGCTGCTGGTAATTTTATCAGTCCTACCGAAAGACTTTCTAATAGAGCTTTTGATACTGTTGTTGATATTGTTCTGAAAGGAACATATAATTGTACTTTGGCTTTGGGCAAATATTGGATAGAAAATCAAATCCCTGCTTCTGTATTGAGTATTGTAACCACTTATGCATGGACTGGTTCAGGTTATGTAGTGCCTTCAGCTTGTGCAAAAGCAGGTGTACTTGCTCTTACACGCTCTTTAGCAGTAGAATGGGCAAAATATAAAATTAGATTTAATGCAATTGCTCCTGGTCCATTTCCTACGCCTGGTGCTTGGGAACGCTTATTCCCACCTGCATTGGCAGAAACAGATTTAGGTAAAAAACTTTCTCCTGAACACAGAGTACCACTTGGACGAGTTGGTGAACATCAAGAACTTGCTAATTTGGCTGCTTATTTAGTTTCTGATTTTTCATCTTATGTAAATGGAGAAGTGATTACTATAGATGGTGGCGAATGGATAAAAGGTGCTGGTGAATTTAATGACCTCAATGAAATGCCAAATCAAATGTGGGATTTTTTAGAACAAATGCGTAAAAAATAACGTCTTTTTATAAAAAACTCATAAACAATTAGTTGTATAAAAAAATATTATTTTTTGTATAATCATACATAAATTTTCTTTGCCGTAAATCATAAAAAATTATATTTACGGCATACTTTATTTCTATGTTGTTTCAGTATATCAATAATACCAAACTAAGAAGGAAGTTATTCATTGCTTTTTTTACTTTTACCTGCATCATTATTTTGGTAGCGGGTATGAGTTTTTGGTTTTATAGTAAAAGGGACAATATTCAAGAAGTAACCTCTCAAATCGAAGAAATTACAACAGATGTTTTAAAACTTGTAAAATTAGAAGGTGATTTTTTTGAACAAGAACTTCAAAAGACCGATTTTTTTAAAAATGGTAGAAGCCAATACCATCAGCGTAATAAGGCTTTGATGCAAGACATCCAACGTAGAATCCAAATTTTGTTAAAAAAACCTGAAATTAAAGATTTTGAAGTAGATTCTAAACTTTCTCAATTATCTTATGAATTAAGTGAATACGAAAAAAAATTTAATAAAACGGTTCGATTTTATTTTGAAAGAGGTACTAAAGATGAAGGTTTAGAGGGTAAATTAAAAGCTATTGCTACAGAACTTGAAAAAAACGAAAAGGTGCCTTTAGTTGTTTTATTGAACTTAAGACGATATGAAAAAGACTATATTATGCGAAAAGACTCTTTGAGCATAGTTCTTTTTAATAAACAAATTCAAACTGTTAAAACAGTTATTCCCAAAGAATATTTATCTCAACTTGAAATATACGAAGGAGCTTTTTTGCAAATGGTAGAGATTGACAAAGCTTTAGGATTATCCAACGATACTAAAAGTAGTGGATTAAGAATTCAAATGCGTGAACATAGTGAAAATGCTATAAAATTAATAGAAATAACCAGTAGAGTTGTAGAAAAGCGTGTACAAGGTATGCGGGGCGAGTTTCAAAACATATTTGTAATAACTTTACTGATTGTAGTTGTTTTAAGCCTTACATTTAGTTATTTCCTATCCTTTTTCATGACTATTCCTGTAACAGAGCTTTCAAGGTCTATGCAAAAATCCGTAGAAATGAACTTTTCAGAAGATTTGAAGCCTGCAAGAAAATATACAAATGATGAAATTGGCATCTTGACAGACGAATTTAATTTGATGATTAGACGTATTCAAGAACAGTTTAAAGAAATTAAAAGCAATGCTCATTTACTAGAATCTAGCAATCAAGAATTACAAGGAGCAAATGCACAACTTGCTGATTCAGAGAAGAGATTAGAAAAATTTTTATTACTAAAAGATACTTTATTCACCATTATTACACAAGATTTAAAGAGTCCTCTTAACTCTTTGAAGGGTTTTCTGAGTTTGATGCAACATCACCCTGATACTTTTACCCCAACAGAACTTGCAGGAGTAGCCAGTGATATGTATCTATCCTTTGATAAAATTACTGTTCTGATGAATTCTCTTGTGCAATGGTCGCAAGCTCAAACAGGGGATTTGGCATACAATCCTAATCAATTCAATATCAGTAAGATGCTGGAACAAGTTTTGGCATATCATTCGCAAATGGCTCAAAGTAAAAATATTAAAATCATCAATCATGTTCGTCAGCAAGATGTTACTGTTATTGGTGATAAAGACATGATTAATTTTACCCTTCGCAATTTACTTTCCAATGCCATTAAGTTTACACATGAAGGCGGAACAGTCGAGATTTTTGCAAAACCAAGAGGCAAAAATATGATGATGTTTACTATCAAAGATACTGGTGTAGGTATGACTCAGGAGCTTTTAGAAAAAATATTCCAACCTGAAGTACATATTTCAATGCTTGGAACAAATAATGAGAAAGGTTCAGGCTTTGGATTGATGATGTGTAAAGATTTCGTTCAAAAAAATGAAGGCAAACTATACATCGAAAGTGAATCAGGTAAGGGAACAAGTGTACACTTTACTTTAAAGAAAGCTTAATATATATCATTTTTAATAAATAAAAAAGCCTACACATACATTGTGTAGGCTTTCATTTTATTTCGCATAATTTACGGCTCGCATTTCTCGAATAACAGTTACTTTTATCTGTCCTGGGTACTGCATTTCTTTTTCAATTTTTTGAGCAATTTCAAAAGATAGCATTCCTGCTTTATCATCTGTTACGTTTTCAGCATCTACAATTACTCTAAGTTCTCTACCTGCTTGTATAGCATAACATTTTTCTACACCATCAAACGAAACAGCCAATGCTTCTAAGTCTTTGAGACGTTTGATATAGGCTTCCATCATTTCTCTTCTTGCTCCTGGGCGTGATCCAGAAATAGCATCGCAAGCCTGAACAATTGGAGAAATCAGTGAAGTCATTTCAATTTCATCGTGGTGAGCACCTATGGCATTACAAACTTCTGGATGCTCTTTGTATTTTTTGGCAAGTTCCATACCCAAAATGGCGTGTGGTAATTCGGGTTCATCAGGAACAACTTTTCCAATATCATGCAACAAACCAGCTCTTTTGGCAAGCTTTACATTCAATCCAAGTTCAGCAGCCAAAATAGCACACAAGTTTGCTACTTCTTTAGAGTGTTGTAATAAGTTTTGTCCATATGAAGAACGGAAACGCATTCTACCTACTAATTTAATCAATTCAGGATGTAAACCATTGATACCTAGATCTATGGCAGTACGTTCCCCAATTTCCATGATTTCTTCATCAATTTGTTTCTGCACTTTGGCTACAACTTCTTCAATTCTTGCAGGGTGAATTCTACCATCAGCAACCAATCTATGCAACGACAAACGAGCAATTTCTCTACGAACAGGATCAAATCCTGAAATAATAATTGCTTCTGGAGTATCATCTACAATAATTTCTACGCCTGTAGCAGCTTCTAAAGCTCTGATATTTCTTCCTTCTCTACCAATAATTTTTCCTTTGATTTCATCAGATTCAATATGGAAAATAGATACACAGTTTTCAATGGTATGTTCAGTTCCATTTCTTTGGATAGCCTCAATAACTAATTTTTTAGCTTTTTTGGCTGCTGTAGATTTAGCCTCTTCCAAAATATCTTTGATATATCCTGAAGCTTGAGTTTGAGCTTCTGCTTTTAGGGCTTCAACCAGCTGATTTTTAGCCTCTTCTGCCGTCATTTCAGCGATTTTTTCTAATTGCTTTACTTGTGAAAGGCGTAATTTTTCAGCTTCTTCTTTTTTCTTTTGTATAATCTCGTTTTGCTCAACAATTTGTTTTTCAAGAACTTCTAGTTCATTTTCTCGCTTTTTTACTTGTTCATACGATTTTTTAATTTCTTGCTCTTTCTGTTTTAATTTATTCTCGTTAGTAATAAGTAAATTCTTCTTTTTGTTAGAATCTTGCTCAAAGTCAGCTTTTAATTCAAGGTATTTTTCTTTGGCTGCTAACTCTTTTTCTTTTCTAATAGTTTCTCCTTGAGTTTCAGCTTCTTTAATAATTAAATCAGCTTTGCGTTTAATTTCTTCTTCACGTCTTCCAAATATTTTTAGGAGAACATATCTGCCGATAGCAATACCAGCCACTAACGAGACTACCGCCGTAATAATTATATAAACAGAATCCATTTTTAAGTGTGATTTAGGTGAATACTCCTATATCCCACAACAGAAAATACAAAAGAAGAGAGAAATTTTAGAGAACCGTATTAAGTAAGCTTTCTAAATCATCTATTTTTTTGAGGATGATATTTTGCAATTCATCTTTTTCTTGCTCTACACCTTGTTTTTGCATCATACAATCAATAGCAAACATAGCCAAGAGATCTTGGTGATTGTCTACATGATACTCTTCCCTATAATTTTTCATAATTTGGTTGATTTCTCTGCCAGCAGTTCTTACCCTTGCTTCTTGCGAAGCTTCTACTTGCATAGGGTATTCTCTATCGGCTATTTTTAACCTTATGGGAAGTGTGTAAGTCATTATTATTATTTACTCAAAAAAGTGATACACTTATCTATATCGGTAATATAAGCATCTATTTTTTCTCTTAATTCTGCTGCATCTTCGGCATCAGGGGCAATAGAAGTAACTATTTTACTTATTTTATATTGATTTTCGAAATTATTAATTTGTACTGTTTGTTTTTTCAAAAGCTCTTTCAAAGAAAAATTCTCCTCAGTAGTAAATTCAAGTTCTTTTTTCAGAGCCTGATATTTTTCTACCAATTGTTGCATTTTATTTTCTAAATGCTCTAATCTTAAAAGAATACTTTGGTTATTATTCATTTTTAGTTTATCTACTAATCAGCAAAATTAATATTTTTCTTTAGAAATAAAAATTTTTAAATTTTTATTTCTACTTCTTCTATCCTCACAAACTTATCTTCTTCTTCTTGAGGCTGCACTTTAATCACATGAGCCAGACACAATAATATCAAAGTTCTTGAAGCTGTTTTAGGATTAATATTGGCTATTTCAGCAAACTTTTCAACCGTAATACTTTCATTTTCAGAAAGATATTGCATCAAAATTTGCTCTTTTTTTCCATAATTAAATCTAAATTCTTTATCTTTTCTCGATTCTTTCAAAATAGCCTTCATTTCTTTGCTTGCCTGAATGCTTCTATCAGCTACTCTGATATAAATCTTATCTATGTCATCCCCTTTTACGATTTTATGAGGAATATGTTTGCTTTTAGGTATGTGAAAGACAAGTATTTCTCTTTCAGAGTCCTCTGCAATGGCTATTCGTTCTATTTCGTATTCTATAACAGGAGAACAATATTCTCTAATTGCTTTTTCTAAAATGTATTCATCTTCATCAGGAAATTTAGCTCCTACAATTTGTTTGTCATCACTAATTCCAATCATTAAAGATCCTCCTTCTGTATTGGCAAAAGCGAGTACTTCTCTTACAATTTTTTCAGGATGTGAAGTTTTCAATTTAAACTCAAGTTGTAATCCTTCTCCTTGTCTGACTATTTTCTTGAGCGTTTGCAAGTCAGTTATCATAAATATTATGTCTTGATTACAAATTAGATTGCTTGATTTTCAGTTTTTTGTTTATTTTCTACAAAATAGGGATATATAACAAAATAATGTACAACCAATGCCAAAGAACCAAAGATAATCAGTAATTTAAAAATCATAGGCATATTAGCATATCGAGTTATAAAACCCTCAATAAAAGCAGCCATGATAAAAAATGGAACCAAGCCTAACATAATTTTGCCACCTTTTTCTGCTCCTTTTCTAAAAGATTCTCTTCTTGTATAAGTTTTTGGAAAGAAAATGCTATTACCTACAATAATCCCTGCCATCCCTGCTATAACAATAGACCATATTTCAATTGTTCCATGTAACCAAATAACACTTGCTGATTCCCAAAGCAAATTTTCTTTATAAAATAATGTTTGAAATGTTCCTAACATCACACCATTAACAAATAAGATGTATGCCGTTCCAATAGAAAGGAAAAAGAAAGATGGAATACCCAAAATTTTCACAACTCCACCCCAAGCAAATGTGAGAAATGAAACTCTTATATTGTTATATGCAATATATACAGCCATTAAGAGAGCTCCTTCTTTTTGATATACTCCCATCGGATTCCCCTCTTTAATATTTTCTAATGTCATATCAATATACCCATTTCCCAATATGCCTCTCGCAAATTCATATTCTCCCGTATCATAAAGCACAGAAACTACGCCTATGAGTGTAGATATTCCAAATATTAGAAAAGATATCAACATTTCTATTCTTGACTGAGCCAAAGCAAGTGGTAAATCTTTTGCCCAAAAATCTTTAATTTGCTTCCAACGAATATTTTGTTGTTTATAAATACTTTGATATACTCTTGCAGTAAGAGCATTCAGATAGTCTGTTACAGGGCTTTTTGTGTGATGTGTTCGGGCATAAGAAAGGTCATCAGAAAGTTCCACAAATATATCTCCCAATCTATCAGGGTGTACCTGACTGATTTGCCTCGTTTCTTCTTCTATTTTCTCCCATTTTTGTTTATTTTTTCTTAAAAAAAGTCCTTCTTTCATAGTTATAAAATATTGATTAACTGAAATTTACACTTATTTTTAGAACTTCAATTTTTCTTTACGAGTAAGAAATATAAACCTTAATGTAAGTAGCACCGCAGAAGTAGCCAAACCTAATGTAAGACCAATCCATATCCCTTGTACACCTAAGTCTGTTTTTTTACTCAAAAAATAACTTGCAGGAATGCCCACAGCCCAATAAGCCAATAATGTAATAATTGTTGGAATATTTACATCTGAAAGCCCCCTCAAAATACCTACTCCTACAGCTTGTATTCCATCTGCTAACAAATAAAATATAAAAATAAATAATAATGCAGTGGCTATTTGTGTTACGGCAGGGCTATTATTTTTATACATAGAAATTACATCTTGTCCAAAAATTTGTAGGAATACAGAAGCAAAAAGCATTAAAAGCCCTACCAATAGAATAGAAGCTATCCCAGCCCTGATAATTCTTGTTCTACTGCCTATTCCAAAAGCACTACCTACTGAAATAGCTCCAGCAAAAGAAACTCCTGCTGCAATCATATATGTAATGGTTGCAATATTTAAGATAATAGTGTGAGCTGCCAATGCTTCCACAGCAAGCCAACCTGTACTAATAGTACAAAATACGAATACTCCTGTTTCAAAGAAATACTGCATACCACTCGGAATACCTAACTGCAAAATTTGTTTAGCTTGTGTGCGAGTTGAGTGGTTTTCTAAAATATTGGGTAAATATGCTTGAAAAAACTTTGATTCAAGTACATAAACTATCATTAAACAAGCCATCACTACACGAGCAATGAGTGTTGCTAAGCCTGAACCATACAGACCCATAGCAGCAAATCCTAATTTCCCATAAATAAGTACCCAATTAAACACAATATTTACTAATAACCCCACCACTGTAATAACCATAGCAGGTACAGTAACTCCCAATCCATCACTAAAATGTTTGACAGCTAAGAAAAAAGTCATAGGAATAATTGAGAAGGCTATTACTCTTAAATAACTGGGAGCTAAAGAACTTACTTCTGGTTTCTGACCAAACCAATGAAAATTATAACTAATAAATACTAATATCAGCATTAATATGAAACCCAAACTTAAAGAAAGTTTAAGCCCACTATATAAGTATAATCCACACTCTTGTTCTCTACCTGAGCTTCGAGCTTTAGCAACCAAAGGTGATATAGTAGCAAAAACCCCTATTCCTATACATGCTACAAGAATAAATACAATGTTAGCTACTCCTGCTGCTGCAAGTGGAGCATCTGCATCTAATTTTCCAACCATCACGCTATCTATCACACCCATCAGTACACTACTGATTTGTGCAACAATAATTGGAAAACTGAGTCTAAGCATTTTAAGGATTTCTCCCCAATAAAGTTGTATGTAGAAACGAACAGATTTAAGGCTTGTCATGGTTCTATTGATTCTCCCTTCAATTTCTATGATTGTTGTCAAAAAAACAAATAATCATTACAAAGATTTTTTTTACAAATAAAAAAAGCATTGGATGTAAACCAATGCTTATCTAAATATATTAAAATGGAAGAATTATTTCTTCTTAGCACCTTTAGCATCTTTAGCTGCTTCTTGTTCTGCTTGACGCAACGCTCTTGTTACTTCAATAGATACAATAGGGTTTGAAGGGCTATTTAATATTTTATATTTTTTCTCTCCTAAATCTTTCACTTTGAATGATTTACCTACTTCCAATTCAGTAATATCTACTTCTATAAACTCAGGCATATCTTGAGGTAAAGCAGCAATACTTAATTTACGAAGTTTTGCAACCATTTTACCACCTTTCTGCACACCTACAGAGTTACCTACAAATTTTACAGGTATTTCCATACGAATTTCTTTGTCATTTCTTAATAACAAGAAGTCAGCATGTAATAAGATTTCGCTGGTTGGGTGAAATTCAGCATCTTGAAGAATTGCATCATATTCATCACCTTCAATATTTAATTTTACAAAGGCTGCTTCTGGTTTGTAAATCAAGTCTCTGAATAAAATCATTGGTGAATAGAAGTGAATTTGCTCTTTTCCTCCGTATAATACACAGGGAGCATTTCCTTCTAATCTAAGTTGCTTAGCCTCTGTTTTACCGAGATTTGCTCTTTTATACCCTATAATCTCTACTACTTTCATAAATATTGTTTTTAAAAGGTTTGAAAAAAATTTATTTTTTGGAGTGCAAAGGTCTAAAAAAATTTAGAATTATAAAAAAGATTTTGCATAATTTTTGATAAATTGCATTGCTGTTTTATCCTATTTCATTAATTCAATAGTAAAGTGTTATGAAGGAAAAAGAAACTCCTTTGATGAAACAATATAATTTGTTCAAAAAGAAATACCCAGGAGCATTGTTGTTGTTTAGAGTAGGCGATTTTTATGAAACTTTTGGAGAAGATGCTGTAAAAGCCAGTAAAATATTAGGAATAGTTCTTACTAAACGAAATAATGGAGGTACAAGCGAAACAGAATTAGCAGGTTTTCCACATCATTCCTTAGATACTTACTTACCCAAACTTGTAAAAGCAGGCGAAAGAGTCGCTATTTGCGACCAACTTGAAGACCCCAAATTAGCCAAAGGCTTAGTAAAAAGAGGTGTAACAGAGCTTGTTACACCTGGTGTTTCTTTCAACGATGCTGTTCTTGAAGTCAAAAGAAATAATTATCTCTGTGCTATTACACCTTACAAAGATATTTTTGGATTAGCATTTTTAGATATTTCAACGGGTGAATTTATGGTTTCGCAGGGTTCTAAAGAGTATGCTGATAAACTTTTGCAAAGCTTACATCCTTCCGAAATTTTATTTCCTAAACCTCAAAAACTACTTTTCAAAGAATTATTTGGTGAGGATTTTAACACTTTTTTTGTAGATGATTGGGTTTTTCAAACAGATTTTGCAGAAAACAAAATAAAAGAACACTTTAAAACACAAAGTACTAAAGGTTTTGGAGTAGAGCATTTGCCTATGGGAATTATCTCAGCAGGAGTTGTTTTACATTATCTTACAGAAACAGAACATCATCAGGTTAGCCATATTTCGCAGCTTACACGCCTCGAAGAAGAACGTTATGTGTGGTTAGATAAATTTACTATCAGAAATTTAGAGCTTCTTTTCCCACAACAAGAAAAAGGCGTTCCATTAGTAGATATTTTAGATCAAACTCAAACACCTATGGGTGGACGTTTGCTCAGACGCTGGATAGCATTGCCCCTCAAAGAAATCAATAAAATAGAAGAAAGATTAGATTTGGTTGAAGCTTTTGTTGCAAATATTGAACCTTTGGAGTTGATTCGAGAGATTTTAGGAACAATAGGAGATTTGGAACGTATGGTATCTAAAATTGCTTCAAAACGTATTAGTCCTAAAGAATTGGTTCTTTTTAAAAAAGCTCTTGCTCAGGTAGAGCCCATTAGAAAAGAGCTAAACAGCATGCTTTCAAATCTGCCTCAAAAAACTCAAAATATTCTACTGAAATTTATTCAGAATTTACAAGATAGTGAGCTTGTAGTAAATAAAATTCATTCTACACTCAAAGATGATGCTCCTCTTACTTCTAATCAAGGGAAAATGATTCAGAGAGGTATCAACAAAGAATTAGACGAACTTCATGAACTACTTAATTCAGGTAAAGAATATTTAGAAAAAATCACAGAAAGAGAAATTGAAAGAACAGGCATCAATAGCCTTAAAATACAATTTAACAAAGTTTTTGGTTATTACTTGGAGGTTTCTAATGCCAACAAACACAAAGTTCCGAGTGATTGGACTCGCAAACAAACACTTACCAACGCTGAAAGGTATATTACAGAAGAAGTCAAAATTTATGAGGAAAAAATCTTAACTGCAGAAGAAAAAATTTTTGGTATAGAACAGCTTTTGTTTCAAGAGCTTGTTGATTTTTGTGCTACACAAATTGCTATTGCTCAACAAAATGCAAAAGTATTAGCAGGTTTGGATGTGTTGGTATCTTTTGCAAAAATTAGTCATAAATTTAATTATGCTAGACCAGAAATTAATGATTCTGATATTTTGGACATCAAAGCTGGCAGGCATCCTGTAATAGAGCAACAGTTGCCTATTGGAGAAAGCTATATCCCTAACGATGTATTTTTAGATACTCATAATCAGCAAATTATTATCATTACAGGACCTAACATGGCTGGTAAATCTGCTTTATTACGCCAAACAGCTCTCATTGTTTTAATGACTCAAATTGGCTGTTTTGTTCCTGCCGAAAAAGCTACTATTGGTATTGTAGATAAGATTTTTACACGAGTTGGGGCATCTGATAATATTGCCAAAGGGGAATCTACTTTTATGGTAGAGATGACTGAAACAGCCAGTATCATGAACAATTTGAGTGGAAAAAGTTTGGTGCTGATGGATGAAATAGGCAGAGGTACAAGTACTTATGATGGAATTTCGATTGCATGGAGTATTTTGGAATTTTTACACAATCATCCTAAGTCAAAAGCAAAAACCTTATTTGCGACACATTATCATGAGCTTAATCAATTAGAGTATGATTTAGAAAGAGTCAAAAATTATAATGTTTCTGTTCAAGAAGAAAATAATAAAATTATTTTCTTACGTAAATTACAACCAGGAGGTAGTGAACACAGCTTTGGGATACATGTTGCACAGATGGCTGGTATGCCTTCAACCATTGTCCAGAGAGCCAATGAAGTTTTAAGTCATTTAGAAAAAGAAAAAATCCATGAAGAATTGGGTGAAAAGGTAAAAGAAATGCCTAAAAACACACAACAAGTTGGACAACTTACTCTTTTTGAATCATATAATCCAGAGCTTGAAAAACTAAAAAAGCATCTGAAACAAATAGATGTGAATACCCTTACACCTATCGAAGCCTTGATTAAACTCAATGAACTCAGAAAGATGATTTCATAGTATTCTTAAGATTCGTCCAAAGATTTATACAAATCCTGATACATTTCTTCAAAACGTTTGAGTACATTTTTCATAAAGCCTTCATTTGTGATGAGGGCTTCTACTTCTTGTTCCAAAAAATCCAATTCACTTATTTTATAAGTTTGCTCCAAATGGTGCTTCTCAAACTTTAAAATATACTTCTGATTCCACCAAAATAGCGTTATATCAAAAGATTCGTGTGGAATATTTCTAATCACCTTCATTTTTAGGTATTAATTTTTTAATAAATAAATAACATTTCAAAAATATTGTTTGTTTTTGTGGTATAACACCAAATAAAAAAATTTTTTTTATCAATTTGTGTAAATTTAGAAACATATTTTTCCATATTTGCGAAACCTTACTTGGTAAAAAGCTAAAAGTTATTAGTTTTGCACCCAATAGTTACTAAACCCAACATTAAATAAAAATTTTTATGAGTACAATGAAGAAAAAACCCAGTACTTTTCAAAACATTTTCGCAGGCTTAGCAATTTTGGTACTGTTTATAGTCGCAGTACTTATTTACAAGTATTTTCTTGGTGACCCAGGTAACTTTGAAATGAAAGATGGAGCCCCTCACCCTAAAAATATGTTCGGTACTATTTATTTAGGTGGTATGGTTGTGCCAGTGCTAATGACTTGTTTATTTATTGTAATTACATTCTCTATTGAAAGATTTATTACTATCATGATGGCATCTGGTTCAGGTTCTATCACTAATTTTGTTTATAAAGTTAAAGGTCTTTTGGCTGAAAATGATGTAAATGGAGCTTTGGAAGCTTGTGATAAGCAAAAAGGTTCTATCGGCAATGTTGTTCGTTCTGTTTTAGAGAAATACAAAGAAATGCTTACAGACAACACCAAAGATAAAGAGCAAAAAGTAGCTGCTATTACTAAAGAACAAGAGGATGCTACTGCTTTAGAGCTTCCTATGTTAGAGAAAAACTTAACAATTATAGCTACTCTTGCATCTGTTGCAACACTAATTGGTCTTTTAGGTACTGTATTGGGTATGATTAAGGCGTTCTCTTCTATGAGTGGTGGTGGTGCTGCTGCTGCTGCAAACCTTGCAGTTGGTATTTCTGAAGCCTTGATTAACACAGCTATTGGTATTGGTACTTCTGCTGTTGCTATCATTGCTTACAACTATTTCACAAGCAAAATTGATGAGCTTACTTATAATATTGATGAAGTAAGTTACAGTATTTTACAGAACTTTAATGCTCAAGTAAAATAGTTTTATGGTATAATCTTTGCTTTTTAATACATAAAGGCAAAGATTATATTAAAGTCATTCTATCCAAAACTCATCATTTTAATATAATATGGGAAAAATTAAAATACCCAGAAAAAACCCCACGTTGGATATGACTGCTATGTGTGATATGGCATTCTTGTTGCTGACTTTCTTTATTCTTACAGCACAGTTTAAGCCCGAATCGCCCATAGAAGTAGATGCCCCCTCATCTACATCCAACAAAGAGGAAACCGAAAAAGTAGTAAAAATTACTGTTGATACAAAAGGAACTGTTTTCTTTGGTATCAAAGAAGCAAAAAAAAGAAGAGAACTGCTTAATTTTGTAGCTCAACACTATCAATTGCTTGGCAAATTTGATGAAGCTGATTTCAAAGAGTTTGAAGGAAGAGAAAATTTTGGCGTTTCTATTCAAGATTTACCCAAAGTTCTTAAAAACAAAGCCCTTACCCCTGAAGCTTACAAAAAATTGAATGCAAGAATAGGTATTCCATTAGATTCTGCAAATAACCAATTAGGTACCTGGATTTTATATGCTAATAAGGTTTATGAAAAAGAGCGTATCGAAAGAAGAGGGAATATGACAGAAAAACAAAAACAAATTGTAGCTAAGACTTCATCAGCAGGAATGAGCAAAGAAGACAAAGACTTTTGGGAAAAAGAACAAAACAATAATTTGAAAGTAGTTTTGTTTGGTGATGGAAAAGCTGATTATGCTGTCGTAAAAAAAGTTTTAGATGTATTACAAGAGCGTAAAGTTTATCGTGTGCATTTGATAACAAACCTAAAAGATGGTGGTGCTGGTGGTGAAACAAAAAAAGAAGAAACTAAAAAATAGTTTTAAACTCAAAAATATTGTAAAACAATGGCAGATATAGACACCTCATCGGGTGGTGGTAAGAAAAAAGGTCCAAAGAAAGTCTCAACCAAAGTAGATATGACGCCAATGGTAGATTTGGCATTCTTATTGATTACTTTCTTTATGCTTACCACCACCTTCAATACCCCCAAAATTATGCAGGTACTGATGCCTGATAAAACAGAGAAAGACCCTAAGAAAAGAGATGAGGCTGAAGGCAGATGTTCTGTAATTTTGTTAGGTGATGAAAAAAATACACTTTATTGGTATCAGGTAATTAAGGGGCAAGACCCAGAGTTACAGCAATTACCTTATAGTAGCAGTGCGATTAGAGAGTTTTTGATGAAAAAGAAGAGAGAAGCTGTTAGTTATGGTAGTTGTAACAATCAGTTTACTGTCGTTTTAAAATTCAAGGATAAAGCTTCTTATAAAAATATGGTAGATTTACTTGATGAGATGTCTATTGTGCAGGTTTCTCGTTATGGTATCCAAGATTTGGAAGACAACGACATAAAATTGATTGATGCTTATAAAGGTGTTGCTGCAAAGAAGTAATTTTCTTTTTGATTAAGTTTCTTTCACTCTAAATTATATAACTATGGCTGAAATTAATTCATCAAATCAACAAGAAGGAAGCAAAAAGAGAGCTTCTAAGAAAGTATCTACAAAAGTAGATATGACACCAATGGTAGATTTGGCATTCTTATTGATTACATTCTTTATGCTGACCACTACTTTCAATACGCCTAAAATTATGCAGGTCATTATGCCTAATAAGGAATCCTCACAAGGAGGTGATGATGATTGTACTTTAGTTCTTTTAGGTGGTAAAAATGACAAATTGTATTGGTATCAGTCGGCGAATGTAAGTAAGGCAAGCCTCCAAACGTTGGATGCAAGCCCAGAAAAGATAAGAGAATTTTTAATTCAGAAGAAAAAAGAAACTTTAGTAAAAGAAGATTGCTATAAGCAGTTTACAGTAGTAGTTAAATTTAAAGACGATGCTTCATTCAAAAATGTAGTGGATATTTTAGATGAAATGAATATTGTGGGAGTTTCTCGATATGGCATACAAGATATAACGAAAGAGGAAATTCAGCTTATCGAAGCTCATAATTTACAAGCATCTAAATAAATTTCACACTATAACTCAAAAAAAAATTATGGACTTACAAGGTTTTTGTTACACTGCCCACGAAGGATTCGAGGGTAGAAACCAAGAATACGGAGCATACGTACTTCGTAGAAAATATACTCGTATCGTTACTTTTGTATTGATTGCTGTTATTATATCTAGTAGCTTGATTTTTTCTTATCCTATTATTAAAAGGCTTATTGAAAAAAATAATGAAGAAAAAATTGCTAAAACCAATCCAGAAGACGAAATACAAGAAGCACTTTTAGAACTTCCTCCAGAAGAACCTAAAGAAGAGCAAAAAAAGGCTGAAGTAGTCATTGAAGTTCCTCCCCCTCCCGAAGTTGACCAAACTAAATTCACAGTTATCGAAATTAAAGAAGAGAAAGTAGATAAACCTATTGTTGAAAACAAAGAAATAGAAGAAAAAGAAACTGCTGTTTCAACAGAAACCAAAGAAGGTGAAGCTTCTCCTGAGAAACCAGAGGAAGTTATCAAAGTTGAAAAACCTGGAGAAAACAAAGAAGCGGGAACAGGCGAAGATGAAAACAAAACTTTCCAAGAGTTTGAGGTTGCTCAAAATGCTGAATACGAAGGTGGTATCAATGCATTCAGAAAAGAATTGCAAAAGAAAATAAGCTATCCTTCTTTAGCAAAAAGAAAAGAAACTCAAGGTAATGTTGTAGTTCAATTCACTATTGATAGAGATGGTTCTCTTACAGACATCAAAGTTTTAAGAGATATTGGAGATGGTTGTGGTGATGAAGCCGTAAAAGCTTTGAAACAAATGAGTACCAGATGGGCTCCAGCCAAAAATGCTCAAGGAAAACCCGTAAAAGTAAGAAAGTCTATTCCAGTATCTTTCAAATTGGATAAATAGAGTCTTAAACTCAATACTTAACCTGCTAAACAAGTTTAGCAGGTTTTTTTATGTTTTTTTTGTAGCCCAAAAGATTTTCTATAACTTATAAGCCTAATTAATTGAACCTATGTCTCAAAAACGTTCTAACATCAACAAAGCTATTTATCCTGTTCGGATTATAGGTTATTTACTTGCCATACTGAGTATTATTTTTCACCAATATTACATTTGGAATTCAATTTCTACAACAGCATGGGTAATTATTGGTATTTTTCTTGTATATCCTCATATGGCTCTTATTCTTAGTAACAAAGCCAAAGACCACCGAGAAGCAGAGTTTTGGGTATTGGGCATTGATTTATTTTGGATAGGTTGGATAGGCTACTTGTTGGATTTTAATTTAATGAGTGCTTTACCTTTTTTATTGGCTAATTCAGCAACAGCTTATTCAGTTGGAGGAATTAAAGCTTTTGTAAGAGCTTGGGGTTTGTGGCTCTTGGCAAATCTGATTATTTTGGTATTTTTTCCATTGCCACAAAAAATCATGTTGATGTCAGCAGACAATGTTTGGGCATTTATTCCATCTGTTATCTATTTATTTGCTGCAACACATTATGTCGCCTTTATATCCTTTCATAGAGGAGTTTCGATACTCAAAGTAAAAAAGCAGTTAGAAGAGCAAAATATTGAACTCAAAGAGCAAAAAGAAGAATTGCTTGTGATGAATGAAGAAATTAAGCAACAAAATGAGGAAATCGTATCTCAGAGAGACCATATTGATGAGCAGAATAAAATTTTAGAAAATAAGAATTTCATTATTGAAAGAACTAATCAAGAAATCACATCAAGTATTAATTATGCGAAAAGAATACAACATGCTATTCTCCCTGAAATAGAAACTATTAAAAGCTTTTTTCCAGAAAGCTTTGTACTTTATAAGCCACGAGATATTGTTAGTGGAGATTTTTATTGGTTTACCTCTAAAAACTATAAGATTATTATCGCTGCTGTTGATTGTACAGGACATGGCATCCCTGGTGCTCTGATGAGTATGATAGGTAATGAAATTTTAAATGATATTATTAAATCAAGGAATATTACAGAACCAGATAAAATATTGTATCAGCTCCGAAAAGGCATTATTCATACTTTACGTCAAGAGGAAAGTAATAATCAGGATGGTATGGATGTAGCCATTTGTACTGTTGATAATTTTCCTGATTCTTATAAAGAGCATTTAGGAGAAGCTAAATTGGAGTATGCTGGTGCTGGTATTTCATTATTATATATGCAGAATGATATTCTTAATCAAATAAAAGGTGATAGAATTATTATTGGAGGTTTAAAGACTTATGATAGTGAACAAAGTTTTCAAAAACATTCCATTTCTTTAACAATACCTACAACTATTTATCTTTCTTCAGATGGTTATACTGACCAATTTGGAGGAAGTGAAAAAAAGAAATTTAGTAGCAAACGTTTCAAGGAATTATTACAAAAAATTCACCCTTTAAGCATGGAAAAGCAACAACATTATCTCAAGCAAACTATTGAGAATTGGATGCTTGAAGGAGATGAAAAACAGTTGGATGATATTACAGTACTGGGAATAAGATTAAGCTAAAAATTATTTTAGCTTAATTCTTTGCCCTACTTTCAAAATTGTGTTAGTAGTCAAACCATTCATTTTAGCCAAATACAATGCATTTGTACCATATCTTCGAGCTATACTGTTGAGCGTTTCTCCTGCTTTTACAGTATGGAAATAATCTTTTTTAACAACTGTGCCAATATGCCTAAAATGATGAGGTGTTAAATCAAAGAATTTTGTTCGTACAAATGGTATTTCAGATTTAGGGTTTACTTCTAAAACAAATAAGGGGTTAAAAACATTTCCTGCATACATTAATTCTAAATGCAGGTGAGGTCCTGTGCTCCACCCTGTTGAGCCTCCCAAACCCAAAAGTTCTCCTGCCCTCACCACTTGCCCTACTTGTACGCTTAGTTTACTCATGTGAGCGTAGAGCGTTTCTAAACCGTTGGAGTGTCGCACCACCACATGATATCCGTAACCACTTCCAGCTGTAGCTATCCTAACAATACCATCAAAAATGGTATAAATGGGTGTCCCCATTCTGAGATTCAAATCTATACCTGGATGCATACGTCCCCAACGAGGTCCAAAATGAGATGTAAGTAGGATATCGTCCAAAGGTTTTGCCCATAATTGACTTCTTACTTCATCATATAGCATTAAGTGTACTGTATCTTTAGATGGGTTTTTTCTGTAAGGATTGATATACTCAGAACTCCAAACAGAATAATAGTCAGCAGCTTTTACCCAAACACAATCTATTTTTAAGTATTCTGATACTTGTACAACTGAACTGATGGATGTATCTATTTCTGCAATCCGTTCAGCAGGTAAATTAGGGATTCTAAAAGGATCAAAAGGTACAGCTTCTTTTTTCAGTGTATCTTCAGGTTTTTCCTGTTTTGTTGTATCAGGTTTTACTATTTTTTTCTTAGTTGTATCCTTTTTTACAGGAGGATTATTTCTAATTTTCAGATTATTTTTTTTGTGTTTAGGCTCTTGTCCTTGGGCATAAACATTTACTAACGAAAAAAATATCAACAATATAACTATAAAACGCATCATCAAAATAAGTTATAGGCAATGAGTCCGCCAGACACATAGCACAGTGGTTTCATAAAAATACAAAAGGCAAAAATAAGGATTTCTTTTTAGATAGAGTCTTTAATTTATGAGTTTTTCTATTTTTTCAAGAGTTCTTCATATTTTTGAATGACCTTCATCAGACCTGTTAGTGTTTGTGTATCAATTTTTTCAGCCTTGATAAAAGCTTCCAAATCTGATTTTTTATCAAGAAAAATATTGAGTATATCTTTCTTTTTAGCTTTGGTGATATGTGTTATTCCATTTGGTAATACAATTACAAACGAGTTATCTTCTACCAAAACATCATTTTCTATATTGGGCATATAGCCTTCTGTACCAGAAACAGATTGTTTTTGTCTTCTGTGATGCCTGTAATAGAGTTTTACTTGATTTTCATAAATAATTTGAACATACCCATAATTTATTTTAGGTATATTATTTAACCATCTGAAGTTATATTCTACATTTTTATCTACAATAATAAATCGCTCTACTTGTCCTTCTTGTATTATAATCTCTTTCTTTTGAGCATCTTTTACATGCAATGCATCTTTATATACATTATAACGCATTGTTTTCTTTTCTTTGGTTTGTCCATACATCAGATACCCTTCTTGCCAGTCTGTTAGATATACACTTCCTACTATTTCCGACCTATTTACCCCAGAACTCATGTTTTGGTTTGCACCTGTTGGGTCTAAAATATCCATAATCAGTTTTTGAGCCATTCCTGTTTGTAAAGATAAGCTCACCCATAAAATCAAACAGATTGTTTTCATAACATTGAAATATTTATTTTTGGACTAAGAATGGTAAATTTTAAGAGAAATTTTGAAAAAAACAATTCTTTTAAACACAAAGTCTTCATTGAGGTTACTTAAATACAACTTTTGTAATTTTTTTAGAATTGATGTAATATTTCCAACATTTTCCTATCTTTGTAGTCATAAACACAAACTCAAAATACGGTCATGGTAGCTGAAACCTTAGAACGCAACGAATTATTAGATGAAATTGCTAAATCTGTAAAAGATTTTGCTAAAATCAATATCCTTCCAAAAGTAATGGACTGGGATGAAAGCCAAGAATTTCCTGTGGATGTATTCAAAAAATTAGGTGAAATGGGTTTGATGGGTATGCTTGTACCCACAGAATATCAAGGAGCTGGCTTAGGATACAAAGAATATGTAACAGCTATTGTTGAGCTATCCAAAGCAGACCCTTCTATTGGGCTTTCTATGGCAGCTCATAATTCTTTATGTACCAATCATATCTTAATGTTTGGAAATGAAGAACAAAAGCAACGCTATTTACCTAAACTTGCTACTGCCGAATGGATTGGAGCTTGGGGGCTTACTGAACCCAATACTGGTTCCGATGCAAGCAATATGCGTACAGTTGCTGTTCAAGATGGTGATTATTATATCATCAACGGTTCTAAAAATTTTATTACACATGGCAAAACAGGAAATGTTGCTGTTGTTATGACTCGTACAGGCGAACCTCGTACTTCTAACAATTCCACAGCATTCATTATTGAAAAAGGTACACCTGGTTTTTCTGCTGGTAAGAAGGAAAATAAATTGGGTATGAGAGCTTCTGAAACTACTGAACTTGTTTTTGATAATGTTCGTGTACACAAAAGCCAGATTTTAGGTAATATAGGTGATGGGTTTCATCAAGCCATGAAAATATTAGATGGTGGTCGTATTTCGATTGCTGCATTGTCTTTGGGTATTGCAGTAGGAGCTTATGAAGCAGCTTTACAATATGCAAAAGAACGTGAACAATTTGGGCAATCTATTTCTAAATTTCAGTCTATTGCTTTTAAATTAGCTGAAATGGCAACTGAAATAGAAGCTTCTAGACTTTTGATTTTTCACTCTGCGGAGTTAAAAGACAAAGGTTTACCTGTTACACAAGCCTCTGCTATGGCAAAATATTATGCTTCTGAAGCCTGTGTAAAAATAGCTAATGAAGCTGTACAGATTTTTGGTGGTTATGGTTATACTAAAGATTTCCCTGTGGAGAAATTTTACAGAGATTCTAAACTTTGTACCATTGGTGAAGGTACTACCGAAATTCAGAAATTAGTAATTTCAAGAAATATCCTAAAATAACAAAGAAGGCAGGTAAATTACCTGCCTTCTTTGTTATTTAAAATTATAACGAACGCCTACTCCTACTTGTGGGATAACCCAAGGTTGTGGAATAATTTCTAAATAAATTCTTGTATCCAAAAATACTGCTATTTCTGGAATATCGTTGGGTATCCATTCTATTCCCAATACTCCATCAGGTCCTATGCCAATGCCTGAAACATCATCATCATAAAAGCCATCTTTATCTTTATCTTTCAAATAGCTTAATGTTCGCAACTGTCCCCCTAATCCAACATACCAAGATAGCTCTTTTGTTTTAGAAAAAGGTTTCTGCCATAGATAATCCCCCATAATTACTATACCACCTTGTTTATAATAATAATCTCCATAATATCTATATCTACCATTATACCTTCCATTATTATATCTTCCATAGCCATACATATATCCATAACTCCCTACATTCAGTTCAAAAGCATTTCTACCTCCTTTCAAATATTTTTTGAAAGAAACAGCCAAAGGGTCTCCAAATCGCAAACCCAAGCTCATATCTTGAGCAAAAGCATTCCATGAAAAAAGTGTAAAAACAATTGTTATTAAGCTTTTTTTGTACATCATTTTAAATTTTAGTAAACAATAGTTCCTATACGTAACTATGATTATAATGTTGTTTTTTCAGAGAAATAATTTATTTTTTATGTATATTTGTAAATATTTACACCCTTCAACTATTAAAAATAATGAAAAATAAAGTTGTAGTTATTACTGGTGGCTCTTCGGGAATAGGCAAAGCATGTGCAGAAATATTTGGATTAGAAGGAGCTAAAATAGTTATTACAGGAAGAAAAGAAAAACCTTTACAAGAGACCATTAAATATCTGACTGAAAAAGGTATTGAGTGTTTGGGTATTATTGCAAATTCTGATATTGAAGCTGATAATGCTAATCTAATTTCAGATACTGTTCGCAATTTTGGAAGAATTGATGTTCTTATCAATAATGCAGGGATTTCTATGCGAGCTCTTTTTGAAGAATGTGAAATTTCTGTAATTAGACAACTGATGGAAACAAACTTTTTTGGAACAGTCTATGCTACTAAATTTGCTCTCCCTCATATTATTGCTACCAAAGGCTCTATTGTAGGGATTTCTTCAATTGCAGGCTATCGTGGTTTACCTGCAAGAAGTGGTTACTCTGCTTCAAAATTTGCTATGAATGGTTTTTTAGAAGCTTTACGTACAGAAATGATTCCTAAAGGTGTTCATGTACTTACAGCCGCTCCTGGTTTTACCTCTTCTAATATTAGAAATACAGCTCTTTCCAAAGATGGAACATCACAAGGTGAATCTCCAAGAGATGAACAAAAAATGATGAGTGCAGAAGAAGTCGCAAAACATATTTTACACGCTGTAAAAAAACGTAAACCCGAATTGGTGCTTACAGGACAAGGAAAGCTTACTGTATTTTTGAACAAATGGCTTCCTAAGAAAGTTATTGATAAATTGGTGTTCAATAGTTTGGCTAAAGAGAACGATTCCCCTTTGAAAAAAGTTAATTAAATAGTCATGAATAGTGTTTCATGAAGCATTGAACAAGTTTGACTCTTCATGAATTTCATAGATTATCTAAGTATATCCATACAACTCTTTTTAATTACCTAATACTCATTACTAATATCTCTATACTTCTTTATGATAGATGTAATAAGACTTTTACCTGATTCCTTGGCAAACCAGATTGCTGCTGGCGAAGTGGTGCAACGCCCTGCTTCTGTGGTAAAAGAATTGCTTGAAAATGCTATTGATGCTCAGGCTACCCACATACAACTTATTGTAAAAGATTCAGGAAAAACGCTTATCCAAGTAGTTGATGATGGGACAGGAATGTCCGAAACGGATGCAAGGATGAGTTTTGAGCGTCATGCTACTTCTAAAATTAAAGAGCAAGAAGATTTATTTAAAATTATGACCATGGGCTTTCGTGGTGAAGCTCTTGCTTCTATTGCAGCTGTTGCTCAGATTGAGCTAAAGACACGCCGAAATGTTGATAACTTAGGTATTCAGATTCGTATTGAAGCTTCAGAGTTAAAATCTAACGAAAAAATTGCCTGCCCTAAAGGAACTTCTATTGCTGTTAAAAATTTATTTTTTAATGTTCCTGCTCGCAGAAACTTCTTAAAGTCCAATCCTATTGAAATGAAACACATTTTAGATGAGTTTCAAAGGGTTGCATTGGCTTTTCCAGAGGTAAGTTTTAGCTTATTTCATAACGAAACAGAAATATACAACCTACCAAAAGGCAAATTAGCCCAAAGAATTATTAATATTTTTGGAAAAAATTATAGAGAATGGCTTATTCCTTGTCAAGAAGAGATTCCACTTGTGAAGGTAAAAGGCTATATTGGCAAACCTGAAGCAGCTAAAAAAACACGAGGCGAACAGTTTTTCTTTGTCAATAATCGTTATATCAAACATGGTTATTTGCATCATGCCATCATGACAGCCTTCCAAGAAGTTTTGCCTAAAGATGGTTTTCCATTTTATGTAATATTTTTGGAAATAGAACCTCAGCACATTGATATCAATGTGCATCCAACAAAAACAGAAATTAAATTTGATGATGAAAAAAGTGTGTATGCTATTGTAAATGCTTCTGTAAGAAAGGCTTTGGGTTCGCATCACATGGGGTTAGATTTTGAATCCAAAAGTTTTGATTTTAAAATAGAAGATATTGCTTCGGAGAAATATAATTCTTTTACTTTTACACCCAAAACAAACTTTGAGCCTTCTCAAGAAAATAATTATACAGGTTATCAGAAAACACCACGAGAACGCTCTAATTTAAACAATTGGGAAACTATATTTTCAGGTTTACAAAATAAAACGGTTTCTTCCTTTGAGAAAGAATCTAACCATTTGTTTCAAGAAGAAACACCTCAAAATATTTCTAAAAACGAACCTGAAAGTATTGAAGGTAAAACGTTCCAACTTCATCAACGCTATATCGTAACACAAGTAAAAGCTGGTTTGATGATTATAGACCAACATTTAGCTCATCAAAGAATTTTGTATGATAAATATTTAAACCTATTGCAAAATCATGGAAATGGACGAGTTTCACAACAATTATTGTTTCCTGTAAAAATAGAGTTTAGCCCAGCAGATTTTGCTCTGCTTGCTGAAGTAGAAACTGAAATTAGAAACTTGGGGTTTGTATTTGATATTTTGGATAATAGTATTTTGCTTAAAGGCTCTCCTTCAGGAATGCCTCATGAACAAGAAAAAGAAGTTTTAGAAAACTTTTTGGAGCAACTCAAAAACTCCACTTCAGAGCTTAAAAACCATAGCCACGAAAAAATTGCTCGACTGATGGCATCTCGCTCAGCGATGCGTTATGGAACAAGGCTTTCTATTCAAGAAATTCAAACACTTTTGGCTCAACTTTTTTCTTCATCTAATCCCAATTATAGCCCCAATGGAGACCCTACTATGGTAGTCATGGATATGCTTCAGATTGGTCAATGGTTTTTTAGTGAATAAGATATGGTTTTTACTGACCAAATGGGCAGAGAAGTAATTTTGCCTCATACTCCTCAACGTATTGTATCTTTAGTCCCTTCACAAACAGAATTGTTATTCGATTTAAGTTTAAAAACCAAAGTTGTTGGTATAACGAAGTTTTGTATTCACCCAAAAGATGACGTAAAACTTATTCCTAAAATTGGAGGTACAAAAAAATTTGATTTTGAAATAATTGAAACTTTAAAACCTGATTTAATTATTGGTAATAAAGAAGAAAACTATCAGGAAGGTATAGAATCTTTGGCAAAAAAGTATCCTGTTTGGATGAGTGATATTTATACATTGGAAGACTCTTTGAGCATGATTCGAATATTGGGCAAAGTGCTTGATATTCAAACAAAAGCCAATGAAATGGCTCAAAATATAGCCGTTATGTTTCAAGAACTACCTTTGGTACAAAACAGCCCAAAAGTAGCTTATTTTATTTGGCGGAAGCCTTGGATGATAGCTACTACCAATACCTTTATAGACCATATTTTACAGAAAATAGGCTTTCAGAATGTATTTAATGATTTAGAACGTTATCCTGAAATTACACTGGAACAGCTTCAAGAAAAGAACCCTCAATATATATTTTTATCCTCTGAGCCTTACCCTTTTAAAGAAAAACGCATCAAAGAATTACAAAGTATTTTCCCCAATTCCAAAATTGTGTTGGTAGATGGGGAAATGTTTTCGTGGTATGGCAGCCGTTTGCTGAAAAGTGTAGAGTATTTTAAGGAGTTAGTAGTTACTTTGTAACCACTATATATTTTTCATCAGATTGTAAAGTTGTGAAAATTCCTATCCCACCCTCTACACCTGAAAGAATAGGAGCTGGTTGAGCGAATGGGTTGCCTGCTGCATCTCGGGCATCTTCTACACTTCTGATATAGTTATAGAATTGCTTTTCGATATGGAAAAATAGAATTTGGAGAGAGTCGTTATTTTTGAAGCGATACGCTGTACCAATACTGATTTCGCCATTGGTTGCTGTAATGCCTCTATAAATAAAATCCAGTTGGTTGCTGAAATTTTCTTTTTCCTTTTTATTGATAATAAAACGATAAAAATCTCCAGAAGGTGATATAGGATGACGCATCAGTACGAGAGCCTCAGCAGAATCTTCTTTAATTTCTTTGTCTTTGTCTTCAAATTCCCATGTAATTTCATTGATAGGAAGTTTTTCCAAGAAACTTGTTTTTCCCGTAATTTTTCGCCCTTTAGAATCTCTTATTTCTAAGAAAAACTCTCCTTGTGGCTCTGTAGGAATGATTTCATCTGTTGTATAATTATAAACTTTTCCAAAAGCAGAATCAGCTTCTGGTCTATAAGGAATATTATAAACCTTATTACCATTGGTAATTTTTACAGTAGCGTTGGGAACATCTGGAGGCAATATACTTGAACTCAAAAACTCTTGAGATTCAGTAAGAAGCAATCTGATTGGTTTACCACGCTCCAAATAACACTCTACTACTAATTTTTTATCATATTTGGGCAAATTGAGGTCTATATCTCTTTCTAAACCACAACTTACCATAAGAAAAACAAGCAATATGCTTACAAATAAAAATGATATACGTTTCATAGTTTAAAATCTAAAATTGTAGGTAAGAGTTGGAATAATTGGAAACAAAGCCAATTGTCTAGCTCTGTAATTAGTCGTAAAATTGATGTCTGCACCTTCAGTGACAGGTTCATAATAAATAATAAACGCATTTCTACGACTATACACATTATAAACACTGAATGTCAAATCAGATTCACCCCAACGAGGTTTAAATTTGCGAATAATATTGAAGTCTGCTCTGTGATAAGAAGGCATCTGATAATTATTTCTCAAGCCAAAATCGTTTCCTAAAGTAAAATCCGAACCATTGACACCTTGTACTCCGAATCTGCCTTGTTGGAGTGTTACCCAGCTATTATTACCTAATACCCAATTGAATGCAAAAGTCCATTTGTCGTTGAGTTGATACATGAGTACCAAAGAAATATCGTGTCTTCTATCATAACGAGGATAAAATGCTTTTCCGAAATTGATAGGTCCGTTGCCATTGGAAGAATCTGCAAATTGACGTTTCGTCCAAGAAAGTGTATAACCAACCCAACCAGTTAGTTTGCCAGCTTTTTTTTCTATATATAACTCAACACCATAACTCCAACCTTTTCCAAATACAAATTCTGCATCCAGATTATCATTTGCAAACAACTGAGCACCATCTTTAAAATCAATTTGATTTTTCATGGTTTTGTAATAAGCCTCAGCTGTAAATAAAAACGTATTTTCTTTTAATAAATGGCTTATCCCTGCTGCCACTTGTCTTGAGCGTTGTGGACGCACTACATCATTAGAAGGATACCAAATATCCGTAGGTAGTGTAGCACCTGAGTTAGAAAGTAAATGTACATATTGATACATTTGTGAAAAACTAGTCTTCAAAGATGTTCTTTCATTGAGTTTGTATCGAACAGCTGTTCTTGGCTCTAAACCTGTATAAAATTTGTTTCTACCCAAAAATCCTGAACCTCTGAGACCTACGTTTAGACGCCATTGCTCATCAATTTTAATATCATCATTGGCATACACACCCATTTCCGTACCTTCAAAACCATTACCAGAATTGAAATTTACACGATTATCATCACTTGCAAATCGGATACGAGCTACATCAAATTTATGGTGAGTGAGTTGTGAGCCAAAACGAATATGATGTTTTTCACTATGTAAGTAATCAAAATCTGTTTTAAAACTATAATCTTTGACAGCAGAGCCAATATTAAAAATAAAAGAACTGAATCTATTTCTAATTTTATACTGATAATCAGAATAAATGAGTGTTGTATTTAAAAATAGTTTAGGATTGAACACATGATTCCAACGAGCTGTGGCCGTGGTATTTCCCCAGTCAAAATCAAAATTAAAATTACCTCCTGTACCTGCAAACTGAAATACATCTCGTCCAAAATAACCACTTACAAAAAGTCTATCTTTAGGACTTATTTCATAGTTTGCTTTAACATTCAAGTCATAGAAATAGTAATCAGGAATGGGATTGTAATCTTTTTTACCTTCGTTGGCTTTATTGATTTGCCTTGTGATAAGGTCAAAATAAGTTCTTCTACCAGATACTATGAATGAAGATTTACCTTTTTGGATAGGTCCTTCAAGGGTCAGTCTTGATGCTATAAGTCCAATTCCTCCTGCACCAGAGAATTTATTTTTATTTCCTTCTTTCATTTTGATGTCCAAAACAGAAGACAAGCGTCCTCCATATTGAGCAGGAAAATCGCCTTTGTAGAGTTCTACATTTTTGATGGCATCAGAATTGAAGATACTAAAGAAACCAAACAAATGTGAGGCATTATACACAGTTGCTTCATCTAAAAGAACTAAATTTTGGTCTGGGCCACCTCCTCGTACATACAAGCCTGCTGAAGCCTCAGAACCAGATTTTACCCCTGGTTTTAATTGTAAAACTTTAATTAAATCAGTTTCTCCAAAAATAACAGGAATAGTTTTGATTTCTCGGTATTCGAGTTTATCCACACTCATCTGCGTTTTTTCCACAGCATCTTTAAATTTATCTTCATCTATCACCTCTATTCCTTCAATTTGTTCTTGTCCTTTATCCACACTCATCATAATATTGATTTGCAGATTTTTATCTAAAACTATTTTTTTAGAATAATCCAAAAATCCACTATATGAAGCTCTTAAGATTAGTGTATCTGTTGTTGCTGGTACTTCGATGGCAAAATAACCATAGCTATTGGTTGTAGTTCCTACTTTTGTTTTGCTTTCCCAAACAGAAGCTCCAATGAGGTCTTCACCATTGGCAATGTCTTTTACATAGCCACTAATGGTATATTTTTGTTGAGCCTGAAGTTGAAAAAAGGAAATGATAAAAAGGATAGTTGAAAAAAATAGTTTCATAGTTGGTTGGAATAGTTTTTATATCTGAAAAACGCTCTGATATATTTTTTGTTTTAGTTTTGATTTTACTTTTTTATGAAGTTTATAAATAGCTCACTTTTAGCTCTTGGGGGAATAGAATTATAACATTCTTCAAAGGTTTTAAATTCAAAGTAAGGTTCAAAATACAAGATATATTCCTGTGTATTACCACCAAATGGAGGGTTGATTTCAAAGTTTTTATTGAATAATAAGCCTACTAATTTACCTTGTTTTTTCAGAATTTGAGCCATTTTTAAAGCATAGTGGGGTCTTAGGGTTGGGTTGATGGCACAAAAAAATGTTTGTTCTAAGACCAAGTCATACTCTTCTTGATGTTCAAAAAAATCCTCACAAATAATTTTAATATGGGAATTTTCTTTAAACTTTTCTTGTAAGTTTTTTACCAACACTTCCGAAATATCAAGTAGTGTAATATTGGTAAAACCTTTAGCTAATAAATACTCCGCTTCATAAGCATTTCCACAACCAGGAATTAAAATTTTGATGTTTTTATCTGTGAGTTGGTTGATATAATTGGCTAATGGAGTAGCCGAATTACCTATATCCCAACCTGTTTCGTTGCTGAGGTATCGGTTACTCCAATATTGTCCATCTAAAATAATATTTTCCATCATTTTATTTATACATCAATGTTTCCATTTTTTTATCAGCATTGATATAGCCTCTGTACATTCCTTCGCTATTGAATGGCATAGCAATATTACCTTTTGCATCTAAGACAATTACACCACCTATTCCTCCTAATTTCCCAACAAAATCAATGGTTTGTTGAGCTGCTTCTTCTACTGAAAGTCCTTTCATTTGCATGAGGGCATTGATACGAAATGCTACAACTGAACGGATAAAATATTCTCCATGACCTGTTGCTGAAACGCCACAACCATTGTTATCGGCATAAGTACCAGCTCCAATGATAGGAGCATCTCCTACTCTACCATAACGTTTGTTCATCATGCCACCCGTAGATGTACCTGCAGCAATATTTCCATATTGGTCTAATGCCACACAACCAACTGTACCGTATTTTCGGTCAGGATTGGTATCTTCCCACTCACTTTTTGTATTTTTATCTTTATTTTCTTTTTCCTTCTTCTTTACCTTATCCAATTGTTTTTTTCTTTTTTCAACAATAAAATAATCTGGCGAAACCATTTCGAGTCCTTTAGACTTTGCAAAAATTTCTGCTCCTTTACCCACAAGCATCACATGTTCAGATTGTTGCATCACAGCTTTGGCTGCACTGATAGGACTTTTTATTTTGTTTACACCTGCCACAGCACCAGCTTCCAATGTTTTTCCATTCATAATGGAGGCATCTAATTCGGGTTGCCCTTGATTGTTTAGTACACAACCCCTACCTGCATTGAAAAGAGGTGATTCTTCCATAACTTGAATAGCTTTTTCGACAGCCTCAAGGCTTGTTCCACCTTTTTCGAGTACTGCATAGCCTATTTTGAGAGCTTCTTCGAGGGCTTGAGTATAAGCTTTTTCTTGTTCGGGTGTCATTTCAGATTTACGAATTGTACCTGCTCCACCATGAATTACAATCACAGGGCGAACTTTTTGTTGAGCAAATATCTCTACGCTCCAAAAAGTGAGTAGCATTAAAACAAATACTTTTTTCATATTATTTAAGTTGTTTAGTAAGTTTTAGGGTTTTATCACTTCATAGATGGCTTTTAGTGGGAAATGGTCAGAATATGACATTTTTCTATCTGTTTCAAAGTAATGAATTTTTAATTTTTCATTAAAAAACTGATTATCAATTCTTAAAAAAAACATTTTACCATTATATGAAAAGTCAAAACCACTACCTGCTTTCTCAAAAGCATTTGATAATATATTTTTAAAACTTGTGTAAGTATAACTATAAGGTGTATCGTTGAAATCGCCACAAACAATAACAGGATAAGGACTTTTCTTGATATGTTCAATTAACAAGTCTGCTTGTTTGGCTCGTTTCTGAAACCCCTTTTTCATTCGTTCAAAAACATTGTCATAAGTTTCTTTAAACTCTTCATAGCTTTCGTTATCAAACATTTTGCTTTCATCTAAACTAATAGATTGAAAATGAACATTATAAACCCTTACAATATCATTCTTAATTTTAATATCTGCAAAATGGCTTTTGTTTTTACTCTTAGGAAATATAATTTCACCTGAATTGATGATAGGATATTTAGAAAAAATTGCTAACCCGAAATAATTATGACGTTTTTTTAGTTTTGGAGTAGTGATATAGTAATATTTTTTATCTTGATTGATTCGAGCTATTGTGTTGAAAACCTTTGAGTTATCCTCACAGAAAAACTCTTGAAGGCATTTAATATCGCTACTATCTTCAACAACCTGTCTAATTAGGTTTTTTGCATTGATGCTGTCTTTACCTTGTAAGTGATTATAAACATTAAAAACCTTTACATTATAGCTCATTACACTAAAGTAGCCCTTTTTTTTAGCTTTAGAACTTGTAAAACTAAAATTGATAGAACTTTTTAAATATGAAAAACCTATTAGAATAACAATAAGTGATATAAAAAGTTTAGGAGATTTTTTTAGAAACCAATGAAAGAAAAAGATGAAGTTGGTAATAATGAGTAAAGGAACAAGTAAAGCAAAAAAACCAGCCCACCCATAATTTGCAGGTGAGATGGTTGTACAAAAATATGCTATCAGCGTTATAAGGGCTACAATACTATTCCCTATGAGCCTTTTTCGTCCTTTTACCAAAACAATCTATAATTATTTGTTATTACCTAGCTTTTGATGCCAAAGGAAAACGCATTTTGTAGTCAGCATCTGTAATTCCTTTACTGATATTTGCAAGTTTCCCTTTCAATAATCGTTTTTTTAGTGGAGAAAGATAATCTACAAATAATTTTCCTTCAATATGGTCATATTCATGTTGGATAATTCTTGCAGCCATTCCATCATAGGTTTCTTCTTGTAATTTCCAATCTATATCATAATAACGAATAGTAAGTGTTTCTTTTCTACTTACATTTTCTCTGATACCTGGAATACTCAAACAACCCTCTTCCATTGTCCAAGGTTTACCTTTTTCCTCTAAAATCATTGGATTGATAAACGCTTTTTTGAATGTTTTTAGTATAGGTTCCTCTTCTTCTTCGAGTTGTGTACCATCTACAATGAACAAACGAATACCTTTTCCAATTTGGGGAGCAGCAAGTCCTATACCATGAGCTTCATACATGGTTTCAAACATATCGTCTATTAAACTTTTTAAGTCTGTGCCAATTTCTATATCCTTAGCTACTTGTTTAAGTACAGGGTCTCCGTAGGCTACAATAGGTAAAATCATATCAATTATTAATTATCTGGAACAAAATCACTTGTCCTCTCTTTTAAAATTTATTAAATATCCCAAACACTTGGGTTGTTGGCTCTTCTAAGATAACGTCTGATATTCATGATAAATGCCAGAGCCAAATAGATAACAATGGGCGAACCAAAGGTCAGAAAAGTTGTGTAAATAAAAAACAGACGTATATTAGAGATTGCCATACCCATTTTTTCTCCTAAACGGGTACAAACTCCAAATGCATGAAACTCCAAAAAAGATTTAAACTTTTCCATCTTAAAAAATATCTTCAACCAACTGTTTTTTTTAGTTTTGTAAAAAACAAAATATATGCCCAAATGTACAAAATTTTTATAAAAAAAAATCAAAAAACTTTATCAAACCTCTATTATTTAATATTTTCCCTAATTTTATTTGCTTGTAATGGCTCAAAGCAATTTGAAAAAATTGCTAAAAAGCAACAAATAGAAATAAATCCCTCTCCTTTGGAAGTACATGGTGGAGAGGTCCATTTCAATATTAAATTTTTGTTGCCCACTGAAATGCTACAAAAAGATGCTCAATATGAAGCAAAAATTTTCTTTACAAATGCTCAGAACACCAAAGGAACAGAAAGTTTTATAGCAGAAGTAGGTTCAATTACTTTCAATGCCAACAATTACTTATCTAAAAAGAAAACCCCTCTCAAAGAACAAGACTTTGCTTTTTTATATGAGCATAATAAAAGTAATGGTGATATTGTTGTAAAAACCACCCAAATCAAAGGGAAAAAGAAATTTGAAACACCTTATTTCTTTATCAATAAAGGGATTATACAAACATCTATGTTATTTAAGGATGTTTGGCAAGAGAGTGTATTTTTAGAAATCCCTAAAAATGAAGCTTTTAATTTCAAAGATTACACCATCAATTTCTTTTTTGAACAAAGTGATGCAGTGTTACAAAAAGAACAATTAAATAATTATGAGGAGTTTTTTTTGAAAATCATCAAAAATCAAGAGCCTTTGCTCATAGAATCAGCTTTTTCGTTAGAAGGTTCAGAAAAAAACAATCAGGTTTTGGCTAATAACAGAGCAGAAGCACTCAAAAAGCATTTGGCAGAGTTAGCAAAAAATCACAAGCTTCCTTTTCCTCAAATAAAACAGCAGATTTCCAATTTAAAAACCCATTTTCAAGAACTTGTACAAGAAAGTAATTTAGCCTCTACAGACACAGAAACTATTTTTAACATCATACAAAACACAAAATTAGATTCTTTAGACGCAAAATTAAGCAATTATCCTTTTTATCAAGAAATCAGAAAAAAGGTATATCCTAAGTTGAGATATGCAAGAATTCAGTTAAGAGATAAAAATAGTTCTATTAAACAATCTACGCTTGAAGAACAAATCCATTTTTATGAGCAAAATATCAAAATCAATAACAGTTCTGTATCTCATCATAATCTAGGTAAAATACAGTTTGAATTGGCTCAAAAAGAATTGAATTCAGAAAAACAAAACAAATTATTTCAATTAGCTCTTTATCATACTGTTATTGCAAATCAAATAGATGCAAGAGCAGAAACTTTTTATCAGGAAGTTTTACTTTATACTCTAACAAAGCAGTCTCAAAAAGCTGAAGAATCCTTAAATAAAGCTATTAAAATGCAATTGAAGCATGAAGGTCTATATGCTTTAAAAGGACTTGATTTGGCTAAAAAAGCAAAAAGTTATCGAGATAAAAAATATAAAGAGTCGATTAAGTACTTCTCTGAAGCAGGAAACCACAATAACATATTGTTTAACAAGGCTTTAGCATACTTACTTATACATGAGTATGACAAAGCTGAGGGAATTTTTAATACCCTTATTGAAAACAACTATGATAAGCAACTCGTTAATTACTGTGTGGCAATTATTGAAGCTAGAAAAGGCAATGAAGAGAAGTGTATTGAAGCTTTGGGGAAAATCATACAAATACCTGAGTGGAAAAATAAGGTGAAAAATGACTTAGAATTTCATAATTTCAAAAAATCATCTCGTTTTCAAAGTCTTTTTAATTAATTAAAAACTTATAAATCAATTTATTTAATAATCATTTTGTTTTTTTTTTTAAATAAAAATGTTTTTTTCTAAATTTTTTGTACTTTTAAAAACTCTAAGTCTTTTCAAAATTATCTCAAAATAATGATTCCAATGAAAAAGATTGCTGTTTTTTTGATAGCTATTGCAACCATCACATCTTGTGGTAGTGGAACAGATAAAACAGGCTCAGAATCGCTCAAAGAAGCCAAAGGAGGCAAAAAATATGGAGGTGTTCTCAAAGTCAATCAGAATGAGTACATCAAGAGTCTTTATCCATTAAATATCATTGATGTTTACTCTTATAGAGTATCCACTCAAATTTATGAAGGACTTTTCAAATTTAACCCTCAAGACTTAATGCCAACTGAAGGTTTGGCAGAAAGCTATACATTGGATGAAACCAAAACCATTTATACAATCAAACTCAGAAAAGGCGTTCGCTTCCATGATGCAGATTGTTTTGATGGTGGAAAAGGTAGAGAGGTTACAGCCGAAGACGTAAAGTTCTGTTTCACACAGGTTTGTACGCAAAATAAAATCAATCAAGGATTTACGATTTTTCAAGGGTTGCTTAAAGGAGCTGATGAACATTATGCTGCTTCAGCTGATGGGAAGAAACCTTCTAAAGAAATAGATGGTATCAAAGTGATTGATTCTCATACCATTCAATTGGAATTAACGAAACCTTATGCTTTATTTACCAGCAACTTAGCTCGCCCTTTTGCTTTTATTTATCCTAAAGAAGCAATAGATAAATATGGTGAAGATATGCGTATCAAAGCTGTAGGTACAGGTCCTTTTTATTTGGCAAAAGTAGATGAAGGAACAACTATTCTTTTAAAACGTAACCCCAATTATTACAAAAAAGATGATAAAGGAAATCAATTACCACTTTTAGATGCTGTAAAAATTTCATTTATCAAAGATAAAAAAACTGAACTTTTAGAATTTGAGAAAGGTGGTTTGGATATGGTTGTACGTTTGCCTTCAGAAGATATCATTGAGATTTTCAATAGAGCTAAACAAGATAGTTTGAATAAAAAATTTGAGTTGGAACGTTCTCCTGAAATGACTACTCAATACCTTAATTTTATGACACAGAGAGGTTTATTCAAAAATAAAGATTTAAGAAAAGCCTTTTCATTTGCTATCAATCGTCAAGAAATTTTGGATGCCGTTCTCAATGGAGAAGGTGAAGCTGCTGGCGACCATGGCATTACTCCTCCCGTTTTCAATAAATATGATATTGCTCGCATCAGAGGTTATGAATATAATGTTGATTCAGCTTTGTACTATTTGAAAAAAGCAGGTTTTGAAGCAGGAAAAGGTTTGCCTTCAATACAATTGCATATTTCACCTGAAGGAGAAAGACATATCAATGTGGCTCAGGCTGTTATTCGCCAACTAAAAGAAAATCTGAATATAGATGTTTCAATTAATCAACAACCTGTAGCTCAATTGATTGATAGAGGTTTGACTGGAGATTTTGAGTTTATGCGTATGGCATATTATGCTGATTATCCAAGTCCTGAAAACTTTTTGTGGTTATTTTGGGGCAAAAATGTACCCGCATCAGAAAAAGATAAGTCTTATCCTAATATGCCACGTTTCAAAAACGTTAGATATGATGAGTACTACGAGAAAGGTTTACAAGCCAATACAGTAGATGAAGCTTATGAGTATTTTAGTAAAGCTGAACAAGTTTTGATGGATGAAGCGGCTGTTCTTGTGCTTTGGTATGATGAAGTATATAGAATTATCAAACCTAACGTAAAAGATTGCCCTAATAACCCTATGCAGTATTGGGATTTTAGCAAAACTTATTTTAGTAAATAAATACACAAATAAGCCTTTATACAAATAGCTTTTGTACGAATTTTGTGGTATTTTGATAAATTAGTAAAGCTATGGAAACATTAAATGAAAATATCGCTCGTTATAAGCGAAAATATTACTTCAATTTATTTGTAAAAGGCTCTTTAATTGTATTTGCCCTTACAATTGCTATTTATTTGCTATTTAGTACAGTTGAGCATTTTGGCAGATTTAACTCTTCTATCAGAGGATTTTTATTATTTAGCTTTATCGCTAGTGCTATATTTTCCATGACTTATTGGGTAATCATTCCTTTACTCAAAATGCTCAGAGTTTCCAAGCAAATTTCAGATGAGCAGGCAGCATCACACATTGGCAATTACTTTTCAAATATTAATGATAAATTACTCAATACGCTTCAATTAAAAAAAATTGAGCAAAAAAACGATTTGTTATTGGCTGGTATTGAACAAAAAAGTAAAGAATTGAGTGTTTTTCACTTTCCTGATGCCATTGATATTTCTGAAAATAGAAAGTACATTCGTTATTTCTTATTGCTTCTGTTTCTTGCTTTTATAGGTTTTATGATTGATGGGATGAAGTTTTTCACAGAACCCACCAAAAGAATTATCCGATATGGTGATACCTTTGCCGATGAAGCACCTTTTCAGTTTGAACTTCAAAATTCTAAATTAAAAGCCTTTAAAGGTGAAGATTTAAGAATAGATTTAAAATTGAATGGCAACACTTTACCCAAAGAAGTTTATTTGATAACATCCGAAGGAAAAATAAAAATGCAACAAGATGCCAATGGCTATTTTTATAATTTCCAAAAATTACAAAAGTCTGAAAAGTTTAGTTTTGAAGCAGCAGGTTTCAATTCCAATACCTACGAAATAGAACTGTTAGAACGTCCAAGTCTTTTGAGTTTTAGTGCCAATCTGATTTATCCTGCTTATCTTGGTAAAACACCTGAAAGTCTTAAAAATATTGGTAATTTGGTTGTTCCTGAAGGAACGCAAGTTGAATGGCAATTTAATGTAGGAAAAACTGATAGCTTGTTTATTTCTTTTGAACAAGATAAAACGCTTGCCAAAGCTGAAAAAGAAAGTAATAAATCATTTTTGTATAGCAAACAACTCAGAGCTTCACAAAATTATACTGTTCGTTTAAAAAATGAGCACAGTGAAAACAAAGAAAACATTACTTATTATATCAATGTAATCCCTGACCAATACCCTAAAATTGGCATGGAAACTTACAAAGACACAGCTCTTTATAGCTATGTAAGTGTAGGTGGTAGCATTAGTGATGATTATGGACTTTCTCAGTTAAAATTCTTTTACAGAATTTTGGGAGCTGATGGTAAACCCAAAACAGAGTACAAGTCTATGCCTATTGGCATACAAGGAGGCTCTGTGGCTCAAAATTTCTACTACGAAATGGATTTGAAATCTTTGAATCTAAAGCCAAGTGAGCAAGTAGAGTACTTTTCTCAGGTTTGGGACAATGATGGTGTAAATGGTGCTAAAAGTGCTAAGACTCAAGTATATCAATTCAAATTACCCAATGAAACAGAACTGAGAGATGAAATAGATAAAAATGCCCAAAAAACAACTTCTCAATTGGATAAAACTTTGCAGAAAGCCAAAGAATTAAAAAATGAAATCAAAGACCTTGATACAAAAATAAAAACAAAGAAAAATTTAGATTACAACGACCGCAAACAGATTCAAGATATTTTGCAGAAAAAGCAAGATTTGGAGCAAGACATCAAGCAACTTCAAGAAATGAATAAAATGAATGAGGAGAAGAAAGAGTTGTTTGAAGACCCTAAAAATGAGGAATTAAAAGAAAAAATGGAGCAACTTCAAAAGCTCATGGATAAATTGATGGATGAAGAAACTAAAAAACTCTATGAAGAGCTTGAGAAATTGCTTGAACAACAACGCAATGACCCAAAACTTCAAGAAAATTTAGATAAACTCCTCAATAAAGAAGAAAATCTTGAGAAAGAGCTTGATAGAGCCTTAGAACTGTACAAACAAATGCAGTATGAGCAAAAATTTGAGGATATTAAGAATAATTTAGAGAAATTGGCTGAAGAGCAAAAGAAACTTTCTGAAGAAACTGACAAAAGCAATAAAAAAGATGATGCCAAACAACAAGAGCTTCAAAAACAACAAGAAAAGCTCAATGAAAAGTTTGAGGACATCAAAAAAGAAATGGATAAAATGGAGAAGATGAATCAGGAGTTGGAAGATAAAAATCCTGAAATGAATATGGAACAGCAAGAAAAAGAAGTAGATAAAGAGCAGGAAAACAGTTCAGAACAACTCAAAAGTAAAGAGAACAAAAAAGCTTCTCAATCTCAGAAAAAAGCAGCTCAAAAAATGCAGGAAATGCAACAACAAATGCAACAAATGCAAGAAGAGATGGAACAAGAGAGTAAAGAAGAAGATTTGGATAATCTGAGAAATATTTTAGATAATTTGGTAAAGCTTTCATTTGGACAAGAAGAGTTGATGAAAGAATTTAAAAATGTGAATGTTTCTGACCCTCGTTTTATAGACTTAGCTCAAAAGCAGTTAAAATTAAGAGATGATGCAAAAATTATAGAAGATAGTTTAACTGCTCTTGCCAAAAGAACACCTCAAATAGAATCGTATGTAACACGTGAATTAAGTGACATGCAAAAAGCTATGGAAGAGAGTTCTAAAGGTATTAAGGAACGTAAATTGGGTGTTGCTGCTGGTAAACAGCAATCTGCTATGACCTCTATGAATAATCTTGCTTTGATGCTTAATAACTCTATGCAACAAATGCAAAATCAAATGAACGCACAAGGACAGTCCAGTGGAAAGAAAAAAGGGAAGCAAAAAGGACAAAGTTTAGGCGAATTGCAAAAAGAATTGGGACAAAAGATACAAGATTTGAAAAAAAGTGGTAAATCGGGTAAACAACTTTCTGAAGAATTAGCTAAATTGGCAGCAAAGCAAGAAGCTCTTCGTCGGAAGATGGAAGAACTCAAGAAAGGGAATCAGATGGATAAGAATGGTGAAAACATGGGGCAACAGTTGAGTGATATGATTAAGCAAATGGAAAAAAATGAGGAAGATTTAATTAATAAACGTCTCACAGACCAACTTATCAAACGTCAACAAGAGATAGAAACGAGACTTTTAGAATACGAGAAAGCTCAAAGAGAAAGAGGTGAAGAAGAAAAGAGGAAAGGAGAAACAGGAAAAGTGAAAGAAAAAACTATTCCTAAGAATCTTCAACCTTATACAAAAACCAAAGAAAAATCAATAGAGATATTACGTACAGTTTCACCTGCACTCAATCCCTATTACAAAAAAGAAATAGATAAATACTTTGAGAAAATTGGAAAATAAACCAACACATATCGCAAATAAAATGGAGTCCATTAGCTTGCAGATACCTTCTCTGCCAGAAAACATTCGTATTGTTGAAAGTTTTATAGACAATGTGAAAGAGCAATACAACATAGATGATGATATTTATGGCAATATTCTAATAGCTATCACTGAAGCTGTGAACAACGCTATTCAGCATGGAAATAAATGCAATCCATCTAAAAATGTGGTGTTATCATTACAATTGATGGATGATGCTGTTCGTTTCACAGTAAAAGATGAGGGTGTAGGCTTTGACTTCCATCATATTCCAGACCCAGTATCGCCTGAGAATTTGGATAAAATTGGAGGAAGAGGCGTATTCCTAATCAAACATCTTGCTGATGAAGTCCACTTCAAAGACAGTGGTAGAGAGGTCGAAATGATATTTTATATAAATTAAACCTGTTAGACTTCTAACAGGTTTTTCTCAATAATCAGATTTTTCTAATCTAATTTTTTACTTTTTAGAAAATATTACTATAAATTTGGAACAATTCATAGGTATTTCAAATTTATCAATTTGAACATTAAATTCTAATTTTGACGTATGGGTGCTTTTCATGCCAATAAAGACAGACAATACCATCAGAACCCACAATTTTCTGATGAGAGAATGAAGGAAATTAAAGAGATTATAAGCCGTTATCCAGAAGGAAAGCAAAAATCCGCAATATTACCTATTTTACACATTGCTCAAACAGAGTTTGGATGGATGAGTGTAAATGTGATGGATTATGTAGCTCAAATACTCGATATCAAACCTATTGAAGTATATGAAGTTGCATCATTTTATACAATGTTTCATTTAGAGCCCGTTGGAAAATATGTATTGGAAGTTTGCCGTACAGGGCCTTGTATGATTTGTGGAGCAGATGAAGTATTTGAGTATCTTAAGAAAAAGCTTGGTGTAGAACTCAACGAAGTTTCTGCTGACGGCCGATTTACTATTAAAGCTGTAGAGTGTTTGGCTGCTTGTGGTGGTGCTCCTTGTTTACAAGTAAAACTCAAATCGGAAGATGGAATTTATAAATATTATGAAAACCTGACACCCGAAAAAATAGATGAATTGATTCAGAAAGAATGGATATAAAAAAAGCTCGCTTTATGCGAGCTTTTTATTTTTTATTTGTTTTATCTAATGGAATCACTGCTATTGCATCCATTTCAATCAAATATTCTGATTTTGCCAAAGAGGTTACTCCTATCAAAGTACTTGCTGGCATCTCTTCTGTTCCTAAAACCTCTCTGCGTATTCTACGAAAGGTTTCGTAATATTCTTCTTTATAATTGACAATATAAGTGTTGATTTTTACGATGTCTTTATAAGTTGCCCCACAAGTTTCCAGTTCTATTTTTAATTTAGAAAATACTGAATGCATTTGAGCTTCCAAATCCTTCCCCTCTCCTATCTGACCAGAAATATAGAGTGTTTTGGTGTTGCCAGACGTAATGCTTACCACTTGAGAGTAACCATTGGCAGGATGAATATATTCTTTTTTAAAGTTAGACTTTTGAATTGTATTACAAGAACTTATTGACAAACTTGTTAGAAGGATAATAATTCCTTTTATTTCAGCCTTTTTAATTTTGAATAATTCTACCATTCTCATCATATTCTCTGATTTGAGGAGGCTCTGTATTTTTATCATACCAGTTTTTATTATATGTAGTTTCTTTTTTTCTTTTTCCATTGGTATGGTATTCTACCCATAAGCCTACTTTTACTCCGTTCTGATAATTCCCCTTGATAGCTAAATTGCCATTGGAATGATATAAATAATATGTTCCATCTTCTTTATCATTTTTAATGGGAATTACTTCTTTAAGTTTTTTACGTTGGTCATCATAATACTGGACTTTCGAATCCTTTAGAAATCCTCTATTATATTTTACTTTCTCAGTCATTACAAAATCTCTATCTAATGCATCATTTCCAAACTTTTCCCATCGACCATGCTTGACACCTATATAAAAAAAGCCTTCTTCTATTACTTTATTATCTCTCATTTTTTTATAGGGACCATGCAAAACTTTATTATCATCCATATCTAGTTTTTGATAGTTGGATACATAAATTCTTTTTTTACTTGGGTTATAAGAGTAAATTTCTTCTATATATTTATTCGGTTGCTCATTGACAGTCAAGTAATGGAAGACCTCTGTAATTGCTCCGTTTTTAATGAATGTTTTACGGGTTTTTTTTCCATAAAACACATTTTTCTTAGCTTTAGCTTCTTTTACAGTTTTCTTTTCTTTAGGCATTTTTATTTTCAAGTCTGGAACAGTATCTGTTTCCAAAGGATTTGTTTCCAAATCTTGAGCGTACAGTCCAAAAGAGCCTAAAAAACAAAACAATACAAATAAGATTTTCATAGATATAAACATTATTTAGCTTTCATGCGTAATTTAATATCCACATATTCATAAATATAAGCCACAATTGAGCATGTTAAGAATATCATGGCAAGTGATTTTGAGAAGAACAAGCTACTGGTTATCAAAATAAAAATAAACATAATTACACCCAAATTTCTAAATAAACTCATATAAATTAAAATAGGGCGTGTTTGAGAAAGAAGGATATTAGCTCTTTCTAAATATTGATTAATTTTTGCTCCCAAACTTTGTAGTCTTTGGTGTAAGTTGATTTGTACTGCCTCATCTCCTAAACCTTGTAATACTAAATTGTGTACTTCTTCTTCTTTATCATTAAAATTTCTTGCCAAACGTACCAAATTATCAATTTCTTCTGTCATTTTGGTATATCGAAGCCGTGAAGCAATTACAGAAAGGAAAAATAAAGCACAAAAAAGTGTTTCAATGGTAATGAGCATAATCAAATTACTGGGCTGTATGAGTTTATCCCAGTTTTTAGAAGCATCCTGAAGTTTGAATAAAACAATATTATCAAACAACTCCATCGTATCTTCCCAAAAAAGACGCATTTCAGTCGTTTTTACTAAGGGTACAGATTGTTCTTTTGCAGTCGTTTTATCATCCTTTATTTTAGTTGTATTTAAAACAATTGTACTATTTTCTTTTACTAAAGACTCATTATTAATTTTAACGTTTTTGGTCAAAAAATCTTGCCTTTCACTGATTGTATAATTAAATCGCTCTGAGGCTATAATGGATAAAAATCCTGAAAAAGCCAAAGCTCCAAACATAACACTTTCAAGAATATATGCTTCTACCCTTGAATGTTCGTTGCGAAGTCTCCCTTCTACTTTAATAATTTCCAAATCATTTCTATCTATTTGGTAATCAAATGAATTAAGAAACAAGGATCTATCAATCAATGATGATGTATCTATATCTTGCTCATTTGAGTAACGTTTGGTCAATTTTTTTACCCATTTCCCTAATGGCATAGGGTCCGCAATGGGAATAGAAACAAATTCTTCCTCGTGTTCTTTAGAAACTCTGATACTAATGAAAGATAAAAACACCATAATACCTGCATATACCAAAAACACTAAAAAATAAGCAGCATATTGAGAACCATCTTGACGAACTCCTACAAACTCGTGATAAAATTTTTGCTCTCTGATAATATTAGCAATAATGTATGTAACAGAAACAACATTGAAAAGTCTAAAGGCAATAGATAGTAAGGATACCTTTTCTTCATAAAATCCCTCTCTTAAAAAATCATATTGCTTTTTGAGTTGATTAAACCTTCTCAGAATCCATAGAACCGTTATTACTGTAATAATAATTTGTTCTACTATAAAAAAGATAAAATCCTCTGATTCATGAACAGGCTTTACACGCCAACGATACAAACCCATCGTACACCAACGCAAAAACATATCTACAATAAAAGGCATATAATAAAAATGCACAACTTTTGTTTCTTCACGAACTGGAGCACTCATAGAAATATTAGTTTTTTTGCAAATCTAATCATAAACTTGCAAACAGAAAAGAAGTCTTTTGTTAAACTTTACAATCAAGTAAAATGACTTTACAATATCTTTTTGAACTTTTAGGAACATATTTTTTTGCTATTTCTGGAGCTTTGGCTCTTGAAAATAAAGAGCAAGATGTATTTGGAGCTGCTTTTATGGGCTTCATTACTGCTATTGGGGGCGGTAGCCTTCGGGATATTCTGTTGGGCAGTTATCCACTTGTTTGGATAGGTGATATAAACTTTTTTTATGCAATTTTAGCAGGAATTCTTACATCATTAGTCGCTTGGGATTTCGTTAGAAAACTTAAAAGAACATTTTTGTTGTTTGATACTGTGGGTATTGGCTTTTTCACTATTTTGGGTGTCGAAAAAGCTCTTAGAATGGGTGTACGTCCAGAAATTGCAGCCATGATGGGTATGTTTACGGCTGTCATGGGTGGAGTTATCAGAGATACACTCAGTAATGAAGTCCCAGTTTTATTTAGAAAAGAAATTTATGCAACTGCTTGTCTTTTAGGAGCTATCGTATATTTATTTCTGCATTATTTTGGACTTGAAAGAGATTGGAACCTACTAATTTCCAGCTCTGTAATTATCACTATTCGTTTGCTTGCTGTACGTTACAAATTGAGTTTGCCAACATTGCGTTAAGCATATTTCCTACCTTTCCAAAATATTTTAAATGGAAGCAAATAATAAATGATTAAAACAATTGTCAAAATATTTGTATAAAAGTCATATACAGGCAAATACAACCAATAAACTTTCTGTTCTATTCGTTTCAATAATGTCAAGATAAATGCACTTTGAAAAACGATTTTGATACTCCAAATACCTAAAATGATTTGCCATTGTTCAGGGTTTGTAAAAAAAATACCTAAAAGGCTTACAATAAATATAAGTTTTATGAAAATATAAATTTTTGCATACCAAGGAGCTTGTACAGCTCCTTTCATCCATCGTTTGCGTTGTTGTAGAAGCATTAAAAAAGATTCTGTAGGTTTAGAATATGCTTTTACTTCTTTTTCTACAATATTGATAAAATTACCATTTTGTTTTATTACAGCCTGTAACAATGCAAAATCTTCTACAATGCTGGGTGGCAAATTTTCATAACCACCTGTTTTTAAGTATATTTCTTTCTTGATTGCCATATTGTTTCCCATGGCTGTTGTGGGCAGTCTAAAACCCGAAAATACTTTGGCTACTCCCAACGTAAAAGTCCATTCTATCGCTTGTAGTGTGTTGTCTTTTATCCATGTAAAGCCAGTTATCAAATCTTTGGTATGCCCATAGACAAGCATATTTTGAAGCCAGTCGGGTTGATGAGTAATATCAGCATCTGTAAAAAAAAGCCACTCTCCTATGGCTTGATGAGCTAACTGAGCCAATACATTTGCTTTACCAATAGTATCACCTATATTTTCAGAAATGTGGATAAGTTGAAACTTTGGCTTATTACTGATAAAGTTTTCCACAATTTCGACTGTTCTATCTGTGGACAAGTCATTTCCTATTAAGATTTGCAGTTTATTTTGTGGATAATTCAGATGATTTAACGATTCTAAGCAAGCCAAGATATTATTTTCTTCGTTTCTGACTGCAACTAAAATAGATATTGTAGGTAAATTATCTAAAATGATTTTTTGATTTTTCTTTTTAAAAAGAAAAAAACAAAGAATATCTATAATGATTACAAGTGTTGTAATAGAAAGAAATAGAAATAACATGCAATGATATTTGAAAATCAAATGTAGTTTTTTTACAATAAAAAATCCCACTTTTAAAAGTGGGATTTTGTTTTATTCAACTGTATGTTTGCGTTTCCAACCTTTGTAAGGGTTATAGCCGTTTGTCTTCTTTTGGTAATAGCCTGTTCCATCATAAGGACGTATATCTTCGTTTTCTTTACACTCTGTAGAACAAGCTCCTTTATATTCCCATCCACATTTATCACAAATTGGTAAGTGATTGTTACAATGAGGATTAGCACAATTCACCATTCTATCACACTCAGTATCACAGATATAACAATGTGAAAGTACCACAGGATTGACTTTATTTACATCAACAGCTATTCTGTTATCAAAAACATAACATTTTCCTTCAAAATCTTCGCCACCTGCTTCCATACCATATTTAATAATTCCACCATGCAACTGATAGACATTCTGAAAACCTTGCTCTAACAAATAAGCACTTGCTTTTTCACATTTAATACCTCCTGTACAGTATGTTACAATTTTCTTACCTTCTAATAAAGGATATATTTCTTTTACTTTTTCAGGAAATTCTCTAAAATTCTCAATATCTAAAGTAATGGCATTTTTGAATTTTCCGAGTTTATGTTCATAGTTAGAACGGGCATCCAAAATGATAATATCCTCATCATTTTTCATTTTCTTGAAATCTTCTGGTTCAAGGTGGATTCCTGTTTTTTGGTTAGGGTCTATTTCAGTTAAGCCAGAATGTACAATTTCAGATTTTACACGAACATGAATTTTTGTAAAAGTATGTCCATCTGTTTTTTCTATCTTAAAGTCAGTGTGTTTAAATCTTTCATCAGCAAGTACATAGTCCATATATTTCTGACAGTTTTCTTTTGTACCAGAAACAGCACCATTCAAACCTTCATTTGCAATAATAATACGACCTAAAATACCATTTTCAATACAAAACAGATGATGTTCTTCTCGATAAGCTTCTGGGTCTTGGATTGGGGCATAACAATAATAAAGTAGCCCACAATATTCTTGTTGGGGAATTGTATTTTCCATAAATACCTTTTTTGTTTAGCTCCGTTTCAGGGCGGAGTGGTTAAAAAAATTTCGCAAATTTATCGCTTTTTTAGAAGAAAATCAGAATTTTAGCAAATATTTTTTCGTTATATTAGCACTCTAAATCATTTAGACCATTTTGTTAAGTATGAAAAAGATTCTCGTTTTATTCTGGATTAGTGTGTATGCTTTTCAAGGCATAGCTCAAAAAATAGATATTGATAATCAAGGATTTCCCAATATTAAAGCTAAAATCACATCTGAAAAACCCATTACACAAGAAAACACAAAGATAACCCAAAATGGTCAAACTATCAGTTTCATAATCGCCAAAGACTCTAATAGTCAAGTAGGTGCAAAATCTATTTATTTTTTGATAGAAACATCAGGCTTCACAAGCTCCCAAGTAGTAAGTCATTTTAAGTCAGGTGTTTCCGATTTCATCAAATCTACTCCTGAAGGTACATTATTCAATGCTTCTTCATTTTGGAAAGCCAACAGCGACAGTAAAATTCTAAACAATTGGAGTGCCGATTTTACTGTCGATAAAGAGCTATTCATCAGCGAATTAAATCAAAAAATCAAACCTGTGAGAGATACTATCAAACAAGCAGATATTCATAAAGCTATTTATGATGCCATTGAGTATGTAAGCCAATCCACCAACGAGCCTGAAAAAATCATTGTGGTGCTTACAGCAGGTGTCAATAAAAGCTATTCTAATTTTAAAATTGAAGATTGTATTGATAAAGCCAATAGTAGTAAAATAAAAGTGTATTCTTTGGTTTATAAGACTGGGTTTCCGTATGCTTTGGATAATCTTAAAAAATTAGCTGACAAAACCAATGCACAAAGTGATATGGTAAGTGGTAGCTCAGAAATTACAGAAAAACTCAATAGTTTTATAGGTAGCTCAGAAAAACAATCTTCAGGAGTATATGAAATTTCTTTTACGCCACCTAACTCTGAAAGCGTAGAGGGGATTCAAATCAGTATAGATGGAAAGGCTCAAAATGTTACAATCACCAAACCTGAAAGCTCTAAAAGCGATTCAAAAACCAATAATTTACCATTATTTATAGCTATTGGTTTTGTAATAATGGCAGCTCTTGTTTTTGTATTTATTCAAAGAAATCAGAAAGCTAAAAAACGCCAACAAGAAGAGCAGAATGCCCTCAAAAAACAAATGGAACAACAAAAAGAGCAGTTTTTACAAGAGCAACAAGCATTACAGCAACAACTTCAAAATCAACAATTTACTCAACAGCCAACAGTTGTAAAAGAAGAACCTAAAAAATTTGACCCTAAAAAAACATATATTGGTGTAGGTGGTGGAACGCCAACCCTTTCTGTTACAGGAGAAGGTATCAGTAAAACTTTTGAGTTACACAAGCCCACCATGACTATTGGTAGAAAAGAAGATAATGACATTGTAATCCCTGTTCAAAGTGTTTCAGGTAAACATGCCATTTTGACAAACGAAGGAGGAAACTGGTTTATCACAGACAATGGTAGTACTAATGGTGTCATTGTAAATGGAAACAAAGTTGATAAGCATATTCTAAAACAAGGTGATAAAATACAGTTAGGAGGAGCTTTAATGACTTTTAACTTATGATGCCTCAGCCCTCTGTCATTGCTCCTGCCCCTTGGACACTCAGGGGCAATGGATATATTTTTTTGTATCGTTTTTCTAAAGAATTTATTGAAAAACAAGGTTTTTTAACAGAATTTCATAAAAAAGCTACTTTTAAAGGTGTGATTGGAAGCGTAATGCTCGTAGATTATCACACTTCGGAAGTAGGTGGATACAAAGAGCTTTTATTTATCCCTGGGTTGTTTAATTTTGAAAAGAAAACAGGTTTTAATATTTCTAAAATTTATGTTTCCACTTACGAAAGTGTCTATAATGGTATCCAGAATTGGGGTATTCCAAAAGAATTAGCAGATTTTGAGATTACTCAAATTGCTCAAAATCAAGCCTATTTTGAAGTAAAAAACAGTCAAAAAACTTTCTTTCAGGCTGATATAAAATCTTATGGCATACCTTTTTATATCAATACAGCTTTGTTTCCTTTCAATTTTTATCAACCATTAGAAAGTAAAACCTTGCTCACACAGCCCCAAGGAAAAGGCTGGGCTAAATTATGTAAGCTTAGAAATTTACAAATAGACTCCGCTTTATTTCCTGATATATCCACACAACGCCCTTTGGTATGTATGGCTGTTCGTAATTTTACTATGAAATTTCCCGTAGCAAAAAATATAGAATTGTGATAATTTTTGGATAAATAAGATAATTTACTCAATTTAACACTCCAAATTTGTATCAATATACACTCATAATTTATCGCTCCTTATGTCTGTTCATTCTGAAATAAAAAAAGTAACTACCCATAAACTCCTTGAAATGAAGCACAAAGGGGAAAGAATTTCTATGCTCACAGCCTACGATTTTTCTATGGCAAAAATTGTGGATGAAGCAGGTATAGATATTATTTTGGTGGGTGATAGTGCTTCCAATGTTATGGCAGGACACGAAACTACGCTACCCATTACTTTAGATCAAATGATTTACCATGCTTCAAGCGTTGTAAGAGCTGTTACAAGAGCTTTGGTTGTAGTAGATATGCCTTTTGGTTCGTATCAAGGTAACTCAAAAGAAGCTTTGATTTCGGCTATTCGTATTATGAAAGAGTCTGGAGGACATGCCATTAAAATGGAAGGAGGTTCAGAAATTGCAGAATCTATTACAAGAATTTTGAGTGCAGGCATACCTGTTATGGGACATTTAGGACTTACACCTCAATCTATTTATAAATTTGGAACATATAATGTCAGAGCTAAAGAAGAAGCAGAAGCTCAAAAACTTCTTGAAGATGCTGCCTTACTTGATAAATTGGGTTGTTTTGCTTTAGTTTTGGAAAAAATACCTGCTCAATTAGCCAAAAGAGTAGCTGAAAGTATTACCATTCCTGTAATTGGCATTGGTGCTGGTGGAGATGTTGATGGGCAAGTACTTGTATTACACGATATGTTGGGTATCAATAAAGATTTTAGCCCTCGTTTCTTACGCCGTTATGCCGATTTACATACAGTCATGACACAAGGTATCAATCAGTATATCAAGGACGTAAAAAATAAGGATTTTCCTAATGATAAGGAATCATATTAAACTTAAAAAACCTAAGAAAGCTATTATCTACAATTACTTTCTTAGGTTTCCATCTCTGTTATATATAAAAGTTCATGCTCTGCATCATCTTTGATTAGGTTTAATTCATATAATCTCCGTAAAAATGACACTCTATGTGTTCCTTCTATCAAATGTATTGGACTACCAAAACTACCTACACCAATTTTTATTGCTAATTTTGCATCAATTACAACAGGAGGAAAATGCCATGTTTTATTATAAGCTATATAGCTTATAATCTCATAATCAGCTCTACTCCCTTTTTCCAAAAAATCATCTATTTGGAAATACCAAAAATCAATTATTTCATTCCTATCATATCTAATAAAATCATATATTTCTCTCGTATTCTTTTTTATTCGAATGATTTTATGATATTTCAAGTCAAATTTGGGAAATCGATTATTAAATCTTTCAAAATGGTCACAACATATTTGACTTAGAAAATCATGGTCTATATGTGCTAAGTCTCCTATTTTCTTTAAATATTTTATCCATTTTTTTTCTGACTTAAATATATCAAAACTTCCCTTAAGTATTTTAGGTAACATTATACATTCACCTCTCCTTTAAAAACTTGCTCTGCTTTCCCAATAAGGTAGATGTTTTTATATAAATTTCCTTCTTTTTCATAAGAAATCTGTAAATCTCCTCCAAGCGTTTTTACTTGTACTGGGCTGGTTTGGTATTGCAATGAATAAGCTAATACAGAAGCTGTTACGCCCGTACCACAAGAGTAGGTTTCATCTTCTACCCCTCTCTCATAAGTACGAACTTGTATGGCATTTTTATCCAATACTTCCACAAAATTCACATTAGTACCTTTTTCTCTAAAACGGTCATTATAACGAATAGCTTTCCCTTTTTCAAAAACCTCGTACTGATTCAGATTTTCAACAAACTCTACATAATGAGGTGAGCCTGTATCCATAAAAAAGTAACTGTCTGTCTTCTCAATATGCTCTACTTCTTTCATTTTAAGATGCACCAAACCATTTTCTAAAAAGGCATCATGTTCGCCATCTACGGCCATAAAGCGAGTTTTAGTATCAAAAACATTTAGGAATTTAGCAAAAGCTACTGTACATCTGCCTCCATTTCCACACATAGAGCCTTCTAAGCCATTGGCATTATAATATACCATTCTAAAGTCGTAGCCTTCAGTATTTTCTAAAAGAATCAAACCATCAGCACCTACTCCAAAACGCCTGTGACAAAGATGAGCAATCACTTCTTGTGATTTAGGGAATTGCTGATTTCTGTTATCAATCATGACAAAATCGTTGCCAGTTCCCTGATATTTATAAAATTGAAGTGTCATAAATAAGTATTTTAAAAACCCTTGCAAGTGGAACTTACAAGGGTTAGATTGATGTCTTTTTAAACGTTTTATTTTTTATTTGAGTTCTATCAATTTCAAATCTGCCCTACGCATTTGGCGTTTGGCTGCTTCTGGGTCAGGAGAAGCATTTCCTCCAAAACCTTTAAATGTAATTTTATTTTTATCAATACCTTGACTTACAAAGTAATCATAAACTGCTTTGGCTCTATCCTCAGAAAGTTTTTGATTGGCATTTGCTTGTCCTTCTGATGAAGCATATCCCAAAATTTGTACTCCTACTTTTGGTTTTTGTTTAAGATAATCAGCAAAACGCTTCATTTCTTGTTTGGCTCGTGCATTTAGCTGTGTAGATTTACTATCAAAATAAGCTGTATAAGATTTATTGAGGATAATTTCACCACTATTTACAGAATAATCGTCTGTTTCTACTTTTTCAAGTGTCATAATGGTTTCATTACCAACTTTATAAGGTTTTAACTGTCCTTTATCATCAGTGTACATATATGTTACTTGCACAGCATCTTTTGCAGCTACACCGTTTTCTTTATTATCTATATTTTTATTTTTATAAATAACATCCAAAAGGTAGTTCAAAGCTACACTATCCTGAGACTCAATAATATCCTCCATCATATCATACAAATCTAAATCTCTTCCTTGAAAGTTATTAGGATTATCTCTTTCAGGGTCAAAATCACTTTTGATGGTAATTTCTTGTCCTACTTCCTTTCCATTTTCAATTTTTTTCTTGAGTGTAATTTCTTGATATAACTCATGGAAATAATCTTGATTAGGAATGTTAATATTTACTAAATAAGGCAAATAACCTTCTGCCGTAATAATCATGTCATAATTCTTACCTGGAGGGAAAATCATCAAATAATCTCCTGTTTGAGGATTAGGATTATACACATATTTTAAAAACTGTTGTGTTTCTTTATCTACAACTCTAATTTTAGCTTCTACTGGTATAGGAGGCGTTCCCGCCAAAATTTTTCCCTTTACCATTGTCAGAGCTGTTTTTTTATCATCAGGAAGAATAATCGAGTAAATATCTTGTTTTCCAGCTCCACCAGGTCTATCAGAAGAAAAATAAGCTTTCTTACCATTGGCTGTTACCACTAAATAACCATCATTAAATACTGTATTGATAGGATAACCCATATTTTCAGGTTTTACCCATTGATTATTTTGAAATGTAGTTTTAAAAATATCATTTCCTCCTATACTATTATGTCCTGTACTTGTAAAAAACAATGTTTTTTTATCAGGATGAATAAAGGGAGCATCTTCATCGTAAGGTGTATTAATGCCATCTCCTAAATTTTGAGGTTTACCCCAAGTTCCATCTGCTTGACGTTCAACTTTATAAATATCTTTCCCACCATATCCACCTGGTCTGTCTGAGGCAAAATACATCACACTTTCATCAGCACTGATACTTGCAGTACTTTCCATATAGCCTGAATTTACTTCAGCACCTAATTTTTCTGGAACACCCCAGCCATTTACATTTTGTTTACTACTATAAATGCTACCAACATTATTGGCTTCACCTATGTAAATAAACATTTTCTGTCCATCAGGCGAAAGCCCTACTGTTCCTACATTTTGGCTTGCTTTAAAATTAATAGGAGCTACTGACTCCCAAACATAATTTTTCTTTTTTCCTACAAAAACCTGTTCTTTTGCATTTTCTTTATAAGAAGAGAATGTATAAGCTAAAACACTTTCATCAGCAGAAATAAGTGGAGCAAATTCAGAAGCATCTGTATTAATAGGCTTACCCAAATTTTGTATAGGCATTTGGAGAGGCTTTGCTATAATAGTTTTAGCATAATTAGACACATCAATAGCCCTTTGGCTTTCTGTCTGAAATTTATCTGTAGCAGGAGCATTTTTCTTAAAAGCTTCAAATTGAGTAATTGCATCATCAAATCGTTGTTGTAAATGATATGCTTTTCCCAAATAATAATAAACCCTTTTAGGAGTTTGATCATTGATTTTATTTTTAGATGTTTCTAAAAAACTCAAAGATTTAATTTGTTCTTGTGCATCTTTAGATTTAATATAACAAACACCCAGTTTATAGTTTAAAATAGGGTCTTGGGGTGTTTTCTTAATAAGTGTTAGGTAAACAGGTAGAGCTTGCTCAAAGTTTCCTTGTTCAAAAGCCTCATCTGCTTTCTTTACGTCTTGTGCAAAAAGATGAAAGCAACTTAACATTGCCATGAGGCATAAAGCTATCTTAGTCATAATGTAAGAAATTTTGTCTTAGATTTAAAGCAATCTTGGTGCTAAAATATAAAAAAGATTACACTTTATCCAATAAAAATTGAATTTCCTTGAACTGATATGCTTTTAAATCACCCAAAACGTCAATTTGCAACCTTCCTAAATGATCCACACCTACAATTTTTCCTACAAAAGATTTGCCTTCTTTAGAAAACCATTTTTCTTCATCAAAACCATATAATCGTTTGTAATATTCTTGTCTTAAAAATTCTATCTTTTTCTGTTTAAGTTGCAAGTATCTTTTCTCAAGATTTATCAATAATTTTTCAATCAATATAGTCAACTCATAGTCTATCCCTGTAATCAAACTTAAAGAAGTAGCTTGTGGATACTGAAAAGATTTTTGATTGATATTCAAACCAACACCCACCACCGATTTACTAAGTGTATTGCCTGATATAATATTTTGAATTAATATGCCACAAAGTTTTTTTCTATCATACAATAAGTCATTAGACCATTTTATTTTCAATAAATCAGGATTGGGTACAAAAACTTCTAACAAATCATAGATACCAAGAGTTATAGCTATGTTGAGTTCAAATTGCTCTTTTAAATTTAAAAACTGAGGTTTAAAGATGACAGAAGTTGTGATATTTTGAAAAGGCTCAGTATCCCATGTATTGCCCTGCTGTCCTCTGCCAGCTGTCTGACAGTCTGTAAGAACTACTGTTCCATCAAAATAATCGTCATTTTGTACTAAATCTAAAGCGTAAAAATTCGTAGACTGACAAGATGGCAGATACCGTAAATCTTTACCAACAAATAAAGTATTAATTTTTTTTGAAAAATTTTCGTAATTTTGCATCTTACTTCAATATCGAACAACCAAAGTACCCAAAAAACAGAATGAAACAAAAAAAGACTCAACAAATTAACTCTGAAAATCTTTGTAACCTGATAGTCAAAGGAATGCAAGAGAAAAAAGCACAAAATATTGTATTGATGGATTTGAGAAAGGTACGCTCTTCTATTGTAGATTTCTTTGTAATTTGCAGTGGAACATCTGATACTCAGATAGATGCAATAGCAAGTTCAGTGGAGGATGAAGTGTATAAAACCGTGCAAGAAAACCCATGGCATCAAGAAGGTAGACAAAATAAGGAATGGATTTTGTTAGATTACGTTGATGTAGTCGTCCACGTTTTCAAAAAAAGTAAAAGAGAATTTTTTGCTTTAGAAGAATTGTGGGGCGATGCACAAATCACTCATATTGAATAAAAAGATTTAGAAATACTAATTCAGCCTATATGTCCGATAACAAAAGTCCGTTTCCGAATAAACCAAACATCCCTAAAGTACCCAATTCCAACAACTATCAAATGTGGTTGGTCTTTACACTCATTGCCATAGTGATTAGTGTAGTGTATTTTAGTCGTTCATATTCAGCTATCGAAACTCCTCCAAACAAGTTTGAGGAGATGCTCACCAACAAAGATATTACTGAAGTGGTGGTATATGCTGATGAGAAAGTGGCAGAAATCACGCTCAAAAAAGAAGCCGTAGAAACCCAAAAGTATGGTAGTTTGCTCAAACAACGTTCAAATTCTGTTGTGATGAAAGGACCTCATTTTTGGTTTAGAATTCCCTCAGCAGATAAATTCACTGAGCTTTATCGTGAAAGTATCATTAAAAATGGAGCAAGTCTTCGCTTCGATGAACGTTCTAATTATGGTGGAATGTTGATTCAGTGGGGTTTCTTATTCTTAATTATTTTCGCATTTTGGATGCTGATGCGTAGAATGGCAGGCGGACCAGGTGGTGGACAAATATTCAATATTGGGCGTTCAAGAGCAACACTCTTTGATGCAGAAAACAAAGTAAATATCACTTTCGATGATGTTGCAGGATTGGATGAAGCCAAAGAAGAAATCAAAGAAATTGTAGATTTTTTAAAAAATCCTAAGAAATTTACTGATTTAGGTGGTAAAATCCCTAAAGGTGCTTTACTAATTGGACCTCCAGGTACGGGTAAAACATTGTTAGCCAAAGCTGTAGCAGGTGAAGCCAATGTACCTTTCTTCAGTTTGTCAGGTTCTGACTTCGTGGAAATGTTTGTAGGTGTTGGTGCTGCTCGTGTTCGCGATTTGTTCAGACAAGCCAAAGAAAAGGCTCCTTGTATTATTTTTATTGATGAAATTGATGCAATTGGTCGTTCAAGAGGAAAAGGCTCTATGCCTGGTGCCAACGATGAAAGAGAAAATACTCTAAACTCTCTGCTTGTAGAAATGGATGGTTTTGGTACAGATTCAGGAGTTATTATTCTTGCTGCTACGAACAGACCTGATGTGTTAGACTCTGCATTATTGCGTCCAGGGCGTTTTGATAGACAAATTAGTATTGACAAACCTGATTTGGTAGGAAGAGAAGCTATTTTCAAAGTTCACCTTATTGCTCTCAAAAAAGGAAAAGATATTGATGCTAAGAAATTAGCTGCCCAAACACCAGGGTTTGCAGGTGCTGAAATTGCCAATGTGTGTAATGAAGCAGCTCTGATTGCCGCAAGACACGACAAGAAAGAAATAAATATGCAAGATTTCCAAGATGCTATTGATAGAGTTATTGGAGGACTTGAAAAGAAAAATAAACTTATTTCTCCTGACGAAAAGAGAATTGTTGCTTATCATGAAGCAGGACATGCCGTTTCAGGCTGGTTCTTAGAACATGCTGACCCTTTGGTAAAAGTAAGTATTGTTCCTCGTGGTGTGGCCGCTTTAGGTTATGCTCAATATTTACCCAAAGAACAGTTCCTTTACCAAACAGAACAGCTTATTGACGAAATGTGTATGACTTTGGGAGGTAGAGCAGCAGAAGAATTGGTTTTTGGAAAAATTTCAACTGGTGCATTAAGCGATTTAGAACGTATTACCAAAATGGCTTACGCCATGGTTACTGTCTATGGTATGAATGAAAAAATTGGAAATATTTCTTTTTACGATTCTAAACCTCAAGGTGATTTTGCATTAGGAAAACCCTATTCGGAAGCAACTGCTGAGGTTATAGACCAAGAAGTGAAAAAAATCATTGACCATGCCTACGAAAGAACCAAAGCATTGTTACAAGAGCATTACAGCGAACTTGAAATGATAGCCCAAGCTCTACTCAAAAAAGAAGTTTTATATCAAGCTGATTTACAAGAACTCATAGGAAGAAGACCTTTTGCAAAAGAAACTACTTATCAGGCTTTTACAAAAGAGAAAATTTCTTTAGAAAAAGATGATTCTCCAAATGACAATACAGAAGCTAACTAATTTCAAAGCCTCCAAAATTTTGGAGGCTTTCTTTTTTGATGGTCTTTTAGAAAAATTGGATATTTTAATTGTTTTTTGTACCTTTGCAGACTTAAATTTACAACTCTACCAATTTGTATATGAAGCAAATAATCGAAGATATTGGTATTTTAGAACAAGAAAACGAAGCTTGTGAAACTGTAAAAATCTCTAAAGAAGAAAATACAGGAAAACAACGTAAACTGTATATCGAAAGTTATGGTTGTCAGATGAATTTCTCTGATTCAGAGATTGTCACATCTGTCATGCAAGACAATGGCTTTGATACAACATCAAATCCTGAAAATGCAGATTTGATATTTCTCAATACTTGTTCCATTCGTGATAATGCTGAACAGAAAATCAGACATAGATTACAACATCTCAATGCCTTAAAGAAAAAACGCCCTGAAATGCTCATTGGAGTATTGGGCTGTATGGCTGAAAGATTGAAAACCAAGCTATTAGAAGAAGAGAAAATGGTTGATATTGTAGCTGGACCTGATGCCTACAGAGACTTACCCAAATTGGTTGACCAAGCAGATGATGGTAGCAAAGCCATCAATGTTTTTCTTTCAAGAGAAGAAACCTATGCAGATATTAGTCCTGTCAGACTGAACTCTAATGGTATCACTGCCTTCGTTTCTATCATGAGAGGTTGTGACAATATGTGTTCTTTCTGTGTTGTACCTTATACTCGTGGTCGTGAGCGTAGCAGAAATCCTTATTCTATTATAGATGAGTGTAAAAATCTTTTTGAAAATGGTTATAAGGAAGTTACACTTTTAGGACAAAACGTAGATTCTTACTTCTGGACTGATAGAGAAGATTTAATCTCTCTCAAAACCTATCAGAAAGCTATTGAAAAAGGCGAAAATCTTGAAGGACTTGAAACCATAAATTTTGCTCAATTACTTGAAAAAGTGGCTCTTGTTTCTCCTGAACTCAGAGTAAGATTTTCTACTTCACATCCTAAAGATATTACAGATGAAGTACTTTATACAATGGCAAAGTATGATAACATCTGTAAATATATCCATTTACCAGTACAAAGTGGCAATACAAGAGTTCTAGAAATCATGAATAGAACTTACACAAGAGAATGGTATTTAGATAGAGTCGCAGCTATCAGACGTATTATTGGTGAAGACTGTGGTATATCTTCAGATATGATAGCAGGTTTCTGCACAGAAACAGAAGAAGAACATCAAGAAACACTTTCTTTAATGGAAATTGTAAAATATGATTTCTCTTATATGTTCTATTATTCTGAACGCCCAGGTACCCCTGCTGAAAAAAAATTAGAAGATGATATTGATTTAGAAACTAAAAAACGCAGATTAAGCGAAATTATAGCAGTTCAAAACAAACTTTCTTTGGAGCGTAACCAACGAGATATTGGCAAAGTTCATAAAGTATTGGTAGAAGGTTACTCAAAACGTTCTCAAGAACATTTACAAGGTAGGAATACAGCTAATAAAGTCATTATTTTCCCAAAGAAAAACTATCAAAAAGGTGATTATGTAGATGTATTGGTTCATGAATGTAATTCTGCTACTTTATTTGGTAATGCAGTAGAATAAAATACTCTCTCTCATTATAAAATAAAAAGACTTGTTGGTATCAACAAGTCTTTTTTATGAGAAAATTCTATTTTTTTCACAAAGAAAAAGCCTTCAAAAATGATTTTTTGAAGGCTTTTGTCGGGGTGGCAAGATTCGAACTTGCGACCTCCTGCTCCCAAAGCAGGCGCGATGACCGGGCTACGCTACACCCCGAACTTTATTTTAGCAACTTTTGCCAAATTTTTTTTCCAAAAAAGAGGAGAGAATGGGATTCGAACCCACGCATCGGTCTCCCGATGACAGTTTAGCAAACTGCTCCTTTAACCGCTCAGGCATCTCTCCTTCCTGTTTTGAGTTTGCAAATATAGACACTTTTTTTCTATTCACAAATTTTTTATCTATATTTTTCAAAACAAGCATTTAATTCTCTGATAATCAAAAGTGAAGGTTTATTTTAGCTATCTTTTAGAGACTATTTGCTTCTCTAACATTTTGGCACTTTCAACCATTTGTATAAAATCTGAGCGATAACCATTATTATCTTTTCCCTTTGAACCTCTTGCCATTGAAAGGACTTGTTCATAATTGCTTTTTCCTTTATAGGGCGATTCTCTCAAAAGCATTCCAAAACTTGCCACTGATGCCGAAAATCTGAAATTATCTGATGTACTCTCCCAATCCTGAGAATTTTTTCCAATTACTTGAGTAATTAAAACGCTTTCTTCTTTTTTGAGTGGTTTGTATCTGAATTTCACTGTCATCAATTCATTACTTTGTGATTGATTGGAAAGTTGATTTTGTTGGTACTTCAAATCGTCCGTTTTGGAAACATATTCACTTTTTACGCCCACAGGTACTATTTCGTAAAGAGCTGTCACTGTATGCCCTGCTCCCAATTCTCCAGCATCTTTTTTATCATCATTAAAATCTTCATTTGCCATTATTCTGTTTTCATAACCAATGAGTCTATAAGCCTGAACCCATTTAGGATTAAATTCTACTTGAATTTTCACATCTTTGGCAATGGTAAACATATTAGCTCTCATTTCTTTGGCAAATACTTTTTGAGCTTCCTGAAGATTATCAATATAAAAATAGTTTCCATTAGCATTTTTAGCTACATCTTCTAATCTTCCATCTTTATAATTCCCCATTCCAAAACCACAGATAGTCAAGTAAATATCTAATTTTCGTTTTTCTTCAACCATTCTAACAAGTTCCGCAGTAGAGCTTACACCTACATTAAAATCGCCATCAGAACACAAAATAATACGATTATTTCCACCTTTAATTAAATTTTCTTCTGCAACTTTATACGCCAAAGTGATACCAGCCCCTCCTGCTGTCGAACCACCTGCTTGTAGATTGTCTAAAGCCTCCATAATTTTCTCTTTTTCACTTGCTTTGGTAGCAGGAAGAGCCAGACCTTCAGAACCAGCATAGACTACTATAGAAACTTTATCTTTATCTGAAAGTTCATTGAGTAAAATAGACATTGATTTCTTCACAAGAGGTAGTTTATTTTCATCATTCATTGACCCTGAAATATCAATCAGAAACACCAAATTAGATGGTTTGAGGTTTCTATAATCCAAGTTTTTACCTTGTAAACCAATATGAACAAGTTTGTTTTGTGGATTCCAAGGGCATGAAGCTAGCTCAGTGTTGATAGTAAATGGATGCTCTCCAGTGGGCTCTTCATAATCATAATCAAAGTAATTAATCATTTCTTCTATCCTAACTACATCTTTTTGAGGCAGTTGTCCTCTTTCGATATTATATCTTACTTGGCTATATGAAGCATTATCTACATCTATCGAAAATGTAGAAAGTGGCTCTTTTTGAGCAGATTTAAAAGGATTGTCTTCTATTTTATTATATTCATCTGTTTTATGCTGTGGGTCAGGTTCTTTGGGAGCATCTTTATCCATCATCGTTGCACTCTCTTCAGCTTGTGGAACTCTTAATTCTTGCTTTTGTACTTCATTTTTTGTGTAATTACCTGTTTCACGTTGTTGATTGCCACAACCTGTTAAAATTTGGGCAACAAAAAGCCCTACCAAGCTAACTGCTCGGATATTTGATAATCCTTTCATAGTAATAAAAAATTTGATGTGAAAAATGGAGTAGAATTTATACCATTTAGTAGAGGCTAAAACTTTTTACACTTTTTATAACAAAAACAACAAAAAGTAACCCAAAAATTGTAAGTTTGTAAGAAAAAATATAAGAAATGCTTGAAAAACATCATTTAGAGTCCTCTTTAAGTTATGAAAACTACATGAAGATGGCTCATGAGTTATTTGAAAAAGGTAAAACAACCTCACAAGACCCTCATTATAATGAACCTTGGGTTTTGGAACTTACCAAACTAAATTTTCAGCGTATTCAAAGAATAGAAAAAACTACTCAAGTTTCCGAAGATATACAACAAGAGCTACAAAGTTTGAAGAAAAATTGGATTTGGCTCATTTTGGTAGAATCTTGGTGTGGAGATGTCGCTCAGAATTTGCCTACCATTCATAAAATTGCAGAAGCCAGTAATGGCAAAATATCTCTCAAACTACTTTTAAGAGATGAAAACTTAGAGGTAATGGATATGTTTTTAACAAATGGAGGACGTTCTATACCTAAAATGGTTTGTTTAGATGAAAATTTGACTACTCTAGGAACATGGGGACCAAGACCAACTCCAGTACAAGAGCTCATGCTCAATGCAAAAGCCGAAGGAAAAACTTTTGATGAAATACATGATATAGTACATGGTTGGTACGCCAAAGATAAAACTCAAACACTTCAAAATGAATTTTTAGCTCTTATTAAATCTTGGAGCAGTCTTTAAACTAAATTTTATTTTTAAATTATTTTCAACTAAAAATATGTTTAAAAAGAATAAACTTACTTTTTATATCATTTTTGCAATGCTTTTGGGCATTGCTTGCGGTTATGTGATACATATTCGTGCCACTGAGAGCGTTATCACAGAGTTTTCTAAAAACATTAAACTTTTAAGTTCTGTTTTTATCCGTCTGGTACAAATGATTATCGCCCCCTTGGTATTTAGTACGTTGGTAGTAGGTATTGCCAAATTGGGCGATTTGAAGACTGTAGGGCGTGTAGGTGGCAAATCTTTGCTATGGTTTGTTTCAGCAAGTTTGATGTCACTTTTGATAGGTATGATACTTGTGAATATTTTAGAGCCTGGCAAGTTCATAGAGTTGAATCAAGCAGATAATGCTTCCCTAAAAGATTTGATGGATAAAAGAGAAACGTTTTCTCTACAAAAGTTTGTAGAACATATTTTTCCGAAAAGTATTGCTGAGGCAATGGCTACCAATGAAATTTTACAGATTTTAGTTTTTAGTATTTTCTTTGGTGTAGCTGCTGCAAGTATGGGCGAAAAAGCCAAGCCTATTATTAAAGCTTTGGATGCTTTTAGTCATATCATTTTAAAAATGGTTGGTTATGTGATGAATTTTGCTCCTATTGGTGTTTTTGGGGCATTATCGGCAGTGGTAGCTTCTAAAGGTTTAGGCATTTTTGAGTTTTATATCATTTATTTTGCTTATTTTTTGATAGGCATTGCTGTTTTGTGGGCTGTTCTGTTGGGTGTGGGTTATTTGATACTTGGTAAACGTATGACAGAACTCATGAAAGCCATCGGAAGTCCACTCCTTATTGCATTTAGCACAACAAGTAGCGAAGCTGTATTTCCAAAACTTACACAAGAGTTAGAAAAATTTGGTTGTAAAGATAAAATTGTGGCATTTGTACTTCCATTGGGTTATTCTTTCAATTTGGATGGAAGCATGATGTATATGACTTTTGCCAGTCTTGCCATTGCCCAAGCTTATGGTATGCACTTGCCCTCACATCCCCATTATTTAGATATAGGTACTCAACTTACTATGTTATTGGTATTGATGCTCACAAGTAAAGGGATTGCAGGTGTTCCGAGAGCCTCTTTGGTAGTAGTTTTAGCTACTTGTGCTATGTTTAATATTCCACCAGAGGGTGTTGCTCTTATTTTACCCATTGACCATTTTTGTGATATGTTTAGAAGCATGACCAACGTAGTAGGTAATGCTTTGGCTACTACTGCTGTAAGTAAATGGGAAGGCGAACTGACAGAAGGAAACCCCAGTATAGAATCTTAGATGATTTGTTGTGTATAGCTCACATTAAAGGAGATTACCTAAGTTTAGGTAATCTCTTCTTTTTTTAGCGTTGTTTATTCTCTTAGAAAGTCTTATCTTTGCTGAAAAATTGAAAGGTTTATGAGAGTTTATTTGGACAATGCAGCTACCACTCCTATTGACAAAGCTGTTGTAGAATCTATGATGCCTTATTTGACAGATTTTTTTGGTAATCCATCTTCTATTCATTGGCATGGTAGGCAGGTAAGGGCAGAAATTGAAAAAGCCAGAAAAATTGTTGCTGAGTTATTAAATGCAAGCCCTTCTGAAATATTTTTCACTTCTGGAGGTACAGAAGCCGATAATAGTGCTATTCATGGAGCATTGGAAACTTATCAGTTAGAACATATCATTACATCTCCTTTGGAGCATCATGCTGTTTTACATACAGCTGAAGAACTTGCTCATCATCACAAAGCTCAATTACATTTAGTTGAAATTGATAAAAAAGGATGTATTAACTTATCTAATTTAGAAACCTTACTCCAACAACACCCCAAAGCGTTAGTTTCTTTGATGCATGGAAATAATGAGATTGGCAACTTAATTTCATTAACCCAAGTTGGTGAGCTTTGTAAACAATATGGAGCATACTTCCATTCGGATACAGTTCAGACCATGGGGCATTATAAACATGATTTGAAAAATACCAAAGTTGATTATGTTGTGGGGGCAGCCCACAAATTTCACGGTCCTAAAGGAGTTGGCTTTTTGTATATCAATCACAAATCTAAGATAAATGCCTATATTACAGGAGGTTCACAAGAAAGAAATATGCGTGGAGGTACAGAAAATGTAGCTGGAATTATTGGATTGGCAAAAGCTTTACAACTTGCTTATGAAGATATGAGTGGACATGAGCGTCATATAAAAGAGTTGAAAGCTTATATGATGAAATCATTGAAGGATAAGATTGAGGACATAGCTTTCAATGGCATGAGTGATGATTTAGAAAATAGTTTATATACAGTATTGAATGTGAGTTTACCACCCTCAGAAAATGATGACATGTTGTTGTTTAACTTAGATATCAAAGGTATTTCTGCATCTGGAGGTAGTGCTTGTTCTTCTGGTTCAGAGTCTCGTTCACATGTTTTACAAGCTTTAGACAGCCCCAAAAACAGACCTGCTGTCAGGTTTTCGTTCAGTCGTTTTACAACCAAAGAAGATATTACATTCGCTGTAGATGTTTTAGCTAATTTATATCAAAAGGAAAAAGCTATAGCTTAAATTCTTTACTTTTCTATTTAAAACATTCTCTCAAGAGTTCATATAAAACTTTTAAGAGAATGTTTTGACTTTCAGGAAGAAATGCCTACCTTTGCGTTCCTATTTTTATAATGTTTCACTAATTCAATCTTAATGCCCGTAAGATTGATGTAAAAAGGGCAAAGTTATTATGAGTAAATCAAACGCAGATTTTAATTGGGATTTGTTGGAAGGCAACAAAGGCTTTGGTAATTCTTATACCAAAGAAGAACACAAAAAATTGATGGCAATGTACGATGCTACATTGAATGATGTTGAGGAAAGTAAAGTAGTAATGGGTAAAGTAGTTACAATTACAGACCGTGATGTTGTAATTGATGTTGGATTCAAAGCTGATGGTTTAGTCCCTCGTTCTGAATTTAGAGATATGCCAGAATTGAAAGCTGGTGATCAAGTTGAAGTTTTCATTGAGAAAAAAGAAAGCCAAACAGGTCAAATTGAACTTTCTCGTAAGAAAGCGAAAATTTTGACTGCTTGGGATAAAATACAAAGTGCTTTAGATAATGACACCATTATCGAAGGTTTTGTAAAACGCAGAACAAAAGGTGGTTTGATTGTAGATATTTTTGGTATCGAGTCTTTCTTACCTGGTTCTCAAATAGATGTTAAGCCTATCCGTGACTTCGACATTTTCGTTGGTAAGAAAATGGAAGTTAAAGTTATTAAAATCAATTATACTAATGACAACGTGGTTGTTTCTCATAAAGTCCTTATCGAGAAGGATTTAGAAGAGCAACGTGGTCAAATCCTTGCTAACCTAGAGAGAGGTCAAGTACTTGAAGGTGTTATCAAGAATATGACTAACTTTGGTGTGTTCATTGATTTGGGTGGTGTTGATGGTTTATTACATATCACTGATATTTCTTGGGGTAGAATCACTCACCCTGAAGAAATGCTTTCTTTAGACCAAAAAGTACGTGTAGCTGTATTAGATTTTGATGATGATAAGAAGCGTATATCTTTAGGTATGAAGCAATTAACTCCTCATCCTTGGGAATCTTTGGATGCTGGTATTGATGTTGGTTCTAAAATCAAAGGTAAGATTGTAAATGTAGCTGATTATGGTGCATTCTTAGAAATTATGCCTGGTGTTGAAGGACTTATCCACGTTTCTGAAATGTCTTGGTCTCAACACTTACGTAATCCTCAAGATTTCTTGAAAATCGGAGATGAAATTGAAGCTGTTGTGCTTACTTTAGATCGTGAAGAGCGTAAAATGTCTTTAGGTATCAAACAATTGACTGAAGATCCTTGGACTAAACAAGAAATGATTAGCAAATATGCAGTAGGTACAGCTCATAAAGGTACTGTTCGCAATTTGACTAACTTTGGTTTATTCTTAGAATTGGAAGAAGGTGTAGATGGTTTGGTTCACGTTTCTGACCTTTCTTGGACTAAGAAAATCAAACATCCTTCTGAATTTGTAAAAGTTAGTGATGAGTTAGATGTAAAAGTATTGGAATTGGATGTAGAAAATCGCCGTTTGGCTTTAGGACACAAGCAATTGGAAGAAAACCCTTGGGATACATTTGAAACTATCTTCACTGAAGATTCAGTACACAAATGTACAATCCAAGCAAAAACTGATAAAGGTGCTGTTTTAGAGTTACCTTATGGTATTGAAGGTTTCTGTAATACCAAAAACTTAACGAAAGCTGATGGTAGCCAACCTGAAGTAGGTGAATCTTTAGACTTCAAAGTAGTAGAATTTATAAAAGCTGATAAGAAAATTACACTTTCTCATTTAGCTACTTACACTGAAGAGAAAAAAGAGAAGAAAGAGAAAAAAGTTAAAGAAGAAGAGTCTACAGTAGCTCCTGAAACTTTAGCTGATATGGCTGAAATCTCTTCTGAAGAAAAGCCTAAGAAAAAGGGTGGAAGAAAGAAAAAATCTGATGAAGAAGAAACAGCAGAATAATATAACAAAAAGCCTCACTAAATTGTGAGGCTTTTTTATTTACCCAATTTCATCTTTATAAAATCAAGTCCCATTTTATAAAGATTATTTAATTCTGTAGAAATCTTCAACTTCAAAACAGCAGTAAAGTATAGAATTGTTATCAATCCAGCTTTTAAAGTTAGTATAAAAAGAGCTTGCCACATATTTTGAGCTTGTGGCAATAAAAGCATAGCAGCCCAAATAGCTATAGCAACAGCCAATACATACAATTGCTTTATTTGATAAGGAAGAATACCAAACTTCCAGTAAACATAAAACACTTGTGTACTGATATACAATATACTAGAAATTGTTGTTGCATATGCAGCCCCATCTATTTTATACAAATCTATCAACCAATAATTTAAAAAGATATTTACCAATACAAAAATAAATACCAAAAGGCTACTAATATAATATCTATGTGAATAGGTTATCACTTCTGCTCGTAGTCCTGAAGCTAAATTAAATAATGTAGTAAGACCTAAGAAAAAAACAACCCATTTCCCTTCACTATAAATTGCTCCTTTAGGGATAAGCATAAAAAGTTCATCAATACAACACCAAATCCCTAGAAACACAAATGCCCCTCCCATAAGCTGATGTAAAGCTACTTTATGGTATATTTCATTTAATTTTCCTGCATTATTGGTCTGAATAGCCTCTGAAAGTATAGGTATTGAGATTTGAGATAAAGCTTTTTTAGGTATTTCGATAGTGGTTACAATAAAAGTAGCTAATATAAAAATGGCACTTTGTGCTAATCCTTCTTGCCCTGCAAGCATTACTCTATCCACAAATTTGAAAATATTTTCACCCAGACCACCCAAAATAATAAAAAAACCATAAATCATCATGGGTTTAAAATAATCACTCTTGAATATTGACCAATTAATTCCCCAAAAAAGTTTTTTTAAATTTTTAATATATAGAATAAGAATAACGACAGCTAAAAAGTACATGAATACCATCCCATAAATCAGATAATCAAAGCTTATCCAACCTAATCCATAAATCAATACAATCCCTATATTGAAACTTTTTAAGAAGATTTCTCTAATTGCAGCAGGAATAGCAATACGAGAATTATTTCTACTATAAGCCTCAAAAACAATCATATACACCCAAAAGGCTGTAAGAGGTAAACTAAAAAAATGATAATCTATAATTTGAGGAGATTTTAAGCGAAAGTAATCTGCTATAGGTTCTCGAAAGGAAATGTATATTAATGAAAATAAGCCTACTCCAATCAATGAGATAAATAATAAAAAACCTAAAAAACCATCATGCTTTTTTTCTTGGTTTTTAAAGTGAATAAAAAATTTGTCTAAAATGAAAGGAGTCCCTAAATGAGCAAAACAAGCAAATACAAGGCTGTTTTCTAGCAGTAATCGGTTAATTGCTAACTGTTCGGGAGTGAGTATTTTAGTGGAAATAAACAGATTATTGATCAGCCCTAAACCTACTCCAATATAAGAAACAAAACTGGCTTTTAAACTTTGTCTAACAACAATTCCCATTATAAATCCTTTTCTCTTTCTTCAATTATTGTAACCAATTCTTTATACCAAGTTTCTCCATATTTACGAATTAAAGGTGCTTTTAAGAATTGATAAACAGGAACCGCTAATTTTTCTCCAAGTGTACAAGCTGGTGAACAAATATGCCATTGATGGTAATTAAGAGCATCATATTCAGCATACTGACTTATTCTGATAGGATACAAATGACATGAAATAGGTTTATGAAAATGTATTTTATTTTCTAGATAAGCTTTTTCAATACTACATTTCCAATGCCCTTTTTCGTCTTTTTTTGCAAAAACACATTCTTTTCCTCCTACTGTAGTGGTAGAAAAGTCTCCATCACTATCTAAAATATATAATCCTTGTTTTTCAGCAGTTTCTCTACCTATATCTGACATATAAGGTTTTACTGCTTCAAAAACTTCGTCCAGAATAGGTAGCTCATACAACTCTAGAGGTGCTCCTAAATCACCTTCTTCGCAACAAGCTCCTTGACATCTTTCCAAATCGCAGACAAACATTTTTTCAGCTATATCATCTGAAAGATATGTATTTCCAATTATGATCACTATTCTATATTTTAAGATTTATTAATCACTAAAAAAATTTCGAGTTGCAAATATAAAGGTAAAGATTCGAGTTTTTGCTGAATTTCTTTGCTTAAAAGAGTATTATGTAAAATTACTTTTTTGAGTTTTGGTAAATGAGTAGAACCAAATAATTGGATATAAGCCTCTAAAGGTGTACAATATTGTTCATAATTTTCCATATAAAACTCTGAATAATCCCAAAACTCTAAAGTCTCCAAATGCTCAAAAACACTTGTTTTTGCTAAATTTTCAATAAAATTTTGATGTGCAAAACCTGTTTGTATTTTTAAATGGATGATAGATAATTTTTGTTCAAAAAAGTTATTAGAGGGTGCTGATGGCAGTTGTAAATATTCTAATACTGGCATTTTCTTCATTACCTGCCCAATGATACCATTCTCTTCATAATCGTCATTACCTGTGATAATCACTCGATTATGATTCGTTGTATTCAAAGGAAAAACTAATTTTTTAAGATTCTTAAAAATGTTTTTAGGTTTTCCTCCTAATTTGGCCAAATCCCAGTTATTTGTACCATTAATCCCCTCATCTTCTGAATAAAGATTTAGGCTACCAATATATTCTGTTACTTCACTCTGATTAATATAATCGAAAAAAACATCACAAACAGGCATTGCAGACTCTTGTGATATAAAATCTATATCATAGAGATTATTTTTCAATGAATATCTAATTTCAAATGGTATATCACTGTTTTCTTCAATTTTTACCTGTATTTTCTCTATGATATTCATAATATAAAAGACATTTTTATAATGCAAGATAAGAAAGTTCATCTAAAATATTAGAAAGTTAACCTGAATATTTATATATTCGCCAAAACTTTTATTAGGTTTAGATAGCTTTTACCATGAATTTCCCCATTAGGAAAATTACTATCATCATAGCTTCCATTTTACTATTAGCTTATTTGTTTTCGAACTTTTGGCTATATAAAAAGCATTCTTATCTCTCTTTTCCTATTGTAAAAGATGATCCTTACTATTTTTTTGGTGATAAACTTGTAGGTTTACAACTTACTTATGAAAAAATAGAACTTACTGGTAGTTATGGCAATACCAGTGCTTGTATTTTACCCTCTGATTCTGACAAAAACATTTGGATAATCCACTTACATGGTACAAATAACATGTATTATTCCGAGTCAAATTTGTGGCGTTATAAAACATGGAATAATTTAGGTATCAATATTCTTACACTCAATTATATTACACAAGAAGGTAGTAAACAAATAGCTTCTTCCGAAAAAATGTATCAGTCAGCATTGATGGCATATAACTATTTAGTTACCAAGAGCAGTGTACCTTATGACCATATTATAGTATATGGAGAAGGTGTAGGGGCATACCCAGCTTCTAAATTGGCTAAAGAAATGCAAGTAGCTGGTTTAATTATTGAAAATGGTATTACGTCTATTCAAAATTTTTTAAAAGATTTATATCCTATTTTGATAGTTAGTTATTTGGTTGAAGAACAGTTTAATGTTCATGATTATATCAAAGAAGTTTCCATTCCCTCTTTATTTGTTTATATGGAAAGAGATGATACTTATCCTAATCAACATACCAAACAATTATTTGAAAAATCGGGAAGTATACAGAAAAGATTAGTCAATTTAAAAGATAAAAGTAAAGACCTTAAAAATAAAAATATCAAAACTTATCAAAAAGCTATTTCTGATTTTCTTAAAGAGCTAAAATTGCGTGTAATTTGATGTTTTGGGTATTTCTTTTCTTCTTTTCAATCTATTTTATCCTTGTTATTCTTTTTTCTATCATTTGGATAACAATGCCCTCTTATAAACTTCTCAAAAACACACACACAAATCTTACAGTCATTGTTGTATTCAGAAATGAAGCTCTAAATTTACCTTATATCCTTAAAGATTTAGACAAACAAACATTAGATAAAACTTTATGGGAAGTGATTTTTATCGATGACTTTTCTGAAGATGATAGTACTAAAACCATAAGAAAATTCTTAGAAAACAGTTTTATTCGTGCTAACATCCTTACAAACAATGTTTTTCAAGAAATCATCTCTCCTAAAAAAAGAGGTATTAGCCAAGCTATTAAACAAGCAAAAGGCGAGCTAATTATTTGTACTGATGCTGATTGTAGGCTTCCATCTACTTGGTTACAAGGCATCGCTTCATTTTACGAACAAACAGATGCTTATTTCATAAGTTCTTCTGTTAAGTTTTTGCCTACACAAAGTATATTTCAAAAAATGCAAGCTTTAGAATTTTCTAGTCTGATAGGTTCAGGGGCAGGGTGTATTGGTTTGCAAGCACCTACTATGTGTAATGGGGCAAATATTGCTTATAAAAAAACTATTTTTGAAGAATTAGATGGGTTTAAAGGCTCTGAGAATATTGCCTCTGGGGATGACGAGTTTTTAATGCATAAATTTGCTAAAGTATATCCTCAAAAAGTAAAATTTAATAAATCTAACAATGTAACTGTTTCTACAACACCACATTACAATTGGAAGTCTTTTTTTGAACAACGCAAAAGATGGGCAAGTAAATGGGAACATTACCAAAATTGGGCTCCAAAAGTATTAGCTTTATTCATATTTCTTATCAATTTATTATCTGTATTTCTCTACTTCTCGCCTTTTTTGATATCCAATAATATAATTTGGGTTTTAATTGGTTTGAAGTTTAGTATAGAATTTGTATTTTTGGCTTGGATATTATCTAGTTTAAAGCAAATTTGGTTATTATGTTGGATACCTCTTCTTTTTGTTGTGTATCCTTTTTATGTGTTGGTATTTGCTTTATTTTCAAGAAAAAAAAATTATATTTGGAAAGGCAGAACACATTTTATTTAAAATATCTGATTTTTTACTATGACTAACTTAGAATTTGAAGTATTAGACCAGCTTTATTTTGTAGAAAGCTTTAAGAAAGTTCAAGATGAGTTAGGTTTAGATGAAGATACATTGAAAAATGTATTGAAAGATATGATTGATAAGGGCTGGGTGAAGTGTTTCTCAGACCGTTATTCAGAAGTTACTATAGATACCAAGCAATTTGAAGAAAAATATACTTTATATCAATATTTAGCTACCAAAGAAGGCTTATTAGCCCATAACAGTCGATAATTTTATGCAAACTGTACAAGAGAAAGAAGTAGATATCGTTTATAAACCCTCATATTATGTTAGGAAACGTTTCTTTAGAAATATTTCAGCTGTAATAGGTTTGGGAGTAGTTGTAATTGCTGTGATTATTGCTTTTTTAGGTTATTTGATTATGCCTGACAATACTCCTAATGCTGATGATGGAAATCCTCATATACAAATTAAACCCCCAGGGTTTAAAGCTAAAATATTGAAAAAACACAAGAATATTCCTATTCATACTCCAACATTTGTAGAGAAATTGATTACAGGTGTTCCCAGTGAATACACTATTATTCCTATTGAAAGTTATAAAATTAATGAACAAGATTTGACTGTTTCTTATAAGGTTTTTGGAGGGATTAAAGAACAAAAGATACCTGTTATTTCAGCTGTAAAGTCTTTATTTGTGGGAGATGTGAATTCCATTAAAGAGGCTGCCCAAGCAACCAATAATTCCTTATTTCTTACAAAAGATAATTATGTGATTTATGTAAATTATGAAGGAAAAATAGAAAAAATATCTTCTTCAGACCTCATCAAAGAATTTGAAAAATATGATATAGAAGAAAGAACTTATTGGCTGGGAACAGATAAACAAGGAAGAGATATGCTAAGCCGTTTAATTTTCGGAACACGTATCTCATTAAGTATTGGTTTAGTTGCTGTACTTATTTCGGTACTTGTGGGGGTAAGTTTGGGTTCATTAGCTGGTTTTTTAGGTGGAAAAATAGACTATATCATTACTTGGTTTATGACAGTAGTATGGTCCATTCCTCAAATCATGCTTGTTATTGCGATTAGTTTAGCATTAGGTAGAGGTATTTGGGTTGCTTTTATTGCCGTAGGGCTTACAACATGGGTAGATATAGCTCGTTTGGTGCGTGGAGAAATTATGTCTATCAAAGAAAAGCAATTTGTAGAAGCGTCAAGAGCTTTGGGCTTAGGGAATTTCAGAATTGTTACAAGACATATTTTACCCAATTTGTTTGGTCCTCTGATTGTTGTTATTAGCTCTAATTTTGCTTCTGCGATTCTTACAGAAGCAGGCTTAAGCTTTCTAGGTTTAGGAGCTCAACCACCTATGCCTTCTTGGGGAATGATGGTTTATGAAGGTAAAAATTATATTGGTTCAGCAAACGGCTTCCATATGATTTTCTACCCAAGTTTAGCAATTAGTATTATGGTTTTAGCGTTTAATCTACTAGGAAATGGTCTACGTGATGCTTATGATCCTAAAACCCTTGTAAAATAATGGTTTCAACAGAATCATTACTACAAAGAAAAGAGTTAGCTCTAAGTTCGTTATTAGAAGTTACTCAAGCCATTAACAATAACATGGCAGAGGATTTCTTGTATCGTATTTATAATTTTACACTTCGGGGTAACCTTAGTATTAGTAAAATGTCTTTATGGGTAAATGATTTTGGTGTATGGAACTGTAAAACAAGTTTTGGAAGTAAAAACACTACTTCTTCAGATGTATTTTCTAACATTACCTTACAAGCTTCACAAAATGTATCTACACTTTCTGAAAGTATTTTTAATGATATATTTTCTGATTTTGAAATAGTAATTCCTATTTTTCATAAAGCCAATCCTTTAGCTTTTGTATTTGCATCAGGGATGAATGGTGGTGATGTAGATGCCGATTTTATTCGAACACTTACTAATATTTTAATTGTAGCTATTGAAAATAAAAAATTAGCTCAAAAACAATTAGAACAGGAGGCCTTAAGAAAAGAGCTGGATATTGCAGCCAAAGTGCAACAAAGACTTTGTCCAAAAGATTTACCTAATACAGAAAAATTACAAATTTCAGCTTGGTATGCACCCCACTCCTCTGTAGGTGGTGACTATTATGACTTTATTGAAATGTCTAAAGATAAATTTTTGCTTTGTATCGCTGATGTTTCTGGCAAAGGTATTGCTGCAGCCATGATGATGGCAAATTTTCAGGCTTCTTTACGAACATTGGCTCGACAAACAGATAATCTTAAGGAAATTGTTGAAGAACTCAATTATCAAGTATTACAAAATGCTCAAGGCGAAAATTTCATTACCTTTTTTGTAGCGACTTATCAATATAGTAATCAACAATTTAGCTATATCAATGCAGGGCATAACCCTCCATTTTTATCTTATCAAAATCATTTACAACGCCTTGATCAAGGAACAACTGTCTTAGGTATATTTAGTCCTTTACCTTTTATTACAGAGGCTCAGATTATCTTGAGAGATGATTTTTTTATTTTTGCTTATACGGATGGTTTATCGGAAATCATAGATGCTGATGATGAACAGTTTGGAGAAGAAAGAATTGCCAAATGTTTACAAAAATACTCTCAAAAAGATTTAGAAGTATTTCATAGTCAGATTATAGCCGAAATCAATCATTTTAAACAAGAAATGGCATATCCTGATGACATTACTTTCCTTTCTTGTAAAATTAATACTTAATATGCGTTATCATAAAACACCTGATACTCTTCAACGCATTTTTTCTTCATTTATCTGGAAAAAACCTCAAACCACACCTACCATTTACTTAACGTTCGATGATGGTCCTATTCCAGAGCTTACCCCTTTTATTCTTGATTTACTAACACAATACAAAGCTAAAGCTACATTTTTTTGTGTTGGAGATAATATTAGAAAGTATTCTACTATTTTTCAGGATATTATAAAAAATGAACACCAAATAGGCAATCATACATACAACCATCTCAATGCATGGAAAACAGACAAGAAAGTTTATTTGGAAAATATAGAATTGTGTAAACAAGAAATTGAAAATCAGGGAGCAAAAAGCAATTTCTTTCGCCCCCCTTATGGTAAACTTTCTTTCAACCTAAGAAAAGATATTATCAAAGAGCATCAAATTGTGATGTGGGATGTACTCTCTTATGATTTTGACCAAACTATCAGTCCAGAAAATTGCCTAAAAAACTCTATCAACTATACACAAAATGGTAGCTTAATTGTTTTTCATGACAATATAAAAGCTACCAAGAATATAGAATATACCCTTCCTCGATATTTAGAGTATTTTAGTGAAAAAGGGTTTATGTTTGAAAAATTATACTAAAAAATCAATTTATCATTTTTTGAATTGGAACGACTAAAATCCCCTCTGCTCCTGCTGCTTTTAAATTTTCAATAATATCCCAGAAGTAATCTTCATGAATTACTGAATGTACTGAACTCCAACCTTCCATTGCCAAAGGTAATACTGTAGGACTCTTCATCCCTGGAAGAATATTAATAATTTTGTCTAATGAATCATTAGGGGCGTTTAATAGTATATATTTATTTTTCTTAGCACTCTGTACAGCATGTATTCTAAATAAAAGTTTTTGAAGAATTGCTTTTTTGGATTCACTTAAATGAGGAGTACCCACCATCACTGCTTCTGAACGAAAAACAACTTCTACTTCTTTCAATCCATTGCTCATCAGAGTACTACCAGAGCTTACAATATCGCAAATGGCTTGAGCTAAGCCAATACTGGGAGCTATTTCTACTGAACCACTGATTTCATGGAGGCGAGCCTGTATATGATTTTCTGCTAAAAATTTACCTAAGATTTTAGGGTAAGAAGTTGCAATATCTTTGTCTTGCAAATCTTTCAATCCACTATATTCTTGCCCACGAGGAATTGCTAAAGAGAGTCTACATTTAGAAAAACCTAGTTTTTCTATCAATTCTACTTTTTGCTCTTTTTCAAGCATCACATTTTCGCCAATGATGCCTACATCAGCCACACCATCAGCTACATAACCTGGTATATCATCATCTCTTAAAAAAAGTATTTCTGCTGGGAAGTTTGTAGCTTCAGATTTTAATTTTCCTGTACCATTGTTAAAATCAATGCCACATTCTTTGATAAGCTCTAAAGAACTTTCGCTTAAACGTCCAGATTTCTGAACGGCTATTCGCAAAGTATCCATCTAATTATAATAAATTTTAAGATTATAAATAAAAAATTGAAGGGCAAATTTAGAGAAGTTTCGGAAAATACGAAATTGAAATGTATTTTAGTTTTGCAATTGAAAATCTATCATTCTTAATTCCTCATCTTCTAGTGCCTTTTGGTATAACCGAAAAACATGATGATAGGTTTCAATGCCAACTCCTTGTATAAACAATATCTTATTTCCATCATGTATTTCTTCTGAAATACGAATATTTTTACTATCTAAAAAATTAGCGACCAAAGGCTTGTATTTTTCAAAATCTTCTAAGACTTTTTTGTATCGAGTATCTATTTCTTTATATATTTCCTTAATTTTCGAATCCAAAATAATTTTTTCATACATCTTAGAATGCTTGTATTTTGCATATTGTATATACTTAAGAATAAAATATTTGAATTCTACATAAGCATGATACGAATCATAATAATTTGAGAAAAAACCTTCCCAATGTTTAGCTTCTTGAAATGATTCTCTTTCATAGAACTCTTTCGTTTCAAATGCCATCAAAGTCTGATGATAAAATGCATTCCATTCATCCAATAAGCCATGTATTCCCATTTTTTGTGGCAAAAGAGCCATATTATGGTCTGCAATAAAAGTTTTAAATCGTTCTTCTTTTAAAGAATGGGGAACTGTTTTTGCCATTTCATGAGCAGGAAATGTATTATAGATATCTGTAAGTATTTCACTTTTCTCATCAAAATAATATATCATGTAGTTTTGTCCTGGCTCGAAAGAATCTGGATTTTTTTCTAAAAATCCATAAGCTCCTCTATGTGAATAATCATGGTAAATTTCATGAATCATCAATGGAATTTCATGAATAATCACATCCCTATGTGTTGTATCTGTTAGATACGCCATAAAGTCTAAATGCCTACCAATATTGATGGTAGCACTTGGCAAATGAACAATAGAGTTGGTTTTATAATATTTATCTAAAAGCAACGCATGCTCAGGCGAGTAAATACGTAGGATTTGAATCGTATATTTTCGTGCTGAGATTTGCCCTTGGCTTAAATAGCTTAATAATAAAAAGGAAATAAGTATTAGTATTCTCTTCATGTTCTATCTTCATTGTTCTCAAAAATACAATTTTTTTATCAAGATAAATATTGATAGTTATATTTTTATATCATAATTCCTCTATAAAATTTTCTGAATTAGCTACAAAGGTTTATTTTTGCACGAATTAAAATTTTCAGAGCTTTGAAAAATTACAAAAAACTCACAGAAATACAACATGATATTGCACAAGGTAACCTTTCTTGTGTGGATTTGGTAAAAAGTCATTTAGAAGTTATCCAAGAAAAAAACACTCTTTTAAATGTATTTTTGAGTATTTATGACCAAGAAGCATTACAAAGAGCTCAAGATATTGATAATAAGATAAAGAATGGAAAAGCTGGTAAATTGGCTGGCTTGGTAGTTGGTTTAAAAGATGTAATTTGTTATCAGAATCATCCTTTACAAGCATCTTCTAAAATATTAGATGGTTTTATCTCTCAATTTTCTGCTACTGTTGTAGAACGTTTATTAGCAGAAGATGCTATTATTATTGGCAGGCAAAATTGTGATGAGTTTGCAATGGGTTCAACCAACGAAAACTCTGCCTTTGGGGCAACTCGCAATGCTGCTAATCCAGAGCATGTTCCTGGTGGTTCTTCAGGAGCTTCGGCAGTAGCTGTACAAGCCAATATGTGTCAAGTATCATTAGGCTCTGATACAGGGGGTTCTGTTCGTCAGCCTGCTGCATTTTGTGGTATTTATGGTTTAAAACCTACGTATTCTCGTATTTCTCGTTATGGCTTAATCGCTTATGCTTCTTCTTTTGATTGTATTGGAATCTTTGGAAAAAGTGTAGAAGATGTAGCATTGGTTTTAGAAGTCATTGCAGGAGCTGATGAAGTAGATAGTACAGCTTCTCAAAAAGTTGTTCCCAGTTATTCTCAAAACCTTAATTTTACACAAAAAACAAAAGTAGCATATTTGAAAGAAAGTGTTGATAGCGAAGCTATTCAGCCTGAAATTAGGCAAGCAATGAAGGATAAAATAGCTTTCTTACAAGCTCAAGGGCATACGGTAGAAGCGATTGATTTTCCTCTTTTAGAGTATATTTTGCCTACATATTATATTCTTACTACTGCTGAAGCAAGTTCTAATTTGAGTAGATTTGATGGCATCAGATATGGTTTTAGAAGCAAAGAAGTGGAAGATTTAGAACGTTTATACAAAAAAACTCGTTCAGAAGCTTTTGGCAAAGATGTTCAAAGGCGTATTATGCTTGGTACTTTTGTTTTAAGTGCCAGTTATTATGATGCTTATTATACCAAAGCTCAAAAAGTAAGAAGAGTTATCAAAGAAGCTACTGATAAAGTTTTTGAAAATTATGATTTTTGGTTGATGCCAACAGCTCCTACTACAGCTTTCAAATTAGGAAGTTTTTCAGCAGACCCTCTACAAATGTTCTTAGCTGATTTATTTACAGTACAAGCTAATGTCGTAGGTATTCCTGGTATTGCTATTCCTTGTGGAGAAGATCAAGCAGGACTACCTGTTGGTTTACAAGTACTTGCAAATAATTTCCAAGAAGAAGAATTGCTGGCTTTTGCAAAATTCTTAAGTGAGTAAAAATTTTTTATAAAAAATTTGCAAATAAAAAATAGGACTCCTATATTTGCAGTCCTATTTCGGAAGTTTAGCTCAGCTGGTTCAGAGCATCTGCCTTACAAGCAGAGGGTCGGGGGTTCGAATCCCTCAACTTCCACAAACCTTCGGGAGTTTAGCTCAGCTGGTTCAGAGCATCTGCCTTACAAGCAGAGGGTCGGGGGTTCGAATCCCTCAACTCCCACAAAAATCAAAAAACCTTATAGGCTACCACCTGTAAGGTTTTGTACTTTAAAGGCTTTTGGTATGGAAAACACTCTTCCAGCAGATTTCACAAACAAATTAGCTCATATTCTTCCTGAAAACGAGCACCAAAGTTTTTTAGATAGCCTTCAAAGCCCTCCTATTACATCTATTCGCTACAATTCTCAGAAAAAATTACAAAATTATATAGACAATCAGAAACCTGTTAGTTGGTGTAAAGATGGTTATTATCTTTCAGAGCGTCCTTCTTTTACAGAAGACCCCACTTTTTGGGCAGGTTCTTATTATGTGCAAGAGGCTTCTTCTATGTTTTTGGGAAAAGTTATTGAGCATATTTTACCCAAAAAAGCCCTTCGTGTGTTAGATTTGAGTGCTGCCCCTGGTGGCAAAAGTACACATCTTATTTCTCTTATTTCATCAGATAGTCTTTTAGTTGCTAACGAAATTATTAAAAATAGGGCTGACATTTTAGAAGAAAACCTTGTTCGTTGGGGAAATAGCAATTATATTGTTACTCAAACGGATTCGCAGGTTTGGGGCAGTTTAGAAAACTTTTTTGACATCATTGTTGTAGATGCTCCTTGTTCAGGTGAGGGTATGTTTAGAAAAGAGCCTCAAGCCATTACAGAATGGTCTTTGGATAATGTAAATCTTTGTGCTGCTCGTCAAAAACGTATTTTAGCAGATGTTTTACCTGCTTTAAAACCAAGTGGTTTTTTGGTTTATAGCACTTGTACATACAACACCCAAGAAAATGAAGAAAATTTGGCTTGGTTGGTTAAAAATCATCATTGTAAAAGTATAAAGATACCTCTAGAACATGATTTAGGAATTAAGGAATCAAGTCTTGATGATATTTTTGCTTATCGTTTCTTTCCTCATCTTTTACAAGGAGAAGGCTTTTTTATTGCTTGTTTACAAAAAACGGGCAACAATAATACTCACTCAAAAACCAAAAAGAATATTTTTACTCTTTTGCCTAAAAAACAAGTAGATATATTCAAAAATTGGATAAACATTCCTGAAAATCATCAATTTTATACTTATAAAAATCAAATATTTTTATTACAAGAACATCATACACAAAGCATTAGTCAAATAGCTGGAACAGCTTACATCAAGCATACTAGTTTACAAGTGGGTGAGTTAAAACAAAATGATTTTATTCCCAGCCATGATTTAGCCATGACAAATCTCGTAAATGCTAATATCTCTCGTTTGGAGTTAAGCTACGAACAAGCCATGCAATATCTTCGTAAACAAGATTTTACAATAGATACCCCAATAAAAGGTTGGGCTTTGATGCAATACAAAGGCTTAAATCTAGGTTGGGCAAAAATATTACCCAACAGAATCAATAATTATTATCCTGTTCATCAAAGAGTTAGAAAATAATACGAAGTTATTAACATAGCTTTTCCTAATTATCAAATAGAATTTTAAATTTGCACCTCAACCAATTAAAATTTTATCAGCTATGTTATCTGTCGAAAAAATTGGAGGGACGTCCATGTCGTCATTCGACCAAGTCCTCCAAAACATTATTTTATTTGACTCTAATCAAATTTATAACCGAATTTATATTGTTTCAGCTTATGCTGGTGTAACCAATTGGCTTTTAGAAGATAAGAAAACCCAAGCACCTGGTATTTATCATCATTTTATTCAAGGTAAAAATTTTCATAAACAGCTTGAAGAACTTACTTTACGTCTCAAAGAACTTAATAAAAAATATATTTCATTAGGTTTAAATATTCTAGAGGCTGATAATTTTATTGAAACTAGAATTCAAGAGGCTCAAAGATATTTGGATAGTTTGGCAGATGTTTTAGCTTCAGGATATTTGATAAAAGAAAATATTTTCCAAGCCGCTCGAGAAATATTGGCTTCTATTGGTGAAAGTCACTCAGCGTTCAATGCTGTAAATATCCTTCAAAATAAAGGCCATCATGCTACATTCGTAGATTTAAGTGGATTTCAAGATTCAGAAGCCCTTACCATTGACCAACGCATTCAAAAAACACTCTCTACTATAGATTTTTCAAAAACTATCTGTATTGTAACAGGCTATACAAAAGGTACAGAGGGCATCATGCGTGAGTTTGATAGAGGCTATTCGGAAGTAACTTTCAGTAAAGTAGCTGTGGCTGTCCAAGCTGATGAAGCCATTATCCATAAGGAATATCATTTGTCTTCTGCTGACCCCAATATTGTAGGAGTGGAAAATTGTGTTCCTGTGGGCTTTACCAATTATGATGTAGCCGACCAACTCGCTGATGTGGGCATGGAAGCTATTCATCCAAAAGCAGCTAAACCTCTGGAAATTAATGGTATTAATTTAAGAATAAAAAATACTTTTGAGCCTGCTCACCCTGGTACACTTATCACCAAAAATTATGTATGCCCTGATAGTCGCATTGAAATTATTACAGGTTCAGAAAAAGTAATGATTTTGGATATTCACGACCCTATGATGGTCGGTTCTGTAGGTTACGACCTCAAAATTATGCAAGATTTAGAGCATTTTGGAGTAAGTTATATTTTCAAGACTACCAGTGCCAACAGCATTTCGATGGTTATTTGGGAAAAAGATTTTAAAGAAGAGTTACTCAATATATTAAAATCGAAATATGAAAGTGTTACAGCCCGAAAAGTAGCCATTATTTGCCTCATAGGTACAAATATTAATCAGCCTGGAATGCTTGCTCGTACGGCTCAAACACTTGCTGATAATAAAATCAATATTTTGAGTATTGGCTGTGCTATGCGACAAGTAAATATTCAATTGGTTATAGAAAAAGAATACTTTAAAAATGCAATCCAAGCTCTTAATAAAGAGTTTGTGCAATAATATAAAGGCGAGAAATTTCTCGCCTTTATATTATCCTTCAAAAGTTGGTGTCTGTTTCTGCATTTGAGCTATGACTGAAATTTCAACATCTTTACTCATCAGTTGTGAGGCGTTCCAATGTGCAATAAAAGAAAGCCCTTCTTGTACTGCATGGTCTCGGCTATAAAGCAATGTTTTTTTCACTCCTCTGATAACCAGTGGAGATTTTGAAGCAATTGTAGTAGCAATTTCTTTTACACCTTCCATCATACTTTCTTTAGTAGAAAACAATTTACTTACTAACCCATACTTATCAGCTTCAGAGGCTGGCATCTTTCTAGCAGTATAAGAAAGCTCTGCAGCTACGCCTGCGGGAATAATCTTTGGTAATCTTTGAAGCGTTCCTAAATCTGCAATGATACCCATGTCTGCTTCTTTTACACAAAAATACGCATCCTCAGAAGCATATCTCAAATCACAAGCACTAATTAAATCTACTCCAGCCCCTACACATGCCCCATGAATACAAGCAACAACAGGCTTGGTACATTTTTCTACGGCATTGATGCTTTCTTGTAAACCTACTACAAATTGATATATTTTTTCTCCTGCCCTTCCTATTTCTAAATCTGCAATACTTTGTTTAAGTCCCATCAGCATTGCCAAATCGATACCTGATGAAAAGTGTTTTCCTTCTCCATAAAGCAAAATCACTCTCACATCAAGATTTTGCTCTAATGATTTTAGGGCTAACGGAAGCTCTTTCCAAAAGTCTTCATCCATTGCATTGGCTTTTTCAGGGCGATTGATACTTAAATAAGCCAAATGATTTTCTATTTTTACATTTAAAGATTGGTACATAAAATACTTTTTTTATCAAAAACAATATAATAATTGTAAAATTAAATGTTTTAACAAATCTTTTTATCATTTTTATTTGTCAAACCACTTTTTATTTTTTACTTTTAAGATTAGAAAAAAACAATTTCTGTATTCATGTTTCATTTTAATAAACCATACATTATGTTACATTCTTATCTAAACTTTTACAAGAAAACGTCTTGGCTCCTTACTTTGATTATAGTGCTATCTGGGACGAGCATAAAAGCTCAAGTATTATTAAATGAAGGTTTTGAAGGGACAACATTTGTTCCCACAGGCTGGTCCTCAGGAAATGCTCTAGTTAGTGGAACTGGGACAGGTTCGTCAACTTATTTTACAAGAATTACAACCCCCACTGCTGGAGCTGGTTGTACAGGCACATCTACTGGTGCCGCACAAATACGATATGGTATTACAACTGGTACACTTGACTCTTATTTAGCAACTCCATCATTGGTTATTCCTGCTGGAGGTGCCTCAACAAGCCTAACATTTTGTGAAACAGAACAATATACAGGTTCCTTTGGAAGTGTATTCTCTGTAAGAGTTTCTACTTCCCCTATTACCACTTCTAATGTTGGAAGTGCTACAGTTGTCTACACAAGGAATGAAAATAATGGTACTACATATACAAGCCGTACCGTTGACTTAACATCCTATGCAGGTCAAACTATTTATTTGGCTTTTGTGAATAGAAATCTAGATGGTGACACTTGGAGATTAGATAATATTAATGTAACAGCTATTTTGCCTCCAGATATTAATGTTTTAGGTACTGATAACTCATCCATTGCTACAGGCACAACTACTACATCTGTTACCAATGGAACAAATTATGGTACTTTCTCTGTAGCTTCTGGAACTGCTATTGAAAGAATTTTTACTATTCAAAATACTGGTTCAATTAACCTCACTTTAGGTACTATTACATCTTCCAATAGCAATTTTACTATTACACAACAAGCAACTTCTCCTGTAATTCCTGCTGGTAGCACAACCTTTAGGATTCGTTTTGCTCCTGGTACATTTGGAACATTCAATAGTACCATTAGCATACCAAACAACGACCCCAATGAAAATCCTTATACATTTGCTATTACAGGAACTGCTACTTCCCCTGAAATCAATATAGTAGGTTTAGGGAATAATATTAGTAACAATAAGTTCTTAACTACCACCACTGATGGTACGTTTTTGGGTGTTGTAACAGGTTCTGCAACAAGTTTATCTTCTACATTTACCATTCAAAATGCAGGTAATGAATCTCTTACTATTTCTAGTGTATCTATGAGAAGAGGCTCTTCTAGTGCTTTCTCTGTTGCAAATGTTCCAACAAGTATTGCTGCTGCTGGAAGTGCTGATTTTACAATTTCTTATGATGTTTCTAAAGGAGCTCAAATGGATACTGTGGCTATTGCTTCTAATGATGGTGATGAGTCTGTGTATCGTTTTACAGTTTCGGCTGGTGGAGTGGTTGCAAGTTTAGATAATAATTTGGCTGATGGTAATTTATTAATCACTCCTAATCCAAGTTCCAAAAACTTTAATATTAAGATTGGTGGAGCTAAATATACTTCTGTACATGCAGTTGTATATGATATGGCTGGTAGAGCAGTAAAAACACAGAATAATGCTCAATTTTCAGGTTCTATGGATATAGATTTAGGGAATTTAGAAAAAGGTACTTATATCTTGATGCTTGAAACTGGTGGTGAGAAAGTGGCAAGAAAATTGATAAAACAATAATTAACTTTTAAATTTTATAAATATGAAAAAATTTGCTTTGGCTTTAGCTTTGTTTGCAATGGTAGGTACAACTGCTGTAATTGCAAATAACTATTCTAATTCTGAAAATACAGAGTTGTTCAAAAAGAAGAAGAAAAAGAAAAAAGAAGCTTGTGCTACAGAAACTAAAACTTCTTGTGGAGATAAAGCAACTGAAGGAAAGAAAAGCTGTTGTGCTAGTAAAAAAACAGCACAGTAACCAAACAAAAAGCCCCAGTAATTTGGGGCTTTTTGTTTAAATTTATTTATATTTTTAATGCTCTAATGCCTTTTCCTTAAATTTGGTGATTTGCCTTCTCAAACTTTCTACAGCATCATCAGTAGCAGCTTCAAAAGAGCTTTTTTGTGATTTTGCAAAAATCACATTGCCTGGTACATTAATTTTTACCTCTACAATCTTATTATCTTTTTGTTCACTTTTATCTAATCGAAGAAAAACTTCCCCATCAGTCATACGGTCATAAAACGTTTCTAATTTGTCTAATTTTTTTTGAATAAAATCAAGCAATTTGATGTCTGCATCAAAATGAATAGATTGCATCTGAACTTTCATAATACATCTCATTTAAGGTTAAACCATTGATTAAGTAGAACAGGTATTTTTAGCATTTTTCTATATATTACGCCTTCGGATGAGCCTGTTCAAATATTTCTTTTAGTTTTTCTAAAGAATTATGCGTATAAATTTGTGTTGCACTAAGGTTACTGTGTCCCATTATTTCCTTAATAGCATTCAAATCTGCTCCTTTATTGAGCAAATGTGTGGCAAATGTATGCCTGAGTATATGTGGGCTTTTTTTGTTTGCATTGCTGACCAAATTCAAGTACTTTTTCACGATTCTATAAATTAGCATAGGGTAAGCAGGTTCTCCACTATCAGTTACAATTAAAAAGTCGTGTGATAGTTGTGGAAAAGCTTGTTGCTTCTGATACACATATTCTTGTATCAGATGACTTAATGTTGCTGTAATAGGAATGATTCTTTCTTTATTACCTTTCCCCAAAACCTTGATTTCCTCTCTTATATGATTAATATCTAATTCTTTGGTATTTAATAGTTCAGCTTCACGAATGCCCATATTATAAAGCATTTCAATAATGATTTTATCTCGATAGCCACTAAAATCTTCGCTAAACTCCACATGGTCAAGTAGTTTAGTTAAGTCTGCTTCTTCTATAAAAACAGGTGTTCTTTTGGGTGTTTTTAAGGCCTTGATTCTAAGAGTTGGGTTTGCTACAATATAATTTTGCTTCACCAAAAACTTATAAAAAGACTTTAGTGTAGCTATTTTTCTGTTAATAGAAGTAGCTTGTAAATTTTCTTCCGAAAGGGAAATAATCCAAGAACGGATAATGTGATAGTCAGTTTGAGCTAAATCTGATATTTGATAAGTTTGCTCTAAATAGCTTGCAAATTGCTCTAAATCATTGCGATAAGAACTCTGTGTATGGGTACTCTGACGTTTCTGAAAACTTATATATTGGAGGAATTTCTCAATCATATTTAGTGCTTAGACTTTTTCCTAAGCACTAAATAATGATTTTTTTTGATTTAAACAAACAAAAAGTTAGTTATTTTCAGCTTGTTGTAAAGTTTGGCGATAAGCAGCACGCAATACAGTTCTACGACGAGAAATAGATTTCTTTTCAAAAAAAGTACGGCTACGTAATTGCTTCAATACACCTGTTTTTTCAAATTTCTTTTTAAAACGCTTCAAAGCTTTATCTATAGTTTCATTTTCTTTTACTTGTATAACTAGCATTCTTGGACACCTCCTTCGATTTTTTTTGTGGGCTACAAAGGTAGTATTTTTTTGTCAAAAACAAAATATTATTTTTCTGTCAAGACTGTTTATACATTTTTTATAAAAACATATAATTATAAATTTCAAATATTTTATATCATTATTCAAAGATTAAAAAAATCAATGTATATTTGCCTTGTTATTTTTATTTAAACGCAGTTATGTACTATTCACAAATTAAGGGTTTAGGTTTTTATGTTCCTGAGAATATCGTAACCAATACAGACTTAGAAAAGCTCATGGATACTTCTAATGAGTGGATTATTGAGCGTTCTGGAATCCAAGAACGTCGTTTTTATACAGAAGGAAAAGATACAGTTGCAACGATGGCTGTTGAAGCAACTAAAATGGCTCTCAAAAATGCAAACTTAGAAGCTCAAGATATTGATTTCATTATTTTTGCAACACTAAGCCCCGATTTTAATTTTCCTGGTTCAGGCGTTTTGGTACAAAAATCTTTACCTTTCCGAGAAATTGGAGCTTTAGATGTAAGAGCTCAATGCTCAGGTTTTATTTATGCTCTTTCTATTGCAGATCAGTATATTAAGACTGGAATGTATAAAAATATCTTGGTTATAGGCTCAGAAGTACAATCAAATATATTAGAACTCAGCAATAGAAATAGAAATTTTGCTGTATTATTTGGGGATGGAGCAGGGGCTGCTGTAGTACAAGCAACTCAAGATGCCAATCATAGAATTTTATCTACACATCTTCATTCACAAGGACAATATGCTGAAGATTTATTCTTAGAACACCCTGGAAGCCGTTTAAAAGACAGAATGAGTCCTAAAATAATTGAAGAAGGCAAACATTTACCTTTTATGCAAGGTCAGGCTGTTTTCAAGCATGCTGTTGTACGTTTTCCTGAAGTAATTAGGGAGGCTCTTCAAGCCAATGGATATTCAGAATCTGAGCTTAATTTATTAGTTCCACATCAGGCTAATTTGCGTATTACCAAATATATTCAACAGGTAATGAATATGCCTGATGAAAAAGTAGTCAGTAATATCCAAAAATATGGAAATACAACGGCTGCCTCTATTCCTATTGCTCTTACAGAAGCTTGGCAAGAAGGGCGTGTTCGTTCAGGAGATTTAGTTTGTCTAGCTGCTTTTGGTAGTGGATTTACTTGGGCTTCCGCTCTAATTCGCTGGTAGCAAGTAGTTCTGCACAAGGTTTAAAAGTCATTCTGTGGTAAGGAGTTAATCCATATTTCTGAATGGCTTTTTTATGTGCAGGTGTTGGATACCCCATATTGCTATCCCATGCATACTCTGGATAATTTTTAGATAGTTCTATCATTTTTTTATCTCGATAGTTTTTAGCCAATACTGAGGCTGCTGCAATAGAAAAGTATTTTGAATCACCTTTCACTATACACTGATATGGAATAAAGTTATAGGGTTTAAACTTATTTCCATCTACCAATATCATTTCAGGGGTAATATTGCTCTCTTCAAATATTTTATCTAAAGCTCTATGCATAGCCAATATAGAAGCTTGTAAAATATTAATTTTATCAATTTCTTCAATTGAGGCTTCACCTATTGCCCAAGCAATGGCTTCTTTTTTGATATCTTCTTCAATACTTTCTCTTTGAGTAAAAGTAAGCTGTTTAGAGTCTGTAAGGGTTGTATGCGAGAAGTCAAGCGGTAATATGACAGCAGAAGCTACTACTGTACCCGCCAAACAACCACGCCCTACTTCATCAACACCTACCTCTATATATTTGCCTGAAAAAGAAGAAAGCATATTTATTAATTATTTGAAAAACAAGATAATGCTAAAAAAATTAAGCAATATTACTAAAAAGGTATTCTAAAATAATAAAAAAACACGAAATTTGCTTACATTTTATTTTTTAACATAAAATTGTATGCGTATTATTTTTACTATATCATTATTCTTTCTGAGTTTACTTTTACAAGCTCAAATTAACTCTCAAGTAAAAGAATCTGTTATTTATTTAAATAAAATTAGGCAGAATCCTGCTTTATATAGTAAAGAATTAGGCATTAATTTAGCTGGGATAAGCTCACGTCCTATACTTGTTTGGAATGATACATTAGCTAACGTAGCACAAAAAAAGGCAGAAGATATGGTTAAAAGAAGCTATTTTGGTCATACAGATCCTGATGGTAATGGTATTAATATTCTCATTTTACGAGCAGGTTTTACTATCCCAGAAGAATGGACAACTCCAAAGAGTAATAATTACTTCGAATCCCTTTCAGCAGGCAATGTCAACCCCAAAGAAGGCATCATTTATTTGATTAAAGATGGAGGAGTTGTTAATCATAAAGAAGCTGGGCATAGAAATCATTTGTTAGGTATAGAAAAATTTTATGCAAACCTTACAGATATTGGTATTGGCTGGGCAAATGGTGGCAAATATGGAACTTATATGTGTGTAATTATAGCAAAACATCAATGGTAGCAACAAGAAAACTATGGATAGCTCGCCATGCAGAAGCTATCGATGACTATGACGATTTCAATAGAATTCTTACAACAAAAGGTTATAGACAAGCTGTCAGTATTGGCCAAGAAATAGCTAATTATAGCGTTTCTATGAATGAAATTTGGACAAGTTCTGCTATTAGAACTTTTTTAACAGCTCATTTCTTTGCAGAACAATTGGGTTTTGATCAACAAAATATCCAAAGCCATAAAGAATTGTATAATGCTTCTGTAAGAGTTTGGTTACAGTTTATCAATCAACAATTCAACAAAAACTCTACAAATATTCTTATAGTGGGGCATAATCCTCATATATCTTATTTAGTAGAACTTTTAACAGGAAAATCATTTGAAGGCTTACAACCAAGCCAAGTTGCTTTGGTCGAATCGGACAAAGAATGGTCTGAATGGACAGAAAAAGTTGCTAATTTCAAAGCTCTTATAGTAGGATTAGAAGATAGTGATTAAGAAAAAGTATAAATCTAAACAGTTTTCATCAATTTGTTACACAAACAAAGTTTCAGTGAAAAGTTGGATAAATTATCTTTTTACTTTATTTTTGTATAAGATAGTAAGAACTTTACAAAACACGTGAGCAAAATACGTTTAGAAATTTTAGGTTTATCTTCTAGCCAAGCCCAACAAGGCTCTTTTGCATTGGTTTTAGGAGAGAAAAATGGTAGCAGACGATTACCAATTATTATTGGTATGTTTGAAGCCCAAGCTATTGCAATAGAAATAGAACGTATTACGCCCAATAGACCTATGACACACGATTTGTTTAGGTCAATGGCAGAAGCTTTTGAAATAAGAGTTATAGAGGTTATTATCTCTGATTTACGTGAAGGTGTCTTCTTTGCAAAGTTAATTTGTATTAGTGAAGATAGAAAAATTGAAATTGATGCTCGCCCTTCTGATGCTATTGCAATAGCATTACGTTTTAATGCTCCTGTTTATACATTTGAGAATGTTCTTACAGAAGCAGGTATTATTCTTACAGATGAAGAAGAAGATGATGAAGAGGATGGACATTTAGAAGAAGTCACACCCATTAATCGTCCCGAATCTCTAAAAGATTATCCCACAGATCAACTTCAAATACTTCTTACTGAAGCATTAGACAATGAAGATTATGAAAAAGCCGCTAAAATTAGGGACGAATTAGGAAAAAGAGGCTTTTAAAGTTTTTCAGCAACTCGCATTTTAGCACTTCTTGCTCTTGGATTTCTTTCTATTTCTTCTTCCGAAGGAATTATAAGTTTTTCTATAATTTTAAATGGTTTTATCTCATTCCCATAAAAGTCTTTTTCTACTTCACCAAAAAACTTTCCTTTCTGAAAAAAGTTTTTTACTAATCTATCTTCTAATGAATGATAAGATATAACCACTAATCTTCCTTCTTTTTTTAATACACTTACGGATTGAATAAGCATTTCTTCTATAACTTTCAGTTCATCATTTACTTCAATTCTCAACGCCTGAAATACTTGAGCCAAATACTTATTAAATTCTTTTTTAGGTATACAACCTTCAATTGCATTTTTTAAATCCTGAATAGTTATGATTTCTTTCTTTTTTCGGTTATTAACAACTGTGTTAGCTAATGTTTTAGCATTTTTTATTTCTCCATAAATTCCAAAAATTTTATGAAGCTCTTTCTCAGAATACTCATTCACAATATTCTGAGCTGTCAATTGTTGCTCTTGGTTCATTCGCATATCTAATTCAGCTTCAAACCGAAAAGAAAACCCCCTTTCAGCTGTATCAAATTGATGTGAAGAGACACCCAAATCAGCAAGAATACCATCTAGCTCTCCTATTATTTGTAACTTCTTGATTTCTTGTTCTAAATGCCGAAAATTATTTTTAATCAAATAAAAATTAGGGTATTTTTCTTTTATATTAACAGCATTTTCCCAAGCATCTTGGTCTTGGTCGAATGAGTATAATTTCCCCTTATTAGACAAATGTGTTAAAATCTCTTTTGTGTGTCCTCCACCCCCAAAAGTTAAATCTGCATAAATTCCATCTGAATATATGTTAAGAGCTTCTACTGATTGTTTCAGTAGTACAGGTATATGATATGCTTGTTCCATAGCAACTTGGTATAATAAAACAACCCGATAAAATTTTATTTATCGGGTTGCAAAATAAACATTTTTTAGATTTTATGGCACTTGCTTTAAATTTAATGCCTTAGGAACTTGCACTTTACGAAGTACATGCATATTTCCATTAGTAAGTTTCATATCTATTCTACCAGCAGAGGCATTATAAGGTGAAGCAGTAAAAACATAATTTACATTATCTGCTACAGGTGTTGGCATTTCCTCACCTTGTACTGTCTTCATAGTAACAATAGCAGAAGCTGATGTACTGAAGTCATTAAAGAAAGCTCTACGAGTAATGATGTGATATTCTAATAATATTGTTAACTTATCAACAGGAATATCATAAATAGAAGCAAAATTATTCAATGATAAGAAAGCTGTAAATGCTGCATCATTAGGTAACATCATCGTTACTCTAGATTTTTTCTCTAATTCTACATCCAAACCAGTAAGAGCCAATGCTTGTTTTGCTATAGCAAAAGAGTTAGCCAAATTAGATGGGTTTTCAGGTAATTGAGCTACTCTTTGACGAATATTAATTGTAGAAGGCAATATTGGGTAATCAACTTTGTGTATCACTCCATTTTTTGCAAAATGAGCATTTTGTCCTGTAAATTCTACAAAGTCATTGAATTCTCCACCTATAATACCAGCAGCATCCAACTGGATATCTTGTCCAAGTAAACTTACATAAGGTTTTTCATTACAAACACTTAGTCCAAATACTCTACCTCCTATCACATGGTATCTTAAAACACTGTCTAAGAATGCTATTTCTTCAGGAGTATCAAAGGTTGCAGGGTCAAGACCAACATCAAAAAGAGCAGCATTAGAAGGAGCTAAAAGCGTATAACTTTTAGAAGCATCTGCAAAAACACCACCTAAACCAGCCTTATTAATAAGTTGATTCAAAACAGCTAAATCTGGGTCACTATTGAGTATTTCTGCAATAGTACTTGTTGGTTGGAAGATTACGTCTTCAATACCATACACATAACCATTTTTAGAAGCTCTTTCAAAAGCTACAATAGTTTTGCCATTCAAATAAGGGTTACCATCACAGTCAAAATTAACATAAATATCTCTACCTGCTTGCAAAGTTTTATAATCTCCTTCTGTTAAATCAGCCAATTTGATATTTTTTTCTGCATTTGGTAATTCATGAATATGAGCTTTTACAGTTTCTGTAAGTACTGTAATATCTGTTTGAGCAACTGAAGCAGTTCCTAATTGTAAAAGTAATGCACTAAATGCCTTATTAGTAGGAGCAAAAACTATATAACGTTTTGATGGATTTTGATTAGCCTCAACACTAATTTGTTTGCCTATGCCTGTTAGTTCTAATGCTTCTAAAAACATTGTAAAATCTCCTTTTGTTTCACGTTGCATCACCTCCACTACATCTCTTTCATTTCTGGGTCGCAACAAAACATCTCCTTTATCATTCTTACAGCCTGATAATAGTATTATCAGTAATGTAATAGATAAGAAACTGTGTATATTTAATATTTTCTTCATATCAAAGATATTTTATTTTAGATAGTAAAATAATATATATTATTTCTTAATTTTACTTGTAACAACATCAAATGGACTGGCTGCAGCAGGGTTTTGCACAAAATAGTTCAATGTAAATGAGCCATCACAAGTATTTATCTTAGAAGGTACTGCTGCATCCAAGAAAACTACACGAGGTTGAGTTGTACTTGGGCAAGTTCCAGCTCTATAATAAGCATTTTGTGTAGCTGGTGTAAATAGTACATCTTTTGTTGCTGTATTGAACACTATTACTACAGGTGCTGGGCAAGGTGTAGGCGTTGGATACCTCGTTGCAGGGTCAAATAAACCTGTAATAGCAATAGAGTTTGTACTAATTTGAGTAGATGTTACATTATAAGTATTTGCAAGAGGTGGTGAACCCACTGCATTATCTTCTACTTTTAAAGTGCCTACAAATTTCGATATATCCAAAGGACAGTCATCATCTACAATGTATAAAACATTAGACTTATTTTTCTTATCAGGACCAGGATAACCTAAGCTAAAAGATGCGTCAGATGTAGATTCAAGAGTAATGGTTAGTTTTTTATTTCCATCTACATCATCATTATTTACAGCTGTTACAGTTAAAAATGCAAATGCTTCACCAGCTTTGATAGTAATATTAGAAGGACTTGATAAGTAGAATTGACCTTGTGGAACATCTCCAACCTCAATTTCTTCTCCATTTGTAGGAGAACCCGTCAATGTATCTATCTTTACATATTTAGCAGTGATACTAAAGCTAACGACTAAATCTTTACTAATATCAGATGTAGCACGATTGATACGAATGGTAGCAAGAGAAGGTATACTCTGAATATTACCGTTTGCATCTTCTTTTGCTGAAGATTCTGAAACACTTACAAGACTATCCTGAAAGTGAACAAAGTTATTACCTGTATAAGTTACAGGTCTACTTTTCTCACAAGAGGCAAATAAAATGGCTCCTGTGAGAATGGCAAACATATATATTATTTTTTTCATAAATACGTAGATTAAAAGATTAGCTTATTTTACCATCCTGGGTTTTGTTGGCTTTTCATGGCAGGATTAGCTTGTATTTCTCCTAAAGGAATAGGATAAACAAAACGATAATTTCCTGCTTGGATGCTACAATCAGGTGCTGTACTTGGGCAATCACCTTGACCAGGAGCTGCTCCTCTATCAAAACCTAAGTTGTAACGTTTTGCATCAAACCAACGATGTCCTTCTCCTACTAATTCTTTTCTACGTTCCAGTTGAATGTTTGCTAATACATCAGCAACATTGTCTGTTACAGAGTTATAGCCATTTATTCTATTAGTACGTAAAATACGAATATCATTTCTTGCATCAGTATTGTTGCCAAGATTAAAATTAGCCTCAGCTCTAATTAGATACATTTCTGCTATTCTAAATACTTTTACATCCACATTGCCATCACGAGCAATAGAAGTACCATTGAATCTTCCTGAGAATTTTTGATAAGATGCCGCAGCTGGAGAAGCCGCTCCATTATAAGTTACATTAAAACGAACATCATTAGTAGTTACTCCTACAAAAAGATTTCTCCAATCATTAGAAACAGTGTAACCATTCACTCCATCTAATGGAAAATTACCTGGAGCTCCTTGCCCAACATTAAAAGCTACTGCAAAGATTGTTTCAACTCCTGAATTCAAGTCATTAAACCAAACACTCTGAAAAGAAGTTGTATTATTGATTGCAGACGCTGTTAATCCAACACCAATACTTCCACTAATACTTCCAAGGTTAACACCACTTTCTGCAATTACCTTATCAGTATAAGCTTTGGCATCAGCCCAATCTTTTGCATATAAAGAAACTCTAGCTCTAATGGCTCTTACACCATGAATATCTAATCGTGTTTTTCTTATTCCATTAATAGGAATGTCTATATTACTTAGTAATGATTCTGCTTCTGTTAAGTCTTTGTAAATAAAGTCATAACATTCTTTGACAGTAGAACGAGGAGGAAAAGTTGCTTCACTTTTCGTTTTAATTGCTACTCCAAATTCAGAAGAGTTTCTATCATAAGAGGGGGCAAAGAAACGCATTAAGTCAAAATGAGCCAGTGCTCTTAAAGCTAAAGCTTGTCCTTTAATTCTATTTTTCTGCCCTGAAGCTGTTTCCGTTAAGTTATCAAGATTATCTAATACTGCATTAGCCTGATTAATAACTTGATATGGAGAACTCCATAAACGACTTACTACTGTACTACCAGAGTTATAATACCATTGAGCCAATGATCTATTATTACCTAAAGAGGCTGATGTCTCTATCATATTATCTGTACCAACATCTCCTCCTCCTGTATATCCAAATCGATAATAACCATCATTTCTCATAAAAGCATATCCTCCACTCAATACACGCTCAAAATCTGTGATTGTTTTTAAACGACTTGCTTCAATTGCATATTCTAATTCTGGGTCAAGTACTTTATTACAAGCAGCTGCAGAAAATAACATGATGCCTGCAAGTACGAAAGACTTTATATAAGATATTTTCATAAAATACTTCATTAAAAATGTTTAGAATGTAACATTAGCTCCTACAGTGTAAGTTCTTAGAGCAGGGTACAAAGCTCCTGTAGCAGTTCCTCCACCTCTTTCAGGATCAATACCTGTCCAGCGAGTAAATGTTAGTAAGTTTTGACCAATAGCAAAGACTCTTACTCCCTTAATTTTAGCCTTTTCCGTCCATTTTGTTGGTAAATTATAAGATACTTGTAAATTTCTAAGTCTTACATATCCAGCATCTTCTAAGTAACGAGTTGTAGCAGATCCTTCTTCAGTATATTGAAATGCAGTAAGTCTTCCGTCTGCTGTTTGGAAACGAGGCCAATCTGTTATATCACCAGGCTCTTGCCATCTACGTAACACTTCTCTAGAGAATCCATCTTGTAAATAACCAGGGTTGTCAATATTAGTTTTTTCATTATTATACAACTGATGTCCTGTTGCATAAGAGAAAAATACGGATAAACTAAAGTTTTTGTAATTAAATGCAGAAGTAAAACCTCCAAAGACTGTTGGAAAACGAGGTTTATATATTTTCTGAGCATCCCCATCTAAAGTAGGAGTAATATTGCCATTTTGGTCATAGAAAAGACCATCACCATTTGCAGGATTTACACCAGCATATTGCACTAAGTATGTGGAATAAAGAGGATAACCAACCTTAATAATATCTATAGTACCTGCTATTTCCTCCTGACCAGGTAGTACTTTTAGAACTTTATTTTGGTTATATGTAATATTACCACTTAAATTCCATGTAAAATCACCTACTCTTAAAACATCTGCAGCGATTTCGAATTCAATACCTCTATTTCGCAATTCGCCCACATTAACAAGAAGACTACTAAACCCTGACGTTCTTGATAATTGTCTAGGAAAGAACAAATCTTTAGTCACGTCATTGTATAAATTTACTGAACCCGTAATTCTATTTTCAAAAAAACCAAAATCAACTCCAAAGTTAGATTTTAATCTTCTTTCCCATTTCAAATCAGGAACAGGGACGTTATTTTGGAAAAATGCTAATCCATCAGCATAAACACCTTGTGTATATAAGCCAAAGGCAGGGAAATCATCTGCTATTGTACCTCTATTTGTGATTAAGTCTTGATTTGCAGTTGTTGCATAACTTGCTCTCAAACGTAGATTACTTACTTTAGAACCTTTTAAGAAATCCTCATCTGACATAACCCAGTTTGCTCCTACAGAGTAAGTAGTTACATATCTATTATCTTTTAAGAGTTTAGAAGAACCATCTCTACGAATATTAGCACTCAAAGAGTATTTTTTCTTGAATGTATAACTACCATCTAAGAATACAGAAAATAAACCATTGTTAGTAGTTAAACCGCCAACAGTAGGAATATAATTATTTGCAGGGTCATTAGGAGCAGCACTACCTGCTGTAATACCCGCCTCATTTAATAATAGAGGGTTTTGTAGGCCAAAACCTGTAAAATTAAATGTACGAAATTGACGAGCAACCACTTCTTGGAAAAGAGATATTCTGAGAGAATTATCTGCATTAATATCTTTTATATAGTTTATTGAAGTGGTTCCTGTATATGCTATTCTCCTTCTAGTACTTCTTTGAAAAAAGCCGTCTCTTTGTGAAGAACGTGTACCTCCTAATTCTGTTTTTAAATAGTTGATTTGGTAAGGATGATCTAATACCTCATTTTCTCTAGAATTCAAATCTACTCCCCAATTTGTTCTTACAGATAAACCTGAAATCCATGGTATTTGATATTCTGCGGTAATTGTAGAAAATCCTTTGATATCATCTGATTTATCACGGTTTAACATTTGTCCTTCTAAAGGGTTTGGCTGATTAGATGGAGATGTATTAATTACATTATAACCAGAAATATGAGTTGGGTCATAAATTACTTCATAAGGATTTGTCCAATACACAGCATTGATAGGAGAACCAATAGAGGTATTTCCTTCATCTGTAAAGTTACGATTAGTAAAAGACAATGTATTTTTGAAAGAGAATGTAAAATTTTTATCAACATAATCTAAATTCAAACGGCCAGAGTAACGTTTAAAGTTCGTATTTACAACTGTTCCTTCTTGATCGTAGTAGTTTAATGAACCGAAATATCTTAATTTTTCAGAACCTCCAGAAGCAGTTACTTCATGTTGTACAGTCCTTGCATTTTTAAATAATACTTTTTTCCAATCAGTAAATGTATTAGCCAAATTTTCCAACTCCCCATCTGTAGGTGTTCCCAGTCCATTCCTATCAAAAGAATAACCTAAACCTATTTCATTTTCTACTTGAATTTTTTCTTTAGAATTGAGTGTTTGTAGGAATCTATTATAATCAGGAGTACTTACACCATATTGAACATTGTATGTGAATATATTCCTATCTTTTACACCTTTTTTAGTGGTTACAACGATTACACCATTGGCACCACGAGAACCATAAATAGCTACTGCTGGTCCATCTTTAAGTACGTTCATTGATTCAAAATCATTTGGGTTTAAAGTTCCAAAAAAGTTTGCATCAATAGGAATACCATCTACAATGTATAAGGGGTCTGTACTACTGTTTACAGAACCTATACCTCTGATTAATACAGTTGCACGAGAACCTGGCTGTCCTGAAGAACTTTGTACTAAAACACCTGGTGTACGCCCTTGTAATATTTGGTCAAAACTTTGAATAGGAACATTTTCAATTTCTTTGTTACCTACTTTCCCAGCTGAACCAGTAAAAGATCTAGAACTTATTTCTCCATAACCTGTTGAAATAACTTCAATTTGTTGGATTTGATCTAGCTCTAGAGAAAAATTAACAACAGCTTGAGAACCGCTATTTATCTCTTTATCTTTAAAATCCACAGCTTTTACCACTAATATGGCACCATTAGGAACGTCATTGATAGAATATTTACCATCAACATCAGTAACTGCTCCAAGCTTGGTATTTCCTTTTACGAAAACAGTTGCCCCAATTACAGCTTGAGCTTTATCATCGGTTACCGTTCCCGACACTGTCCTTTGTGCAAAACCTTGTATTACAAAGGCTAAGACAAAGACAAAACTAAACAGTAGTTTTTTCTTCATAACTTTTTCTTTATTTTTTAGAAGTTGGTTCTTTCAAAAGTAGTAAGTCCTATTGAAAAATAAAAAAAATGCGAAACTTTTTTTTGATTAAGTTCGCATTATCGCAATTTTATTACTTAGGTTGTGTTTGTTAAGCATTTGTTAATTCATAAAATTAACTCAGTCCCAAATAGAGTATTTTTTGATTTTGAAACGAAAACTAATGAATATAATCCAAATCAAAACAATCAATATACCCAACATCCAATACAAAGATAAATCTCTAACCTCATTTTGGACATTTAAATCCCATATTTTGTACAACATGAAAGATGAATACAAGTTAATAGCTATCATGAAAGTAAAAAACCAAGCTTTTAATACTTTATAAAATTCATCTTTGCTGATTTCATTTTCTTTCCAAAAAATATTATTGGGAATATTTAATTTTTCAATAGGAATATTTTGTAACAAACGAAGAAAGAATATCATAATTAAATTAAATACGCCCACAAAGCCTAATGATACATATAAAACCCAATCTTTATGGATAATATTGATATAACTACCTACATAAATCTCTTTGGGATAGCTTTTATTAAGTATAAGCCAAACTGCTGCAAATGTGATGAAAGAAATATTTTTTAAGAATGCGATGATTAAATTCATATTTGTTTTGTTAATTGTTATCCTAGTTTTATAAATACTCCATTATGTCCTCAAAAGAAATTTTAGCCCAGCAAGTTAAAGCCCTCCAAGTAGAAAAGCAAACAGATTTACAACTATATACTGAGCAAATGCTCAAAACACCTTTACAAGAACGTAAATTGCAAGGCACTACATGGTATCCTATTAACTTATTGGAAACTGACTTTGTTTTTGATAAAATTAGAATTCAAGTAGAAAGAACACAACTCATCCATGAGCCACATCAGTTTCAGGCTGGAATGCCTGTTTCTGTATTTTCCAATCAAGAAAATGCTCAAAAAGATAGAATACAGGGCACTATTCAAAAAATAAGACAAAATATCATGACCATTGTACTACCTGTTGATGAACTTCCTGATTGGTTTGATGAAGGAAAATTGGGTATTGATATTCTATTTGATGAAACTACCTATCAAGAAATGGATAAAATCCTCCAAAATGTACTTGTTGCAGAGAACAATCGTTTGGCTGAATTGAGAGAGATTTTTCTTGGTGAAAAGCAAGCCCATTTTATTCAAAAACAAAATTTTTATCAAAATCCACAACTCAACTTTTCTCAAATTGAGGCTCTTGAAAAGACAGTTAATGCCCAAGATATAGCTATTATTCATGGGCCACCCGGTACAGGAAAAACTACTACCCTTGCAGAAATTATTTCATTTACACTTAAAACAGAAAAGCAAGTGTTGGTATGCACAGCCAGTAATTTGGCTTTGGATTGGATTGTGGAAAAACTTGTTCAAAAAAATGTTCAAGTTGTACGTATTGGTAATCCTATTAGAGTAAGTGAAAATGTAGTTAATAACACTTTAGATTACAAAGTAATTGGTCATTCACAGTATAAACAAATTAAAGCCCTTAGAAAACAAGCAGATGAGTATTGGAGTTTGAGTAAAAAATATAAAAGAAATTTTGGAGCAAGTGAGCGAGAACAACGTAAATTACTAATTCAAGAAGCTAAAAGTGCATCACAAGAAGCTGAAAAATTAGAAAATTTCATTACAGATAGTATTTTGGATAATGCTCAAGTAATTGCAACAACTTTAATAGGTGCCAATCATCATTATGTTTTCAAGAAAAAATATCATACAGTTTTTATTGATGAAGCTTCACAGGCATTAGACCCAGCTATTTGGATTCCTATTAGTAAAGCCCAAAGGGTAGTTTTGGCTGGTGACCACTGTCAACTCCCTCCTACTGTAAAATCGTATGAAGCCGAAAAGATGGGGTTAAGCAAGACCTTGTTGGAGCGTTTGATTAACAAACAGCCAGAAACTTCGGTAATGCTTAAAGTGCAATACAGAATGCATGAAGATATTATGGGCTTCTCTAATGAACAATTTTACCATAATGATTTAATAGCTCATGATTCTGTAAAAAACACTGTTTTAAGCGAGCAAGAACGCCCCTTTGTATTTATAGATACTGCTGGTTGTGGATTTGAAGAAAAACAAGGTGATAATCTAAGTATATCAAATCCTGAAGAGGCAAATTTGCTCATCAAAATTTTGGATGATTTTAAAAGTAGGTTTTCTATTCCTATTGCTGTCATTAGTCCTTACAAAGCTCAGGTAAATTATTTAAAAAGTCTTTTGGAAAATTCAGAAAATGTAAGAGTAGGAACAGTTGATAGCTTTCAGGGACAAGAAAGTGAAGCTGTTTTTATTAGTTTGGTAAGAAGCAATGATAAGAATGAGATTGGTTTCTTAGCTGATACTCGAAGGCTCAATGTGGCTCTTACAAGAGCTAAAAAGAAATTAGTTGTTATTGGAGATTCTGCAACACTTGCAAGTCATCCTTTTTTCAAAAATTTTTTAGAGTATGTTGAAAGAATAGATGCCTATCAAAGTGCTTGGGAATATTTGTACTGATAAAACATTTTGCTTTATATAACAATCATAAAATTTTTTCTACTTTTGTTGCGTTATTTTTTGCGTATTCATCAATCATTTACACTCATAATGAATAAAAACAGATATTTTTTAGTAAAATTTGCTTTTTTGTTAGCATTTGGGGCTTTTGCTCAAGCTGACCGTTGGCAACAGCGTGTTCAATACACCATGGATATTGATATGGATGTCCAAACCAATCGTTTCAAAGGGAAACAGAAATTGGTGTATTTCAACAACTCTTCTGAAACATTAGATAAAGTTTTTTATCATTTGTACTTCAATGCCTTTCAGCCCAATAGTGCTATGGATGTGCGTTCTCGTACCATTGCTGACCCTGATGGGCGTGTACGTGATAGGATTTCTAAATTGAAAGATAATGAAATAGGTTATCAGAAGATATTTTCTTTAAAACAAGATGGTACACCTTTAAAATATGCCATTGAAGGAACAATTCTAGAAGTTACATTAGCAAAACCTATTGCTCCCAAATCGCAAGTAACTTTTGAAATGGAATTTGAAGGACAAGTTCCTATCCAGATTAGACGTTCTGGAAGAGATAATGCTGAAGGAGTTCGTTATTCTATGGCTCAGTGGTATCCCAAAATGGCAGAATATGATTATCAGGGATGGCATGCTAATCCTTATGTTGGTAGAGAATTTTATGGTATTTGGGGTGATTTTGATGTAAAAATCACTATTGATTCTACTTATATGGTTGGTGGGACTGGCTATTTACAAAATGCTCAAGAAATTGGCAAAGGTTATGATACAAAAGGAAAAGCTGTAAAGAGACCTAATTCAAATAAGCTTACTTGGCATTTTAAAGCTCCCAATGTCCATGATTTTATGTGGGCTGCTGACCCTGATTTTGCTCATACCATTCGTAAAGAAGCAGATTTACCTGAAATGCACTTTTTCTACAAAAAAGAACGCCAAGTAGAAGAAAAATGGAAACAATTGCCTGATTATATGGTGAAATCATTCAAAATCATGAATGAACGTTTTGGGAAATATCCTTATGAACAGTTTTCATTTATACAAGGTGGTGATGGTGGTATGGAGTATCCTATGGCTACACTCATTTTAGGAAAACATAGAGAATTAGAAGGCTTGGTAGGGGTTTCAGTACATGAATCTATACACAACTGGTATTATGGCGTTTTGGGTACAAATGAAAGTTTATATTCTTGGATGGATGAAGGATTTACAACATTTGCAGAAGATATTGTAATGAATCAAATTTTCAATGTAAATGCTGACAATCCTCATGTAGATAGTTATAGAAATTATTTTGCTTTGGTAAAAGCTGGTCAGAATGAACCTTTGAGTACACATGCAGACCATTATAGAACAAATAGAGCATACAGTATCAGTAGTTATTCTATTGGTTCTACATTTTTGTATCAGTTAAGTTATGTGATAGGAAAAGATGCTTTTGAAAAAGGCATGAAAGAATATTTTGAAACTTGGAAGTTCAAACACCCCAATGCTAATGATTTTATCAGAATCATGGAAAAAGTATCTGGTTTGGAATTAGATTGGTATAAAGAATATTGGGTTTATACATCTAAAACTATTGATTATGGAATTAAGGCTGTTAGCTCAGAAAATAATGAAACTAATGTAGTTTTAGAACGTAAAGGAGATATGCCAATGCCCATAGATTTAGTTGTAACGTATAAAAGTGGCAAGAAAGAACGTTACTATATTCCATTAGACATTATGCGTGGTGAGAAAAAAGAAGAAATGAGTGGAGCTACTACCACTCTCATGGAAGATTGGGTTTGGGTTTATCCTGAATATGTTCTCAAAATCAGTTCTGATGTAAAAGAAATCAGTAAAATAGAAATAGACCCAACAGAAAGAATGGCAGATGTAGATAGAAATAACAACTCTTACCCTTATAAAAACACAAAAAATACAGATTTAAAAGGTAAAAAGAAATAAATTGCAGGGCGAACTAATCATTCGCCCTTTTATTTAAACATATTTTCAATGAAATTTAGAATTGGACAAGGTTACGATGTTCATCAATTGGCTAAAAATCATCCTTTTTGGCTTGGTGGAATACAAATAGAACATACACATGGAGCTGTTGGGCATTCGGATGCTGATGTACTCATTCACGCCATTTGTGATGCCCTTTTGGGAGCTTTGGCTTTAAGAGACATAGGTTACCATTTTTCTAACAAAGACCCTAAATACAAAGGTATTGATAGTAAAAAACTACTTGCTGAAGTAATGGTTAAAATTGAAGAAAAAGGTTATGCAGTAGGTAATGTAGATGCCATGATTTGTTTAGAAGCTCCTAAAATCAATCCTTTTATTCCTCAAATGCAAGAAATTTTGGCTAAAATCATGAAAGTAGAACCCGAAGATGTGTCCATAAAAGCCACTACCTCAGAAACTTTAGGTTTTGTAGGCAGAAAAGAAGGCATTACAGCTACAGCCGTTGCATTGGTTTATAAAAAAGACTAAAAGTTTATGATAGAAGATATTATTTACCAATGCCCAGTTTGTAATCATACTGAGTTTTCTCCTTTTTTGGTATGTAAAGATTATACTGTAAGTAGAGAGAGTTTTCAAATTCAAGAGTGTAAAAATTGTGGGTTTTTATTGACTTCGCCTCGTCCCTCTTTGGATACATTAGGAAACTACTATAAATCAGATAATTATATTTCACATTCTGACACACAAAAGGGACTTATCAATTGGGTATATCATAGAGTACGCAAAATTGCTTTAAAAAATAAATTAAAGTTGGTTCAGAAATATACCCAAACCAAAGGAACTTTGCTTGACAATGGGTGTGGAACGGGAGCTTTCTTAAATACTTGTATTCAAGCAGGTTGGCAGGTAGATGGTGTTGAGCCTGATGCAGATGCAAGAGGTATTGCTGAAAAACAAACTCAAAAAAATATTTTTATAGGTTTGGATGAAGCTGAGGGGAAAAAATATGATGCTATCACAATGTGGCATGTATTGGAGCATGTACCTGATTTGAACGAAACAATTGAAAAACTCAAAAAATTGCTAACAGAGAGAGGAAAGCTTATTGTAGCTGTTCCAAATTCTGAAAGTGATGATGCTTTGTATTTTAAAGAACATTGGGCAGCTTACGATGTTCCAAGACATTTATGGCATTTCAAGAAAAAAGATATTGAAAGTTTATTTAAAAAGCATGGCTGTAGTATAAAAGCTATTTGTCCCATGCCTTTTGATGCTTATTATATTAGCTTACTGAGCAGTCGTTATAAAACAGGTAAAACACAATATATCAAAGCATTGTGGAGAGGTTTTATTTCTAATAACAAGGCTGGTAAAACCAATACCTCAAGCCTGATTTATGTAATTGAAAAAAATCTGTAACTTTGAGCAATATTAAAAAAGTGAGCCATGCGTATTGAATACTATAAAATGTAAAGATCAAAACACATGACTCATCACTTATAATTTATTAACTATATAAAATGGTCGCTTTTCATCAAGAAGATTTAAGCAAGTATAATTTTTTAATTACAGGTGGTGCTGGATTTATAGGTTCAAATATTGTAGAATATCTTGTTTATCATAAAGCTAATAAAATCAGGGTTTTAGACAACCTTTCTACTGGTTTCTTTAAGAATATAGAGTCTTTTGTTAAAAATAATCAGATTGAGTTTATTGAAGGTTCTATTACTGATTCTGAGACCTGCATGAAAGCTTGTCAAGGAATAGACTATGTATCACATCAGGCTGCTTTGGGTTCTGTACCTCGTAGTCTCAACAATCCTATTGCAAGTAATGAAGCCAATGTAACAGGCTTTTTGAATATTCTATGGGCATGTAAAGAACAGAATGTCAAGCGATTGGTTTATGCATCTTCTTCTTCGGTATATGGTGATAGCCCCGTTCTTCCCAAGCAAGAAAATCAAATAGGAAAACCTTTATCTCCTTATGCTCTCACAAAGTATATCAATGAGCTTTATGCCGAAATTTTCGCTAAAAGTTATGGCACAGAAAGTATTGGTTTACGTTATTTCAATGTTTTTGGATATAAGCAAAGTCCTCAAGGTGCATATGCTGCTGTGATTCCTTTGTTTATCAATGCTTTAAAGAACAATCAAGCACCTACTATCAATGGAGATGGCTCACAGAGTAGAGATTTTACATTTGTAGAAAATGCTATACAAGCCAATATCAAGGCTATGTTTTCTAAAAATTCTGAAGCTCCCAACAAGGTTTATAATGTAGCCTGTGGCGAACGACTTTCTGTAAAAGAAATATTTGATTTGATTCGTGAAATTTTAGATAAAAAGATAGAACCTTATTTTGGAGATGCAAGAAAAGGTGATGTAAAAGATAGTTTGGCAGATATTTCACAAGCCAAAAGTTTACTGGACTATGAGCCTCAAGTTTTTGCAAAAGAAGGTTTACAAAAAACAATAGAATGGTTCTTAAAAAATCAAGCATAATGAAACAATTGCTTTATACCTGCATATTATCTCTTGTATTGTGGAGTTGCGGAGATGATGAAGAGAATTTTGCTCCTAAACCCAAAGGCTTTAACAGAATCAGTTTACCAAAAAGCGAATATGTTGGTTTGGATACTACTTATCCTTATACTTTTGAATATTCTAAACATGCAATTATTCGTAAGGATAGTTCCAAAATAGCTGAACCTTATTGGATTCATGTGATTTATCCAAAATTAGGACGAGCTGAAATCCAAATTACCTATAAAGACATCAGTGATGACCCACAAAAAAAGTTAATGGAACTTATTGAAGACTCACATCGTCTTGCTTCCAAACACCTATACAGAGCTGATGCTATGAAATATTATGAGCATAGAAATGCTGATAATCAACCTGTTTTGGCTTTGGGACTTACTGGTGAAATTCCCAGCCATTTACAGTTTTATACCACTGACTCTGTAAAACATTTTCTAAGAGCAGCTATTTATTTCAGAACTGCTACCGAAAACGACTCCCTTGCTCCTGTGATAGATTTCGTAAAAAAGGATATGTTACACATGATTGCCACACAAAAGTTTAAGAAAAATACTAATAAGAAATAGTTTCTAAAACCTTTTCTATATTCATAGTGTTCCTTAAATGTTACAACACATAAACTCAAATTTTATGAAAAAAATCTTATTATCAATTGTGATGGCACTTTTTGGTGGAGTACTATACGCCCAAACTTGTTGTCAAGTACCTTCTGCAACCAATAGTTTTGCAGAATTGGCTGATGAGCAATCTTTTAGAATGAGCCATGACTTGCCTTTACCTTACAAACATATTAGTGATGTGGGAAAAGACATTACTTTCAAGGCTGCTGATGGCACAGAAGCTTATGGTTATGAATTGAAGGCTGCAAAACCATCCAAGAAATATATTTTTGTGATTCATGAGTGGTGGGGCTTGAACGACCACATCAAGAGAGAGGCTGAAAAGATTTATAACGATTTGGGAGACGTGAATGTCATTGCCTTAGACCTTTATGATAAAAAAGTTGCTACTTCTCGTGAAGAAGCTGCCCAGTATATGCAAGCTGTAAAATCAGAAAGAGCACAAACTATTATCAAAGGAGCTTTTGCTTATGCTGGTAAGAGTGCTAAAATAGGTACAATTGGCTGGTGTTTTGGTGGAGGCTGGTCTTTACAAACTGCTCTTTTGGCTGGTAAACAAGCCAAAGCATGTGTAATGTATTACGGTATGCCAGAAAAAGATGTTGAAAAACTTAAAACCTTAAAAGCTCCTGTTTTAGGTATTTTTGCAAGCAAAGAAAAATGGATTAGCCCTGAAGTTGTAGCAGAATTTGAAAAGAATTTACAGACTCTAAAGAAAAAAGCATCTATCAATAGCTTCAATGCTGAACATGCTTTTGCCAATCCAAGTAACCCCAATTATGACAAAGAAGCTACTGAAAAAGCTTATCAACTAACCATTGCCTTTTTCAGAAATAAATTAAAATAGTTAAATGGTTATTTTACTCCAAAACTCCTAAACCTGAATTGTTTAGGAGTTTTTTATTGAGGATAGGTATAAAATTTGTATATTGTGATTTCAAATAATTAGATTCTATGCGTTTTTACTTTACTCTTTTTGCCTCTTTTTTCAGTATTGTATCGTATGCTCAAAACACAGGTTATCAATCTACAATTAAAGATACATCTGCTTGGTTTTATGCCAAAACAATTACTTCTCATGACTTAAAAAAGCATTTATATATTATTGCATCCGACTCTATGCAAGGCAGAATGACTGCCAGCATTGGACAAAAAAAGGCTGCCAAATATATTGCCAAAGAAATGAAACGTATTGGTTTATTGCCTGCTGTTGTAACAGGTAAAGATAGTTCTTATTTTCAGAAGTTTAAAGTAGTCAAATCTGGCTGGGGAATGGCTCTATATAGAAATAGGGATTCTGATAACAGAAACCCCAGTGAAGCCCTCGAAACTGAAAACGTAATAGGCTGGATTGAAGGCACAGACAAGAAAGATGAGTTTGTCATTATTTCTGCTCATTACGACCATATAGGCATTGAAGATAATAAAATTCATTATGGTGCTGATGATAATGGTTCGGGAACTTCTTCTATTTTGGAAATGGCAGAAGCCTTTATGAAAGCAAAAAAAGCAGGAAAAGGTCCAAGACGTAGCATTGTATTTATGCTGGTATCTGGCGAAGAAGTGGGTTTATTGGGTTCGCAGTATTATGCAGATTTTGACCCTATTTTTCCTGTCAATAAAACTGTTGTAGATTTGAATACAGACATGATTGGACGCATTGATGATAAATATTTAGCTACCAAAACTACTGATTATGTGTATCTGATAGGCTCTGATAAACTTTCTATGGATTTATACAACTTACAAGAAGATGTAAACAAAAACTCTTTACAACTCAAACTCGATTATACCTACAATGATGTAAGTCATCCTGAAATGCTTTATTACCGTTCTGACCATTACAATTTTGCTAAAAAAGGTATTCCTGTCATTTTTTATTTTAGTGGTTTGCATGAAGATTATCACAAACCCACTGATACTCCTGAAAAAATTCATTACCCCAAAATGACTAAAATAGCCCAACTCATTTTCCTGACAGCTTGGGAAATAGCCAACAGAGATGAGAGAATAAAATTGGATAAGAAGTAATTGATTAAATTCTTATTTTTTATATTGGATTTTCAAATATACATTCATGATTTCTTATATATCGAAGAAGATACTTTTTCTTCTCTTCATTATTATTTTTTTGGGACTGTGTAGTTCTGTAAATGCTCAGAAAAAGAAAAAAATTTTAGGCTTCTCTAGTTTAGATGATACTGTCAGTACAGAAAAAAAAGGTTTATTTTTTCTTCCACTCATTTATTATACGCCAGATACCCGATGGGCATTTGGAGGGGCAG